>CAJBBX010000111.1 GCA_903951425.1 uncultured Chthonomonas sp.
CGGCGGCGGCGGAAGCCGTGGCGGCGGCGGCAACCGCGGCGGCGGCGGCGGCGGCGGCGGCAAGCGCTGGTAATCCCCGGCCTTAGCGCCGGCTGAAGTACACCGAGGGTCGCGTCATTGGCGCGGCCCTCGCTTGTTGCTGGGCTCGATAGGATTCCGCCCCAACCGGAGTGAACATCCATCCATGTCACTGCCTCCACCAGGGCCGGAGCGCGGCGTCCCACCTGAGGAGCCGCCCGCCGTGTGGGCCGGCTTCCCCATCTCCCGCACGAAGAGCTACTCCTGCCTGCCGCTGCGCATGAGCGAGGCGCACATTTCGCCCTTCGTTTGGCGCTTCTGGACGCAGCGGATGACCCCCGCCGGCCGCTGGCTCCTGGCATCGCTGGGCATCTTCCTCGTGGTGGCCCAGAGCTCGCTGGACGTGCAGTTCTATGTGACGTTCATCTATCTGCTCAGCGTCTGGGTGGCGGCCGTGGTGGCCACATGGTTCGTCCGCCCCAGGATGGCCCTGCGCACACGCCATCCGCACCGCATCGGCATGGGGCAGCTGCTGGCGGTCGACATCGAGGCGACCCAGCAGCGGCGCGGGGCCTTCGTGCCCGTGGGCATCGTGCCCTATGGCCTGCCGTGGGCGCTGGAGCCGTGGCCGCACGAAGGTGTCTCCGCGCCGGCGCTGGGCAAGGGCGAGAGTGCAACGGTCCGTGTGACGCTCCGTTGCCCCCGCCGCGGCGTGCAGGAGTGGCGCGGCTTCCGGCTGGAGACCGACTACCCGTTCGGCCTGCTGCGGGCCTACCGCAACGTGCCCGAGGCCCACCGCGTCCTGGTCTATCCCAGCTTCATGCCCCTGGTGCGCCTCGCGATACCCGCCGGCACGCGGTACCACCCGGGCGGCGTCGCCATGGCATCCAACATCGGCAACGCCTTCGAGTACGTGGGGAACCGGGAGTACCGCGACGGAGACAACGTCCGCACCATTGACTGGCGTGCCACCGCGCGCCTCCAGAAGCCCATTGTACGGGAGTACCGCGAGGAGTACTTCCTCCGCGTGGGGGTCGTGCTTGATACGTTTGTGCACCGCAAGTCCCCGGCGCCGGCAAGGGAGAACTTCGAGCGCGCCATCTCGGTCTGCGCCGCCGTTTGCGATTTCATGGCGCGGTCCGACTACATCGTCGACCTCTTCGCCGCAGGCCCAAACCTCTACCACCTGACCGCCGGGCGTAGCCTGGCCTACCTCGACCAGATCCTGGACATCCTGGCCTGCGTCGACGTCTCCGACGAGGAGCCGTTCGGCACGCTGGAGCCGGAGGTGATCCAGAACCTGTCGCGGATCACCACCGTCGTCTGCGTCTTCACGGAGTGGGACGAGGCGCGGCGGGCATTCGTCGACCGGCTCCGGCGGGAGGGGGCAGGCGTAAAGGTGATCTGCGTCCGGGACGCCGACTGCGCCATGGACCCGGCCGCATCCGGCGACGGCCACGCAACGGTGATCAACGCCGCCACGTTCGCCGGCGGCGTGAGGGAGCTGTAGGTGGCCCCGCGGCCGGCGGTGCGGGGGGCCATGCCCTGGTCAGTGCTGCTCCTGGCCGTGGTCGCCGTGGCGGGCATGATGCTCACCGAGGGGCCCACGGTCTCTGCGACGCTCCTGCTCCTGCTGCTCGTGGCGGGCAGGTTCTCGCCCGTCCGCGTGGGCGATGCCGTCACGCAGGCCGGACCCGTCTTCCTTGCCCTGGTGATCGGCGCCACGCTACTGCGCGGGGCGTTCCCCGCGGCCAGGTCCGACTCCATGCTGGACCCCGACCGCCTGGCGCTGGTGGCCGATACCGGACTGGCGCTCATCGTGCTGCAGTCATGGCGCCGCAACCGGGCTTCCGGGACGCGCGGGGCGCTGCTCGTCTTCATCACCGGCATCATCATGCTGTCGGCGTCGAACACGTTCGACACGACCTTCGCCCCGTGGTTCGTGCCGGCCTATGCGCTCCTGCTGCTACGCGCCGTGCGGGACATGCGGCCCCATGACGACCCGCCGGAGGGCCTACCCGGCCACCGGCGCTCGGTGGTCCGCGGCATCGCGTGGGCTGCTGCGGCGGCGCTCGGTGCGGCAGGATCGGGCGCGCTAACGGCGTACAAGGAGCCGATCACCGAGTGGGGCATGCGCCTGCTCCGCGAGATCCCACGCACGCCGGACGCCGTGGGCCTCTCCGGCAATCCGCGGCTCGGCGCGTCGCTGAACCGCGGCCTCTCGCTGGAGCGCATACTGCAGCTGCGCGGCGCGACGCCGCTGCCGCACCTACGCGGCCTCTCGTTTACCGACTATGAGCGCGGGGCCTGGCTGCCGGGCATGGACCAACGCTTCCTGCACCCCGCGCCCCCCGCGGAGCTCTCGCCGCTCGTCGACGGGGCGCTCGCGGAGACCGTGGTGACCCGCCTGAAGCCGCTGGACGGCCTGGTCTGCGCTCCACTGAACATGGCGGGGCTCGTCCCGGCGGACCCAGCGGCCGAGACGCTATGGGCGCCGGAGATCGGCGGCCCGCTGCGGCTGGGGGGCGGGGCTCCGGTGGACTACACGCTGCGCCTGCCGAAGGACGAACTGAGCCAGGGGCCGCTCTGCGTGCCGCCGACTGCTACAGACCGGGCGCGCATGCTGGCGGTGCCGGGCTCGGTGGACCGCCGTGTGCGTGATCTGGCGCTCCGAATCGTGGGCAGCGAGACGCGCCCGGAGCGCAAGGCGCGCGCCATCGCCCAGCGGCTCATGGCCGACCACGCCTACAGCCTCGATTACCGGCCCGGCGGCGGCGACCCCGTGTCCGATTTTGTCGTGAGCCGCAAGCCCTCCTACTGCGAGTACTTCGCCTCCGCCGCCACCCTCATGCTCCGTTGCGTCGGCGTGCCCTCGCGCTACGTGGTAGGGTACTACGCGCACGAGCCGGACGGCCCGGACGGCATTGTGGTGCGGCAGCGCGACGCCCACGCCTGGTGCGAGGCCTGGATCGACGGCGTCGGATGGGTGACCGTGGAGGCCACGCCCGCGTCGGGCCTGCCGGACGAGGTTGCCGAGGCCCTGCCCTGGTCCATGCGCCTGCAGGAGTGGATACAGCGGCAGTGGGAGGCCGCGTCGGTGGCCCTGGCCGGCCCGCTGGGGATGCGGCTGGCGGGGTGCATGGGCGCGCTCCTGCTGGCCATCCTGGGAGCGCAGCTGGTGCGCAGGCGCCGCAGGCGATCGGTCCCTGGCGCGGGGTATGTGTACAGTGAACCCTCGCCTAGGTTGCGGGCTATCGCCCAGCGGTTCCGCGAGGCGTGCGCGCCGGATGTCGCCGACTGCCCGGACGCGGTGCCCTGGCTGGCGCACCTCGGCCAGAGCCCACGCGGGCGGGCGGGCGAAGCGGCCGCAAGGTTCGTTACCCTCTATAACGAGCAGCGGTTCGGCGGGGAGACGCCGGGCGGCCTGGCCGACCTTGAAGCGATGCTGGACCAACTGGAGCACCAAGGAGACGCATGATGGAGACCCTGAGCACGGCCCGGCTGATCGAGGAGAACCTGGCTACCGTGATCCGCGGCAAGGCCGGCACCGTGCGCCGGCTGATGGTGGCGCTGGCCGCCGGAGGCCATGTGCTTCTGGAGGACGTGCCCGGCACCGGCAAGACGACGCTGGCCAAGTCGCTGGCGCGCTCCATCGACGGCGAGTTCAGGCGCATCCAGTTCACGCCCGACCTGCTCCCCGCGGACATCACCGGGAGCAGCTACTACAACGCCAAGGAGGGGAACTTCGAGTTCCACGAGGGGCCGGTCTTCGCCAACGTGCTGCTGGGCGACGAGATCAACCGCACGTCGCCGCGCACGCAGTCGGCCCTGCTCGAGGTGATGAGCGAAAGCCAGATCACCATCGACGGACGCCGGCGCACGCTGCCCGAGCCGTTCTTCGTCATCGCCACCCAAAACCCCATCGAGTTCCACGGCACCTATCCCCTGCCGGAGGCGCAGTTGGACCGCTTCACCATGCGGCTGGCGCTGGGCTACCCGGCCCCGGCCGACGAGATCGACATCCTTTACAGCCAGAACGACACGCATCCGTACGAGAGCCTGGCGCCGGTGGTCACCTGCGCCGATGTGCGGGCACTGCAGGAAGCCGTGAAGCGCGTGCGCGTCGACCGCGCCGTGGCGGAGTACATCCTGCAGATCGTCGACGCCACAAGATCCGACCCGCGCCTGGCCCTCAGCGTCTCGCCCCGGGGCTCGTTGGCGCTCTACCGCACGGCGCAGGCGGCGGCCCTGCTCAGCAACCGGTCTTACGCGCTGCCGGAGGATATCCGCGACCATGCGGGCCCAGTGCTGGCCCACCGCATCATGCTCGACACGAAGGCCAAGTACGCCGGCGCCGACGCCCAGGGGATCATCGCGGAGATCGTGGACCGAACGCCCGTACCCAGGTAGCAGCGGCCACGTAATGGCCTGCTAATGGCATGGCCTCAGGCTCAAAGCCAATCGCACCGACCTCCGGTACCGACCGGGTGCTGTACGGGGCGCGACAGGAGCCTGACGGCCATGCATCTACCAACAGAGTACCGATTGAACCTCAGCCGATTTGCCGGCTTTGCACTTCTCACCGCGGCCCTTGCGGGCGCCGCGGCCGCCGATTGGATCGACTACACCAAGGGCTTCACAAGCGCCGCGGGTCTGAATGTCACCCAGGCCTCACGCTACTCCCTCGTCTGGGAACCGATCCAGAACGGCGCCCTGATCCTCACGGACACGCAGCGCGGCCCCAACAACGCGGGCCCCGAGGAGCGCTCGTCTGCATTTTTCGCCACGCCTGTGGGCGTGCAGCGGTTTTCGACCTCGTTCGGGTTCCAGATAACCGCCAACAACAGGGAGATGGCGGACGGCATCACGTTTACCCTCCAGAACGCCGGCCCCAACGCCCTGGGCGGACCGGGCGGCGGCATGGGGTACGGCCCCGCGCCGGGCGGCGCCACGGCTCCGAGCATCGGTCGCAGTGTGGCAGTGAAGTTCGATACCTACATGAATGGCGGCGACCCGTCGAGCGGCTGCACTGGCATCGTGGTGAACGGTGCCGCGCCCGTCGGCGGCACGGACCTGGCCAAGTCGGGCATTGACCTGCGTAGCGGCCATCCGTTCCGCGTCGACATCAACTACGCACTCTCGACGCTGACCGTGAAGCTCACCGACCTCACCACATCGGCCGTGGACCTGCAGAACTACACCGTCAACATCCCAGACGTGGTGGGCGGTACGACGGCCTACGTGGGCTTCACCGCCGCAACCGGCGGCTGGGTCTCGCGGCACGCGATCACCTCGTGGGGCTACCAGAGCGGGTCGCTGGCGCCCACCGTCACGAGCTTCACAGTCAACCCCGTGGCCGTGCCCGGCGGCAAGACGACCACCGGCACGATCACGCTGCTGGAAGCCATGCCGCAGGAGACCGTCTACACCCTGGCCAGCCTGAACAGCGCCGCTACGGCTCCGGCCACCGTCACCGTCCCCGCCGGCTCCACCAGGGCGACCTTCTCCGTGAACACCGCGGTGGTCTCCTCCAACGTCACGGGCTCCATCGTGGCCTCCCGCGGCGGCGCCGCCTCCAGGGCCCCCGTTACGGTGGCCCCTGTCGGTATCGACGTGGTCACGGTCTCGGTGAACTACCTGCCGGAGGGTCAGGGAGCCACCGGCGCCATCACGCTGCAGGCCCCGGCGGCCCCCGGAGCCATCACGGTGAACCTGGTCAGCGCGGTTCCCGGCATGGCATCGGTCCCCGCCAGCGTCACCATCCCCGCCGGCGAGACGACGGCGCAGTTCGCCATCGACACCAGCCATGTCGACGTGAACACGCCCTGCCTGATCACCGCCACCGCCAACAACACCCGCCGAACGACCACGCTGACCGTTCGTCCCCTCCGCGTCAACGTGGTGACGCTCGGCGGGGTGGCCACCGCGAAGTCAGGCTGGTCCGGCGCCGGCACGCTCTCGCTGGAGGCCCCGGCACCGGCAGGCGGCGTGACGATGAACCTGAGCTCCAACGACGCCACTGTCGAGGTGCCCGCCACGGTCTTCTTCCCGGCGGGCTCCACCAGCGCAACGTTCCCGGTGAAGGCCGGGACGATCAGCGCCAAGACGCTGGTGACGGTGGCCGCCTCCTCCCGCGTCAACAACGTCTACTCCAAGGTCACCGTAGAGCCGTAGACCGCAGTTCTACTTGCCGCAGCTGGACCAGCCAGGGCCCGGGGAGATCATCCCCCGGGCCCTGGCGCTGTCTCTGATCAACGCTAATGGAAGCCTAATGGGCAGGTCCTATCATGTCTCCATCGCGCAGGGCGCAATTGGGCGCCACGCATTGGATCTGAGGACTGCCATGAACACCAAGACCTTCGCAAATAGCCTGCACCGGACCGTCGGCATCGCTCTTGCCACGGCGTTCCTGGCAGGCGTCTCCAACGCCGATCTGATCGACTACAGCAACGGCTTCCCCAACGCGAGCGGCATCACCACTACCCACGGCTCCAACGGCAACATCCAGTGGCAGCCGGTGCAGAACGGCCTGCTGGTGATCACCGACGAGCAGCGCGCCCCGGACAACGGTAGCCCCATGGAGCGGTCGGCCAACTTCGCGTCCAATCCGGTCAACGTGCAGAAGTTCACCAACGCGTTCACGTTCCGCATGACCTCGACCGCCATGGCCACCCTGGCCGACGGCTTCACCTTCACCTTCCAGAACGCCGGACCCAACGCCTTGGGCGGACCCGGCGGCGGGCTGGGCTACGGTCCCGACCCCGCGGTCGGCACCGGCCCCAACATCGGCCGCAGCGTCGCCATCAAGTTCGATGTCTGGCGCAACGGGATCGATCCCTCCCGCAGCTGCACCGGCATCTACGCCAACGGCGCCATTCCCGTTGGCGGCAAGGACCTGACCCCGCTGGGCATCAACCTGCTGAGCGGCCACACCTTCCGCGCCGACATGACCTACACCAACCCGACCCTCACCGTCCAGGTCACCGACCTGGTGACCAGCGCCACCAACACCCAGACCTACACCATCGACATCCCCACCGTGGTGGGCGGCCCCACGGCCTATGTCGGCTTCACCGGCGGTACCGGGGCCTACACCGCCCTGCAGGTGGTTTCCGCCTGGCGCTACCAGTCCATCCCGCTGGTGCCCACCGTCACGAGCTTCACCGTCAACCCCGTGGCCGTGCCCGGCGGCAAGACGACCACCGGCACGATCACTCTGCTTGAGGCCATGCCGCAGGAGACCGTCTACACCCTGACCAGCCTGAACTCGGCCGCCGCCGCCCCGTCCACCGTCACCGTCCCGGCCGGAGCGACCAGCGCGAGCTTCTCGGTCAACACCGCGGTCGTCGCCACCAACGTCACCGGCTCCATCGTCGCCTCCCGCGGCGGCGCCACCTCCAGGGCCCCCGTTACGGTGGCCCCTGTCGGTATCGACGTGGTCACGGTCTCGGTGAACTACCTGCCGGAGGGTCAGGGAGCCACCGGCGCCATCACGCTGCAGGCTCCAGCCGCTCCCGGCGCCGTCACGGTGAACCTGGTCAGCGCGGTTCCCGGCGTGGCCTCGGTCCCCGCAGCCGTCACCATCCCGGCCGGCGAGACCACCGCGCAGTTCGCCATCGGCACCAGCCAGGTCGACGTGAACACGCCCTGCCTGATCACCGCC
>CAJBBX010000112.1 GCA_903951425.1 uncultured Chthonomonas sp.
ACCCGATGGGCAACGTCAGTTCTGTGGCCTACGACGCGGCGCGCCGGCGCACAGCGGATATCGACGCCCTGGGTAACCGGACCAGCTACTCATACGACGGCTCAGGCCGTCGAGATGCGGTGCAGGACGCACGCGGCAACCGAACCACCACGGTCTACAACGCCCGGAACGACGTGACGGCCGTGATTGACTCGAAGGGCTACCGGACCACGTTTGCTTACGACGCTCTGGGCAGGCGCACCACGATCATGAACGCCCTGACCTTCGTGACGTCCACCGTGTACGACGATGCGGGGCAGCCCATCGCTCAGGTGAACGCGCTGGGCCAGGCGACCACGACAGCTTACGATGCCGCGGGTAATCGCTGCTCCGTTGTGGACGCTCTGGTAAATATCACTACGTACATCTACCAGGACACCTCGAACCGGCTCAGCGCCGTGATCGATGCCCTGGGCAACCGGACTTCGTTCGCCTACGACGCCGTTGGTCGGCGCACGGGCGTACAGGACGCCCGAGGCTACTGGACCACGCAGACCTTCGATCTGGCGGGCCGAGTGGAGACCGAGGTCGATCCTCTGGCCTACGTGGTGACGTTCCAGTACGACGACGCCGGGCGACGCACCGTGGTGATCGACAGGCTGGGCCGGCGCAGCACCACCGTCTACGACGCAGCCGGGCGCGTCTCGGCCGATGTGGACGCCACCGGCGCCCGTACCAGCTACACCTATGACGCGGCCGGCAGACGCACCGAGGTCCAGGACCCGCTTGGCCGCCGGACCTCCACGGTCTACGATGTTGTGTCCCGGGTGTCGGCCACCATCGACGCGGCCGGACAGCGCACCAGCTTCTCGTACGATGCCGTGGGAAATGCGGTCACCATCCTGGACGCCCTCGGCAAGGTGACCACCAACGTCTACGACACCGACTCGAACCGGCTGTCGGCCGTGGTGGACGCCCTGGGCAACCGTGTTTCGTTCAGCTATGACGTCGCCGGGCAGCGCACCTGTGTACAGGACGCCCGGGGCTATCGCTACTCGTCGGCCTACGATGCGGCGGGCCGCGTGACGGCCGAGACCAACCCGCTGGGGTACGTGACCTCCCACACCTTCGACGCGGCGGGGCTGGAGACGGTCCGCACCGACGCCAACGGCCATGCTCGGACCACCACCTACGACGCACTGGGCCGTGCGGTGAGCATCATTTACGCCGACGGCGCACGCGTGACGCAGCAGTACGATGCGGTCGGTCGTCCGACCACGGTTGTGGACTGGGGCGGCACCAGCACGTTCGACTACTCGGCCAGAGGCGAACTGACCGGCAAGAGCATCCCCGGCGGTCTGCGCATGACCATGGTCTACGATGCCGACGGTAACAGAACGACGCTGACGGAACCGGACGGCTACGCCTACACCTTCGGCTACGACGAGGTGAACCGCTGCATCCGGCTGCGCGACCCGAATGCCAACGTCATATCGTTCCAGTACGACACCGCAGGGCAGCGCACGACGCTGCTCGACAGCAGCGGGCTCACCAGGGTCTACGCCTACGATCTGGCCGGACGGCTGACCACGCAGATAGACTACAGCGGCGCCACGCCCATCGGCACGTTCATCGACAGCTATGACGTCGTGGGCAACAGGACGGGCCGCGTGCAGGACGGCAACAGCATCACGTGGGTCTACGATGACGCCTACCGGCTTACCGGCCAGCTCAAGAGCGGGCAGCGTGCCACGTTCGTGTACGATGCAGGCGGGAATGTGCTGGTTAAGGCCCACGAGGGAAGCAACCCGTTCACGATGGCCTATGACGCTGCGAACCGGTTAACTACCTCGATCCTGGGTTCCACTCAACTCACGACGTACTCCTACAGCAATGCCGGCGAGATGACCGTCGAGCGCTGCGACTCACTGGGCATTCGGGCCACCTTCGTCTACGACGGCGAGCACCGCTGCATCAACGAGGTCCGGGCCTCAACGAGTACGTACAGCTATGCGTTCGACGGCCTGCGCCGAAGCGCGCACCAGGGCGGGGCGGCTAACCCGATCACGTTCGTGTGGGACGGGACCGACCTGCTGAACGAGTACATCCTCGGGGGAGCGAGCACGCGGTACGACGTGCTAGACGGCGAAGTCATCGCCGAGAAGCGGGGGGCCAACCGCTACGTCTACGGCGTGGACCCGCTCGGCAGCGTCGTGCATCTGCTCGACAGCAGCCTGAACCGCGCCGCAACCTACGTCTACTGGCCATACGGCGAGGTGCAGAGCCATACGGGCGTCGACACGCCGATGCAGTTCGTGGGCCGGCACGGATACTACACATCGACTACGAACAGGGTCTATGTGAGGGCCAGGTGGTTGCGGCCGGATCTGGCGAGGTGGCTGACGGAGGATCCGCTGGGGTTGGCGGGAGGCGGCCCGAACGTGGCTCGCTACTGCGCCTCGGACCCCATTGGCCTCGTTGATTTTCTTGGCCTTTCGGCCAAGACCTGCGAATTCTGGACCCTCAAGTCACACGGGCACTGCGACTACAGGCAGAACGGTGTTCCCAAGCCGCCACCACACGGTCACGGCGACTTCACAGACCATTACAGGGACCATCACCCTGCGTGTTCATGTGAACTGATCGCGTCTCAGTGCTACATGGACGTTACAATTGCCTGGCACGGCGCTTGCTTTGGTGGACCCATGACGATGGAGGTTCTCGGTGTGACCGTCTTGGGGTCATGCGGGCTGATCGGCAACGTGGGCCTGGAGGCGTTGGACACTGTTGTTGGCAGCGCCGCGGCTGGCGCTGTGTATTCCTTCTTGTTCGACTCCTATGACAGCGGGGTGCCCCGCCACAAGGGCTGGTATGTGAATTGCCGCGGAGAAACGAAGTTCTGGTACAGGAAGATAAACTGTTACCAACCTGAGCCGGGTTGCTGCGGCCCCTCCATTGCGCCGCTGCCCCGCTGCGGCCGCAGTCCGGTGTACCCATGAGGCTCGCGATCAGTGCACCGCCATGTGGCCTGACCAGTACGTGCCCCGCTCGGAGCTTGGGCATGCGTAGCTTTGGCACGGCGGCTACGTTCGCCCTCGTCGTCTGCATCGCCAGGATGCCATGCTTGGCGCAAGACGGTCCCGGGTACTGGGGTGCCAAAGAGCGGCCTCTGTCGGTAGTTGTGAAGCGTGCGGACTACAGGCTCTACGTACCCGATCCCGGGGACACCGACTGCGTACTTCAGCGCTGTCAAGTTGTCTGGGTTCCCCGGCTGCCTCGGATCGTACCAGAACTGCCCGGCCGCTTGGCGGTCTGCGTGTGGGTATGGTTCCGAGGCCACCGTGTAGCTGTCATCCAGATGAAGCACATTCGCGGCCAGTTGGCGGGCTGGAACGTAATGTGGCCCAAGGCGGGAGGCTTCTTCTACTCGTCAGGATCACCCAGACGGCGTCGGCTCTACCAGATCGGCCAGACCGACCTGATCGCCGTGTCCAATACTGCGGCCATGGGGGACCTCGAGGATATCCTGATCACGCGGCTGCGCCCGGCACCGCGCGTCGTGCGCGATACGCGTCGTGCACCAGGCAACGCAGTAGGCAGCCACGTTCGGAGGAAGACTGTGATGAGTGACCTCTGTTCGGACTGATCAGTGCGCCGCCCGTGCGGACTGGTATAGCCGGCGCGGCCGGGGTCTGGCAGCCCTCTTGCCAGTTGGCTACAGATTGTACACGAGACGCGTCCGGTCGGATGCCCGGTCGGCACCCGACCGGACGCGTCTCTTCCCCGAAGTTGGGGGCGAACACAATGACTGAGAGCGACGGTTCGGTTGGCGACGCGGCTTCGTCCGACAACGCGCAGGCTGCTCCTGCATCCATACCTCAGTCGCCCGGCCGGCCGCCAGGCGCACTGGATACGGCGGCCGTCGGGCGGGTGCGTGAAGTCAACAGCGCGCGTCTCACGGGTCCCGAGATGGAGCAGGCGATCGAGGCGGGCGACGCGGTTACCGTAGCGCTCCTGCTCCATGCCGGCGAGCCGGCTAACTCGCTCATGTCGGGGCGCTGTACGCCGCTGTACCGGGCGGCCGAGAAGGGCTATACGGCTGTGGCAGCGGTCCTCCTCGTTGCCGGCGGCCGCAGCTACACCACCGAAGAGAGGTGCATCACCGACCTGATGGCAGCGGCCATGGGGGGCCACGCACCCATGGTCGACTTCCTGGTGGCCACGGGCGCCGATGTGCACGCATTCACCCTAACGGACGAGAGCGCTCTTAGCTTCGCAGTACGGTACGGCCATGCAGAGGCTGTGGCCGCGCTGCTGCGGGCCGGGGCAAACCCGTGGTGTGACGGCACGGTCCGGGATCACAAGGCCCATCCGGAGATCAACGCCCTACTCGAGACGGCTCGTGCGGCCCGAAGAGGAGAAGCGGAGAGCTAGCCCGGCAGTTACGACGCATGACTGGAGCGTGCCCTGACCCTCAATCCAGGGCACGCCGACACGGAGCGTGAGATTGAGAACCTGCGCGGGTTGCTGGCCGCGCAGACGTCGGACCCAGCCGGTGGAACCGGCTGAGCCCGACATAGGAGACCGATATGGCATACACATCCACCGCGGATTTCGGCTCGGCGCTGGGCAACAACCCCCAGCGCGCGCAGGGCGTTCCCTACAAGACGGCAGCCATGCCCTTCTACCCCGTACAGGTGGGCCAGACCGGCGAGAGCTGCGATGGCGGAGGTGGCTGCCAGGGGTTCGGCGGCACCATGGGCGGCGCACAGATGGCCTGCACCGGCGAGCTGGCGCCGGCCAGCGGCGAGGTGACCGTCTCGCAGGAAGTGCTGCTGAAGGCAGGCAGGTTCAACCTCTCCATGGCCTTCTACTACCGCACGGGCAGCAGCACAGTCCAGCAGTACGGGCGCGGACGCTCCGCGTCCGTCGACTGCCGCGTCTTTTGGCCCGCGTCCGGCGGGCTGGCAACCATCACCTACGGCGACTTCCGGAAGGCCGGCTACACGCAGGGCGGCGGAGCGTTCACCGCCATCGCCGATACGGGCGCCCTCTCCACGCTGGCCTACGCGGCGGGTAAGTTCACCGAGTACGCGCCGGACGGCATGCGCATGGAGTACGAGGCTGTGGCCGGCGCGCCGGCCGACACCTACCTCCTTACCGGCGTGATCGACCGGGCCGGCTGGCGACACACCTACTCGTACAGTGGCGGCCTGCTCAGCACCATCGAGGTGCCCGGCGGCCGGAAGGCGACCTTCACCTACGCCGCCGGCAGCCCCACGTCGCTCCTCACAGGCCTGCAGGACTGGGGCGGGCGGCGCTGGACCTTCGCGTATGACGCGGACAGGGCGCTCACCACGCAGACCGAGCCCGGCGGGTGCACCAGCGTCTACCGGTACACCGGCGTCGACGACCACCGGGTGACCCTGCTCTGGACGGCGGAAGACGCCCGGGGCTTCAAGACCACCTACTCCTACCTGGCCGACGGCCGGATCGCCAGCGTCGCCGCCGGCACCGGCGTCTGGACCATGGCCTACGGCGCCGGCGACTCCTACACGACGGCGACCCTTGCCGCGCCTTCCGGGCGTCTGACCACCTACACCATGGGCGCGACCACGCGGCTCATCACCAGCATCGACGGACCGGATGGCATCGCCGTCACCGCCACGTACGCCACGGCCCGAGTGAAGCTGCAGGCGCAGGCGCCGGCCGGCGTGGTCTTCAGCGGCACGTACGACACCGCCTGGCGGGTGGTGGCCACAAGCGACGCCCTGGGGAACCGCACCACGCTGCAGTATGACGCCAAGGGCAACGTGACGACGCTGATCGACGCCCTGGGCACGCAGACCACCTACGCCTACGACGGCGACGGCTCCACCGGGCTCATGGTGGGCCGCACCGATCCGCTGGGGCGCAAGGAGACCTTCACCTACAACGGCTCCGGCCTGCTCACCATGGCGCAGGATGGCCGTGGGCTCCGGACCACGTACTGTTACGACGCATACGGCAACGTGGTCTCGATCATGGCTTCGGATGGGGGCATCACGACCCTGGGCTACGATGCCCTGGGCCGCATGACCACCTCCACCGACCCGCTGGGCCGTGTGACCTCGTACGCCTACGACGAGGCGGACCACGTCGTGGCGGTGACGGACCCGGCGGGCAAGACCACCACGTCGGTCTACGACGCCTGCCTGCTGGTGGCGACGGTGAACCCGCTGAACGAGCGCACTACGTTCACGTACGGCCGCTTCGGCAACAAGCTGACCGAAGAGGACCCACTGAACCACGTGACCACCTGGGCTTACGACAGCATGGGCTTCCTGGAGAGCATCACCGACGCCATGGGGAACATAACCACGCTGGTGTACAACGACGCCCTGCAGCATGTCGCCGACATCGACGCCCTGGGGAACAGCACCAACTACACTTACGATACCGCCGGCAGGCGGGAGGCGGTGCAGGACGCGAAGGGCAACCGCACAACCACCGTCTACAACGCCCGGAACGACGTGACGGCAGTAATCGACTCGAAGGGCTACCGGACCACGTTCGCTTACGACGCTCTCGGCAGGCGCACCACGATCATGAACGCCCTGACCTTCGTGACGTCCACCGTCTATGACGATGCGGGCCAGCCCATCGCGCAGGTGAACGCACTGGGTCAGGCGACCACGACGGCTTACGATGCCGCCGGCAACCGCTGCTCCGTGGTGGACGCTCTCGGGAATATCACGACGTACATCTACCAGGACAACTCGAACCGGCTCAGCGCCGTGATCGATGCTACGGGCAACCGGACTTCGTTCGCCTACGACGCCGTTGGTCGGCGCACGGGCGTACAGGAC
>CAJBBX010000113.1 GCA_903951425.1 uncultured Chthonomonas sp.
CCCGTGATGTGGCGGGACGGCGCCACGGAACGCCTGGGGCTGGCGGAGACGATGCGCAGGGCGCATGAGGTGCGCGGCATCGTGGCGCCGAATCCTATGGACCGAGTGGCCATCCTGCGCTTCTTGCTGGCCGTGCTGTACTGGTGCCGGGGAAACCCGGATGATGGCGCGACCTGGGAGCCCGACGCTCCGCTGCCCAGCGGCTGGTTCACCAAGATCGAGGAGGAGCGAGCCCGGTTGAACCTCCTCGGCGACGGCCCCAGGTTCATGCAGACGCAGGGCATTACCCGCCAGAGGCCGGTAACCGACCTGATGCTTGAGATCCCGTCGGGCAACAACTTCCGCCACTTCCGCCACGTCACCGACTACGATGCGGCCTTCTGCCCGGCCTGTTGCGCGGTGGGCCTCCTTCGGCTCCCGCTGTTCGCCACCAGCGGCCTGCCTGATCTTAAGGCGGGCATCAACGGGACGCCACCCATCTATGCGCTCTGGCTGGGCGAGACGCTGGCGGACACCCTCCAGGTCAACTGGCGTCCGGCGACAGATGTCGGCCGGCCGATCTGGGAGCAGCCACGGCTCGCCGAGACCACGGGCCCGGTGCCACTGCTGCACGGCATGACGGTGCCGGCGCGCCGCGCCTGGCTGAAGGAGGCGGTTGCGGAGCCGACGGCCTGCACCCATTGTGGGGCGACGAGCCGCCGGACCGTCCGCGAGTGCCTTTCCGAGAGCGCCGGCGAACTGAAGAGCAGCGGCTGGACCGATCCGCACGTCGTCTACACGATGAAGTCCGCTCGGGGGCAAGGGGCACCCGCCGACCAGCGTGTCGCCAGTACAGCCCGGGAGCCTATGGGCGCCGGCAAGTTCATCACGGACAAGGCATGGTACGAGGTGGTGGCGCGCATGGCGGAGAACGGATGCCTGCCTTCCAAGCGCCTCCACCAGCGCCTGCTGCTCGTCGGGCTGGCAACCAACAAGGCCGCCGGCGTCGATGTCTGGGAGCGAGAGATCCAAGCGCCGACAGCCGGGGATGGCACGGAGGCAGCGGGCCGGATCCGGGCATGGGCAGAGTCTGGACGTGGCTTGGCCCGGGGGATGGGACGGGCAAAGGCCCTCTCCAAGGCCATCACCGTCACGATCGGGCCACACGCCGAGCATGGCAGCATCGGTATGCTGCCGCATCTGGACACGGATGGCGCGCCCCAGAGGGCCGCGGTCGAGGCCGAGAGGGGCCGGATGGTCGCTGCCTGCCTGAGCGCCGTGGCGGCCGGCTGCACGGTGGCAGAGCGACGGCGGCGTCGCTCCACCGCCGGCATGATGAGCCGTCCGGCTACTGGTTCCGAGCCGACGGGCCCCACCGCCGCCTTCATCGCCGGGCTGGGGGCACTGGGCGCGTCCGACCTGGCGGCGCTGCGGAACCACGCTACCGAGCGGCCTGACCACACCGTGGAGGGCTTTGACCTGTTCACGGGCCTATGGTGGCCGCTCCGGCAGCGCTACGCCAACGCTCCGAGACGTGAGGTGGCGTGGCTCGTGGCCAAGCTCTACGCGTACCTGCCGCTCGATCAGCGAGCCAGCGCCACGCTCTCGGCCGTGCTGGGGCGTGAGCGGGGCAAGGGCGCCAGGCGCATCGAGGAGGGCCTCGATGCTCTGTTGGCCGCGCCCCTCACCAGCATCGAGCCGCACCTTCGCTGGGCACTCAGGGCCGTCGAGGCCCGTAGCGACGGGCTGGACTGGGTGAGACTGACGGACGACCTATCGAGATGGGAAGACCGCGCCATACGGCGCCAGTGGGCCGACGACTACCTGTTCAACGTGCAAGGAGGGAGATGACCGTGCTGATCCAGATTCACTGTATCCAGAACCACAGCCCTGCGAACCTGAACCGCGACGACATCGGTGCGCCCAAGACGTGCTACTTCGGCGGCGTCCTGAGGTCCCGCATCAGCAGCCAGTGCCTCAAGCGCTCCATCCGCATGAGCCGCGAGTTCAGCTCGTTGCTGGGGGGCATTCGCACACGGCGGCTCAGCTCGCTGGTGGCGGCCGGACTGGAAGGCGACACGGCGCTGATCAAGCGCGCGGATGCTGTCCTGAAGCTCTGCGGCGTAGAACCCAAGAAGGCGCCGAAACCGGGCGCCGAGGACGAGGACGGCGGCGACTCCACGAGCAAGGCGCTGGTCTACACCACCCGGGCGGCAGTGCAGCAGATCATCGAGCTGGTGCGCGCGACCTCCCGGGAGCCGGCTGAGGAGGTCGCCAAGCAGGTGGCCGGTATCATCGCCACTCAGGTGCTGGCGCCCGACATGGCCCTCTCGGGCAGGATGCTGGAGCCTGACAGCTCGGCCAAGGCTACATGGGCCAAGCTGGACACGCGGATCGAGGCGTCGCTTCAGGTTGCCCACGCGATATCGACCCATGAGGCGCGCCCCGAGGTGGACTACTACGTGGCGGCGGACGACGCGCCCGGCAGTGACGCCGGAGCCGGCTTCGTCGATGAG
>CAJBBX010000114.1 GCA_903951425.1 uncultured Chthonomonas sp.
CCGCCCAGGCCACGGTGTAGGCGTGGGCGCCGGGTGCGAGCGAGTCGGGGACGGTCCAGGTGATGAGCGCCCGGCCCGAGCTGTTGGTAGTGGCGGAACCGATGGTGGTGCTGTCCACCGAGAAGGTCAAGATCTTGCCGACGACCGGAGCAGAGCCCGGCGTGCGGTAGAGGTAGCCCTTCATGACGATGGGCTCGAGAATCTCACCACCCCTGTCTGTGGCCGACAGCGTGGTGTTGTATGTGATCACCGTCAGCTTGCCGGTTCCGGTGCATGGACCATACGTGCCGTCGCCGGCGAAGTCGACCCGAATCACGCGTGTTGCCGCGCCCGGTACTATGAACCAATCACGCTGGGCCTCGCCGCCGGTCCCGGTCTTCGCCGTGCCGACAAGGCTCCCATCGATGAGGAATCTCAGTGTTTCGTCCATGAGCGGCAGCGAGTCGCTCTTGCGGTAGAGGTAGGCCTTCAGGGGAACGGTGGTACCACCGACCCAGGTGCGATCGACCACATAGAGCTTCGTGGGCACGCTCACCGTCAGGGCGCCGGTGCCGCTTGAGGGAAGATAGACGCCGTCACCGGCGAAGTCGACGCGGATGGCCCGCGTCCCTGTCACCCCATCTACAGCCCATGACAGTTCTGCCGCACCATCGGCGCCGGTACTGCTACAGCCGATGTCGGTGCCTGCGACGCTGAACTCTAGGTGGCGCCCCGACACCGAGGTGCGCTCTACGGTCCGGCTCAGATAGCCCTTGAGGCCCACGGGGCTGTCCACACTGACGGCTCGATCCGGCACAAAGACCGAGGTGGCGGTATCGCCGACGAGCCGCATCTTGGCAATGAAGCCATCGGACACTCCCCCCTTGTAGCTGGACTGGAAGGCGCCGGGTGGGACCGGCAAGTCACTGGAGAAGGTCCGACCGGTTATGTATACAGCCCCCACGCCGTCCAGCGCAATCCCGTAGCTGTCATCGCCAGCCGTGCCGCCAAAGAAGGTCGAGTACGCCAGATCCCGGCCACTGGCGGTCAGTCTGGCCACAAAGGTGTCGGACTCGCCCGCGAGATTCGGCTGAAGTGCCTCGGCATTTATGGGGAAGTTTTGGGAATATGTCTGCCCCACGAGACATGCCGCGCCGAGACTGTCAAGCAGTATATCATTTGCGTAATCCCAGCCAGACCCTCCTATATAGGTGCAATATATGAGGCCAGTACCAGAGGCATTCAGCTTCGCTACAAACGCATCACAGCCGCCGCCGCCAAACAGTCGCTGAAAGGCCGCCGAAGTTACCGGAAGATCGGCCGACTCGGTTGTTCCGACGATATACGCTGCACCTGTATCGTCAATGACTATCTTATACGCCATATCGATCTTGGATCCACCGAAATACGTGGCATACTCGGCGGCGGCGCCTGAAGCAGCCAGTTTCACCACGAACCCGTCATGCGTTCCGCCAGGGCCGGTCTGCTTGAGGCTTCCAGGCGTTGTTGGGAAGTCCGAGGAGGACGTGTACCCCGTCACGTATGCGTTGCCGGCACCGTTGATTGTTATGCCGTCGCACTCGTCCCAACCGGTCCCACCCAGGAAGGTGCTGTAGATAAGGCTACCACCGTCGCGGCTCAGCTTCGCCACGAAGCCGTCCTCGCCACCGCCGTTGAAGCTCGTTTGGAGCGCTCCCGCAGTAATCGGGAAATCGGCTGATCCGGCCATTCCCGTGATGTAGGCGTAGCCGGCGGTATCTAGTGCGATTCCTTTGCACATGTCATAGTCGTACGACCCACCAAGTAATGTGCTATATATAAGATCACTGCCTGTTGCATTCAACTTCGCAACGTATCCGTCATAATGCCCGCGGTTCACTCGCTGGAAGGCGCCCAGCGTTGTTGGGAAGCTCGACGAGTGCGTGTAACCAGCCACGTAGGCGCAACCCGCGCCATCCACAGCGATCCCATTGCAGCCGTCGCCCGAGTATCCGTCCCCCCCCAGGTAGGTGGCATAGACCAGGCCCGAGCCAGTGGGGTTGAGCTTGGCAATGTAGGAAGTGTAGGGCCCACCTCGAAACGCAGCCTGGTATGCGGCGCCGGTCGTCGGCATATCCATAGACCATGTATGGGCACCGATGTACGCGCAGCCGGCTACGTCCACGGCAATATGCCCGGTCCTGTCCTCATCGGAACCACCCAGGTACGTCGAGTACTCCAACACCGGGTCCACCACCAGCGGCCTCGCCATGTCGTAACGCGCCACCTGGAACGCCACGCGTTTGGCGCCAGGCGCGACTCGGTACTTACACGCCACCTGGACCCGTCGCCCGCCGATCTGCTGGTACGCATAGGGCCGTCTGAGCCGCAGATCGCCACCCGCACTGGTGAGGACCAGGTCGCCGCCGGCCAGGCGCATCCGGTCGGCGCCGTCGAAGGCTAGGCGGACTCGGGAGGCATCGGCGCCGGGCTTCACCACGAAGTCGTACTCCAGCGCATGGCGTCCCGTGGCCGGGTCGCTCTGCTGATAGTAGACCAGGTCCACGCCCGGATAGACGCCCGCCATGCGGATCCGACCGAAGGTGGGCACGTTTCGGCGCCACTTCGACCGGTCGTTGCCGATGAGGTAGTTAACCACCCCGGGCCGCCGATCCATGCCGGCAACAGTAGGTGCGCCCTTTGACCCCTCCAGCCTCATCGTGACTGCGGACATGCGGGCATCGGCCGCGGCCGATCGCTCCCGCGGACCGATGCGTCGCTCGGATGGCGCCTCGGACCCACCTGATCGCGTGACGACAACCGCCTCGCGGTCAGTGATGAAGAGCGTTGCTCCGCCCCCAAGCCGCGAAACAAACCTGACGCTCTTGCCGTATCTGCCGGTGTTCTGCTCGAAGGTGGGCGTCAGACGGGCCAGGCTGCGGGCGGAAGCCTGCGGCGAGGCCACTCCCGACCCGTAGGCGAGGGAGCCGATCGAGGCAAGCGCGAGAGTAGTCGATAGAGTTCGTATCATTTGCCTATCATCTTTCATCGCAATGAAACTCGCTATGTGGGTTCCACGTTGGGGCGGACTCCCATGCGCAGGTATCGTGCGGGGCCAGCCCGGCCACCGAAGCGATGGCCGGGCCGGCATTTCGTCGGGCTACAGCGTGACGGTCAGGATCGCTTCGCTGCCGCTGGGCAGGTAGCGATCATCACCGGGGAACTCGGCCGAC
>CAJBBX010000115.1 GCA_903951425.1 uncultured Chthonomonas sp.
GCGATCTGCGTCCACACGCTCTCCGAGACCGTGGGCGCACACAGCCTGGTGGTGAAGTTCGAGGATGCCGGTGATCCCGACTACAACACTAGCCAGAGCGCCCCGGCCACGGTGACCATCACCCTGTAAGTCGAAAGGCGCGAGTCAAAAGTCGAAAGCAGGGGCGGAGCGGCTGTGAGGCTGCCCCGCCCCTGTTCCTGCGATGGGCTACTGACCAGGCGCCGCACGGTACCATGGGAAACCATGCCCACGAGCCCTCTGCCGCGAGACGTCATACTCCGACGCGCTCTGTCTTCCGATGCCTCGGCGCTGGCAGCGGTCTACCGTAGCTCCGTGACGGTGTACGGCGCGGACGGGTATGACGCGGAGCAGGTGCGGATCTGGGCCCAGTCGGCGGACCGGCTGGAGGCCTGCATCTGCCCGAAGGGCTTCACGCTGCTAGCCGAGGTCGCGGGCGAGGCTGCCTGTTTCGGGCGGCTCTTCCCGGACGATCACATCGACCTGCTCTACTGCGCGCCCCCGCACGGGCGGCGGGGCCTTGCTTCCGCCGTGTTGGCCGCCCTGGAGGCTGAGGCGCAACGGCGCGGCGCGGCGAGCCTCACCGTGGAGGCCAGTCTGGTGGCGCGGGGCATCTTCGAAAAGCACGGCTACCAGGTCGTGGCCGAGGAGAGGGTGGACCTGCGCGGCGCCCTCTTCCGCCGTTTCCGCATGGCCAAGGGCGTTGCGCCGTAGCGAACCTCACTCGCGCCAGGTCAGCTCCACAGGTCCGCCGAGGCCGGACGGCCGGACCTCGCGGTCGTAGAGGTTGGCCAGCGAGTTCCAGACCCCGACCCGCACGGTGTTGGCGCCCGGACCCAGCAGGCCGGTCACGTCCACCTCGAAGGGCTTCCAGAGCCGCGTGCCGGCTGGTCGGCCGTTCACCGTCACGGCGGCGCCGTCGCGCACGTCCCCCAAGCGCAGGACCGCGTGGGAGGCGCTGAGAGCGTCGGCGGGCGCTTCCAACGTCTGTTCGTAGACGCCGATGCCCGAGTAGTAGGGCCGGCCCGCGTCGGTCCAGAAGCCCGACACGTTCGCGGCGGGCTCGACCATTTCGCCCTCGGCCAGGCCGAAGTCGCCGACCAGGTAGGCGGGATCCAGCAGGCCGTGCATGGGCTCCAGGCTGGAGATGGCGCGTATCTCCACCGTGTTGGCGCCCAAGACCACCGCGTCGGCGACCTCCTGCATCAGGTAGTACGGGTCCTGCCAGTCCGACGGGACCAACGGCGGCAGCTGCCGGCCATTGACGTAGACCTCCAGGCTGCGGAAGTGCGAGAGGAAGCCCATGTGCGGCGGCACCCACTGCTTCAGGTTGTCCAGCACCAGCCGCAGGGACCCGGGTCGATGCCGCGCGACGAAACGTGCGGTGTAGGTGTTCACCTGCCCGGCCACGCCCTGCCGTTCGGCGGCCGAGGCTGCGCGGTCGCGGAGGCTGCACTCCCAGCGATCGAGCGGCAGCACGTTCGGGTCGCGGGTGCCGAACAACCAGTCGGAGGGTAGCGCAAGGCGCCGCTCCACGGTCCCGGTGGCAGGACGGACCGCCGCGCCATGCTCCTCGGCCTCGGCGCCCAGCGCGACCAGCCTGCAGGCCTGCGGACCCAGGTCCAGCGCCATCGTGGCGCCGCCGAACCCATCATCCGTGCTGGGTAGCGGCCGCGCGGCGCCGGTCTCCACGTCCCAGTCGGCGGCAGGCCCCGGCCGCCGCACGCTCAGCGTCACCTGCTGCGGCGTACCCAGCGTGTTCACGACCATGCAGACCGTGGCCTCGCCGAAACTGCGCACGCTGACGAGCACATCCTCGGCGCTGGAGCCGTCCGGCAGAAGGCAGGCCGCCACAGGCTTCGAGAAGGAGGCCAGCCAGTCGGCAATGGCGGCGTCGCGCCCCTCCCAGTCGCGGACGAAGAGGGCCGAGCCGCCGGCTACGCTGGTGCGGACGACCTCGGGCTCAGGCTCGGGGCCGAAGAGGGCGCACATGGCCTGCTGGACCGAGAGGTGGTCGCCATCGTCTGCCGTGTCGGGCACGCAGCCGATGGCCATGACGTTGCCGCCGCTGAGGTAGAGCTCACGAATACGTGCCGCCGCGACTGGCGACAGCACGCGGCAGAGGGGCATGACCACGGTGGGATAGCTCTCCTGCGAGGCCGCGAACCGCAGCCGTCCGGCGCGAGCCTCGGCGCGGTTCAGCTGGCTATCGTCGAGGTAGTCGTAGTCAATGTGCCGCCTGAGGAGGCGATCCGAGACGAAGGCGTAGGCGGCATCCTCGGGCAGAGCGTGCGTACACCGGCCGCCGTGGAAGATGCGCGTCTGGGCGCTCCGCACGGGCGAGAGGAGCGCGACATCGGCCAGGTGCGTGCCGCTGGACTGCACGAGGCTGAGTCTGGCCAGGAAGTCGGCGAAGGCCTTGTAGTGCGGCCAGTGCGGCGCGTGGAAGAACTCGGTGGGCGGCCAGTCGGTCTTGCGGTAGCCGTCGAACGAGTAGTAGAAGGCGTGCGGGATGTACATGTTCACGCCCAGGACGGCCATGAACGCCGCGTCCAGCTTGCGCGCGGCCAGGCTGTGACCATGACCGCTCCCGCCGAAGGCCTCCACGGCCACGCGGGGCTTACCCTGCACGTGGGCGACGGAAGAGGCGCACTTCACGGACAGGATGCGGTGCGGGTGCTCGCGGGTGCCGATGCCGGTCATCAGGTAGTCGAGGCCCGGCCGATGGAACTGCTCCAGCACGCGGGTCTGGTTGCCCTGGGTGCGTATCTGGCCCCAGAGCGGCTCCTCCAGCGTGTGGCCGATGTACTCGATCCCCCGCCGCGAGCACCAGCCGCTGATGGCTCCGTGGTACGCGCCCAGGTACCAGCGCGTGCAAGCGTCGTAGAAGTCCAGGCGGGTCTGCTGCCAGTCCGGGCCCACCTCGTAGAGGAGCGCCGGCAGCGCCGGCAGGAGGTCGCGGCCGGTCTCCTTGCGCCAGCGGCACAGCAGGTCGCGGGTCCAGGGCAGCACGAGGCCCGGCAAGCTGCCGTTGAGGGCCTCCAGGCTGGTCCGCATGGAGCCGGCGCCGAAGAAGCCGTCGTGGATCATGAGCCCCGGCTCGTCGGTGAAGACGCCCTTCACGACGCCGCCGAACTCCTCCTCGAACCGCTCCCAGTAGGGCTCGTAGGCCAGGTCGATGAAGGCCCTGCCCGCCTCGGGGTTCATGGTGTCGAGGTAGTAGCCTCGGAAGAAGGTGACATCCTCCGCCACCTCACACTCCCAGCAGACGACCAGCTTCCAGCCCCGCCTCGGCGCGGCGCAGTGCGTCGGCCCAGGCAGGCAGGATCCGCCGGGGGTGGCCGACCCCTGGATCAGCAACTCGCAGGCGCCATCGGGACCCAGCGCGAAGACGGCAATGAGGCGGTTACCGGGCGGCGGGTTCAGGTCGGCGTCCTGACCCGGGCGCATCTCTTCGACGCGCAGGTAGCGCATGCGGAGCTCGGGATGCGGCCGGGTCAGCTTTCCGCCGAACGTGCCGCTGGGCCAGTTATCCTCGTCGTAGAGCCAGACCTCCATGCCCCGCATACGACACTCGTGGATGCAGACGCCCACCATGTCGAGCCACTCGCCGGACATGAAGGGCGTGAGCAGGCCGTGGCGGGCGTGCAGCACGGCCCCGCCGACACCCTTCTGATCCATCTCGGCGATCTGCCGACGCAACTCACGCTCAGTCATTCGGTGGTTCAGGAACCAGAAGGGCATGGGCCTGTAGGCCTTGCCCGGTTCGGCGAACTGGGCGCGAAGCGACCGGATGTCCGAGATCATGGCGATAGTCTCCTCAGATCGGTGCGGTCGGCGGTAGACCGGCCTCATGTCTTACCTCAGCCCCACCTGTCCACGATCTCACGGACGAGGCAGATGCGCCGCCAATCGGCGTCCGGCGGCGCCTGGTCGGCCACGCCCAGCACGAAACCGGAGCCTCTGGGGAAGGTCTCCAGCGTCTCGCGCACGAAGGCCTCGAAGGTCCCCTCGCTGGTGAGCGGCGAGAAGAGGGCTCCGGGGAGGCCACCCCAGACGATGGCGCGGCCCGCCGTGGCGGCTCGGATATCCCCCAGCATCATATCGCCCACCGGCGCGGGCGTTGCCGCCTCCACCACATCGAACCCGGCCTCCACCAGCAACGGGAGCGAGGCGCGCAGCGTGCCGTCGTTGTGGATGCCGACGCGCTTGCCCGCGCGGTGCAGCTGCTCGATGCGCCGCGACCAGTAGGCCATGTTGTACCGCCGCATGAGCCGCCGCCCGGTCACCTCGCCGCTCAGGTTGTCGGGGAACTCCACATACTCAGCCGGGCTGTCGCACAGGATGCGGAAAATGGGATCGTCGGCCTCCTGCATGGCCTCCACGGTGATCTCCAGTTCACGCGGGGCATCGCTGGCCAGCATGGAGGTCACCTCCACGCCCGCCCACCGAGTGAGCAGCGACTGCAGGCCCGAGGTGCTGATCGGAGCCAGGGCGCAGGCGAGGCCATCATCGCCCCACAGGCGGTCGCACGCCGCAAAGGGCTCCGGTTCGGCGTGGACGACGCGGTGCTGGAAGAGCCAGCGCACGGCGGCCAGGTCGCCGGGGCCCTTGACGAGATGCTCCACGACGCCGGACGTGTGCGACGCCGGAAGGAGCTGGGTGACGCTCCGCAGGTCGCCCGCGGGCGTACGGTAGCTCGTGACCACGCAGTCGCACTCCGTGGCCTGGGTGTGCCGCACCGTCTCGTCGTACTCCGCGCGCCAGAGCAGCGGCGCATAGAGGTAGATGCCGACGCCGGCGTCATGGTGCATGCGCAGATAGCCGGTCGCGGGGTCCGTGTGGGCCTCGGGCAGGGCGCTCCGTGCCCGTTGCGCGGCCCACCACCAGCTCAGGTCGCCGAACCATGGGGTCCGGTCGGGCGTCTCGCCGGCCAGAACACACTGAAGGCGCTGCCTCTCGGTCATGCTGTTACCCTCCGTGCCGCGTCAAAAGGCCATCGACGAGAAGCCGTTCTGGAAGTACCGCACAAGCGACTTCAGGAACAGCTCCTGCCAGTATGGAGCGCCTACGGTCTGCCCACAGAAGAGGCTGGTGCGGCTCATGGCTTCGGTGAAGCGGCGGTCGGCGGCGACCAGTGCCGGCTGGTCCTCGTTCTCGCGTGCCTCGGTAGCGGCACCCAGAATCGCGTAGGCGTCGCCCGCGCCGGCCAGCCACTCCAGCCGTCGGCGGAGAGGGTCCGTCGACCCGGCCACTGCTGCCTTCGCTTGTCGGGCGATGGCGCGGCCCTTGGCCTCGCTCGCACCACCGCCGCTCAGGCCGTACCAGGCGAAGTCGTCCATCCGGCTCAGCGCCTCCCAGGCGTGGCGGGCCGCGGCGATGTCACCCGTCACAGCCCGCGCAACCGTCACCAGCGCCCGCGCGGGCTGCACGTTGGGTTGCCAGAGAAACTCGCCTGCCAACAGGTCGTCGGCGACCTTGGAGCCGGCCTCGATCCGCATGTGGAAGACCCGGTCGGCCCCGGCCCTGAGCGCCCGCGGCACATGCCGGGCGAAGTAGCGGCTCAGGAGCTGGACAATGGGCGGGCCGGTCTCGATATTGGTCTGGTAGAGGAACGAAGCGGCCGGGATGCCCGCCCGGCGCATGAGCCCGAAGAGGGGCGTGCAGCCGGGATCGATGAGGGCGCCGTCGGCCATGCTCAGCCTCAGCCCCAGGGCGGCGCACTCCCGCTGCACCTGCCGCACGAACTGCTCCCGGATCGAGTAGCGGTGCCTTCGCTCGTAACGCCAGATGGCCCAGGTCATCACCTGGTACTCGGCGCGCGGGTTGGCCCGCGTCACCAGCCTCCCGAAGGTCCTCACCTGCCAGAGGAGCGACGCCAACTGCTGCTCGGGCTTGCGGCAGACCTCGCAGAAGCAGCCGCCCACATCGTAGAACCAGATGGAGAAGAAGTCGCACTCGCGGAACCAGTCGATCTCGCCGCCGTGGACCTCCTCAATCAGCGGCCTGGCGCGGGCGTTGGAGGGGCAGACGGTACCGGGGTAGGTGTACTCGAGCTTGGAGCGGGTCTCCGGGTACGCGTCCCATATCTCCCGCGGCATCATGCTGGGTGAGAAGTGCATGCCCACGCGCATCCCACGGCGATGCGAGTAGCGGATGGCCTCGCGAAGCGTCTCGTGGACACGGCGGTTGAGTGCGGCGTTCTGCACAGATGACGGGTGGATCAACTCACAGTCGCCCCAGAGGTAAAAGGACCACGCGTTGTAGCGCGCCAGCGCCAGGTCGTCGATGGCCTGCCGCCACCGGTCGATGTCCCACGTCTCCACCGTGATGCCCGGCCGGCCGAGCCCATAGCCAATGTTGATGTATAGCTCGCGGCGCTCCAGCGCGGGCGCCTCTACCCTGTCCTCGGGCCCGAGCAGGAGTAGCGGAGCGCGGCTCCCGCGCAACGAGCTCCGCTGGAGGTCCGCCATGGCGAAGGCGGCGCCGTGCTCCGCTAGGCCCACGGCGCAGACCGTGGGGCTGGGGCCGGGGCGCTCCAGGCATACCACGTAGCCGTCGCGCTGCCGGTAGCTCCCCTTCTCGGACCGCAGGCGGGCGACAAGCGCGGCAGTGCGGGGGTAGCGTTGCGCGAGGCCCGGGCGCCAGCGGCCGACCACCAGCGTGGTACGAGTCGCTACGCGGCTGGAGGCGCCGCCAACGTGGGCCAGCCTCCCCCGGAGCCGATCCAGCGCGATGCCTTCGGCCACGGTGGGCGGGGCGGTGGTCACAATCCGTGCGCCGACGAGGGAGAGGCATCGCTCGCGCTGAGGCGGGAGCGTCGGGGCCGGACGCGGCCGCACCCGTGTGGCCTGCTGCGCCGCGGAGAACACGCGGAGCGTGAGGCCGGAGATCCACTCGTCGCCATCCGGTCCGCAGCCGATCCGGAAGTCCGCGAGCCCGTGCTGCGCGTTGCGGAGCTCGGCCTGCTCGAGCGTCACCGTGCGGGTGCGCCACTCACCTGAGTCGCCCTTGCTCCAGGCCGCCTCGCGGAAGTTGGCCGCGACGTCAGCGCCCATGGCGTCATACTGCACCGCGATGCGGTCGGAGCCGGCGTCCAGGTACTCCACCGTCAGCTCAAGGCGGTAGGGCGGCTCGCCGTGGCGTCGGAGCCAGGCGCGGTTCACGTCGAAGTAGAGGTAGCCGTTGTTACTCGCCCAGTCGGTGCCCAAACAGGCGCGGCCCAGGCGCGTACCGGCCCTAGCATCGCCGTCGATCGGCGCCATACGGACGAGGCGCACGGACTCCTCCACCGGCGGCGAGCCCGCAGCATAGAGCGCCACTTCGGGCTCCGCACCCCGGGCGCCCATAGAGGCCAGGGCCAGTGCGGGCAGGAGCAGACGCCGGAGTGTCAATTCGCGCCGCCTCCCATACGCCAGATACCCACGTCGTCGACGTGGATGGCGTCATCCACCGGCACGATCTCCAAGTCGAAGGCGGCGGCCTGTGGGTCGTTGATGGTGATGACCGCCTCCAGCTTGGTCCAGGCGCCGGCCCTGCCGCCCTCGGTCACGGGCTGGTAGCGCCTCAGCCACTGCCCGTCGGCTCCGTAGAGCGCGGCGGTGACCTGTGCCCGGCCATGCACCCATGCGCTCACCCGGTGCGTGCGGCCGCAATCGAGCTTCGCAAGGTTGTGGGCGCGGAAGGGCCACGGCACGCCGGGAGCCAGCGCCTGCGACTTCGCGCCGCCCATGGCCCGCGTGAGCCTGAGCGACCTCCGGCCTGAGTGCGCCACATCGGTCACGAACTCGGCGGGAGTGTTGGCGAACGTGAGCCAGCCCCATTCGCGCTCGAAGCCGGGATTGATGACCAGGTTGCCCTGCTGCCGCGCGATCTGCTCCTCCAGGTGCGCCGGGATGTCGGGGTGTTGCAGCGCGACACGCTGGGCAGGCGTCGGTGCGACCATCTTGTGTAGCGCAGCCTTGGGGAAGAAGGCGCGCTGCAGGGCGTCCAGCATGGTGCAGCCGCGAGCCATCGTCGGTTCGATGTAGCTCCCCTCGCCGAACTCATTCCAGGTGCCCACCAGCGCCAGGCCCAACGCCGGGTCCACGGCCTGCTTGAGCGCGCGGCACATCTGGCCGAAAAGCTCGGGCGTGGCGTCGGTGCGGGCCAGGCCGGCGTCGCCGTACCAGGCGCGCGAGTCCCAGCCCGGCGAGACGGCGGGGATGATGGGCAACTCTCGCCCCTGCGCGGCGCGGCGCCAGAGCGGCACGATCTCGGGCAGGATGCGGGCATAGGGCGCCGAGGTCTGGCCCGGCTTCATGCCGTGCGACGAGTAGCAGTAGAGCGTGCAGGCATCGAAGCCCGCGTCGCGCATCTGCGTCAGGACAGGCGCCGTGGGGCTCTGGATGCAGACCGCGTAGAGGCCGCCGCAAGGGCGGACCTCCTCGCTCATCCTCCGCAGCAGCTCCCGAGTTCCGGCCGCGCCGAAGCGCTTGATCAGGCGGTCGGGGCGCGAGATCACCAGCACGTTCCGGCCACCCACGCGCAGGTGGTTGGGCCGCCTGAAGTAGCGCTCGCCCAGCGTGCGGGCAAGGCGGAGTATCTGCTCCTCGGTGTAGTCCGGCTCGCCGCCCTCCTCGTTGCACCACATCAGGGCGAAGTCCATCTTGCGGTTCAGCGAGGCGTTGAGGAAGCCCTTGTCCAGCGCGGCGTTGTGCTCCAACACCGTACCGGTGCGGTGGTCGTAGTACCAGTCGAACACCCAGAAGGAGACGCCGTGCTGCGTGGCCTGGCGGATGTGCCAGTCCTGCACGGCGGGCAGATCGTCGCGGTACCAGCCGAGAACGGGCTCGCGGCCGCCGTACTCGAGGATCGGCGCCCACCGGTCGGCGCTATACCAGCCGGGGAAGTAGTAGCATCCCACGCGCAACGGCGCCGGGGCAGGGGCCGCGACCACCGGGGCGATCACCGAGAGCAGGCACGCTAGAACACACAGGTACCGAACCATGGCTTCGCCTCCCGCCGGCATGGCGCGCCGACCGTGCCACAGGGTACCGTATCGGCATCCGCTTCGTGGAGGTCCGCCCATGGCCGCGCGCTCACTCGTCAGCATCGCCGCACTCCTTCTCTGTGC
The DNA here is from genome assembly GCA_903951425.1 of uncultured Chthonomonas sp. Taxonomy (GTDB): domain Bacteria; phylum Armatimonadota; class Chthonomonadetes; order Chthonomonadales; family CAJBBX01; genus CAJBBX01. The sequence goes on from CAJBBX010000115.1 coordinate 9,134, forward strand.
CGGCTGGATCGCCCAGGCACGATCGGGAGCGCCGGCGGCACGTCGCTGGGCGGTGGCCGTCGATCTCGTGGAAGCCCTGTCCGGCGCCAAGCAGAGCCACACGGCCACCACCAACACGGTCATCGAGACCGTGGGCGGCGTGCGGCGCACGGCGATCTTTCAGCACCCACCGCTCGATGTGAAGGAGCCCAACGCGCTCATCGCCTTCGAGCCGGTGAAGCTCCCAAAACTCCGTCAGGGCGAGCGGCTGACGTTGCGGCTCTGGACCTCCCTCTCCGGCAGGTTGGCTAGCTCGATGCCCGCCGGCGCCGACGGCACCACCTTCATCGTGCGCGTGGACGGTCGCGAGGTGCTGCGGCGCGACGTGACAAGGGCGGAATGGCAGCCGTGGAGCGCCGATCTGACCGCTTCAGCGGGCAACAGGGTGCGTCTGGAGCTCGCGATGTCACCTCGGGCCAACAGCGCGGCCGACTGGGCGGTCTGGGGCGACCCGCGCATCGAGATCGAGGGAAGGCCGTGGGCTCCGCCCGTCGCCCCGAGACCCGATCGGCTTCGGATCGAACGATTGGCCGCAAGACCCTTACCCGACCGGCTGGTGAGCCGCACCGATGGTCCGGCGGGTAGCGCCCTGGTGGCCACGCTGGACACGAACCTCGACCTCGACGCCGCCACCCGGCTAGCCGAACCCCGAGCCGGCGCGGCAACGGTACCCCTGGCGCCCGAGATCGCCGCAGGCGAGGGTCCGGACCCGACGAACCACACCTTTGTGCGGGTGCTGGGCAAGCACGGCGTGGCTAGGCTGCAGTTCCTGGCCTACCCGGCCACGGTGCGCGGTGGCGTGGACGTTCGCTGCGGCAGGAGGGCCGACGGCCGCGCCTTCATAGCCGCCGCACCGCTTGCTGACCCGAACGTCCGCGAGGTGCGCCTCTTCGACCTGAATGGACTGCCGGTGGGCGCTGTCAATCCTGCGACGCCGATCGAGCCTCCCTACACCATCGCAATCGCGCCGCGCCGCGACCGCGGCGACGATCTGCTCGTGGTGGTTGGTCGTACCGCGGCGGCCGGCCTCTGGATCGCCGAACTCTTCGAGGCCGACGGCAAGCGGCTCGACGCAGTGAAGCTGCCCGATGGCGGACCGTGGAAGCTGGAGGCCGATGGACGCAAGGTCGTCGCACTGGGCCAGAGCGGAAAGATCGTCGAGATCGACACCGATGCCCGCACCGCCGCCGTAGCGCCCAGACCCGTGCCCGACGCCACCTGGATGGGCCCGTCAGCCTTCGGCGGGCTCACAGCCGCCCTGTCGGACGCCGAGCTATCGCGTGTACGCCGGCTGGGCAAGGACGGCGGCATTGAGCAGAACGTAGGGGCCTACGAGAACCTCTTCTGGGTGCAGTGGTACAGGCCCTGGTCCGAGGGGAAGTACGTCCGCAAAAGCACCTACGCACACCTGCGCACGGACCTGGCCACACCCGCCCTGGCCAAGCCTCCCTTCGGCGCGACCGATGCCTCCGCCTGGGCGGGCGAAGGGATGCTCAGTCGTTACCCGGGCGGCGGCTTCGCGGGCTACTTGACCGAGCCGCCCAAGCAGTGGGAGCCCTGCTTCACCCACCGCATGCCCATGCGCGCGTTCCTGCCCTGGTCCAGCGTGAAGGACCCGGAGACCGGACTGCCCCGCTTCACCATGCTCACGCGCAGGAACCGCGTCGTGGAGTACGGCGAGTTCGGCAACATCGACTTCCACGCATCGACCTACGCCTACGGCCTGCCCGATCTGGACAGGCTCTACACGGAGCCCCTGCGGGCCTTCCTGCGCAGTCTTGCCCGACCGTTCCGCCGGCAGCCCGAGCGGATGGCCGGACTGGAGCCGAACCACGAACATGAGATCGCGGTGGAGGCCGACGGCTCCATGGGCGACTACAACACCGCCATGATCGAGGGCTTCTACAGCTATCTCGCCGCGCAGTACGGCACGGACGCGGCCGCCAAGGCCCGCACGCTCGGCGCACCCCGAGCCGGTTGGTTCGACGCCCCCCGCAACTGGGAGCGCGGCCCGTGGGACAGCTACCAAGCGTCCAACCCCTTTTACAGGGAGTGGGTCGCCTACCAGCGCCACGTGGTCTACCGGCGCGTGGCCGATACCTACCGCGAGGCGCTCCTCGCCGGCTTCCCGCCCGAGATCGTTAAGTGCCACCAGATACCGGACACCTACGCCGTGGGCAACCTGCAGGCCTTCAGCGATGTGACCAGCCGCTTCACTCCCATCGACTGGATGCTCAACTGCGGCGCCGGGTACGGGTTCACCCGCTACGGCGTCTGGTACAAGCAGCCCCACGACGCACTGCAGGACGCCCGCTCGTCGGGGTTCGACGCCGTCTGCGTGGGCGAATACCAGGCCCTGACGCCAAGCGTGGCCGACGCCTACGGCCAACTCCGGTACATGTTCGACAATGGGGTCGTCTCGGCGCACTGCATGCTCTGGCCCGAGGCCTTCGACAAGGGCTTCAACGACAGCATGGACGCTGCCATCAAGCGACTCGTGGCCGAGGAAAAGCCCCGACCGGGCATCACCGGAGGCGTGAGCCGCATCTGCCCGGTCACCACGCCTGACGGCCGTCGCTTCGACGTGGCGGGTATCGGCACGGGCGCGAACCGCACCGGACTGCTGAAGAGCCTGCGCGAGGATGGAAGCTGGGAGGGTAGCGTCTACGTGGTTCCCTTCCACTCCCACGTGGAGCCGATCGAGGCCGCCCAGCGCGCCCGCGTGGCTCTGAAGCAGGGCGCCTCCGCGCCGCTCGTCGGCCCGCTGAAGGGCCTCGACTCGGGTTGCCAGGTCTCGGTGACCCTAACGGCGCGGCGGGTCGCCCGCGGCGGTAGCCTCGTGTTCCAGGTCCTGCGCGGCGGCGTCCCGTTGCCCGGCCTGCGCCACGCGGTGGCCCTGTCGGCCTCACCCCGCCCGGTGCGCTACACCCTCCGCGTGCCGGTGCCCATCGACGATCTGACGCTCTCCGCCGCAGCCCAAGGCGGACCGGCGGACCTGCGAGACGTCCGCGTCACGGTGGAGAGGGAGCAGACCAGCAAAGTGGCCCGCGGCGTCTTCGGCGGCAAGCGCCACCGAGGCGGGGTCACCTTCGACGTGGTTCGGTGACCGTCGGGGCGGGCAGGCGCGTTGCCTACCCGCCCCAGGCGACGGGGTCATGCCCCGGCGAGCCACTCCGCCACGTCGCCCTTTGCCAGGCCGATGACGGTGTCCGCGCCGCCGTAGTAGACCCACATCTCCGTACCCAGCAGGACGGCGCCGCAGGTGAAGACCACATTGTTGACGTCGCCCTGCAGCTCCCAGTCAGCGGCCGGCTCAAGGATGGGCTCCTCGCTACGCTTCAGGACCTTGCTGGGGTTGTTCAGGTCCAGCAGCACGAGGCCCAGCCGGTAGACGATGCGGGCGTCGACGGCGTGGTAGATCATGAGCCAGCCCTTATCGGTGCGGAACGGAGGCGCGCCGAGGCCGATCTTCTCATGCTCCCAGACCGCCTCGCCGCGGCGGGCGCGAAGCAGGCGGCGGTGGCCCTGCCAGGTCCGCAGGTCGGCCGAGGTGGAGAGCCACATGTCCAGCGGGTGGGGGTCCTCGCCCCACGCGAAGCCCATGGGACGATGGATCAGGGCGTACTTGCCGTCCAGCATCTCGGGCCATAGCGTGGCGTTCTTGTTGTTGCCGAACTCGTCGAAGCCGAAGATGATCCCCTGAGCCTCCCAACTCCAGAGGTCGCGGGAAGTGGCCAGCGCGATGTTCACCTTCTCCTCATTCCAGCAGACGTAGCAGAGGTGGTATGTGTCGCCGATCTTGACGATGCGCGGGTCCTCGACGCCCACGCTTGCCTCGGGCCTGATGCCGTTGCAGATGATCGGCTCGTCAGCTCGCTCGAAGCTCACGCCGTCACGGCTCCAGGCATGGCCGATACAGGACCGGTTGCGCGCCGGCGAGTGCGTGATGCCCCTGTAGAAGAGGTGGAACATCTCGCCGTCATGGATCGCCGCTGTGTTCAGGACGGCGCCCTCCTCCCAGGGAACGTCCTTCCGTGGGGTCAGGATCGGCCCGTCACCCACGCGGGTGAGCTTGAAGGGCTTGGCGGCGGCTGATGTGGACATGGCGGTTAGGTGGCTCCTCTATCGGGTGGTTGTCCGAGTATATCCCACCGCCGGCCCAGAGCGCGGTGCCGATCAGCCGACCTTCGACGCGAGAGCCTCCCTGATGGCCAGAGCCAGCGCACGTGCCATGATGGGCTTCTTCAGGATGGAGCGGACGCCCACGCGCAGGGCCTCGCGGCTGTCGTCCGGGTCGGAGTAGCCCGTACACAGCAAGACCGGCAGGTCCTTGCGCACCTCCCGGGCCTCAGCGGCCAGCGCCAAGCCCGACATCTCCACCATGGCCAGATCGGAGACCAGGATATCGAAGTCGTTAGGGCCCGACCGCAACGCCTGGAGCGCCGCGACCGGGTTTACGAACGCCGTCACACGGTAGCCCAGCCGACCCAGTCCGGCGCGGACCACCCTGGTGATGACCTCCTCGTCGTCCACGAACAGCACGCGCTCGGAGCCCCCCGGCTCATCGGTGGTCGGGCCGACCGTGGGCGGCTCGACACGAAGCTCAGGGGCGACGACTACCGGGAAGTAGACCGAGAACGCGCTACCTTGGCCCGGCGTCGACTCGACCGTGACCAGCGCATCGTGCGACAGCGCCACGCTCAGTACAGTGGCCAACCCCAGGCCCGACCCGTCCTGGTCCTTCCGCGTGCTGTAGTACGGATCGAAGATGCGCTCAACTAGGCGCTCGGGAATGCCGATACCCGTATCTGTCACACGCAACCTCGTGAAAGGGCCTTCGCGGAGCGAGGCATCGGTCCCCGCCACTGCCAGGGGGCGCAGCGCTCGAGCGTCGGCCGGGCCGATCTGAACGGGCTCCAGGGCGACGGTCAGCGTGCCCTGGTTGGAGGAGCGCATGGCCTGCCATGCGTTGGTGCAGAGGTTCATGGCCACCTGATGAACTTGGGCCGCATCGATCAGCGCGGGCCCGCACTCGGGCCGCACCAGGTCTGCGACCCTGATCGAGCGAGGGATGGAGGCGCGAACGAGCTTGACCGTGTCGGCGACCACCTGCTGCAGGAGCTGCGGCGACCGCACCTGCTCCGAGGTGCGGACGTAGGCCAGTATCTTGTCGATCAGTTCTGCGGCCCGGCCGCAACCCGACCGGATTGAAGCGACCTTGTCGGCGCGTGGTCCCGCGTGGCCGAGATCCTCTTCCAAGTCCTCGGCCATGCCCTGGACCCCATGCAGTATGTTGTTGAAGTCATGGGCGATGCCGCTTGCCAGCGTCCCCAGCGCCTCTAGCTTGTGCCGACGCCGGGCCTCGATGTCGGCCTGCACCTGCTCGGTGACATCGCGTATGGTGCCAATCGCGCCGACAACGACGCCGTCGCGCCGAAGCAACGTGCCATTCAGTTCCGCGTGGACAAGCTGGCCGTCGGCCCGGTATGCCACGATGCGCAGGCCACGGACCGGCTGACCCGACTGGAGCATCGAACCGAATGCCGCCATAGCACCGGCGGCGCCTCCGGGCACGAGGTACTCGATAAAGGGGTGGCCTGTCATCTCCTCAGACGAACGGCCGAACATGGCGCTGCACGAGGGCGACAAGTAGGTGATGACGCCGGTGGTGTCCGTGGTGTACAGCACGTCGATCACCTGCTCGGCCATGTCTCGGAACATCTGGCTACTCAGCCGATGGGCCTGCTCAGCCTGCCTCTGGTCCGTGATGTCCCGCACGATGCCGCCGACGCCGGTGGAACCGTCGAGGAGCGGCACGGGGAACTTCAGCGTCTCGAAGGTGCGGCCAGCCGCGAGTTCCTCGCCCCGCACGACACCGCCGTGCCGGAGCGCGGCAGTGTCGCCGGCGCGGCAGGCCGCGGCCGCCTCGGGTGTCATGAAGTCCTCATCGGTCCGCCCGATGATCTCGGCCTCGGCCAGGCCGAAGTACCCGCAGTTGCGGCGGTTGACCAGGACGTACCGGAACTGGTCGTCCTTCATGAAGACCATATCGTCGTTGGCATCGACGAATGCCCGGTAGCGCTGCTCGCTGGCCTGCAGCGCCTCCTGGGCGCCGCGGGCATCAGTGATGTCGCGGGCGCGAACCACCGCACCCATAACCACGCCATCGGCGCCTCGCACAGGGTTCAGCCGGTACTCCACGATCCGCGGCTCGGGGGTCATTACCGTGGTGAGCACGTGGGTGAAGGTCTCGCCTGCCAGGGCCCGCTCGAAAAGGCCCATCCAGAGCTCCCTGATCGACTCCTGCATGTCCTCGGGCACCAGCGAATCGCCGAGGAGCAGGCGGCGACCCATGGTCATCGACACATGCGCGCTGAAAGCCTCGTTGGAGAGCAGCAGGCAGTAGCCCCGGTCTACGATCCAGACCCGATCATCAGTGCTCTCAAGGATGGCGCGGAGGCCGAACATCTCAGCCGAATCACCGTCGAACCGCGCCCTTGCATCGACGCCACTTTGAGGGTCCTGCGGTGGAATGTCCATGGGGGTTGTCGACATGGGCGATCTCCTAAGCCGTTCCGCGTTAGATTAGGCGGCTCCGCACAAAATCCTGCGCGGGTGCGAGGGAGCCGGGAATTCCTTACAACGACGTGGCGAGGGCACGGTCCCAGAGGCTCAGCGCCGGCTTCGGGCGGCCCGCGCTCGTCTGGAGGCCGGTATAGGTCCAGATGTTCGCGATCTCCCTCGCCGGCTCCGGGATCGCGGGCAGGAGCTTCTCGTAGTCCGTGGTGCAGAACGTCACGACGAAGCGGTAGCTGCCCTTCGCGGCGGCTGCCAGCAAGACCGAGTAGTACTGGGCCTGGTCGGCATCGGAGCCGCGCAGGCGTAGCCCCGTGACCGTGACGGGCTGCGACAGCATCCCGGTCTCGCTGACGGCGATGGGCTTGCCGAATCTGCGGGCGAATGCGAAGAAGTCGGCCGGGATCGGCCAGCGCGTGTCGTATGACATGTGCGGGTAGTAGCTCATGGCGAAGAGGTCGCTGTGGCGCATCAGGTCGGCCACCTCGGCGGCCTGGCCGGAGCCCTTCGCCTCGTTGGCCCGCTCCAGATAGTGGTTGACCTCCGTGGTGAAGAAGACCGGCAGACGCGGATAGAGCCGCTTCACCGATGCATAGACGCTCCGGTGCAGCCGCTTGTAGTCCTGCCAGGCGACCCGGTCGTGCGAGAGGAGCGCATTGCTCTCCACGCCGATGGCCAGGAAGGCCGGATCCATGGCCTTCACGGCTCGGAGCGTGAAGTTCGTGAGAGCCTGCACCACCTCCGGGCTGTCGAACCGCCGTGCAGCCCACCCCCGCGGCAACGGCATGTTCTCGCGCGCACCCCAGTTCGGCGCCAGGCTCTTGCGGTCCATGGCGAGCGGGGAGATTGAGAGGAAGATGCGATGTCCGGCTGGCGGCTTGTACGCGAACTGCCGCATCACGTCAGGGGAGAAGGGCTTCGCCTCCAGAGCCTCCTGCCAGGGCAGGCCGCCGATCATCATGACGGAGACCAGGTCGGCGTGCTTTTCAATGAAGGAGGCCGATGTGGCGAGCCCGGCGACCGACATCTCCGACGGCCACGGTGTGAAGCCCATCCGGAAGGTCCGTCTCGGGGCTTCTGCCAGTGCGGACACACTCAGCAACGCCGCCGCAACCGCCCAACCCGCAGCCCTCTGCATATCTTATCCCCCTCGCGTTTACCAGTCCTACGAGGAAGTGGGGCCCGCCGCTACGCACGGCGGGCCCCAGGGCATTGCAGATGAGCTCCGTGGAGCCTACGGAACCACGTTGAAGCTCGCGTTGGCAGTCACGGCCGCATACCATGCGTCGCCGCCGAATGCGGCCGAGCCGGTATGCGCACCAACCGGCTCGCCGGCGGGGACGCTCCAGAGCACCGAGGCCCAGCCGTCGGCCCCTACCACAGCGGTGTTGATCAGCGTACCGTTCACCAAAAAGTCGATGGACTTGTCGGGCTGGATCGCGTAGTCGGGGAGGCTTCGCACGTAGGCCTTCATCGTGGTGTTGCGGCCCGCCTTGGCGCTGCGGAAGTAGGGCCAGATATAGAGGTCGCCTTGCGTCACGGTGAGCGTGCCGGTGTTCGATGACGCCAGATAGCCGCCGTCGCCGGCCCACTCGCCGCTGATCGTACGAGCGCCTGCCCCGACGCCCTCCTCCACGTTGTAGCCGACCTGCGCATAGCCGGAGGGGCGCGTCACGTCGGAGCCCAGTTCCGTGCCGTCGAGCTTCAGCACGATGGACCTGCCCGAGACCGGCGTGTTGGCCAGCGTGTAGAGGTAGGCCTTGAGGACCGTGTAGCCCTTGACTTTGGCCGTGCGGTCCACGACGTAGACCTTGGTTGCCAGGGTCTGCGATGTCAACGTGGCATTCCCGGTCGAGCCGGTGTACGCCGCATCTCCCGCGAAGACCGCGGCGAGGGGCCGGGTGGCAGCGCCTGAGGTGATCTGCCAGACGGACACCGCCATGCCGCTGCCGTCGGTCCAAGCCGAGCCGACATCCGTGCCGTCTACCTGGAAGGTGATCTGGCGGCCCTGGAGCCAGGCGTTGTCGGAGGAGCGACGCAGGTAGCCCCGGAGCGCGATCGGGTCCGTGATGACCCCGCTACGGTTCGGCGCATACATGATCGTGGCGCCGCGTGTGGCCGGGCCGATGGCCATGTTGTGGCCGTGCCCGGCGCCGATAGCGGTGATCTCGACCATGCCCAGAGCCCAGACCGGGGTCTCGGACTGGTAAACATCGGTGCCGGAGCCAAGCTGCCGGTCGCGGTTCAAGCCCCAAGTCCACACCGTGCCGTCAGTCTTCAGAGCGATGGTGTGCTCATTGCCTGCGTCGATATCGTAGACGCCGCTGATCGTTGAAAGCGCCACCGGCGTGTACCGGGTCTCGGTGGTTCCATCGCCCAACTGGCCATACGAGTTCGTGCCCCAACTCCAGAGCGATCCGCTGCCATGGAGCGCCAGGCTGTGGTAACCGCCTGCCGCGATCGCCACGGCTCCCGAAACGCCCAGCGACTGGACCGGCACGGCGCTCGACACGTCGGTGCCGTCGCCCAACGCGCCCTGGCTGTTGTAGCCCCAGGCCCAGACCGTACCGTCTGTTTTCAGAGCCATGCTGAAGTTCGTGCCGCCGTCCACCTTCGCGACGCCCAGCAGGCCGACGACCTGAACCGGCGAGGAGCTGTCGGTCTGCGTGCCGTCGCCCAACTGCCCCTGGCTGTTGTAACCGAAGGCCCAGACGTGGCCAGTGCTATCGACGGCGAGGCTGTGGCGGGAGCCGGCGCCGATGGCGGTGATGCCGGCGAGGCCTGGCACCTGAACCGGAACCAAGCTTCCCGTTCCGCCCGCGGACCCGATCTGGCCGTGGCTGTTCGAGCCCCATGCCCAGACGGTACCGTCAGACCTGAGCGCCAGGCTGTGGTCGCTGCCCGCCGCGACGAGGACTGCGTCAGTCATGCCCGGCACCAGCTGCGGTACGGCGGTCTGAGCGGTCGAGCCGGCGCCCAACTGACCATAGTAGCCGTAGCCGCAAGCCCAGACCTGCCCGGTGCTGTCCAGGATCAGGGTGTGATTATCGCCGCCGGTCGCCGCCGCAGCGTTCGCCGGTCCAAGGGCGATCGTCGGCTTTGGCGTCCAACTGGCGAAGCCATGCCCAACCTGGCCGTGCCAGTTGGCGCCCCAGCCCCAGGGGTAGCCCTGGGCCAGCGCGCTTGTTGACGCCAGGACCAACAGCGCGCCGAGTAGCGCCCCCAGTCGGGGCCTTGGCGGTGTGAAATGCGACATTCGTGTTCCTCTCGAGTTCAATGTGCCCTGCTCCCACAGTCCTACGTAGTGGTGGCCGCAGTCTATCCCGGTACGCGAGTAGATTCCTGACGGCCAGAGTACCGTATACTACATTGGGCACTGGCGGCGCCGCGCAAGGCGGCTGCGTTAACTGGGAGATAATGATGCGATCCGGGGTTCGAGCGACGGCGCTACTGGCGGCCATGGCACTGGCCACGGGAGGGTGCCGCGAGGCCGGGCCCGCAGACCCGACGGCATTCCTGAGGTTGGCGATGCAGCGCACGTCGGCCCTACGCACGTTCCAGGCCCGGTGCGCCTACGAGGTGACCACCGCCACCGGCGGCGCCTCCGAGCCGACGATGCGCGGAACGCGAACAATAGCCTATGAGCGGCCAAACCGCTTCCGCGTTGTCTCGTCGCCCGGCGGCAGGATCACCATGACCTGCATCTCGGACGGGGTCCGCCTGCTTGAGTACAGCACTCTGCCGGGCGCGCCGGCGTCCACCTTCTCGGCGCCGGAGACGATCGGCAAAGTGGGGTCCATGCAGATGAAGCACCCTATGTTCTGCGGCTCCCTGCTCTACGCGTTCCTCTCGCCCGGAGCCACGAAGGCCGATATCGTCGATCTGTCCAAGGAGCCCATCACCTTCGGCGACGATGTCACGGTGGACGGTGTTCGCTGCCGTACGGTCAAGTTCTACGCGGTCGGCGACTACGGCCATGCTGAGGTCTCTGCCGGCGCTGAGGACGGCCTCGTGCGGCGAATCAGGTACGACACCGAGCCGCTCGTCAAGGCGGCGGCGGCGCAGTCGCGCGGCCTATCGAACATGAGCACGGTAGAAACATACAGCGGCATCCGCATGAATCAGGCGATTGCCGCATCGCAGTTCGAGGCGAAGGCGCCGGCCGGGATGGAGACGCAGGGTGCACCGGCGCCACGAGACGAGGCCCCCGCGCCGCCGGTGGCTCTGGGTCAGCGCGCCCCCGGATTCACCGTCACCGGGCCCGACGGCAAGCCCGTGCGCCTCGCCGACTTCCGGGGCAAAGTGGTGTTCCTGGACTTCTGGGCGACCTGGTGCCCGCCCTGCCGCGAGAGCCTGCCGAAGACCCAGAAGCTCCACAAGCGGTTCGGCGCGAAGGGACTGGCGGTGGTGGCCATCACGAATGAGGATCGGGCGACCGCCGAGGCGTTCTGCAAGAAGAACGGCTACAGCTTCCCGGTTTACACCGATGGACCCGGGACTGCATCGCTGGCATTCGACGTCTACGGCATTCCCACGTTCGCCATCGTGGACCGAGCGGGGAGGCTGGTGAGCTACTACGTGGGGCCGCAACCGCCCGAGGTGATCGCCCGGGACCTGGTGAAGGCGGGCCTCGTCAGCCGATAGGGTTGGATGCCGGCCTCAGCGGCGGAGCTTTCCGTAGCGGGCCGGCAGGTCGGCCTCGTCGGCTGCCACGACCGCGCGGCGCCAGATGGTCTGCTCGGTGCCCGAGCGCCCCCGGCCATCCACGTAGGTAGTCCCGGCATCCTCCGGGTCGCCATACTCGATCACGTGGCGATGGTCGTACCGCCAGAGCGGAGCCATGCCTTCGCTCTCGCCGTGGCCTGCCGGAATGGCGCCGGCGCGCTCCAGCCGCCGTTGCATCGAGACAAGGCCGCCCTGCGGCATGACGCCGAGCCCCAGTAGCCCGCCTGTATCATCGGCCCGCCAGAAGATCGTGAAAGCAGTCTCCCGAAGGCGCATGGACTTCCGGGCCGCCAGTCGCCGAAGCGCCACGAACACGGCCCGGCGCACCTCGCGCGGCGGAAGCGCGCCGGGGCCGACGCCCGACACGCGAAAGAGGGTGACCGGCTCCAGGCCGACAACGTCGATCGAAGAGGCGTACGGAAAGTCCCAAACCGGCCAGCGCGCCAGGTCGGCATCGGTCAGGCCGGGCAGCTGCGGTTGCGCTTCACCGCCTCCCGAGCAGACCACCTGGCTCAGGCCTGTTCGGCGGCGGTGGAAGGCGCCTCGCCGCACTTGCGGCCGCAGGAGCGCTTGACGGCCGCCTCAATCACGCCCTGGAACAGCGGATGCGCCCGGTTTGGCCGAGATTTGAACTCCGGGTGGAACTGCGTGGCGATGAAGTACGGGTGGTCGGGCACCTCCACGATCTCCACCAGCCGGTAGTCGGGCGATAGGCCCGAGCAGATCATGCCGCCCTTGGCCAACCGCTCGCGATACTCGTTGTTCAGCTCGTACCGGTGCCGGTGGCGCTCCATGACGACGGGCGCGCCGTAGACCCGCTCGGCAAGCGTGCCGGCCACCAACTGGCAGCGGTATTCGCCCAGGCGCATGGTGGCGCCCATGTCCGTCACCAGTTTCTGCTCGGGCAGGATGTGGATCACCGGCTCAGGCGTGGCCGGATCCATCTCCTCGGAGTTGGCGTCGCCAAGACCGCAGACGTTGCGGGCGAACTCGATCACGGCCATCTGCATGCCGAGGCAGAGGCCCAGGTAAGGTGTTTCGGTCTCGCGGGCGTACTGCACAGAGCGGATCTTGCCCTCGATACCGCGCTTGCCGAAGCCGCCCGCGACGACTACCGCATCAAGGCCCGATAGGGCCGCGGAGACGTCGCCTTCATCCAGCGTTTCGCTGTCGATCCAATGCAAGTTCACCTTGGCATCGTTGGCAATACCGCCGTGCTTTAGCGCCTCTCCGATGGAGATATAGGCGTCGCCGTTGTCGGTGTACTTCCCCACGACGCCCACGGTCACCTCGTAGGTCGGCTCCTTGATGCGCCGCACGATCTCCCGCCACTGCTCCAGATTGGCCGGGCGGTCCGGCAGGCCCAGGCGGTTGACGACCAGCGACGTGAGGCCCATATCCTCGTAGACCAGTGGTACCTCGTAGATCGAATCGACATCCATCGACTCGACGACGCCCTCTTTGCTCACGTCGCAGAAGAGAGAGATCTTCTCGCGCATCTCGTCGCTGATGGGCCGCTTGGTCCGGCAGATAAGGATGTCGGGCTGGATGCCCATCTCCCGGAGCTTCATCACCGAGTGCTGGGTGGGCTTCGTCTTGATCTCGCCCCACGGGCCGACTTCGGGGATGAGCGTGACATGGACGTTGAGGCAGTGGCTGTTGCCCACTTCCTTGCGGAACTGGCGGATCGCCTCGATGAAGACCTGCCCCTCGATGTCGCCCACGGTCCCGCCGATCTCGCCGATGACGATATCGACCGGAGGATTGGCCCCGGCGGCGCGGATGCGGTCCTTGATCTCGTTGGTTATGTGCGGGATCATCTGGACGCAACCGCCCAGGTAGTCGCCGCGGCGCTCCTTGGCGATGACCTCGCTGTAGACGGAGCCCGTGGTGACCGAGGAGTACCGGTTCAGGTTCGCGTCGATGAAGCGCTCGTAGTGGCCCAGGTCGAGGTCGGTCTCGGTGCCGTCGTCGGTAACGAAGACCTCGCCGTGCTGGAAGGGGTTCATGGTGCCGGCATCGACGTTGATGTAGGGATCGAGCTTCTGCATCGTCACCGAGAAGCCGCGGTTCCGCAGGATGCGCCCGATGCTGGCCGCCGCGATGCCCTTGCCGATCGAGCTGACCACGCCGCCGGTCACGAAAATGTACTTGGTCACCGAGGTACCCCCTTCGCCGAGAGACGCGTGCTTCGCGCCACGAGGGCGGTGGCGACGCCAAGCAGGCGCCGCGCGGGGCCGCACGCAGGACCGCCCCTCAGCATTATACCGGCCGGTCCGCAGGCTTGAGGACCGGCCGGGTGGGAGCGCCTACTGGCCCGCGTTGGGCAGTTTGGCCTTGCCGGCGTCGAACTGGATGCCGCGGGCGCCGCTCTTGGTGAACGTGGTGCCGGCGGACTTGGTGTAGATGAAGTAGCCGACGATGGCCACCACGACGACCAGGACGACGGCGGCGACGACGGGGTTGATCTCTTTCTTCATGGGCTTTGCGTCCCTTTGGGGCCGCTTACGCGGGGGAGAGGGCGCCACTCGCGCGGCGCCCTCGACGGAATGGCTCGCCATACTCTCGCGACGCGAGACTACAGCGGGGCCATCACCAGCTTTACGAGATCAAGGAACTTGCCGGTGGTGTACTTGGCATGGCCGTCAGAGAAGACCGCCAGCGTTGCGCCCGTCTCGTTGCCCGCGCCGAACGGCGGCGGCACGATCTGGTCGTCGGTGATGCCCATGTGCGCGCCGTAGCTGTTGCAGAAAGCCACCACGGCCGTTGAGGGCGAGCCGATGGCGGCGAGCGCCTGGCCGGCGATGAAGTAGCGTTGCGGGTCGCCGGTCTTGTACTCGGCCGGCAGGGAGTTGAGCGGGGCCACTCCGGCTGCGGCGTAGCGGCAGAAGATCTCAAGCGGGATTCGCGTCCACGAGGGCGAGGGAACCATGCCCACGCCGCCGAAGGCGTAGCCGTAGGAGCCGAACTCGTTAACCGGCAGGTTGTCGGCGCCGAGGCGGACCGGATCGGGGCGCAGCGTCGGGCAACCGAAGAGGCCGTAGTTCTTGGTGTAGGGCTGGAAGGCGTACTCCATGAAGAGGCCGCGCTTGTTGTTCAGGTCAACGGAGTAGAGCGGGGCGCCGTTGGGCAGGCCCTGGCTGAAACCGGTGGTCTCGTTGTTGGTTCGGCCGTCCTGCATGAGCCAGGGGAACTGCTCATCATAGTCCTGGACGTACATGAGCGCGCTCAGCCCAATTTCCTTCAGGTTTGAGAGGCACGTCGTCTTACGCGCTTGCTCCCTGGCTCGCGCGAACACCGGGAACAGGATCGCCGCGAGGATGGCGATGATCGCGATCACTACCAGCAGCTCAATCAGAGTGAAGCCGCCGCGTCTACGCAATGGCATGGACATCTCCTTCGGGCCTGGTTGCCTCCTGACTCGGCGAGCGCCGAGCATGGGGTCGTCGCCCATTACACTAGCCATTGTACGAGTACGGGTCTCTGCTGTCAATGCACTCCCGCCCGGCGGTCGCGCCATTCAGGCTTCTGACGACCGGCGTTCGCGTGGGTATACTCGATCGTACTGGCCACTGCTTCTCGTGCCGACTGTAGGCCCCGACCATCACGCGCCAACCGTGGGCGCTGACATCGGGCCTATGGCCCCACTGAGAGAGCACATGCAACCATACCTATCGCATACCCTCGTCGCGCTGTCTGCCCTGACCGCCCTTGCCGCGCCGCATGTTGTCGCGGCGCAGGGCTACGGCCCCACGCCGCGCGTCGTCAGCGTCTCCTCCACCGGTTCCGGCAACGCGGAGGAGACGATCACCTCCGGGCAGTCGCAGACATCGCTAGACCACGCCGGCCCATCGCTCAAGGTCACCGCGTGGTTCCCTGCGGGCTACACATCCGGCGCCCAGGTCGTGTTCAACAGCGACACCTTCTCGGGCCTGATGCGGCAGGAGTCCAGTACCATCGTGCGTAGCGGCTCCAGGATCCTCGGCTGGGTTCAGCGCTACTCGTGCTACTTCGGCTATGCATCCGGGACCTGTCTTGTCCAGACGGAGCGCCGAACGCACCTCCGAACCAGACACGTGGGCTGGCACTCCGTTCAGATCAGGTAATCACACATGAGCCCGGCGCCGCGCCGCAGGGTTTTGGAGGAAGCCATGAAGCGTTACCGATTACTGCTGCTTGTAAGTCTCTCACTCCTCGCTGGCGCCGTGGTGGGGCATCCTGCCATGGCCCAGGGCTACGGCTCCAAGCCGCGCATCATCAGTGTCTCATCGACAGGCTCACGGCTCAACGGCCTGCCGGGAACTGAGGTGATCGCGGCAGGGCAAACCCGGACATTACTTGACCACAGCGGGCCGGCGGCCTACGTCTGGGTTTGGATACCAGTCACCTACGCGAGCGGCCCCCGTGGTTGGTTTGATTGGTCAGTCACGCTCGCTGACCGACAGCGGTTACAGGTTAGGGACTTCAATGCGGTGCGCCTCGGCAGCAAGCTCCTGGGCTGGACGATAAGCTACTGCACCGACTATTTCCCTTTCACCGAGTGTTACTGCAGGCTGCAGGAACCATACCGTGAGTTATGGGGTGGTGGCTGGTCGATCCATCAGAACCTGTTGCTCAGGTGATCCTCGGAGAACGGGCGCCTGTGGCCCACTTAAGGAGAGAGTCATGAAGCGAACACTGTCGGTCCTGCTGATTGGTCTGTTCGTCCTCGTCGCCTTGGCTGTGCCGCGTCCGGCCACGGCCGGCCTGGGGCCGGATGCCTGTTTCATCAGTGTTCAGTCGACTGGGTCGCGTCCGTACACCGAGAGTGTTGGGTTTGGCTCGCAACAGACGGCGCTCAACCACAGTGGGCCGAGCCTCCAGGTGTCGTACTGGGTCCCGCTGAGCCTGAAGGGCTACTCCCCGCTGTTCCGGGGGCGCCCCGGGTCCCGCAGAATGGCTATCCCCCTGGTGGAGGGAGGCCAGGTTCAGGGCTACGTCTACAGCTATTCCTGGTCGTTCGAACCCTTTGCGGAGGGGCGCCTCGAACTGCTTGAGGAGCAGGGATGGGGCGTCCGCCGGGTTCAGCACAGCCTGTGGGTTCGTTGATCCGTTACGCGCCGGAGTGCGTCACCGGTTGGAGGAGCGACATGAAGCGTCTGTGGCGAATCGTGCTTGTCGGGTTGGCAGTCCTTCCTTGCATGGCTGTGCCCCGGATGGCTGCGGCGCAGTACTACGGGACCAGGCCCCACATCTACGGTGTTCGGTCGATGCTGAACCCCTATGCCGAGTACGTCGCGGATGGCCAGACTGTGACCAGGAACACCCATTCCGGCAGTTGGCTTGAGGTCTCAATCTGGGATCCCGAGGGGTACCCGCAAGCCGAAACCAGAGCATGGGTCGATGGTGCGTCGCTGCGCCTGACGGACAGTCGGTACTACAGCCGCTGGGTTCAGGGGTTTGATGGCGTAATGCGGACGATGTACATATACTGCAGCTACAGGCAGTTCGGATCGATAACCATATCGCTGACCAGGACATCATCGGGCTTTGCCACCAGCACGTTCTCGCAGACGCTGAGGATCAAGTCCCCATGGTAACCGCCCGGCGATGCCCTGCCGGCGTTCGTCGCGGCGCCACCGTCCGCCCGGACTCCGCATCAGACGACCCTCGGCGGACCGGGCGCTACTACGTCCAGTAAGGAATGATCCATGAAGCGTCACCAATCGCTGCTGCTCGTGAGCCTGCTCGTCCTCGCCGGCATGGCTGCAGGGCGCCCGGCGGCGGCCGACCCTGGGGGCAGTGTGTACATCATCGGTGTCTTCAGCCGACCCGGAGCAACCTCGTTGCGCGAGGCCATAGCCTACGGCCAGCAACAGACGGTGCTTGACCACTCGGGAACCTATCTGAGCGTGGACGTGTGGATTCCGACTGGAGCGTACACCGACGACCTCCGCGTGTCGTTCCGGGGCCTCCGCATGGCTTCCCCCACGTCAGTGCCGGTGTACGAGAACGGCCGTTGCATCGGTCAGATCGTGACGTACGTCTTGGGCTGGAACTGGGACCCCGAGGGCGCTTGCGTAGTTGACGTCGTGGCCGGCTGGGGCACGCGCCGGGTCCTGCACAATCTGTGGATACGGTGACCGTGCGGCGCCGGAGTGCGTCACCGGTTGGAGGAGCGCCATGAAGCGTCTATGGCGAATCGTGCTTGTCGGGCTGGTAATCCTTTCCTGCATGGCTGTGCCCCGGATAGCCGCGGCGCAGTACTACGGCCCGAACGTCCATGTCTGGGCCGTGGGTTCGGCCAGGTACCCGGCCTTCGAGTTCATCGCAGATGGCCAGACCACAACGAGGAACCCGCAGTCAGGCGGCTGGATCGAGGTCTATGTCTGGCAGCCCGCCGGCGCCAACACGGACTGCGTGACGGTCTATCTTGACAACCGGACGTCGGTCAGGATCGGCTCAAGCGAGGCAAAGTACACATGGTGGGGCGCCGTGTCCGGCTATATCCACCATGGATTCGTCAGCATGGGCGACTTCAGGCCGAAGACCATCGATGTCTACTACGTCACCCGTACGTGGCCGAGTACGATCAGGCACCAGGTACTGAACGTCCGGCAGCCGTAAGCCGGTACCGGGCGTTCGCACGCGGGGCGCCGCGTCTTGGGCCCATGGCCCACAATGGAGAGAACCATGAATCGCATGTTGCTGTGTGTGCTGGTCGCCCTGCTCGTCGCGATCGGCGTTGCTATCCCACGGCCGGCAGCCGCCGACTTCGGGACCATTCCCTACTTCCGAAGCGTGACCTCCTCGGGGTCCAACGGGTGGTATGAGTACCCCCTGGTCGGCCAGGCGCAGACGTACCTCGACCACTCGGGTCCAACCCTTGAGGTCAGCGTCTGGGTGCCCGCCGGCACCGGCGTGGACGCATTTGAGGTGCGGGCCGTCTTCGCCGGCCGCGTCGGGTCTCTCGTCTCCAGCCAGCAGTTGTACGAAGGCGGCCGCAGGAAGGGCGTAACGGTGACCTACCGGTGGTCCTTCTGCAGCTTCACCTCGGGCAGTTGCGTGGTGGAGACGATCGCCTCCGAGTGGATCCCGCGCATCACCCTCGCATCCATTTGGGTCCGCTAACGGCGAGGCGTCCGCGAACGCCCGTAGCCTGAGGAACGCTATGAACCGAGTACCGTTTGTCGGCCTTGTCGGCCTCCTCGTTCTCATCGGCGTGGGTGCACCCCACATGGCCGCGGCGCAGGGCTACGGGCCTACCCCGCGCATCATCGGCGTCACGTCCGGGCGGTCCCCTTACCAGAGCGAGACCATCCAGGCCGGACAGACGCGGACCCTTCCTGACCACCGGGGCCCGACGCTGATGGTTCGGGTGTGGATCCCAGGCAGCTACGCATCAGGAGAGCACCGGCTGCTCTTTGTGTACAATAATGGGTACATCGAGTGGCTGAGGCAAGCTCAACCTGTACCGGTGTACGATGCCGGATGGGCCATTGGCACCGTATGGACATACTCCATGTATCACGATTTCTTCGCAGGAATATGCACTTACGTTCAGGCCAAACCATCCACAGGCTTCGGCTCCACCGAACAGGAGTGGCACCAGTTGGTGATCCGCTGACCGGGCCCGCCCGTAGCACGGCAGGCCGCCAGGAGGTCGTATGAAGCGACGTTGGGCATTCGCCCTCGTTGGGGTCTGCATTCTGGCGGTCGCGGCCGCCGTCGCCGGTGGCCGACCTGCTCCGATGGGAAGTACTTCGTGACCATCGGCGAGGAGACTAAATCGATGTCGGCAGACCGAGTCCGTAGAGGATTGCCGATAGCCCCTAACGGCGGCGCGGACGTTCGGATCATCCTCCGGCGAGCTGACTACATGCAGGCGATCGTCCGGCTGCAAAGGCAGCGCGGTTGCCGGAATGCCGTGATCCGCGCCTACGCTGCCCTGCAGCAGAGGGGAGCTGCGCGGCCCGACGCGGTGCGGGAGTTTCAGGGCGCTTTGGCCGATCTTGGCTCCGGCCGCCCTGATCGGGCTCGCGTTCGTGCAGGCGTACTAACCAAGGAATCAGAAGTTCGATGGCCATGTCAATGCCACAAAGCGCCGTATATTGTGTGGCGGCAGGACCGCCTGTTAAGAGGGGAGGTAGAAATGCTCGATGTCCTTCTTGGGCAACTGGAGTTGGCTTACTTTGAGCTGGGCGAAGCGTTCAAGGGGCTGAAGGACGAGAACGTCTGGAAGCGCCCCGCTGAGGGGCTGCTCTCAGTCGGCGAGACCGCCGGCCACGTGGCCCACTGGGCGGCCCTGCGACTCGTCGGCGACGGAGGGTGTTCCGAATCGGACCCGTCCTGGGGCATGTCGACGTGCCCTGTGACCGGGCCGCTGATCGACCCGCGCTTCCGGTACTACACGAACACCCTTCAGTACTCTCCGTCGGCAGAGCAGCTGGCTATGACGGCGGATCAGGTCTGGCAGGAGGTGTTAAGAGTCCACAAGGAGGTCGTAGCGCTCTTCAGGGAGCGAAACGTGGACCTGGCGAGCCATCCGACTACATGCCCTTCGCAGTTCACGTACGAGGAGCTCCTCAGGTATCAGGCGTTCCATGTCGCGTACCACGCGGGGCAGATCTACCAGACACGCCATATCCTGGGCGAGGAGACGGTGGACAACTAGCCGGCAAGCGGCGGCGGCGAGGCGCAGTGCCCAGTTGCAAGATTGTGTGCGTCGACGGCTCGCCCAGGGCGCACTTAGGAGCAGTCATGAGATATCTGGTTGCCATTCACCACCCCGACGATTACGAGCCGGTCGTCAAAGAGGATGAGGCGATGGACCGCGCCATCGACGCGCTCAACGAGGAGATGGTGGCTACCGGCGTCAGGGTCTTCGTGGGCGGCCTGCGCCCGGTAAGCAGCGCGAAGTCGCTGCGGGCGCAGCCCGATGGTCAGGTGCTCACCACCGTCGGGCCGTACCTGCAGACCACTGAGCATGTGGGCGGCTTCTGGGTGCTGGAAGCCGCTGACCTGGACGAGGCGCTGGAATGGGGGCGCAAAGCAGTCATCGCCTGCCGGGCGCCGGTCGAGGTGCGTCCGTTCTACTGACGGAGGGCCCGACGGGACCGACGTGACCCCGGATGGGCGCCGCGCCGGCAGGCAGCTCCACAGCCGCAAGGCGCTGGACCAAATGCGGGAGTGGTTGGACCAGACGGCGCGCCAGGCGTCGCCGAAGTCACTGCTCGGCTCGGCGCTGACCTACTGCGTCAACCAGTGGCCCAAGCTCTGCCGCTTCCTCGAAGACGGCCGGCTGGAGATCGACAACAACCGCGCCGAGAGGTCCATCAAGCCCTTCGTCATAGGCCGCAAGAACTGGCTCTTCGCCAACACCCCGAAGGGCGCCACAGCCAGCGCCGTGACCTACAGCATCGTGGAGACCGCCAAGGAGAACGGCCTGAACCCGGCCGCATACCTCCAGCACCTCTTCGAGCAACTCCCCAACATCGATATCCACGATCCCCGCCAGCTCGATCAGCTCCTGCCCTGGAGCGAGGTTGTCAAAGAGCGCTGCGCGGCCCCCGCCAACAAGCGGGCGTAGCCAGAACCCAAAACCGACCGTCAAGCGGCCGGACGCAGCATGTCCGACACCTGCAGCACCCCACCGGCGGTTCTACCACAGGCTGGAGATAGGCTGCAATGTGCGGAGGTTTGACGGTTACGAACCAATACAGCAAATGTGTCAGGCCGTCAAGGGCGACCGTGCGGGTGTCCTGCCCAAGTAGAAGGGGCATGCCGTGGCCGTGGTTGTTGTGCGGCCCAGTGGAGCTGGGTCGGACCGAATCATCCAGACAGCGCGGCACGCGCCGCCGAACCCATGCGTATGTACCTGCATGCGCCTGATCCGCAGGCGCGCTACCAAGGAGACCTACTTATGCCACGCGTGTGTCATTTCGAGATACCTTCAGGCGACCCTGACAAGGCCATCGCCTTCTACAGCAACGTCTTCGGCTGGAAGTTCGACAAGTGGGAGGGTCCGGTCGAGTACTGGATGGTGACGACCGGCGAGGGAGAGGGCGGCATCAACGGCGGACTGATGCGCCGAGAGGACCCCGGGCAACCGGCCACCAACGTGATCGACGTGCCGTCGGTCGATGAGTACGTGACCAGGATCACTGCGGCCGGCGGCGAGATCGTCGTGCCCAAGATGGCCGTGCCCGGCGTGGGCTGGCTGGCCTACTTCAAGGACACGGACGGGATCATCACCGGGATCATGCAGCCCGACGAAGCGGCGGCCTGATCGGCCCGTAACTAGATCTACCCGGAGGCGCCGGCGCCTTCTTCACCTGCTCCTGGAGGAAGCGAGTGATGAGGCCCGGCGCCTCGGCCGGGAAACGGTGGCCGCCAGCGTGGATGAGCGTGACCAGCGGGGCGCCCGCGGCCGATGGGTAGAGTGTGCCCTTCAGCGCACCGGCGGCCGGCCAGGGCTTGCCCTCTGGTTCGCACTGGTTGATGCGCCGCACCAGCGCTATGCTGCGCTCCTGCTTTGCGAAGGGCACGAGGGCGTCGGCCTGCCCGGCCAGGTGGAGCGCCGGCAGGGCCTTCACGCGGAAGGCGGGCAGTAGTGCGGTCGCGACAGCCGACGAAGGCGCCACGGCGGCCAGGACATCGCCTCGCTCCGCCCAGAGTATGTAGGTGAAGCCGCCGCCGTTGGAGTGGCCTGTGGCGTAGACGCGGCGCTCATCCACCTTCTGGTCGGCGGTCAGCGTCTTCAGCATGGCATCGAAGAACGCCAGGTCGCGGCCGCCGGCATCGCCCTTGCGGTTCTGCCAGCCGGGCCGGGCGCCCTGCGGGTCGTACAGGGTCTTGGTGGCGAGGCCCTGTGGGCAGACGATCACTGCCTCGGGCCAGGCCTCGCGGAAGCCTTGTCGGGCGGTATTGCGCATGTTCCCGCCGTGGCCATGGAAGACGAAGAGGAGCGGCGCGGGCTCGTCGGTCTCCCGCGTCGGCTTCATCACGATGGCCTGCCGCTTAACGCCGGCCACGCTCCATTCGGTGGGCGCGGGCAACTCCTGACCCGCCGCGCCCAGAGCCCAGACGATCACAAGTACTGCGGCAACCGCTGCCCACGACCTCATTGCCCGCACCTCCGCGCGTTTTCTACCGGCTCAGACGGCCCGATTCGCGTTTTGTTCGGTAGCGCGGGGCGAGCGCCGTTCGGGACTACGTCACACTGCGTCCGGTGAAGGGGTATCGTCTTTCGGGCAGCCTGCCACCGGTCGGTGACCAGCAGGGCTGCCGACCACGGAGGCTCACCATGCGCGTCGTCTGGCGTTCGGCTCTGATAGCCGCTTGTCTGATTGCGGTTGCGTCTGCCCACTCCCAGATGGTGACGGGCGCCGATATGCCGGGATACTCCACGACCTTCGGGCTGGAGTCGGGCCGGAAGTGCGCCTCCCTCGAGGTCCGAGAGATCGCCGTGACCTGCGGCAAGAGCGTGGGGGCCAATGTGCTCTGGCCCGGCGAGACCGCCCGATTCCGCTTCCGATTCACCAACAAGACCGCGCAGCCGATCCACGCGGCGGGTCGCATCGAGGTGATCCGCTACGGCACCAGCGTGCCTGTAGGCGATGTCTGGACGCCCCACGTCTTCCGCATCTCGACGCACGGTTCCACTCCGCTGTCGTTCAATGTGCCTGCTAACGGTAGCGCGGAGGTCGAGGTGAGCCCTCCGATCCCGCCCCTGTTCGGAGGGTACGCGCTGGTCGCCGATCTCGGCGATGCCGGCCGGGCCTTCTGCGCGACGCTTGTGCGCGTACCGAGGGCCGATCCGGGCCGGGTGCAGTTCCCCACCTACGCGCTCGACCTTCCCTGGCCCCACGAGATGTCGGAGGCGGTGGCCGCGCTCTTCGAGCGCCTGGGGGTCAAGGGCTGCCGCCTGGGCGCGGGCTACTACCCGACCACCGCGCCGGACTTCGCCGCCCGGCACCGGCAGTTCATAGAGCACCTGGGCTGGGCTTGGAAGCACAACATCACCGCCATGCTGACGGTGGGCGAGGGCGGCGCACCGATGCCGCTGGGCCGGCCGCGCCCGTGGCTCTCGCCCGACGGCGTCATGCTCGACACGAAGTCGGACTGCGCCTGGCTGCCCGAGTACGACGCCGACTTCCGTAAGTGGGTCGCGCACTTCGCCTCGGCCTGCGGGTGGCCCAAGGGGCCCATCAACGCGTTTGAGTTGTGGAATGAGCCCTGGGAGGGTATCAGCATCTCCGGTTGGGGCGCCGATATGCTCCGGTTCCGGGAGATGTTCACGCAGATGGCCCTGGGCGTGGAGGATGCCCGGCGCGACGCCGGGGTCAAGGTGCTTATCGGCGGCGCCTGCTCCAGCACCAACACCCGCGACAAGCTCTTCTGCGACGGCTCCGACAGGTTCCTGAAGTGGCTGGACTTCGTCAGCATCCACTACCAGCCGCTAGCGGCCGACCCGGCCGTGGACAAGCAGTGGGTCGCCCGCAAGGGGCCTTACGGCCCGGTGCGCGTGTGGGACACCGAGAGCTGGGTGGCCAACGCGGAGGACCGCGTGGCGGGCGTCATCGCCTCCATGCGGGCGCAGGGGCAGACCCGCACGGCCGGCATCTACCACGGCAACGTCTACACGCCCGAGGTGCTATCCGATCATCCCCGCATGGGTATCGCCCAGGCCTGGGCTCCGGCCGCGGCGGTGGCAGCCAGCCAGAAGTTCATCGGCCAGCGGCGCTTCCGGGAGATTCTCTTCCGCAATGGCTTGCCCTGGGTGTTTGTGTTTGATGGGCTCACCGGCGTCGATGACGGCACGCTCGTGGTGGTAGGCGACCTCGGGCAGGTGTATGACAGAAACCGCGTGAAGTGGCGCGGCGTCACTGGCCTCGCCAACGCCGCCGCGGTGGCGAAGGCCCGGCGCGCGCTCGAGTCACCAACGGCAACAGCATCCGACGAGGAACGGCGGAAAGCCCAGGACGCACTATCGGCGGCCATGGTGGTCCGGGGCGCCGAGCTCACCGTGGCCAACCCCGGCAGCTTCGTGCTCCACGACTTCTACGGCAACCCGGTGCGCGCCCACACGAGCAAGCTAACGGTGCCGCTCAACGGGCTGGGCTACTTCCTGCGCACGGACGGGAGGCGCGGCTCGTTTGTACGGCTCGTGGCGGCAGTTCGGGCCGCCCGTGTTCAGGGCTATACGCCTGTGTCCATCACTGCCCGCGACCTGGTTGCTCCGGTTGAGCAGCAACCGAAGCTGGTGGTTGCGTTGACCAACATCCTGAACCGGCCCATAAAGGCCACGGTTCGGGCGAAGATCGCCGGGCTCGACCTTACGCATGGTGGCACGGCAGGTCCGGTTCGCCTGGCGCTGGCGCCCCATGCGAGCATGGAGCTTACCTATAGGGTCAGCGGCCAACCAGCGGCAACGAACAGCTACCGCCTCTCCGTCGCAGTGGACGCCGGGCCGGACGGGAGCGCCGAGCACCAGGAGGAGATCCACGTGAACTGGATCGCCCGGCGTCCGATCAACATTGATGGCGATCTGGCGGACTGGAAGGGTGTGCTGCCTCTCACGATCGGCGCGGCCGGAGCCATCGGCACAAGCCTCACGGAGAAGGCCTACCTGCCGTTCCTGCCGTTTGAACCCGGCTCCGCGACAGGTCTTGCGACGGGCTACACCAGCTATGATGACCGCGCCTTCTACTTCGCGGCCAAGGTGCTCGATACCACGCCCACCGAGGGCGGTGTCCGCTTCGAAACGCGCGACGATGACCACTACTTCTACCCGGCGAAGAGCGTCGGTCGGGACGGGGCGGAGCTTATCTGGCCTGCCGGCGTCCGCCGCTTCTCCTACCGGATGGACCCGGACCTGCCGTCGGGCAACGGGACCGACAGCGTGCAGATTGCCTTCAATGTGCTGCGGGCCTCGGCCAAGCCGTGGCTATGCAACCCTCCGGGCACCATGCCTGGATACCAGTCATACTGGGATACCGACTACGAGTTCGGCCTCAACGCGGTGGCGTCTGAGAACGGCGGGGGCGCCGAGATCTGGCGGCTCCAGGCGCCGGGTATACCTCGCAAGCACTTCTACCCCCGCCAGCCGACGGCGCCGAATGACGGCGGCCCGATCAAGAGCGGGAAACTGGTGATGCGCCGCGAGGGGGCCACCCGGATCGTAGAGGTGGCCATCCCCTGGCGGGTGATTCCCGAGGTCCGTGCGCGCATGCTGGCCGGGCAGCCCATCAAGTTCACCTTCCGCGTGAATGACAACAAGGGTCCCGCCCTCGAGCTGGCGGCCGGTCGCAGTGTGGCCCGGGAGGGCAATCCCACCTTCCACAATGACTGGGCAAGCCACTGGGCCAACGAGTTGGAGTTCGGCTGGGAGCGGTAGGCGCAGGCGGGCGGCTCCGTCTGGTAGGCTTCTCACAGGGTCCGTTCAGCGGGCCGAACACGCCAGGAGTCTGCCATGCCAGTCACCCGCACTCAGGCCAACGTGCCCGTCGAGATCGCCTTCACCGCCCAGGGCTCCTACGCCGACCCATTCAACACGGTCGTTCTGGACGTCGTCTTTAGTGAGCCCGACGGGACGCAGCGCCGCGTGCCCGCCTTCTGGGCCGGGGCCTCCGTCTGGAAGGTGCGCTATGCAGCGCCGCAGGCTGGCCTGGTGCGTTGGTGGAGCGAGAGCTGCGAGGCTTTGGACGCCGGCCTTCACAACGTGACCGGCACGGTGGAAGTGGAGCCCTACACCGGCGACAACCCGCTGTACGTCCACGGTCCCGTGGGCGTGGCGGCGGACCGGCGGCATCTGCGGCACGCCGACGGAACGCCCTTCTTCTGGCTGGGCGACACCTGGTGGATGGGGCTCTGCCGGCGGCTGCAGTGGCCGCACGACTTCGCCAACCTGGCTGACGACCGCGCGGCCAAGGGCTTCAACGTGGTGCAGTTGGTGGCGGGCCTCTATCCCGACATGCACCCCTTCGACCCGCGCGGCGCCAACGAGGCCGGCTACCCCTGGGAGGCCGAGTACGCCCGTATCAACCCGGCCTACTTCGACGCCGCTGACCGGCGCATCTTCGCGCTGGTGGAGAAGGGACTCATGCCCTGCATCGTGGGGGCTTGGGGCTACTTCATGCCCTGGATGGGCGAGGCGAAGCTCAAGGCCCACTGGCGCTACCTCATCGCCCGATACGCCGCCCTGCCTGTAGCCTGGTGCACCGCAGGAGAGGCCAACTTGCCCTGGTACCAGGCCGAGGGATTCCCGTATGACGACCAGGCCACCGCTCGGCGCTGGTGTGATGTTATGCGGTATGTGCGGGCCACCGACCCCTGGCGGCGGATCACCACCATCCACCCGACGGCCATCAACTCCTACTCGGCTCGCCACGCCGTGGATGATGACGCCCTGCTGGACATTGATCTTCTGCAGACCCCGCACGACGGCCCGGGCCTGACCGCCGAGGCCGGCGCCGCTGATACCGTGGTCCAGAGCCGGGCCGCCTTCCCCACCATGCCGGTGGTGAACGGCGAGGCGAGCTACGAGAACCTCATCGACCGCATCCCGGCCTCCAAGACCCGCTCCATGTTCTGGCTCTGCATGCTGAACGGCGCGGCGGGCCACACCTACGGGGCGAACGGCATCTGGCAGGTGAACCGCAAGGGCGCGCCGCACGGCGCCTCACCCACGCCGGGCAGCACGGGCTACGGCAACCTCCCCTGGGACGAAGCGATGCACCTGGACGGCGGCCGCCAGATCGCCGCGGGCAAGCGCTGGCTTGAGAAGCTGGAGTGGTGGACGCTGCAGCCCCACTTCACCTGGGCCGCCTGGGACGGAGCCGCCGCGCCTGCCGAGGGCACCGCGCCCATCTCCGCCGGCGCGGCCCCGGCCGACGCCGTGGCGCCCTGCGCCTGCGGCACGGATGACGGCGCTCGAGTCTTCTACATGCTCCAGGACCGCCCCGTGGTCCTGCGCCAGCTGGAGCCCGGCGTGGCGTACACGGTCACTCATTTCGACGCCGTCGAGACGACCGAGTCTGACGGCGGGAAGCTGGCCGCCGACCGCAAGGGCGAGATCCGCCTCGTCGCCCCCGGCCACGGCCACGACTGGGTCGTGCTGCTGAAGCCGGCGGGGTAGGTGCGTCCCAAGCCTACCGTCGGAGGATCTGTGAGAGGATTAGCGGATCACGTATCTCGGCGTCTCGTGCCAGCAGCAGGACCTTGGAGAGCGTCTCGGCGGTACCGGGGTCGTCATCGATGAACGGTAGGAACAACCGTCCGCGGTGCTGCCCGTGGACCGCTGCGATGACGATCTGGCCGCCGCTCGATTGGTGCACCACGGCGCTACCGAGGTGGACCGAGTAGCGCGTCAGGCTGCCCTCGATGCGGACGAAGTTGCCGTCGAGGCGCACATTGTCGAGCCCGAGTAGCCCGCAGGTCTCCCGGACCACCGACGCACGCATCTCGATCGTCGAGGCCGTCGCCTCTGGATCGACGCCGCCGATGTGGGCGATACTCACGACCAGGTCGACGTCGCGCATCACTTCGCTGAAGAGGGCTGGCGGGATCTCATCCAGCGGCGCTTGCTTGCCGTCGGACCGGCGCGTAAACTCGACGGTCTCCAGCGTGGGGGCCTCGACCTCGGCGGGCGACCAGTAGGGTTCGTCGAAGGTCAGGCGCGCCACGAGCCCGAGGCGATGGAACGTCCGGCGCAATCCCTCCTCGGGGTCGTTTACCCAGCCCCTCTGGCCGAGCAGCGCCAGGGCCTGCCTCGGGTTTACCTGATGCCCCGCATAGCGACGCGACTGCGTGCGCTCGGCGCGCTCGGCCTCGGTCAGCACGTAGAGCTCGCGGAAGACCTGCTTGAAGGGCTGGATGCGCTCCCGGAGGAAGCAGTCGCGCTGCCACACGGGCCACTGTCCGCCGAGGAGCAAGTCGAGCGGATGGGCCAGATGCACCTCGGCATCGGCCGCGAGCGCCCCGGCTAGGCCGCCGGGCCCCTCCAGCGCCGCACCGCCGTCGACCGGATAGCCTGCGCAGTCCGGGCCGATGAAGACGAGCGAGCAGAGCATCGGCGCGAGGACCGGGTGCGCCATCAGGTCGCGGAGCTCGCCGCCTGTGAACCGATCGCCTCGGCACATGGCCTCCTCGAGGCTCTTGCGGGTACGCGACGCCTGCTTCCGGACCTCCTTCTCCCGCTCCAGGATCGCGGCGACGGCGGGGTCCTTCCGTGCGGCGGCGGGGATGGCCGCGAGCGGCTTGCCCAACCTGGTGGCGGAAGTGGCCGGGCGGCCCCACGGATCCAGCGACAGCCGGACCGTCACGTCACCCGCGGACGCCTCGACTGGGCCGGAGCGCAGGTCCTCCACTGCGGCGCGCTCCATCGCCCACTCCAGGCGGGCCGGGTCGGTGTAGCCTGCCGCCCGGGCTAGGTTCTGCATGCCGATCTGCACCGCCAGCCTCTCGCTGGCCTGTTTCATCGAGCCGAACTGGCGCGACTGGCGCGCGAACTCCTGCAGCGCCTGGGTCCGCTCCAGCACGTCGGCCTGGCGGGTTGGGCCTTCCGCCAGGGGGACGAGGCCCAACGCGCGGACGGCGTCCTGGTTGCGCTTGCCAATGATACGCTCCAGCAACAGCGCCTTCGTGAGGCGCCCGCGCATGGCGTCTGCAAAGGTCTGCGCCCGCCTGTGGCCCGCGCCGCCGGAAGCGAACTTGGCGGCCTTGTCGAGCTTGGCCCACCGCTCGTGGCCCAGCCGGTCGATGGCGGCCTGAAACCACGCCACGTCGACGGCGCCGTCCAGCAGGTCACCGCCGGCCAGCGGGGTGCGCTCCGCCAGGCGCGCGGCCCAGGCTTCTCTGACCTCCTCGTCGTCAGAGGCCCAGGCCCCATCGCGCGTATGGGCATGGAGCCACCAGGCCGCGTCGGCCAGGCCGGGCCAACCCAGGGCCGCCTCGATGTGCTCGGCCCACTTGGGAGCGAGCAGGGCAGCCTGCACGAGTCCGGTCTCGCCGAGGCCCGCCGACCGGGCGGCGTCACGGAAGCGCTCAGGCGTGTCGCCCGGCCGGGGGCGGGCGGCAGCCGCCAGGTGCGTCAGGACCGCCGGCCTGGTGGCCGCCTTCTCATGGTCCCAGAGGTCGGCGCCGACCCGGGAGAAGCCATCGAAGCCCGGAGCGCTGAGCACCCTGACGAGTGTGTCTGCGCCGCCAGAGTCCCCCAGCGCCCGTGCGGCCAAGCTCAACGGCGTGGGTAGCTCACCTCGGGCCAACTCGACATCGACGATGCGTGCGACCACCTCATCCACGATCTCCGCCAACCCGGCGACAGCCCCCAGCTTGCGCCGGTACCCGGCGTCGGTCACCTGCTCAAGGCCATCCCAGTCCTCGTCCTCGGGATCGACCTCCGCGCCACCGACGCCATGGCGGGGACCGATGAGGTGGTCGATGACATCGGCGCGGGACGCGGCCCCTGCGCGGAACGCCGCCGACACAAGGTCCCACTCCGGTCGGCTCCGGGGCGCGCCGGGGCCCGGCTCGTCCCTGAACCTGAGGATCGGCCAGAGGCGGCGCCACTCCTCCGCCGACCAAGTCGACCCGAGCAGCTCCACATGGGCCTCCATGGTCGCCACCCAGCAGGTGTGCCTGCGTAGCCGGCGCCAGCCCATTTTGCCCGGTCGTGCCACGACCTCCGGCGGGATCTCGGCAAACGAGGAACTGAGGGCGTCAACGAGGAAGCCGGGCGCCCCGGCCGGAGGGAATGCCCGCAGCAGCCAGGGGATCAGCGCCGCGACAATCTGGGGCAGCCGCACCTGCCGCTTGCCGGCTCCCACCGGCACCGACCAGGTGGCTGCGTACTCGCCGACGGCCTCCCAGAGGGCGAGCATTCGCAGAAGCTCCATGCCGTCCGGGTCCCGAAGCTCCGCCGGGCGGTCGCGCCACCAGTCGAGCCAGACCCGGGCCAAAGGGAGCCGGGCCAGGTCGGCCTCCAGTGCGACCTCCGGCATGGGCCCCGGGAACGGGAAGTACTCGGCGCCCAGGGGCTGCTCTACCTCCTCGCCCGACCAGTAGGCGCCGCGGCAGGGCGTGTCCCGGTACGACCACGCCAGTTCGCCGAGGGCCACAGCCGCGCGGCTTGCCGCCTCGGTGGCCAGCAAAGTGCCCGGCACGGCGCGAGGTGTCGCCGGCGGCGTCCGATCGGCCGGGGAGAAGAGGCCGTACCCATTCACCGCCGACCACTCGGGCGCGGCAGCTGCGGCGGGCTCCGCTTTGACGGTCGCTTCGAGGCCGGGCGCCGTCGCTTTCCGGCGCGGCGCGGCGGGCCTCTGCTCATCCACCTGCTGCGGCGCCTGGCGGCCGGCTGCGGTGAGTACGCGGAGCATCTCGTCGCCGGCCTGCCGTTGCAGCGCGTTGCCTGCCGCGGCCAGGCGAGCTGCACTAGCGTGGGCCGCAGCGTCTGACTGCTTGAGCAGCCGGGCGATGATGCTGCTCCGAAGGTCGGCGGCCTTGCGCGTCAGGAGGCTCTCCAGCGCGATCGCCTCCTGCTCATGCAGTGTCACCTTCGCGAGGGCCTTCAGTGCGGCCGAGCGCACGCCGGAGCCTGCGTCGCCTGCCATGGTGACCAGGAAAGCTCGGACTGCGGGCTGGGACGCGCGCTTGGCCAGACGCCCCACGGCCATCTCGCGAGCCCATGGGTCCATCATCGGGATGTACCGGATGATCCGCTCCGGTGCGCCGGCGGGGGCGACACCGGCGAGCTCCGCGGCGGCCTCCTGCCTCTCCAGCCCCACGCGCATCCAGGGGAAGAGGATCGGCTCCGAAGACTCCTGCTTCTTCGGCAGGCGGTTCACGAGGCGCTCCAGGGCCTCAAGGAGCCCCGGCGGCGGGCCGCCCGGCCGCTCGTTGTCAAGGTGCGCGAGGCAGCTGAATGCAGCGGCCGCCACACGGAGGTCAGGGTCGTCCAGCGCTGGCTGCGCGACGATCGCGGCCTGCTTCAGTTCTGTCTGCGATAGGAGCCAGGCCGCGGCGAAGCGACGGGCCGGATCGGCATCGGCAAGCAGAGGCGCGGCGCGCTCGATCGCAGCGTCCACATCACGGAACGCCACAGACCAGAGCGCCAGGTACGTCTCGGCCGGAGAGCCGCCGACGAGGGCAGTCTCGACGCTTACCGGATCGTCCAGGAACCTGAGCGCCGTCCGCATGGCGTCGTTGGCTTCCCTTAGCGACGGTGCGTCCCACTGGAGGCCGAACCAGACGTCGACGGCGCGGACCACGGCGCTGAACCGCGCGAGGTCCTGGTCGAGGGTGAGGCGCAGGAGGCGCACGAACGCGTCAGGATGGGCCAGGTCGGCACACTCAAGGATGGCCTGCCGCACTCCCTCTTGCCGTTGCGCCGCGAGCAGCAAGCTCTCCACCGTGGCCCATCCCTCGGGCCGTGACGCCGCCAGCAGCGCTCCCGCGACGTGGCTGCCCATGCCGCCGATCTCATGCTCACCCATGGCGCTCGAGATGAGGGTCTCGAAGACGGCATCGGCCTCGTCTCCGCCGGCGTCGACCACGGCCGCCAGCAGCGTCCCGGCCGCGTTCGCCCAGTCGCCGAGGTAGGGCGCCCACTCGGAGTACCACCGGGCATCGCGGCAGTAGTCCTCATCCAGGCGGACCATGCGGTTCAACCACTCCAGCTTGGCCTGGAGTGTCAGGCCCGGCTGCCGCGGCGCCCGGAATGCGCGGCTCTCGCAGTCGACCTGGTACGGTGAGCGCTCGATCAGCCTCAGAACGCCGTCCACATGGCCCGCCAGCCCCGGCAGCAGCGCCTCCCAGACCAGCCGGCGCTCTGCATCCGGCAGGGCGAGGCACTTGCGCGCCTCGTCCATGTGGCTGGCGGCGTTCGCCTCATACCCGCCCGCGCTGAACACCGCCTGGGCAGGCTTCTGTACGGGCTCGGGCAAGGCGCGGATGCGTCCTGTCCGGCGCTGCCGGCCCTGCGTGACCGACATCTCCTTGAGCATCTTCTCAGCGCGGTCTTTGTTGATCATCTTATGCCCCTGCCAGCGCCACGAGGCGCACGAATGTCATGCGGGCATCCGGGCCCACGGTCACCTCTTCGTCCAGGTCATTGGCGGGTCCGCCGTCGATGAAGACCAGATAGAGGCCGTCCTCGAATGCTTGCAGCGCGGCTCCGACGGCGTTATCTGCGTCCACCGGCTGGCGGAGGTGCCGGCCGCCCATGTCGACCTTGCCGCGAGCGACGCCCTGCCCGATCTCGTCGAGGGAGATCATCTGCGTGAACCTGCGGCGGCCCTGACGGCGGCGGAATCCCTCGACCTCCTCCCGTACCACGCGATCTATCAGTGCGCGAAGGGTGATCCTGCCGCCGGAACGCTCGACTTCGGGCGGCAACGGGATGAGCCAATCGGTGAAGAGCGGGCGCGAGCGCCCCGGCAGCTTTCCCTCGACGACTAATGAAGGCATACCCGACCCTCCTGGGAGTACGTCGGGCGGTTATTGCGCCGTTCTGGCCCCGGATTCCTCCCCCGAAGGCTTGCCGTCCGCCCACATCGTCATGCACTCCCCGCCTACGGTAGACTGCCTCAGGCGTTGGGCGCAATGCACGCATCCAGCGGCGCACGAAGGGGAGTACGACGTGCAACAGGTTGCGGTCGGTCTGATGGTGGTCCTCGTCGGGTTACTGATGGCCGGCGCCGCATCGCCGGTGCGCGCCGAGCCGCCTGTGGCGCGTCACCGTGGCGTCTGGACATCGCCTCCGGCCAATGTGCCCACCCAGGCCATGCCCGACGGACCCCTGCTGGGCAACGGTAGTGTGGGCGTGGTCGTGGCCGGGCCGCCCGAGGCCCTGCGGTTCCACATCAGCAGAAACGACTTCTGGAGCCGCACGCCCGGCGACGCGCGCATCCTCACCTGCGGGACGGTGACGCTGCAGGCGCCGGAGCTGGCGGGCGCTTCGTACCGCATGGAGCAGGACCTATGGCACGCCGAGGCGGTCGGCACCTTCGCCCGGGGCAACGCGGCGCTGGCCACGCGCACATGGGTCTGCGCCGGAAGCAACCTGCTTGTCACGCGGCTGACAGCCACGGGCAAGAGGCCGCTGACCGTCACGCTGGGGGCGTCAGCCGGGCCGTGGCGCGGCGTGGGAGCCGACGTGGAGCCGCCGCCGGGGCCTGTGACCGTGGGCCGCGAGCTCTACGGCGGCGGACGCTGGTACTTCCATGGAGCCATGGCCGACCTCCGCATCATCGACCGCGCTCTGACCGCCGACGAGCTACGCGCCACCGCCTCGACCCCTCACGGCGCCGCCGAGGAGTTCGACGGGAAGGCCACCTTCCGCACACTCGAGCCGCCCATGGTAACCCGCGCCGTCACAGTGTCGGCATGGGTGCGCATCGACAGCGTCAGCCCCGAGGCCAACTACATCGTCAGCAGCGGCGAATGGAACCGGGCGTACAGCTTGGGCCTCTCGGCGGGCAAGCTGCGCTGGACCATCAACGGCGTTACCGCTCAGTCCGAGCAGGCGCTACCCCTGGGCAGGTGGCTTCATGTGGCGGGGGTCTTCGATGGACGCTCGCTCCGCGCCTACGTCGACGGCCGCCAAGCCGCGCAGGTGGGCGGCGGCGCCCCGGCGGCGTCCGATGCCGGCGCGGGGAACTGCTGGTTCGAGCGGAAGGCCGACACGCTGCCGGGCAAGCCGCGCCGCGCGGCCGTTGCCACCCGCGTGGTGGGCGCGGCCACGGCGCTCGCCGGCGAGGGTGGCCTGCGCTTCACCCTACAGCCCGGCGCGACCGTCACGGTGGCCACAAGCGTACTCAGCGACCTGGACGCGGACCCGCCGCTCGCCGCTGCCCGCCGCGAAGCCGAGCGCCTGACGCCTGCCCGCATCGCCGGCCTTGCCTCGGCGCACCGGGCCTGGTGGCGGCGCTACTGGGCGCGCTCGTTCGTGGAGATACCGGACAAGGAGCTGGAGAAGCGCTGGTACGGAGCGCTCTACGTGCTTGGATCCTGCAGCCGCGCCGGCAAGGTAGCGCCCGGGCTCTGGGGTAGCTGGGTGACGACCGACGAGGCCAACTGGCACGGCGACTTCCACCTCAACTACAACTTCCAAGCCCCTTACTACCTGGCTTACTGGGCGAACCACGCCGACCTGACGGAGCCCTTCTACCGCGCAGTCGGCGAGTCGCTCGCCAACGGCCGTGCCATGGCCGCGCGCCACGGCTGGAAGGGCGTCCACTTCCCGGTCTGCATCGGGCCCTGGGGCCTCTCGCCGGAGGACCCCGACGGCGACTGGGGCCAGCGCTCCAACGCGGCCTTCGCGGCCCTCAACTACATCTGGCAGTGGCATGCCGGCCGCGACCGGAGCTTCCTGCGCCGCACGGCATACCCCTACCTGCTGGAGGTGGCGGCGTTCTGGGAGGACTACCTGAAGCTAGAGGATGGCCGCTACGTTATCCATGGCGATTCGATCCACGAGGGATCGGGTCCCGACGTGAACCCCATCCTCTCGCTGGGCCTGCTCCGGACGCTCTTCGGCAGCCTGCCGGCCATGAGCGAGGAATTGGGCGTTGATGCCGGCCGGCGGGCGAAGTGGCGGGACATCGCGGCGCGCCTGAGCGCCTTCCCCCTGCAGGAGCGTGGCGGAAAGTCCGTCTTCCGCTACTCCGAGCGGGGCATGGCCTGGTGCGACGGCAACACGCTGGGCATCCACCACGTCTTCCCGGCAGGCGCCATCGGCCTCGACAGCGACCCGGCCCTGCTGCAGGTCTGCCGCGACACCATCGACGCCATGGCCCGCTGGGCCGATTACAACGGCTTCGCCTCGTGGTACAGCGCCTGCGCCCGCGTTGGGTACGATCCCGAGACGATACTTGCGAAGATGCGCGAGGAGTGCGACAAGCACTCCCTGCCGAACCTGCTCCTGTACTACGGCGGCGGCGGGATCGAGAGCGTGGGCGGCCTTCTTGCCGTGAATGAGATGCTGCTCCAGAGCCACGACGGCATCATGCGCCTCTTCCCCTGCTGGCCCAGGCGGCTTGACGCCCGCTTCGGCACGCTGCGCGCGCGGGGCGCCTTCCTCGTCTCAGCTTCCATGGAGCACGGTCAGGTGACGAGTGTCCGGATTACCAGCGAGAAGGGCGGCCCTTGCACCATGGTGAACCCGTGGCCAGGCCGGGCCGTGATCCTGATGCGCTCCAAGCGGCGAGAGACGCTGGACGGCGATCGTGTGGTGTTCGCTACCGACCGCGGCGAGGCGCTGGTGCTGAGACCTGGGCGGTAGAAAGGGGTGGCGCTGTGAGGCGGGGCCGTGACCGGCGCGCTCACCTGGCCCAACTCTCGATTCAGGCAGGTTTTGCGCTGGGAAACGCGCCGTGCAGGGCGCCGGAATGGAACCGCAGCTGAGGCAGCATCGCTGGTAATTCATCGTCGGACCAGTGCGCAGGCGCACCGGCGGCGGTCAGTACGCACTGGCCCAGGCTATCCGGGGGCAGGAGGGCGACGATGGCCCGGGCTTGGGCAAGCGCTGCCCTGAAGGTGTATGACAGGTCTGCCGCGGTCGGGCGTACGCCGCCAAACTGGAGATGCTCCAGATCGGCCTCGGTGTAGCGGGCTGTCCGAGCAGCCTGATCGAGAACGAATGCCGGGCTCAGGCCCGGGTCCTTGCCCACGGCGGCCCAGATCAGGTACCCGAGAGGCTGCAAACGGCGATGGCACTCGATGAGATCGACCCAGTCCCTCGGCTCAGACCTGCCCACAAGCGCCAGCGCCTTGTTCGTGGCTGCATCGATCGGATGGAGTGTCAGGCCAAGGTCCGGGTGCGTCATCAGCGGGAAGAACCGGTACGCGCTGTCGGCCGCCCATTCGACACGCGCAGAGCCGGTGGCATCAGACACCAGTGCCTCCACGAAGCCCGTGCGCTCAACCAGAACCTCAACCGCCAGTTTGGCCCGCGCCAGATCTGCGAGATCTCCGCTACTGGCCTCACGGACTGCTTCGGCGGAATCGGCGAACACGTCAATGTCGCGCGAAACAAGGTCGGCGCCAAGCAGTGTCTGCAGTGCTGCTCCACCGGCCACGTAGCTCTCACCGTGCGCCACGCGGCGCTCGGCTAGGAGGCGGCAGATGCGTCGTTGGAGATCGGTAAGAGCCATGGCCGTAGCTCCCGGGCCGCCAGGTACGCCGATCGGTCGCCGTAGCGCTCGAGCCAGTCGAGAGTGGTGGCGAACTCGTGGGGTGTGCGCGCCACAAAGTCCTCGCGCACGAACCAGAGGCACCGGGCACGGTACCGGGTCACGAGTTCGTCCAGTTCCCTCAGCGCGTCAGCGTAACTGCTAATGCCCATGGGTCATCATAGCATGTGCGCGCGTGAGCGGCGGATGGACCGTCGCGCCCCTACGGCCCAGGCCACCGCACAGCCACCTCGCGGAAGGGCTTGCCCTCCTCCTTCGGTGCGCCGGCGTATTTGCCCGTGGGGCCGATGCTGTAGATGACGAAGCCCTTGCCCTCGACCCGGTATCGCAGCGGCTTGCCGTCGAACGGGTCCAATGGTACGGCCTTCATGCAGGCGGACAGGCTGCGCGGGACCGAGCCGTGCCGGGCGCGCCAGGTCAGGGCCGTGGCGGTGGCCAGCAGGGCGCTGCGCCGCACGCCCGTCTGGGCTGCCCTCTCAACCACCTGCGAGTATACGGGCGACAGCACAGCCGCGAGCAGCACGTTGGGGTCGCCCTTCTTGCCTCGTGCGTCCAGTTCCGCGCCCAGGGCCTCCAGCGTGCGGTGGGCCTGCGGGTAGGGCCCGTCCACGGTGCGACGAACGGCGCGGTAGAGCCAGATCAGGTACTCAGTGTTCCGATCCATCATGGCGGGGCTCAACCGGGGCTTGCCTGTGTCCGCGTTGCCGTCCTCCTCGCCGCCCACGAAGCTGGAGAGACTGCTCGGGTTCTTGCGCACCATGCCGAGCAACACCATGCCCATCACCGCCTCGCCGCGCATGGCCTCGGAGAGGGGGCGGGGTTGGTACTCGCGTAGGGCCGAGGTCACGGCGGCGGCGACTTCCGGCGTGGGCGCCCGCTGTAGGACTGCCTCCAGCCTCGCCATGCCGATGGCCTCGATTGCGTAGTCGACCAGGTGGGCGATCAGGAAGGAGTCCGCCGAGACGTGCCGCCCGATGCGTCCCATGGCGGCGCAGGTTCGCGCGGCCCCCACGGCATCGCCGCCGTGGAGCTGCACGTTGGCCTCGCAGGAGAGCAGCCTGGCCGCCCGACGTAGCTTCCCGAACTCCGGGAAGAGTAGCGCCGGGCCCTGTCTCCAGTCCCGCCGGAAGTCGCACTCCGGCCTCTCCGAGGCGCGGTGGATCAGGTCCATGACGTCCTTGCGCCGGGCGAAGAAGGCGACCGCCCTGGCGATATCGGACGGAGCGGCGTCCGCCTTCAGGGCGTTGCCCTCCACCACTTCGGACTCGTCCGGGCTGATCGGCTTGGCCTTCAGGAGCCCTTCCAGCTTGCGGTAGAGCGGGGCGGCGTTGTCGGCGGGTCGGGGCGGCTTGCGGACGATATCGCGCGGCGTCAGCGGCAGGCCCTCGCGCCGGGCGGCCGCCATCTCCTGGGCCATCGTGCCCGGTCGCCCCAGGCCGGGCGCGGCGAAACCGGCAAACGGCATCCCCAGGAGCAGTGCGGCTCCCATTGCAGAACAGGTCCAAGGCGCGGACATGGCGGTCCTCCCTTACACGTTCAGGACGGCTCCGGCACGGGCTCTGACGCCAGGATCGCGCTACGGCGCCACCGGCGCGGGCCGTCGGCTACCGGACGCTTCAGGCGGTGGCAGCAGGACCAACGGGATTCGGCGGTCCCAGTTCCTCAAGCGTGCGAGCGTCCAGAATGCGGTCAGCCAGGGCTTCGAGTTGGTCGGTGTCCTGGATAGCCTCGACGTGGGCAACGACCTTCGGGTCGAGAGCGCCGAAGCGGCGGCGCATGAGCCGCAGGAGCACGGCCTGCTCGCCATGGGCCCTGCCCGTGCTCAGGCCTTGGGTCAGGCCCTGCTGCAGGGCTTGTTCGTGGACGCGCGTATGGAAGGAGAGTATCATCTGCTTCACCTCCGTAGATTCAGACGTGTCGGTGAGGCCCTGGAGTTCCTCGGCCTCCTCCTCGGTGAGCTTCATGTAGTGGTCTACGACGTAGGCCAGCAGGTGGCGCCGCGCCTCGTCCACATCGGTCTTCGCCACGCGCTCCAGGGCGCCGAAGGTCCGCACCACGCGGTCCATGCCGGGCGCCCGCATGAGTGCGCTGAGCGCAGGCGCCAGGGCCGATGGGTTGGCCAGGTACTCCTCGGCGGACAGGTCCGGCAGGCCAAGGGCGTCGTACTCGAACCGCAGCGTCTCGCGGCCCCATAGGCCGGCCGTGAAGCGCTCATGGGTGATGCCCCCTGTGCCCGGTTGCAGATAGACTACCACCGGCAGGACGGGCAGGTCGCGCCGGAGCCGCAGCAGGCAGTAGTAGTCGAACATCCGCGCGGGCACGTTCTTGCCGCGCCGGGCCTGAACCTCGACGTAGTTCAGGACGATCTCGGCTCGGCCCTCCCGCGTGCGGACCTCCACCAGGAAGTCGGGCCGGCGTAGCCTGCCCTTGGGCAGGTTGGTGAACAGCTCGGCGCCGAGGGGCTTGACGCTGTGGAAGTCAATGTCGCGGGCCACATCCGGGAGGAAGAGCTCCATGAACTCCCGGAAGAAGGCCTCGAGCAGCTATTTCCAAAGCTGATCAAGAGGCATCGGAACCTCCGCTTAAGGAACGGGCCATCACTACAGGACCAGTGTACCCACAGGGCCGCGACACGGCCATCGGCGGCGGCGGCGGCGGCTGCGAGGGGTGCGCGGAGGCGGCTCTGGATGGTATAAGGGCGCGGTAGGCCAATGGTCGGGGCGGGTTACCCTGGTCCCCGAGGAAGCGAGGAGAGGCATGGCGCAGACTTCACAGACCTGGTGGCGCGAGGGCATCGACTTCGGGCAGGTACCGCATATGGTCACCGACAGCCCCGGTCCCGAGTCGCGGGCCATGCACGCCCGGGCTTCGGGCATCATCAAGGGGCTCTCGGGGCAGGTGAAGCTCCACCCGGTCTGCTTCAAGGAGGGGTTCGGCGTCGTCCTCCGCGACGTCGACGGCAACAGCTACCTCGACTTCTCCTCGGGTATCTACGTGACCACGCTGGGGCACTGCCACCCGAAGATATCGGGCGCCGTAGCCAAAGCCGCGCACACGCTGATGAACGCCCACGACTTCACCACGCCCATCAAGACGGAGCTGCTGGAGAAGCTGATCACCATCCTACCGCCCGGCGTCAACGGCGCACAGCTCTACGACTCCGGCACCACTGCCGTCGAGGCCGCCCTCCGCGCCGCCCGGGCCTTCACCGGCAAGCACGAGTTCATCAGCTTCTACATGGACTTCCACGGCAAGTCCGGCCACTCGGTGAGCCTGGCCAAGATGAACAAGACCAACGGCGCCTCCCGCGCCGAGGGCTTCTTCCTGGCGCCGAGGCCCGACCCCTACCGGCCGCTCTTTACCCGCGCCGACGGCTCCCTCGACACCGACGCGTACATCGACTTCCTCGGGACCTTCATCGACAACGCCACCACGGGTCAGGTGGCCGCGGTCGTGGCCGAGCCGATCCAAGGCTGGGCCGGCTCCATCGTTCCGCCGGATGACTTCTTCCCGAAGCTCCGCAAGCTCTGCGACGAGCGCAGGATGCTCCTCATCGCCGACGAGGTGCTCACCTCCATGGGCCGCACAGGCAAGTGGCTGGCCATGGAGCACTGGGACACGGTGGCCGACATCAGCACCCTGGGCAAGGGCTTCGGCAACGGCTTCCCGGTGACCGCCATGGTGGCCCGCGAGGAGATCAAGGAGTCGTTCGAGAAGATATCCGCCTCCACCAGCTACGGCGGCAACCCCATGGCCTGCGCGGCCGCCCTGGCGAGCATCGAGGTGATCGAAGAGGAGGGCCTGCTGGAGAACGCGCGGCGGCTCGAGCGCTTCTTTGCGGCGCGGCTGCAGGGCATGATGGCGGCGCACCCCATCATCGGCGACGTGCGGGTGAAGGGCTGCCTGCTGGGCGTCGAACTGGTACAGGACCGCGCAAGCAAGGAGCCCTTCGACGAGGCGGGCCGCATGGTCTACCAGAAGGCGTTCCGCAAGGGCCTCGCCTGGATCCCTGCGGGCCATATCCTGCGCCTCTCGCCGCCCATAATCATGGACGAAGAGGTGGCCGGCAAGGGCATGGACATCCTGGAGGAGGCCATCGCCGAGACCGAGCGCGAACTGGGCTACTGACGACCGCTCGAGAGGAGCCGCCGTCGCGCCGGCGCCTCACGGCGCGACGGGTCGCTGAGCCGTGACACGACCACGCCTCCAAACGGCGCTTGACAGAACCAACGCAACCCACTATTATGGTTGTGCGGCAGGCGGTTAGAGGCTTCAGTTGGTTAGAGACGAGTGGCTACCGATCAGCATCGTAAAGGCGAGGACAGCATGGCCCTTATGACATGCCCGGACTGCGGACATAGCGTGTCGGATCAAGCTACGGTATGTGATCAGTGCGGATGCCCCGTGGGGTCCGAGCGATCCTCGCCGGTCCGTCTGCCTCAGGCTGCCTCAGAGCCGATGGTCGCTCCACGCGTCCCAGAGCAGGCAGGGCGACAGGCCGCCGCCGCTGTTTAACCGCTACCGCTGTTCCCTGTGGCTACGCACAAATTCATCGTACTATCACTTTGCACATTCGGTATTTACGAGTTATATTGGTGCTACCAGAACTGGAAGCGACTGAAGGATGCATCCGGCGAGGAACTCAGTCCATTCTGGCGGGCATTCTGCGCACCTTTGTGGTGCCGCGCCCTGTTCAATGGGATCCGTGCCACAGCTACATCAGCTGACATACCGGCGAACTGGAGCTCAGGTGCTCTCGGTGCCCTCTACTTCATCTTGCATATGGCTTGGCGTCTCCCCGACCCGTGGTGGCTCATAAGTCTGAGCACGTTCATGCCCATGATCCCAGTTCAGCAGGCCGCCCAGCGGGTCAATGAGCGCTACGCCACGGCGGAAACAGAACGGCCAAATAACACTTATAGTCCATTAAATATAGTTGTAATAATTGTTGGCGGATTGTGTCTGATTCTGTCAATAATCGGCACGCTGATACCAGCGTGATGTGCGGCGCCTAGCAGCTGGCGCCAGCGACATGTTCGAGCCACCAAGAGCCAATCTGTGCGGTGCGGCCAGGGCTTCGGGCAGCGGCTCCAAGCACTGGTTCGCACTGGCCCCCTACCGCGATGCCGTCGCAGGGAAGGCCGGCCCGCTGGCGCTCCCCGCGTCGCTTGCCGAAATGAACGCAACCTCCTGTAGTGCGTGTGCGTCAGGTGTCCAAAGGTATCAGCGGGTCAGCGACGAGCCGGTTCGTGGTTGTCGTGAGGTGAGCAGAGACGCAAACGGCACGGTTCGTTCCCTTGTCGGCGATTGTCGGCACGGCGCTGTTGGGCGGAAGCAACCACCCGCCCTCTCCACCGCCTTTGCCGTCGCCCTCAGCAACGCGAAGGGCCCCGGCTCGAGCGCCGCACGCACACTCCCCGGCGCGAAGCGCAAGCCCTTGGGCCTGCTCAGCGCGACGGTCAATCGCAACGACGGCGGGAGCCCGGCCACCATCCGCCACCCGAACCGGGACCGGGACGAAGCGATCCCGACCGACGAACTGCTTCGGCGTTTCGGTGGCATCCTGCTCCTGCTGGAGCGCCCAAAGCAACCGTAACAACCAGGGCCGCCCGTCCGCCCACTGATTGACAACGGCAATCGCAGCGAATGACCCCAAGGAGCTCGAGACGACGGTGAGCGACGATACCACGGTACAGCAAACACCCAAGACGCTGCAGCAGGTCTGACTGGCTCGATCCTTGGTCCGCGAGGCCGAGGCCGGCAAGGGCATGGACATCCTGGAGGAGGCCATCGCCGAGGCCGAGCGCGAACTGGGCTACTGACGACCGCCGTAGAGGAGCCGACGTCGCGCCGGCGCGCCCTTGCCGCCGCCCTGGGTAGCGCGACGCACCGCGGCTCCTGCGGCCCACCGCTGGACGCCATCGCGAAGCGCCCACCCCCAGGCAGGCCGCCGCGGAGCGGGAGCCGGGTCGCTTTACTTCCGGAGTGTCCCGCCCCGCACGTGTTGCAGCGTCGGGCGGCTCCGGATCGGCCATACGACCTTTCGCACAACCTTGAGCCGGTCACAAACTCGTCACGCGGCTGTCCCGGGCCCACTGCCATTGTAGGCAGTGTGCGTGGGCATAGCGGGCAGGCGGTCGCGGTCGGGCCGGGCTCCACCAGCCCGCGGCGTACTTCCGACAGCCACCACGACCGGCGCGCAGAGAGGGAGGTTCGCCATGGTGAAGACCCTTGCCGCAACGGCAACGCTGGCAACGGCGCTGCTGCTGGCAGTACCGGGATGCGGGGGCGGCAGCCAGAAATGCGGAGAGACCAAGGACCGGTCAGGCTACATCAGTTCGTCAGACCGAATCTGGGCGTCGCGCAGTACGCATGCCGACGTGTACGACTTCACGGCCTGTGACGACAACGACGTGACGATCTCGATGTCCGCAACGGACTTCGACACCTACCTGATTTTGGCTCGCCGGACCGGCACAAACACCTACTATGTGCTCGACTACGACGACGACAGCGGCGTGGGTCTCGACTCCATGCTCAGCTATCGCGTGACCGATGGCCAGACCTACTCGATCATAGCCACGACGGCCAGTGTAGGCGCGACCGGCGACTACGATCTCTCAGTCAGCGGCTCCGCCTCAAACCTCGAAGCGGCCCAGGCGGGGCGCGGACTCGTCCTGCCCATCGACCCGCGCGGTGGATCGACGCCGACGACGGACCCGGCGGCCAAGCGTGCCGCGGCCGCCGATCCCGCCGGAGCGGCGCCCGGGCCCGCAGCTCTCAAGGAACAGCCCTGCACTCGATAGTCGATTCGCGCGGCGGGCCTCGGGCCGGATTCCGGCTGCCCGCCGCGCTGATGCCCGCGTTGTGTACAAGCAACGCCAGGAGGCACCGATGATCCGTGCCCTGACTTCGGCACTGCTAGCGGTCGGCCTGACGGTTGGCCTGCTCCCGGCCGCCTCGGGCGAGACCACTCTGATGCGCGAGATCGCCAAGAACAGGCCCGCCCTGCTGATCTTCTCCTCCGGGCCCATGGCGGACGGTGTCGCCGAGATGCTCCGGTCCGGCGTCGCCCGTCACCCCGACAACAAGCACAAGCCGGACGACCTCGCCGTCATACCGCTGGCTCAGGCATCCGAACGACTGCGGGACCTCGCAGAACCCAAGCGCAAGTCCGACGCCTCGCTCTTCTTCGTCATCGTGCGCCGCGAGGCGCCGCGCGAACTGCCGGCGGACGTTCAGGCGGCCATGCCGGTACGACTGGGCGATCTGGACGCGACGCTGTCGACGGTGCGGCTGAACAAGATGCAGAACGCAAAGGACGGCCTGGCGTACTGTGCCGCAGTGATCGCCCCCGATGCCGAACGGCTGGGCGACCTGGCAGCCAAGCTGGCGGCGCGGTCCGCCGCCCACTTCGATGGGCTGGCGTTCGAGCAGACGGTGGCGACCAACCGCGTCGCGGTCTTCAGCTCGGATGCTACCGCCGATGCGTTTCGTACCTGGGGATCGCTGACCAGAGCCGCGCAGCGGCAGGGCCCGCCGGTCGGATACGAGACCATCACCTGGCGCCCGCTGGCCAAGCGAGCGGAACTGACAGACGAGGCCCTTGCGGAGCACACGGAAGCCTACTTCATCGACAGGTCGGCCCAGGGCCTGGTCGTACCGCCTCAAGCCGCGGCGCTGTTCGCGGACGCGAAGATCGGCGAGGCGACGGTCGCCGTCCGCAAGGGTCGCTCCGCCGACGGCCGCACCGTCGTCGCGGTCTCTTGCCCCGACGCCGTCTCCCTTCGAGCTCGGGTGGCGCGCTTCGCCAATGCCGAGAGCGTGCCGAGCGTTCCCATCACCGAGCAATTGCAGGACCTGCGGGGCGTGAATCGGACGGCCCTGGTCGTCTGGGGCGCATCGGCTCCAAGCGAGGAGCGCGATCAGATTCGCGCGGCCGTCGCCGCGGACATACGGGCACGGCTCGGCGTCGGAGTGGAGGAGCGCGGGGAGGTCCTGCGCGTGCTCGACACGGAGGTCGCGACGCAGGAAATCCTCGGGGCGACGGGGACTAGGGCGGCACTGAGAAACACCAAGTATACACGTTATCTATGGATTTATAGAATACTGTCATACTCTGGCTCGACGACCTATACGCCGGAACAGGAGAGGCTGACCGACGGCGGCCCGCCGCCGTTCCCGGAGGAGCGCCCGCGTCTCGTTACCACGAGCGTCGGCGGCGGTCTGCGGGACGAGATAGCCCGCAAGACGCCGGAGCACGAACGCCAGGTCCGGCTCTGGGAGCAGCGGAAGGCCGCATAT
This sequence comes from uncultured Chthonomonas sp., assembly GCA_903951425.1. Lineage (GTDB taxonomy): Bacteria > Armatimonadota > Chthonomonadetes > Chthonomonadales > CAJBBX01 > CAJBBX01. The sequence goes on from CAJBBX010000115.1 coordinate 53,947, forward strand.
GAGATCGACACGGCTCGGAGCTTTCCCGTGCAGTGGTCGAGGCGAATCGTACGGAGCACAAGCGCCACGGTCGCCGCTACGCTGCAGCTCGTCGATATCGGTAGCGGCGACGCCGCCGGCAAGGTCCTCTGGGAAAGGCAGTGCGTGGGCGGAGCCGCCGGCGCACTGGAGGTCCAGCAGTCGGACCAGGTGACGGTGCGCGGCATCGGCGTCGCGCCGCCGTCGCTGGAGTCGCCCGCGAGAGAGAACCGGTGCCCGCCGGAGGTCCTTCACGACGCGGCAGTCAAGGGGGCAGCGAGCGCCATCGTCCAACTGACGGAGACAGCCTGGCTACCCGAGCCCGGCAGCGTGGCGGCGGAGCCCGAGCCGGAACCGGCCATACCCGGCCCGGAGCGGCAGACCCAGGAGCCGAAGCCGACAACCGGGGGCGCCCAAACCTCGTCCGAGGCCGACCTTCCAGACCTTCCCGGCCCGAAGGTCGCAATGGTCCGCGGATCGACCATTATCATCAAACTCGACGCGCTCCAGCCCGCCAAAGCAGGTGATCTGGCCGTGATCGGCATGAAGCTCGAGAGGGTGCCCGATCCCGACGACCCGACAAAAACGCTTCGCTGGGACGCCGTCGCCAGGATCACAGCCAGGATCACCGTGGTGTCCGGCGGGACCGCCGACGCCGTGCTCACGCCGCCCAATGCCGCGCAGTTGGCGCAAGTCAGACCGGGCATGCCGATCATCAAGATCACCCGTCCGCCCGCACCCGCACCGGCGGCCAAGGCCCGGCCGACCCGGACACAGCGGAGGCGCTCAAGATGAGGCTCGCCACTCTGGCCGTATTGGCCGTCTCCTTGGCCGTGGCGGCGGTGTCCGGTTCGGCCGCCGGTCAGGTCTCCAAGGCCCGGCGCTGGAGCGTGATCGTTCTGGTGCCGGAGAGGCACATCGACCGGCCCAACATCCCGGACCCGGCAGTGGAGACAGCCATCTGCCGCGCCCTGATCGCGGCCGGCTACAAGGTAATGGACGATGACCGGGTCAGGCAGCTCCGCTACTCGCGCCAGACGGAGACCGTCGTCCAGGGAGGCCCCAGTGCTTCCAGGGAGGCTCGCGCGATCGGGCGCAGGTTCGGCGCAGATCTGCTGATCGCCGGGGAGGCGTTCACACAGGAGGTGACCCGGCGGCGCGTGGAGACTGATATCGGCACCGTTGACCGCATCCAGTGCAGGGCGCGCGTTGAGCTGAAGGCGGTTCGCGTCGATACCGGCGAGAAGCCCTGGGCCGACGCCGTCCATCTGACCGGGCCTCCGGAGGCCACGGTCGAGCTCTCAAGCAAGGCGGCCCTCACATCTGCGGCCGACGAGATTGCGGCGAGCTTGATCCGCGGCATTGCCTCGCTGGCACTCTCGGACGCGCGGTGGGTCGAGGTCGAGGTCAGGAACATCGGCGGAGCGGCCGTGGCGCGCGACTTTGAACTCGCCCTGGCGAAGCTGCCCGGCGTGATGGAGGTCGCGACTGGCTCCTTCGACAACCGTACCTACACCACGGAGGTTCGGGTGGACACGCGGCGGCTCGGCGGACTGGCCGCAACGCTCGAGGCGGCCCCGCAGATGCGCCGGTTCCGGATGCAGGCGCAGAGCTCGGGTTCCTCACGGATCGTGCTGCGCTGCAAGTGACACGGCGGCGGCGGTTCAGCCGACGCCCACGCCCGGCGGGCCGCCGCTCGGCAGGCCGCGCATTCAAACAATACAACAAAAAGAGATCATTGCGATGACTTATGTGACAGTGAGAGTTGTCGATAGCTCGGGCCGCCCGATGGAGTACGCCCGCGTCTCGGTGTGGCGCGGCGGGATCGACAGCGGATTCTACCCGGAGCAACGAACCGATCGAGACGGCGAGGCGGAGTTCGAGGTGGGCGTCTCGTCCAGCGACAAGATCTGCGTCTACGCCGAGGGCCAGAAGCTGTACGATGACTATGTGAAGGCGCGCATCACCGTCGTGGTCTAGAACCCCGCGGGTCTGAGCAGCCGGCGACCCAGGTACCACTGTCACCGGCTGCACTCCTCCCCCCAGTCTCGTCGGGTTGGAACGTGGCGGCATCCGATCCGACCGGGCCTCCGCCACGGCACGGATATACTGAACAGGGCCATCGCCGAGACTGAGCGGGAACCGGGCCACCAGCGAGCGGGGGGAGGAGCCGATATGGAGGCCACCGGCGGCATCACACGGCGTTCGGTGGCGCTGGGGCTTGCGCTCACGGTGGTACACACCGTCTGGCTCGTCTACGAGGAGCTGACCCTCAACCACATCGGGACCCCCTCCATCTTCACCCTGGCGCAGACCGTGGTGGGCATCCAATTTGCGCTGCTGGCCCTCAACTCGTGGCTGCGGCGCCGGCGGGCGGCTTGGGCGCTGCAGCCGGGGGAGTTCATGGTCGTCTTTGTCATGACGACCTTCGGCTCCATCATCACCTCGGTCAAGCTGCTCCACTACCTCTTCCCCACGATCCTCTGGCCGGCCCACCTGCCCGCTCAGACCGGCGGACCCGGGACCGCCGCGTCGCTGTCGCGCCTGATCGCCCCGCGCGACCCCGAGCTGGTACGCGCCTTCTTCGCCGGTACGCGCGACTTCTGGGCCTTCTTCCGGCCGCAGGTCTGGCAGGCCTGGCTGGGGCCCATGGCCTTCTGGGGTGCCTTCTTCTTCCTGCTCCTGTGGACGATGCTCTGCCTGGCCTCCATCGTCCGGCGGCCCTGGCTGGAGCAGGAGCGCATCCCATTCCCCATCATCGACCTGCCTGTGATGATGGCCCGGGCGGGCAGCTCCGACGCACTCTTCTCCAACCGGCTCCTGGCGCTGGGCTTCTGGCTTACCAGCGCGCTCCTGTCGGTCAACTACGTCTCGTCGCTGATCCCCACGGTGCCGGGCGTCAAGCTCTCCGAGGTCGACTTGGCCCTGGGCCTTCCCGCGCCGCCCTGGTCCTCCGTGGCGCCGCTCCTCACGGTCTGGTGGCCCTATGCCATCGGGCTCTGCTACCTCATCCCGCTGGATGTCTCGTTCAGCTGCTGGTTCTTCTTCGCGGCAATCCGGCTCCTGGCGGTGGCCGCCACGGCCTTCGGCCTGCGCGATGCCGGGTCGGTGCAGGACCTGAACCAGTTCCCGTTCTTCGCCGATGCGGCGCAGGGCGCCTTCCTCGGCATGTTCCTGGTCATCCTCTGGAACGCGCGCGGCTTCCTGAGGGGCCTCGCGGAGGCGATCGCCCGCCGCCGGCCCATCCCCGGCGACGCCGGAGAGGCCATCGCCTACCGCCCCGCGCTGCTCGGCGCGCTGGCGGGCTACGCGGCGCTGGTGGCGTTCGGCGTGGCCGCCGGCCTGCGGCTGCCCATCGCGCTGCTGGCTTTCGCGCTCTACTTTATCGCCATCGTGGTGATGACGCGCATGTACGCGCAGATCGCCATGCCGCTCTTCTGCATGGCCTTCTTCAGCTTCACCGAGTGGACGACCAGCTTCGTTGGCACCGCCCGGCTCACCCGCGGCGAGGCGGCCACGCTGACCACCTTCACCTGGTTCGACCGGACCTACGAGCAGCTGCCCATGGGCCACCACCTGGAGGCCTTCGCGTTCGCCGACCGCCTTCGCGAGAGCAAGCGGGCCATCCTGCGGGTGATGCTGCTGGCTTCGACGGTCTCCATCGCGCTGGGCATGGTCACCTTGCTGCAGATCTTCTACGACCGCGGCGCGGCGTCGGCCCGTGTGAGCGGCGACTCCGCGTGGCTGGCCGGCTTCGCCTGGTCGCGCTTCACCGGGTGGATCAACAGCCCGCGCGAGTTGGCCGCCGCGCCCCTGCTCCGGGCCGGGGCCTCGGCGTCGGTGGTGCTGCTGCTGACGGCCGCGCGGGGACTCTGGATAGGGTTCCCGCTCCACCCGCTGGGCTACCTCTTCACCACCAGCTTCGCCCTCGAGTGGGGCATGTGGAACGTCATCTTCGCCACGTGGCTCGTCAAGTTCCTCGTGGTGCGCTACGGCGGGTTGCGGCTCTACCGCACCTCTGTGGCCTTCTTCTATGGCCTGGCGCTGGGCGACTGCGTGACGCACTTCGTCTGGGGCATCGGCCTGAGCCTGGCCGGCGCCAAGGGCGCCTCACCCTACCTCTAGCCTCAGAAAGGCACGAACCATGACCGACCAAGCGACCGGCAGGATAGTTGGGATGTACGTCCACCAGCACTGGCCCTACCACCGGCCCTACTGCGCCCGGACCTGGACGCTGGAGGACTGGCGCGGCTACGCCCACGGACTGGCGCAACTGGGCTACAACGCCGTCCTCGTCTGGCCTGTGCTGGAGACGATCCCCGACCCGCCCACGCCCAGCGACCGCGCACACCTGGAGCGCATGGGCCGGGTCATCGACATGCTGCACGACGACTTCGGCATGCGCGTCTGGCTGGCCCTCTGCCCCAACGTGGAACCGATCAGCGACGTGGCCGCGCAGGCGACCTACGAGCGGCGCCACTTCTTCGCAACCGACCGCCGAGTGGACCCCGCCGACCCCGCCGCCGTGGCCGCCATGATGCGCCGACGCGCCGACGTGCTGGGCCCGCTGCGCCGCGCCGACGGCGTCTCCATCATCGACAGCGATCCCGGCGGCTGGCCCGGCTCGAGCAATCAGGAGTTCGTCGACCTGCTGGTGGCGCACCGCCGCCTGCTGGACAGCCTGCGCCCCGGCATCGAGCTGGTCTACTGGATGCACGCCGGCTGGCTCGGCTACAACCGCTTCTACCAGACCGGCATCCTCACCTTCTCCACGGACGAGGAGAACATCGATTGCCTGCAGCGCCTGATGGCGGCCAACCCCGAGCCCTGGGGCATGGCCAACGGCCTGCCGCCGGCCGATCGGCTGGGCATCACGGACCGCGTGGTGAGCTTCAACTACGGGCGGATTGAGGGCGAGCCCTCCTTCCCTCTCACTAACTTCGGCGGCGACCTGGCCTACGAGGGCGGCGCCGCGCCCGGTCCCCGGGGCGTCATGGGCAACGCCCAGACCCACTGCGTGCAGTTGCCGAACACCTTCGCCTTCGCCCGGGGCTCCCGGGGACTGCCCGTGGCGGAGGCCGACTATGTGGCCTTCGCCGAGGAGCTGCTGCCGGGGCTGGGGCGCACCATAGTGGATGGCTGGTCGATCCTTCAGGGCTCCGACGCCGACGCCATGCGCGAGAGCGCCGCACAGCTTGCGGCAGTGCCCGACGCGGCCATCCGGCCCGGCTCGCTGGAGGGGCTCCTCTTCGGCTGCGGCCACCGCTTCCTCGATGATCTGGCGGCCCAGCTCCGCATGCGCGCGGGCTACGCGGAGCTTCGCGCCGCCCAGGGCGCCCCGCCGAAGGAGGCCGTCAGAGCCTTCGCCCAGGGAGCCGCCGACTGGCAGGCCCGCCACGGCTACGAGAACTCCTGGTGGTGGCCCGACCTGGACGAGACGCTACGCAAGGTCGGCTCGCCTGAGGTGAACGCCGTGCTCGACACCCAGTTCAACCCCTGGATCGGCCCGCCGGCAGGCATCGACATAACACCCTTCCAGTACGTGGCCCAGGTCCTCCACGACGCCGAGGACTTCACGCCCAGGCTACTTGCGGCGCTGCAGAAGGCGGCGGGGTAGGCGCCCCATCCCGAGCCGCCCTGAAACGCCCGGCGGCGCCGCTGCGTAACGGGTGTATGCTCGCCGGGCGCCTGCTTGAGTCGCCCGGCCCTGCTTGGAGAGACCCATGACCATGCCTCGATCCAACGGCTACTCCGACGTGTTGCGCGGTTCGCAGATCCTGCGCCTGCTCACCATCGGGTGTCTCGTGCTGGTCCTCCAGATACCCATCATGGTGGTGAGCAACCTGGTCAGCGAGCGCCAGATGCGGCGGCAGGAAGCAGTAGCCGAGGTGTCGGGCAAGTGGGGCGGGTCGCAGATCATCGCGGGGCCCGCGCTCGTGGTGCCCTACACCGTGCGATGGACCGAGGAGACCTCCAAGGGGCGCACCATCACCCGCACGGCCACGCACCACGCCGTCTTCCTACCCGAGCGGCTGAAGGTGACCGGCGCCGTGAAGTCCGAGATCCGCCGCCGGGGCATCTACACCATCCCGGTCTACCGCATGGACCTGGCGCTGGAGGGCGAGTTCGCGCGCCCCGACTTCGGCGAACTGGCCGTGCAGCCCGCCGAGATCGCCTGGGGCAAGGCCCAGCTGGCCGTGGGCATCTCGGATGTCCGCGCGATCCAGAAGCAGGCCACCGCGCAGTGGGACGGCGGGCCCGCTCCCTTCCGGCCCGGACTGGGAACCTTCGCCGACGTTTCGGCGGGCATCCACGCGCCGGTGGTGGTTCGGCCCGACCAGGGGAAGGTCGCCTTCTCGTTCAGCCTCAGCCTCAACGGCAGCATGAGCGCCTACTTCACGCCCTTCGGCAAGTCCACCGATGTGACGATCCAGTCCAACTACGCCGACCCGAGCTTCCAGGGCGCGTGGCTTCCCACCGACCGCAACGTGAGTTCCAAAGGCTTTACGGCGCACTGGTCCATCCCGGCGCTAGGCCGCAACTACGCGCAGGCGTGGAAGGCCGACGCGGGCATGGCGCAGACGGTGGACGCCTCCAAGTTCGGCGTCGACCTGGTGAACCCCATCGATGAGTACCACATGGTGGACCGTAGCACCAAGTACGCCAGCCTCTTCATCGTGCTCACGTTCGGCGCGATCTGGCTCATCGAGGTGCTGGCAGGGCTGCGCGTCCACCCGATCCAGTACCTGATGCTGGGCGCCGCGCTCTGCCTCTTCTACCTTCTGGAGCTGTCGCTCGCCGAGCATATGGGCTTCCATACCGCCTACGCCATCGCCAGCATGGCCGTGGTAGGAATGCTGGGCGCCCACTGCGTCACGGTGCTACAGCGCATCTCGCGCGCCCTGGCAGCGGCCGCGGGAACGGTGGCGCTCTACATCTATCTCTACATCCTGCTCACGGTGGAGGACTACGCCCTGCTGATCGGCTCGGTGGGCCTCTTCGCCATCCTGGGCATGGTCATGTACCTGACGCGCCGGATCGACTGGTACGGCGGCGGCCCCGACGGCCGCGTGCCGCCGATTCCGCCGCCTCCGCCACCGGCGCCGTTGTCATTCGACGCGTAGTCAGACCGATGGGCCATTTCGACCAAGCCGGGATCGGCGCGTTCGCGTGGCCGGCTCCATGATGGGGGGTGATATGCTGCAAACCGTGATGCTGCTCGCCGGCGTGGCGCTTCTGGCCGCGCTCCCCGCCTCGGCTGAGGACCGGCGTGTGGCCTCGTTCAACACCGTCATCGGCACCCAGACGTTCGGCGTCCGCTATTCCTTCACCAAGGAGACCACGCTGGTCGAGACGGCAAGGGCCATCCACAGCCTCGGCTCGAACGTGCTGAAGATCAGCATGGAGAAGGACTACGCCCGGCAGTACCCCGACCTACCAGCCAATCCCGCCATTCGGTCGCTGGCGGACCTTGCGCGGCTCGAACCCTCCTACCGCGCCGTCCTCGCGATGCCGTTCTCCCATATCATCCTCTGGACCTACCCGTTCTCCGGCGGCACGGCTTGGGTCGACGGCCTCTCCGAAGAAGAGCGCGAGAAGACCTACCGCGAGCACTACGACCTGGCGGCCTACCTCCTGCGCACCTTCAGCGGCTCGGGCAAGGCGTTCTACCTGGGTCACTGGGAAGGCGACTGGCACCTGCACGCCAACTACGACCCATCCAAGGACCCGCCCGAGGTGGCTCTGACGGGCATGGCCGACTGGCTGAACGCCCGCCAGAAGGCCATTGACGATGCCAGGCGCGATGTGCCGCGTAAGGGCGTCGAAGTCTACGGCTACACCGAGGTGAACCTCGTCCAGAAGGCCATGAAGGGCGGCAAGACCCTGACCAACGATGTCCTGCCGCGCACGAACGTGGACTTCGTCTCCTACTCCAGCTACGACTCGCTGACAGCCGACCCGGCCACGGTGGGCGACCGGCTCAAGGCCGCTCTCACGTACATCGAGGGCCGCCTTCCGGCCAAGCGGGGCATCGAAGGCAGGCGCGTCTTCATCGGCGAGTACGGCTTCCCCGCGCAGAACCACACGCCGGAGAAGCAGGCCGAGATGACCCGGGCGGTCTGCCGCGCCGCCCTGGAGTGGGGTTGCCGCTTCGCCCTCTACTGGGAGATCTACTGCAACGAGAAGCCCGACGGCAAACACCGTGGCTTCTGGATGATCGACGACAAGGGCGAGAAGCAGCCCGTCTACCACCTGCACGCACGGTTCTACCGCGAGGCCAAAGCCCGCGTCGCCGCATTCCTCAAGGAGAAGGGACGGCTACCCACCGACAGCGAGTTCCGCGCCATCGGAGTAGAGCTACTGCGGTAGGCGGGCGGGTTCGGCTCATGCGTACACGAGACGGCCCCGGGGCTTCGGGACGGCGCGGCCCAACTCGTGGGCGGTCTCGAGCCATTCTCTCGCGATCACCTCGAGGTCGTGTAGGGCTGCCTAGGGCGTGGGACCATCAGCCGTGCAACCGGGCACCTCGCCCACGAAGCACCCGTCTGCCTCGCTCCAATAGATGATCGATTCGTACCCAATCAAACCCGTCTGCCGTTACTTGGCCCGCACCTCCGACACCACCGGCCAGGTGGCGCGATCGGGGCTCTTGTAGAGGCCGATCTTGCCGAACAGAACCTGCTGGATGCCCGCTTTCAACGCCGGCGATTCGGGCCTCAGCCCGAAGCCTGCAGGAGGCGCCACCGCGAAGAGCGGGTCGATGCCGACGAGGTTTCCCTCCTCCTTCAGCCCCTTCCGGGCCGCTCCCTCGACCCAGCCCCACTCGCCGCCCCAGCAGAGGTTGCGGGCCAGCACGTTGCCCTTGGGCGCCAGTGGCTCATCCTCCAGGATGCCCACCAGCTCCGGGTACTTCACGGACCAGGGCGGCTGCTTGTAGTTGAGATCGTGCAGTTCCTTCGTCGCGAAGTCGCCCACGCTCTTGGCCCAGCCGAGGCCCCGGGCGTCGATGCTGAAAGCCCGGCCGCACTTCACGAAGAGGTTGTTCGTCATCGTGTTGTCGCGGCCGCCGCCGATGAGGATGGGCGTGGCGACGTCGTAGAAGATGTTGCCCGAGATGTCCGCGCTGGAGAAGCAGTCATCAAGGTAGACGCCCAGGCATCCCTTCCCCTCGAACCCGTGGATGTGGTGCAGGTAGTTGTAGCGAATCTTGTGGCCCCGCATGGACCAGGTCTCGTCCGGCGGCGACGTGTAGACCGCCCCGGCGTCGTTGGACTGGAAGACGGAGCTGTGGATTTCGTTGTACTCGATGGTCTGCTCGTTGCCGCTGAAGCCGATGGCCACGTGCGGAACGTTGTCGATGAGGTTGTGCGTGGCCCGGTTGCCCACGCCGAAGAGGGTGATGCCCTGCTGGTAGACCGGGTCCCACCGCGCGGTGTGGTGGACGTGGTTGTTGTCGGCCACGTGGCCCGCCGGGGTCAGCGTCTTGCGGTCGCCGCCCTCCATGTGGATGCCGCCTTGCCCGGTCTGGGTCACATCGCAGCCGACCACGGAGTGCCCCTTGCCGCCCAGCACGCGTGCGCCCCAGTTGCCCATATTGCGCAGCGTGCATGCCACCACGCGCACGCCTTCGCCGCCCTTGACCACCACGGCGCTGCCGCGGCCCTGCTCGATGGTGAAGCCGCGCAGCGTGACGCGCGAACACCCGTCGAACCGCACCATGTCGCGGACGGTGGAGACCACGGCCTCGGACGCCGCCGGCGGCGAGGGAGGCCAGAAGATCAGGTGGCCAGAGGGACGATCAAGGTACCACTCGCCGGGCGCGTCCAGCTCGCGCAGCAGGTTCTGCGCGTAGAACCACTGGCCCTTTTTCATTCCGTAGCCGTGGTTCGGCTTGCCCAGGGTCAGGCGGCCGCCGGCGGGGTCGATGCTGTCGAGGCGCTTGCGCTCGTCGGCCCAGTCCCACATCCAGAAGCCGTGGAGCCAGACCTCCGGCTCGTCGGCCCAGGCCATGGGCCGCTGGTCGTCGCAGGTGAAGACGCCGTCGCCCAACGCCTCAGTGATGTGCAGGTAGCCCTGGTTCGGGTAGCGCGCCAGGGTCATGGGCTTGCCGCCGAAGAAGAGCTCCAGGCCCGGGTCCGACTGATAGACCTGCGCACTGTTGATGCCCTGCAGATCGGCAACGCCCAAGGCCTTCAGGTCGGCCTGCATCACATGGCTGCGGGCCTCGGGCGCCAGGCGAGCCAGCAGGGCCGGGTCAGCGACCGGCTTCCAGCCCGTGACGACCTTGCCGCCCACCAGCCGAACCTGCGCGCCCTTGGCGGCGCCGTAGACCACCGGCGCGGCCGCTGTCCCCGAGTCACTCGGGCCAAAGGTGAACGGAGCGGCCAGCTCATAGCGCCCCGCGGCTACCTCGACGGTCACCGCTCCGCGCATCCTGCCCGCCGCCCGTCCCGACCGCACGGCATCGCGCGCCCGCGCCGGCGTGGCGAAGGGCTTCGAGCGGGTGCCGGGGTTCGTGTCGCTGCCGTTCGGTGCGACGTAGAGCGTCACGCCGGCGGACGCGGCGGCGGCGAACACGCACATCAGGGCAGAGAGCGAAGACATCGGTCGCATGGGGCGCCTCCTCGGGCATGGGCGTGGTGGCCCGGGCCGCAAGGTGAGTTTACCGCCCCGGCGGCGCGTTCCTACAAGCCCATGGCGAGGCGCAGGCTACGTGCCGCAGCCCTATGGCGCCGTTACGGTCACCGTCTCGCCGGGCGCGAGCGTGATGCTCACGAAGCAGAGCGGCACGCCGTTCAGGGCCTTGCTGGTTGCCTTTCGGCGTCGCCCGTCCACCATGAGCGTCTGGTGGCTGCCGTAGAGCCGCGCCTCCCAGGTCAGTGGGATGCCTCCGCCTGAGTTCGTCACGCGCGTGCGGGTCAGCCCTTCGTGACACACGTCCACCAGCGATCTCCCCAGCGGGATACCGCGTACCCCGAGGCTACGCATCCCGTCGGGCAAGCGGGAGATCGTCGAGAAGCGCGCATCCGGAGCGTTCGGCTCGAAGCCCGCCAGACCCTCCACCACGTGCGCCACAAGGGTAAAAGAGATCTCCGGGTACTCCTTGTCAGGCTGGTCGATGATGTACGCAAGCCACTTCCACGCCTCCGCGGTGCGGTTGTACGCGAAGAAGACGCCCGGCAGGTACGTGATCGCCTCGAGGTTCGATGGGCGACCCTCGGGCGAGCCCACGGACCGGGCGATGAAGTCCAGGTAGGCGTCCGTTCTGGGCCCTGGCTCGGGGAGGAACTTCATGGGCATGAACCAGCTGTTCTCCAGCCCGAAGTCGGTCTGGGCGCGTCCGAACCGATCGTAGCCGCGGACGTACTCCGCGATGCCGTCAGCAACGCCCCACTCAGTCTGGAAGATGCGATGCAGCTCCCTAGCCTTCCGGGCATAGTTGCGCGACTCAGCACTCTCACCGCGAACTGCCAAAAGCCGAGAGTAGGCCAGGGTGGCCTGATACTGGCAAGCGATGCCGTCGCCCGACTCCACCAGCGGCGCCTCGGAATGCACCTCGTTGTAGGTGGCTGATCCCCGAAAGATATCGCCGGAGCCGTCGCCCTCGGCGATGCCGTTGGGGCGCCGCGTGTCGTGCAGCGCGATGAAATCCGTCATCGCCCGATCGCAGTAAGCTCGCAACACGGGGTCATCGACGTAGGCGCGGTCGCCGGTCCAGAGGTACTGCCGCCAGCACTGCTCCACCAGTTCGAAGACGGCGGGCACCTCCCGCACGAAGCTGTCGTCGCTGTTCCAGTCGAGCTTGAAGGGGCTGCCGTCGAAGTTGAGCGCCCAGAGCGGAAACCACTTCCGGCTCTTGCTGGCGGAAGCCGCGAACGCCCGCAGCATGGCAAGGTTCTCGCGCTCCAGCCCGATGAGGTGCGCGCCGGCGGACTGGTGGCAGTAGTCGCGGGAGTAGAAGGCCGTACGACTGGTGTAGCCGGCCCAGTAGCACGGGATGTAGGGCACACTGCCGGCGCCGGGGCCGTTCCGCTCGTGGCGGTCCACGGGGCCGGACTTCCCTGTCTGCACATACGAGAGGGCTTTGGCGACGGCCCACGGGAGTACAGCCTGGAGCTTGGCGTCGGGGGTCTCGATGGATAGCCGCATGGTAGCGCCTCCGGTAACAGGGGTTGGGACGGCGTCCGGCCGACCATGCGCCGGCGCGCCGCACAACGGCAAGGCGGCAACGAGCCAACGGATCCGCCAACAGGACAACAGGCCCATACCTGGCCTTGGGAACACGCGGGCTACCTCCGTCGGCCTGATCGGGTCGGCCAAGTCAGGATAGCACAGCCGCCTGCGTATGCCCGTTGGCGTTTGGTCCCGGATACGGTAGCCTTAGGTAGCGCGCTATCCGCGACGCGAGGAGGGTGGCATATGCTTCGCAAGGGTCTGCTTTCGGCGCTGGTCCTCCTTGGCTCGGCGCTGCCCTGCATGGCGTCCGGGCCGGCTGCCGCGGGCCATCCGCGCCTCTTCTTCAACGCTGCCGAACTAAAGCAGCTCCGCTCAGAGCGGCACGGGCCGCGCGCCTTCATCTGGCGCAACCTGGCCCGCTCGGCCGACTGGTGCCTGACCCGCCCCCTGCGCAAGGAGTGGATCGCGCCGGTTTCGCCCGACCCGATCTACGCCAACCTCTACGACCGCTTCTACGGCATGATGCACGACATGGCCGTGATGGAGCACCTGGCCTTCGCCTACGCGTACAGCGGGGATGCGCGGTACGGCAAGGCCGGCGTGGAGTGGGCCATGGCCTGTTGCCGCGTCTGGCAGAGGGAGGCCGACGGGCAACCGGACGGCGGCAAGGCGTACGCCGTGACCCGCCTCATCAAGGGACTGGCCGTCTCCTACGACCTGCTCTATGACCGCCTCGGCGAGGCCCAACGGGTGGAACTGCGCGGTACGATCATCCGGCTGGCCAAGGCCTACTATGACGGCTACTTCACCCAGCCGCACATCGCGGCCGCGACCTTCCATACCCACCATGCCACGGTGGAGTGGGCGTCTTTCGGGGTGGCCGCGCTGGCGGTGCTCGGCGAGGCGCCGGAGGCCGACCAGTGGCTGGCCGCGACCTCGGCCAAGTTCTGTGCCCACCTGCTGCCCACGGGCCTCGAGGCGGACGGGGCCCAGGTGGAGGGGTCGACATTCTGGGCGTCTACCATGCAGTACCGGCTCGCGTTCATGGACGCGCACCGTCGCGTCACCGGCGAAGACCTCACCAAGGCCTTTGCCCAGCATATGGACGCACGCCTGGCTCTCGCCTCAGTGGCGGCCCTGAAGCCGGGCGGCCACGATCAGGACCACGAGACCGTGGTGCTGGAGCCCTCCTACGGCCAACTGAACTACTACTCACCTGTGCTGCTTGCCTTGGCACGGGAGTACCGGCGCCCGCTGTTGCAGCGGCTGGCCCTCTGGGACAAGACCGTCGGGAGCGTGCAGCAGAGCCGGTACGTGACGGACAACGGCGAGTGGATGCTCTTCGACTGGGGCGGCTATGCCTACGCGTGGTACGACCCGAGGTTGCGAGCCGGACGCGAGCCGGCTGCGCCCCTTTCGTTCCTTTTCCCATCGGTGAACGAGGCCTACGTCCGCGCCTCCTATGACGTCCGCGGGATCGTGGCGGGCCAGCGGAGCAACCTGGTCGCGGTCCACGCCGGGGGCAGGCCGGTCTTCGTCGACCACCGGCCCGGAACGAAGCCGCCCGCATCCGTGGCCGGCCTCGCGGTCGCCGATGATCGCAAGCGGGCGACAGTCTCGTGCCAGGGCGCGCCCGACTCCGGCTTCACCTCACAAGCCCTGACGCTGGAGAGGCCGGGGCGACTAACGCTGAAGCGCCAGACCGATGCCGACCAGGCCTGGTGGTGCTACGGCAATCCCATTCGGTCGGGCAACATCCTGCGCTGGGACGATGGGACCGTCCTCGAGGTGAAGCGCGGGACGATCGTCTCGGTGGAACCCGAAGGCTACCACGACGAGAAAGTCGTCGGCCTTGGGCTGCTTCGCCTGAAGGACCCGCTGCCCATGTCCTATCCGTTGGTGACGGCCCGGCCCAGCCAGGGAGCGCTCGTCGTCGAAGTGCGCGTTGGCAAGCGGTAGGGCCGCGCCTCCCGGGTCAGTCGCGCTTGGCCGGACCCAGCAACGCCTTCAGCGCGGCTATGCCGATCGGGTGCGCCTCCTCGTGCGCTATGGCCTTCAGGCGCTTCGCCTCGAGCTTCGTGCGCAGGTTCCGGTCGCGGGTGGCGATATAGATGCCATCCTGCGACCGCTCATCCGTGATCTCGACCCCCGCGGCGGTAGCGGACCAGCGTGCGGGGTGGATGCCGTCGGCGTCGACCCGGAAGAGGTCGAGCGGCTTGCGGAGGCGGCTCGGGAGCGCAAACCGGAAGGAGGCGGTTCTGGGCGGCCCGAACTGGAAGACGTTGGCCTTTGGATCGGGGACGTAGCGGGTGTCCAGGGCGAAGAGCAGGGCGGCATCCGGGGCGGCGATGGAGGCCAGGTCCCAGTCCGGCGATCCGTCCGGCAGCGCCAGCCGCTCAAAGCGATAGGCGTCGCCGGTCAGGTAGAGGTCGTCGAGCATACGGATTTCGCGGCCGATGCGGGTCATGGCATCCCACGTATCGGGGAACGCCATGAGCGATTTGAGCGACAGGTTGAACCAGTAGATCGACGTGATGCGCGTGGCCAGGCCGTGCATGGCCTGCGATCGGAGCTCCTCAGGCGTAGGGCTGCGGCGCGCCCGGCCGTCGAAGCCGTCCCAGCCGTCGTGCGGCCCCTGGGACCAGTAGGCGCAGGGCGCGGGGCGGTTCAGTTCGCGGAGCGAGCGGCACATATCGCCGATGGTCTCCAGCGGAGCGCCCCAGCGAAGGCGCTTGCCGCCCCATCGGTCGTAGAGCCGCCACTGGTCCGCCGAGGGCGCCACGACCCTGTACGAGTCATAGTGCGGGTAGTCGGATAGGCCCGCGTACCAGCGCCAGATTCGCTCCTCGCTGTGCGTCACCGTCGTGGCCAGCCGCGCCTGCCGGTAGGGAAGCAGTTGGTCGAAGACATCCTGCGGCGGCACCGGGCGTCCGCCGCCGTACTGCGGCTCGCCCAACCACTCCACCGCGTGGATGTTGGGCAGCCAGGCGTCGGTGTCGAAGGTGGCGAGCGGGTCGAGCTTGTTGAACAGCTTGAGCGGGAAGCGGCGGTAGAGGTCGGGATTGTCTGTGTAGCCCGGCGTGGCGCCCAGGTGCCCTGTGTTCACGTGCAGGTGCGAGAGCAACCGCAGGTAGGGCTCCTTGGTCACGTTGTCGCCCACCCAGCCTCCGCTGATATCGAACGCCTCGCGCTTGATCCGCAGGTGCGCCCAGAGCGGACCCGCCGACGTGGTCAGCTCGACGGCGCAGTAGGTGAGGGGCAGCCTGCCCAGGCGCTTCACCACCACGCCCTTGTCGCGGGCCGGCACCCGCAGGGCCACCGGCACCGGCTTCTGGGGCCAGAGGGTCTGCCAGCCCCCTCCCGCCCTGGGCAACCAGAGGCGCAACCCGGTGACCGTAACCGGGTCGGACCCCTCGTTGGCCATGTGGACGACGAGGGTATCCGGGCTCGCCGAGCCGTCGGAGGCGAGGAAGGTGACGGCCGACATCCAGCGGAGCGGGGCGTCGATCGCAACGCGGGTTGCCGGGAGCCCGTCTCCCTCCATACTGAACGCCTGACCGACGCTCCAGCGCTCGCTCTTACCGTTGAAGGTCCAGACGCACAGGGCGCCCACAGGCGCTTGGACGGCGGCACCGGTGTCATGCCAGGCCCAGTCGCCCGACTTCAGCAGTTCCGCCGGCGTCTTGCCCGCGAAACGGCCCGGCATCGCCGGGCCCTTGACGAAGAGCTGGACGCGCGCAGCCGGCCCACCCCCGCGCGAGCGGGAGTAACGCATGCTCGGCGCCATGATATGCGGCGTGACGGTTACGCCGACCACCTGCCCCGCCCCAGCCGCCACCGGCAGCAACATGGCCAGACCGGGAGCTACGATCGAAGTACACCCACGCGTCATCTCAACCTCCATGGCGCTACCGGAA
Organism: uncultured Chthonomonas sp.; assembly: GCA_903951425.1. Taxonomy (GTDB): domain Bacteria; phylum Armatimonadota; class Chthonomonadetes; order Chthonomonadales; family CAJBBX01; genus CAJBBX01. The sequence goes on from CAJBBX010000115.1 coordinate 70,059, forward strand.
GCGCACATCATCCGGTCGGCTGTCACAGACGATGATGGCCAGAACGTGCGCCAGTCCCTACGTGCCCTTCGGCGGCGCGATGAGGAGCGCCTCCAGAACCTTCCCTACCTCGGCGGGCGGCATCAGCTCCTGCAGGTAGCGGTGCTGCTTGGCAGGAGTGGGGATCCACTCGTTGACGCCGTGGCTCACCTTGGCGTGCATCAGGCAGAAGCCCTGCTCGGAGTGCTTCCAGAGGTTCCCGGCTCCGCGCACGGCGTAGAGCACAGCCGTCAGGTCCCACGCCTCGCGGTTGGTCAGGCCGTTGTAGTGCTGGTAGCACTGGCGCACCGGGTTGGCCTCGGGTGTGCGGCTCAGAGCCGAGCCAACCTTGATCGCCGCGCCGATGGCGAAGCCGCTGAAGACCACCGGCGTCGGCCAGTCGTTGATCGCCCGCACCGAGGCGACGGTGTCATACATGAAGTTGTACTCACCCGCCCCGCCGGGGAAGCTCCCCTCCGGGAAGACGCCGCCCATGCAGACCCACTCCTTCACCTTCTGCTTCACCAGCGCCTCGCCGTCCAGCGGGCTCACTTCGTCGGGGCGTGTGTCGAGCAAAGCTGCCAGATTGGTGAGGAAGCCCACGGAGACGATGGTCACGCTGCCGTCGGGCTGCGCTACCAGTAGCTTGCGGGCGAGCAGGGCGGCGTCGGGCGCATCGCTACTCTTCTGCAGCTTGTGCGGGCAAGCTTTGGCCACCTTCTCCACGTAGCTCGACGGCGTCTCGCGCTGCGGGTCCTTGGCGTTCTTGAAGCCGAAGATGTGGCTGCGCTGGTAGCCGATGGGCACGTTCGGCCGACCGTACCAGGTGTTGATGGCATCGGCGCAGGGCGCGACCCACTCGTTCTTTGAGCAGACCAGCACGCCCAGGATCTCCGCCTCGCCCCGGTCGGCCAGGGCATGCAGCACGGCCAGCGCACCGGCATCGTCCACATCTTCGGCCATGTCGACGTCCAGGATGATCTTAGCGGGCGCGGCCGGAGCGGCGGCGGCAGACGTAACGGCCAGCGTAGCGCAGAGAGCCAGCGCGAGAACCATCGGAGCCATGCATTCCCTCCCATTGTGCGCAAGGCGCATCACTGCCGCGAGTCTACCCGTACGGGCAACCCCCCGTGGTTGCCCCGGTGGCGGATCGCCCCCGGTTGCGGAATGTCGTCCCGTGCAGGGCAGGCACGGAGGCCTGCCCCTACAGGCCCTCCAGTTTGGCAGCATCCCACAGGTCGATGCCGTGCCCCCTTGCGAATGCCTGGGCATCGACGGTGAAGCCCGAGGGCGCCGCGACGATGGGATGCGTCCCCGGCGTCCGGTCGGGCACCGCGCCGCGCAGTTCGCGCACGACCGCCACACCTACCGGCGCCTGCAGATTCTTGCACTGGATCAGAAGGAGGCTGGCGATCCCCAGCTCGTCGATGCGCTCCGCGCGGATGTCGATGCCGCCGTCGCGCGAGCGGGCCGTCAGCTCCGCGGCGAACCCCTGCGCCTGTAGCCGGTCGCGAAGCCAGCGCTCGAAGGCCTCACCATCCATCTCCCCGAACGAGGCGGCATCGGCCCCGACTCGCGCGGGGCCCGCCTTCCGGGGGGCGCTGAGCCCGAAGAGACCGAAGAGCTCCTGCTCGGAGAGGGAGGCGGAGAGGTCGATCGACACGTCGTCCACGATCTCGCTGAAGAGCGCCCTCTTCTCGCGCAGCTTGGCGTCGATGCGTTCCTCGATCGTGTCGGCGCAGACATACCGGTAAACCGTGACGGGGAACCGCTGGCCCATCCTGTGCGCCCGGGCCTCCGCCTGCTCCTCGACTGCCGGGTTCCACCAGCGGTCCATATGGAACACGTAGGAGGCCGCCTGCAGGTTCAGTCCCACACCGCCGGCGCGAAGCGAAAGGACCATGACCCGGTGGTTTCGCGACTGTGTGAAGCGGTCCACCACTTCCTGCCGCGCACCGGCCGCCATGGCGCCCGTCAGCTCCAGTGGCCTGAGCTCCTGCAGCGCGTCGCAGACCCATCGGGTGCCGAAGCCGGCGTCCGTGAACTGGCTGAAGACGAGCGCCTGCTGGTCCTCGGCCACGACCTCCCGCAGGCGCTCGGCCATGTCGTCGAGCTTGGCGCTCTGCCCGGTAGCCGGGTCGCGGTTGCATATCTGCTTCAGGCGTCCAATCAGCTCCAGGATGTGCGTCACCGTCACCGGCTGGGAGGAGCTGCTCAGGCGGACGATCCCCTCGCGCTCGGCCATGTCGTAGGCGGCCCGCTGGCCCTCGGCCAGGTCGACCGTGAGGTCAACCACGCTCTTCTCGGGTAGCTCCGTCAGCACGTCGGCCTTCCGCCGCCGTATCTGCAGCGTGGCTAGCCGCTCCTTCAGCGCGGCCCGGTCGCAGCTGATCGCCGCCGAGTTGCCGGGTTCGGCAAGCAGGAACTCCAGTATGGAGGCCACGTCATCGACCTTGTTCTCAAGCGGGGTGCCGGTCAGGGCCCAGCGCCGTTCGCCGCGGAGCGCCCGGCAGGCTCGGGATATGCCGGTATCGCGGTTCTTGATGCGCGACGCCTCGTCCAGGATGACGCACGGCAGTGTGCCGCGCAGCGCCGGCGCGTTCTCCACCTCCAGGGTGTCGCTGCGAAGCGTGTCATACGAGACCAGCCGCACATGCGCCGGCTGCCGCCAGAGCGTCGCCCGCGACGCCGGGTCTCCGCGCACCGGCACTACCGCCAGTTCGGGCGCCCAGAGCGCAAGCTCGCGCTGCCATTGCACGAGGAGGCTGGACGGGCAGACGATGAGCGCGTCGGTCATGCCGTCGCGGTGCGCCAGGATGCGCAAGGCCGCGATAGCCTGGATGGTCTTGCCGAGGCCCATCTCGTCGGCTAGGAGCAGCGCAGGCCTCTCCAGCAGAGCCTGCACTCCCTGCTGCTGGTAGGGCAGCAGGGGCGCGTGCCACTGCAGGACCCCTCCCGGCGCTACGAGTTGCTCCAGCGGCGGCTGCAACACGGCAACGAGGCGGGCGATCAGGGCATCCGTCTGCGCGGAGACCGGGCCCGGCGCGCACACCTGTCTGGCCGCGCCGGGGCCGACGCGGTTGAACGCCGTACCGGAGCCCGGCGCCGGAGTGCGAAGCCCGTACAGGTCAAACGCCGCTGCGGCCCTCAGAGACGGCATGGGCTCAGCCGTCGCAACCACGGCTCGCGACGCCGGGCAGGTTTGGGCGGCCTGCGACGTCCCGCCGCCGCATTCGATGGCATCGCCGGCGACCAACACCGCCTGCCCGGGCTTCGGCATCCACGATCGGCCCATCCCCGGTAGCCGGATGCGCGGGGCCACGGGCGCCGGCGGCGCACCGACATAGGCGATCACTGAGCGTCAGTGGGGCCCATCACGGCCCCATAGGCTTCAGTCAGGCCCTGCAACGCGCGCTCAAAGGGCTCGACGAGCAGGTTGCGGCCGGCAAGGTCCTCCACCATCTGGGTAGCGGGCAACCCCAGGCCGGGCGTGCCGTTGACCCAGGAAACCTCCGGAGACCCGCCTGGACCGGAGCCGACGACGCCGAACGGAACGCTCGGCGCCAGATCTTGGAGCCGGAAGCCGGACCCCGCAAGGTCCGTCTCCGCCAACAACAGGTCGGGTTCGACGCGCGGAGCGTCGAAGAGGCTGTGACAGAGCGCCGTGAGGCCCGCAGGCAGGACCCGCTCCTCGGGCCAGAGGAACCCGCCGGGCAACGAGAGGCGGTTGTGGATGAACTCCTGCGGATGGCCGTAGGCGTCGAGCAGCAGCAGGGCGCCGAAGAGCACGCGCCCCTGCGCGACGCGGTGCACTTTCAGGTAGGCCACGCTGCGCCCTCGCCCCGTCGGCGCCATGCGTCGATATGGTACAGCCATACGTTACTCCCCTCCTCCACCAGCGTCAAACTCAAGCACGGAGTCGTCCACCTCGTTGGTGTCGAACTCCATGGCCGTCTCGGTTACGGTGGGCGCGTAGCCGGGGTAGATGCGCTCCAGGTCCCAGGTGGCTATCCACCGACGGATCTCGCTCCGAACCGACAGGCGGCCGCCGACCGGCACCTCGGCCACCTCGGCAAGCCCGTAGGCCGCCTTGTAGAGGCCGGCGACCTTGAACTGCGTGCCCTGCAATTGCTCCGAGCTCAGGTCGACAAGCGGCGCGAAGCCGCTCCGCAGGAAGTCCGCACCATCCAGCGCAGGTGATTCCGAGGTCCCGTCCGGCGCCAAGCCGCCGATCAGGCCGAGCTTGGCGCGGTCGTACCGCAGCACCGTGTCGAGGATGCCCTGGTTGCACATCCAAACGGTGACGAGCGCCGAGCCCGGCTGCCGGCTCTGCTCCACCCACCATGCAATCTCCTCATAGGCGGCAAGCCTCTGCCGGAACGAGAAGGTAGCGAGGCGCTCGACCTCGTCGAAGAGGACCACCAGGCCCGGCGCACAGAAGGCACGGGCCAGGCGGGCAAGTACCCGGATGCGGTCATGCGCCAGCGCGTCGTTCCTGGGTCCGCCCTTCAGGTCCCAGCCGGCCGTCTGCTTGTGGGCGCGCAGCCGCTTGGTTATCTCCGTCTTCGCCAGCGGCATGCCCTGCAGGTCGTTCAGCACCTGCGTTCGGAACTCAAGATCGGCGCGCTCCTCCTCGTAGAGATATAGCATGGCCTCGAACCTCGGGTTGACGCCGGCATCCCTGGCCCAACGCCGAAGGCCGCCCCAGCGGTCGGTATCGGTGTGCGAATGTGCGGCCATCCCGCGGTAGGCTTCGCCCGTATGGCCAAGCACCGTTGCGTTACGCCCTACTTCCTGCAGCACCGCCTTCGCGATGCCCAACGGCGTCTCCGGGCTCACGACGACCGTGGATGTCACGAATCCGCGCCGCAGGGCCTCGTCGCGCATGTAGGCCAGCAGGTGGCTCTTGCCGTGGCCGAAGCTGGCCTTGGCCGCCACGGGCGCCGCATCAACCGCGTCCGTCTCGGCGGCCTCAAGCGCGGCCTGAAACTGCTCATCCACTGCCGTCTGTGTCGTCCCGAGCGCCCGCACGCTGTGGGAGCCGGGCACGCCCGAGCGCAGCGCCTCGATGGCTTGCCGCGCCTCGACCTGGTCTGGTCTCATCGCTCATCTCCCTCCAGGTCGACCAGCGCGGCGGCCGGGTTGGCCCGTCCCGTATCGGCGATCTCCTGGCCGATACGTGTCTGTAGTGCGTCATAGTCATAGAAGGTACGGCGTCCCCGTTCGGAAGCGGCGTAGTATGACGGTGGCGTCAAAACCACCATGAAGAGGCCGGGAAAGCGGTCGATCTCATCGATGAATCGGCGTAGCGAAGCCAGCATCTGGTAGTAGGGGCCGTCCGCGTACGCGATGCCCGGCGCGGCGTCACGACGGCCCAACAGCGCGTTCAGTTGCGCGGCCGTTAGCCCCGTTCCGCCAGAAGCGGCCGCGCGAAGGTCACGGTCGACCGCGACGTTGCGCTCCAGCGCTGTGATCCGCCGATGGATGTAGGGCCTGAAGTCGAACACAACCAGCAGGCCGGACTTGCCGCGTCGCAGTAGCCAGTGGCAGTAGGAGGCCAGGTAGTGCCGCGCGTTCGCCGGGCCGATCCGACCGAATATCTGGAGCCGCTTCAGCGCCGCCGCGCCGCCGGGGAGCGACTTGCCCTTGAGCCAGGCAAGCAGCACCTCGTCGGTCGTGGGGGACCGCTCATCACGGCGAAGCGCCGAGCTGAAGAGGTATGCCAGGGCGGCACGGAACTCCAGCGTCAGCCGGTGGTCGCGGATTCGGTTGTCCAGCTCACGCTCATAGACCTGTAGCAGTCGATTGGCATCCAAGCCAGCCGCCTGAGCCACCGCGTCTACGTCTCGCAGGTCGACGTCGGTCGGGATCGCCACGCCAGTCTGCCTCTCAAGGAAGGAGCGGGCCTCAGCCTCGGCCCACGACTTCCACTCGGCGTGGCGCGTGACAGCAGCGAAGAGCCGGTCGATCCGGTGCAGGTTGGGCGCCCTGCCATCCTCGTCACGGACACCGGGGTCCAGATGGACGGCCTCAAACCCGCACTGCGTGGCTACCTGCGTTAGCCGGCTCGATGCCGCCGCCAGTGTAGCGTCCGAACCGCTGACGAACCGGATGGCCGATCCACCGGCCGCGACCGGCCCGGTCAGGTACTCGGACCGTGCAAACGAAACCCAGTCGTCGACGGTCAGCCGCGAGTTTTCTGATGTTGCGTTGCTCATGCCGTTCCCCCATGGCTACAGGAAGCGAATGCCCCAGAAGCGGTTCACATGGCCGTCCTCGCCGTAGACCGTGAAGATGTCCTTCTCCTTTGGTCGGCCGCCCGGCGTCTCGACCTGGTACACGCGACCGTCCTTGGTGGTTCGGATCGCCGACATCCGTAGCGCGTAGATCCGCTGGCCGAAGTCCACGGTCGGGTTGGCCTTCCTCCAGCCGGGCGTGTCAGCGAAGAGCGCGTAGATCTCGTGGAACGGAGCGTAGATCTCGTTCTGACCCGCACTCAGCCGCTTGGCTGCCGCATAGAGCCCTTCTAGGAACTCCTGGCAGTTGGCCCCGGAGACGCGGTCGCGGTGCACCTTAACCTCGTCGGCGACAACGGAAGGGCGCAACGATGGGAAACCTGTAGAGAGCAGCCGTAGCCGCGACCGGGCTAGGTCCGATGCGACCACCACCGGCGGACAGACCAGGGCACCGCTGGGGTCCCGGAATGCCCTGATGCCGTGGCGGCTACGCAGCGTCTCGATCAGTTCCTGACGCCAGGCGTCACCGGCCAGGTAGTTGGCCACATCAATGTCGCCGGCGGCGGCTCGGAGCGCCTCGGGCACCTCATCCAGCGCCTTCCTCGCCGCCGCGATGGCCTTCTGTCGGTTCGCCAGGTGGCCCAGCTTGGTCGCCTTCTGCCAGGCCTTGATCGCCGAGTTTAGCTTGCCGGCCTGCTTTACCAGCGCATCCACCCGCGCCTCGGCCTCGGCCAGCGCGGGCTCCAACGCCTGCAAGTCGGGGTTCTCTACTACCGGCGCCACTCCACCATCCATCGCTCCGCCCAGATCGTCGATCGCCATGATCACCTCCGCGAGTGTTCAGTAACGCACTATGGCCTTGGCCTTGGGTAGCCTGTGGCGGCCGGGTAGGGCTTCCGCGAGGGACGCGAATCCGTGGCCGTCAAGAGGGCTACTGGCGTGGGTGCGCCAAAACCGGAAGGCCTTCAGGCGAAATCGCTGAAAATCGTGGAGCGGGGCAGGCGCGGCGGCCCGCCCCTACGTCAGGCGCGCGCGCTGCCGGTCCACCTCGGCGACCAGGGCCTGGACGTGGCCGGTCTCGATGGCCGGGTTGAGGAGCACGATGCGGAGCCAGCGGCGGCCGTTGACCATGGCGGAGGAGAGGTAGAAGCTGCCGTCGGCGAGGATGGCGTTGCGGATGCGTATTTGCAGCGCGTCGTCGCCCTGCACGCGGAAGCAGAGGATGCAGCTCTCGGGCCGAACGGCGCACTCGAAGCCCGGCGTGGCGCTGATCAGGGCGTGGGCCTCCACAGCGAGGTCGCACTGCCGGTCCACGTAGTCGCCCATGGCCTCCTCGCCCAGCGCGGCCAGGGCCATGAAGGCGCGAAGGCCCAGGCCCGCCTTGGTACACTCGAACGAGCGGTGGCCGAAGTCGACGCCCGGCTGGTCCTTCTCGTGGAAGAGGTAGCTGGCCTCCTGCTGGAAGGCGCGGTCCAGCGTCCTGTGGTCACGCACCAGCACGGCGGCGCAGAGGATCGGCGCCTGCATCATTTTGTGCGCGTCCCAGACCAGCGAGTCGGCCATCTGGACGCCTTCGAACAGGCCTCGCCGCCTGGGCGAGAGGAGCGCACCGGCGCCGTGGGCGCCGTCGACATGGAGCCAGACGCCCGCCTCGCGACAGAAAGCGGCGATCTCGGCAAGCGGGTCGTAGATACCCACGGCCGTGCTGCACATGCTCGCCACCAGCGCGAAGGGGCGCCTGCCCGCGTCGCGGAGGCGGGCCAGTGTCGCCGGCAGGCGGTCGGGGAGGATCGCGCCGCGCTCGTCCACCTCCAGCTCGGCCACGCCCTTGCGCCCGATGCCCAGGATGCCCGCGGCCCGGCTCACCGAGTAGTGCGCTCCCGGCGCGGCCATGAGGGCCAGGCCGGCGGGGGAGCCCTCGTCCCAGGCCTCGGGTGCGGCTTGGTTGCGCGCCGCGATGAGGGCCGTGAGGTTGGCCAGCGATCCGCCGTGGGTCAGGACGCCGCCGCCGCAGGGCTCGCCTCCGCCCGTCATGCCGGGGTTCGCCGGAGCGGGGACCCAACCCGCCTTCTCCAGCATCCAGTTAACCATGAAGAACTCGATGGCGCTGGAGGCGGGGCCCATCTCATAGATGCTCATGGCGTTGTTGGTAACGCCGTCCAGCAGGCCCGCCATGGCGCCCACGAGGTTCGGCGCGGCCACCTGGTGTGCCATGTAGGCGGGGTTGTGCAGAGCCGTGCTGTGGTGCAGGTAGCGCTCCGTGAACGCCGCAAGCGCTTCGCCGCCCAGCCCGCCGTCGCGCACCCATCGCTCCAGCCCCAGTTCGCCGATCAGTGCGCCCAGCGGCTCCTGCCGGATGACGGGCCGCGCCTGCGCCCGCGACTCGACCACGAACCGATCCAGCGGCCCGACGACGGCGTCCAGGCTCCTCATCAGGTCACCCATGAAGAATGCGCCTCCTGTCTCCTCGACCGGCAGCGGCCCGTCGCCCCGCCATGCCGCGGCCATGGTACTGCCATAGGGGCCGAAGTGTCACCTGCCTGGTCCCGGCTATCGCGAGAGCATCCTCCCCGCAGGAGTGAACGCGCATCAGACCGTCCCTGACAGGAGGACGCTGCGCCGCGTGGTTCGCTGAGCATCCTGCTCGCCGGGACGGCTACAGTGGCCCAGGGCGCGCCGCCGGAGGTCGCCTTGCGGTGGGCGGCGCCTATTACGGCGAGATCGCAGCCAGAGGGCTGCGCATCGTATGAAGACCAGCGAGTCCAACCCCGCCGACTGGTACAGACTCGCCGAGGATCGCCTGAGCGCGGCGGACGCAATCTACGCCCAATCCGGCATGACCTATGCCGGCATCGAACTGCTTCACGAGGCTTTTGAGCGGTACCTCAAGGGCTACCTCATCTCGATGGGCTGGACGCTGCGGCGAACCCATGATCTCTCCGACCTTCTGTCCGCGGCGGTCCAGTTCGACCCGGCCTTTTCGGCCTACGCCGGCATCGCAGACAACCTCACAGACCAGTTCTGGGCGCAGCACTACCCCGGCGGCGATCTGAGCGAGGTCGGCACAGACTACCCTGAAGTTCGCGATGGCGTGGGCAAGCTCGTCGAGCTGATCGCCGGCCGGCATTGACCGCCTCACTCAGCGACCCACCACCTCCCCGCCGAACCGCACAGGCGTGAACCGGTGGGGCATATGGGTGTCGTAGACGCCGTGCGGGGTCCAGCACCAGGCGGCTTGCACCTGCTTGTCCGCTACGTCGAGGAGCTGGAATCGGCCCAGGAAGAGGCGCCAGATGTCGCCCTCGTTGGGCGGAACTGGGCGCCCGCCGGCGAGGAGCTCCATGCCTGCCCAGGGGAGCGCCACGTGGGCGGTCCAGCCCTTGCTGCGGACAGTGCGGTCGTTCAGCGCGCCGTCGATGTGCGTGGCCGCCTGCAGGCCCGGCAGGTCCCAGTCGCGGAAGGCCCATCGGGTGCCGCGCGGGTGGGTGCCCTCCCAGAAGCTCTCGGGCTTGCGGTCGTAGTCGCCGCCGAAGCTGTAGGCGCCGGGCCCCAGCGGGTCGAGCCCGGCCGCGGCGAAGCGGGGGTCGCGGCGGAAGGCGTCGCGCCAGACGAAGAGCACCTCGTACACGGCGCCGCGCGCGTTCATCTCGAACTCGTAGTAGCAGTCGCCGCCGTCGACGAATATCTCCACATCGTTCTCGCGGAAGATGATGGAGTCGCGCTCGGTGAGCTGCGCCTCGGGAAAGGGCTCCTGCACCCAGAAGCCGACGTGGAGGTGCGTGTCGTCCCAGAGCAGGGCCGCCTGCGTCTCCAGGATGGCGGGCTTGCCCGTGGCCATATCGACGAAGCCCGGCGACCGGGCCGCCGCGGCCCACTGCGGCGAGGTGAGGCTGCCGTCCAGCGGCAATGGCCCGGAGGCGCGAAGGGCGGTGTAGGGGATCGGCTCGGCGATGGATTGGGTCACGGGCGGCGCCTTTCGGGATGCGGAGGGCGGGCCTATCGGCGGCCCATCACGGTCCAGGTCTTCGGATGCTCACATAGGAAGATGAACTCCACGCCGGCGAAGGTGGCCGCCAGGTGGTCGCGCAGGGCGCGGAGGCCCGGAATCTCGCTGCTGCCGTGCTCCACGGTGATGATGCCGACGCCCATCTCTGCCAGCCGCTCGCGGCACGACCAGTAGGAGGCGCCGTCGTAGCACATGATGAGCGCGTCGGCGCCCTTCTCCACCATCTCCTGGTCGGGCACCACGCAGCCGACGCCCAGGGCGGGGCGGCGGACCTTCATGCGCGGGTCGCCGATGATCTGTACGCTCTCCTCACCCAGCGGCCGCACGCGGTCTGCCACGCGCTGGGCGAAGTCTCGGAGGGTCGTCTCGGGGATTTCGTAGGCGGCATGCCAGCGCTTGTCGGAACCCTCGGCTGCGCGCTTGTCGAGGCCCAGGTAGCGCGCCCAGGAGTCGCGGATGCCGATCTCGGGCCAGTTGTCCCACGTGTCGTGTGCGCGGAGGATGACGAGGCCGCTCTCGCGGAGCAGGCGGCTCTTCTCCCGGCCGGGTCCGCGGTCGCGCCACTGCTGCTCCGGGGCGGCGTGCTCCCAGAAGGTGGGCTCGTGCGTCACCAGCAGGTCGCAACCCCTGGCGATGGCGGCTCGGATGTCGCTGACCGACGGATACCAGCAGACGGCGGCCTTGCGCACCGGGCGGCCGGGGTCGCCCGCCTTCACGGTATCCACCGTGCGCGCCGCATCGACCCACGGGCTGTTGCGGAGCAGGTAGTCGCGGATCTGGGTCGTGGTAGTGGTCACGGTAGCCTCCGTCGGCGCGGCCATCAGGGCCACCGCTGCCAGCGCATCGCGCCGGGTTAGTTCGTGGGCCGAAGCCACGCGTCAGGGCCTGCGGGGCGGCTTGGCTGCCGGATCGGTGTCGCGCTTGGCGGGTTCGGCCGGCTTGGGCGGCTCCGGGACGGCGTCGGGCACGGTCGGTACGCCCCAGCGGTCGTAGATGGCCTCCACGGCCTGGCGCAGGTCTCGCTTGCCGATGATACCGCCCGGGCCGAGCGGTGTAGCTGGACGCTTCATGTCGCACCTCCACTCCTGTTACGCATTGAAGCCCCGCCCGGTGTCACCCGCCAGGCCTTCGGGCAGCTCGAGGATGGGGTCGGTCTGGATGTTGCCCAGGTCGGCGCCCTCCTCGGGCCGCCGCAGGCCCGCCCGGCGGACGCGCTGGACCCACTCCTCCGGCGGCGCCATGCGGTAGAGGTCGCGCAGCTGGAGGTTGCCGTGGGTCTTGCTGATGGTCTCCACGGCGCCGCCGCACCGGACGCGGAGGCGTGGCAGGTAGACGAGGCGCCGGGGCGGTGCGCCCAGGACGTCGTTGACGAACTCGTAGAGCTGCAGCTCGGGCGTAAGCTCCTCGCCGCGGATCACCGCGTCGATGCTTTCAGCGATGTCGGCCCGCACGCGAGCGCGCACCAGCGCCGGTGTGCAGGGCACGTTGTCCCACCCCTCCAGCGCCGGCGGCCGTAGCCAGAGGTTCCGGCCGCCCACCGTGCGCAGAACCTCACCGTTCGAGTAGTCGCTGACCCGGGTGATGCGGTCCGGTTCGATGCCCGCACGCCGCAGGAGCGCCTCGCCCTCGGCGGACCACTCGGCCTGGCGGTCGCCCGTCTCGCCGGCGGACAGGGGCGCCACATCGTCGAACCGCAGCACGAAGTGGCCGCCCGTCCGCCGCGCCAGCGCCCAGTTGAGCCACGCCATCCAGAGGTGCCCCACGTGGAGGCTACCGTTCAGCGAGGGTGAGAAGCGCGTGTTCACTCAGAAGTACCCCATAATCCCGGCGCGGAAGCCCATGGCCTGGAGCACGGCGCCGGACCCGGCCTCCAGACCCCGCAGGAGCCCCACGCCGGACCAAGCCTCCATGGACGCCAGGTAGTCGGCTAGGCGCGGACGTGGCGGCGGCTCGGGGATCCAGGGGTCTGCCTTCTCGAAGAGCCACTGAGAGCCGGCGAAGGCGATGACCAACGCGCCCAGTCGGTTCATCTCGTCGCGGAGCTCGCCGCCCCGTCGGTAGCAGTCCTCCACCAGGATGTCGAAGACCGGTGCGAAGGCCGGCCGCCCATGGGCCGCCACCAGCGGACCGTGCCGCCGCACGAGCTCCAGGCAGCGGCGGTGGTTGGCGCACAGGTTGCAGTCGTAGCAGATCTCCCCGTTGGCGTTGCCCACCAGCACGGCGCGAACGCGAGGCCCCAGGTCGGCCAGGGCGCGCAGGTTGGCGGCGTACTCGGCCCGGGGCGTGTCGCGGCGTCGCGGCGTCTGGTCGATGGTCCCCTGGTAGAGCGGCAGCCAGACGACGTCGTTGGGGCCTAGCTCCGCCTGGAACTCGGCCTCCGATGGCTGGTAGTCCCAGGTGTACTCCACGCCGATCAGCCGGCCCGCGGGCGAACGGTCGACCGTCATGCGGGTCCGCACGGGGTGCCAGACCACCGGGTAGACCGGGAAGCCGGGCGGCGCGGGCGGCGCGAAGGGCGGGCCGAAGGGGCTCACGGCCAGTGCGCCGGCGCCCCGAGGATCGGGTATGTCTTGCCCTCCGGCCAGAACCTGCCGGCCACGAGGTCGCCGGGGTCTTCCTGGCCGGTAGGGCGGCGCTGAGGTGTCCCGCCGTCGTCGCGCCGGTCCGGCCCGAGGCTGTAGAGCAGGAACCCGCCAGCCGTGCGCCGGTACCGGAGCGGCGTACCGGGGGAGGCGGCGAACGGGTCGTCCAGCATGCGGCCCATGCTTGTGGGAGCGAGGTCCGCGAGGGATGCCGGGAAGGCGCCGTGGTCGGCCCGGTACAGGCCGAGGGCGATCTGCGTTCGGACCAGCGCCGACATGGCGCGCGCCGAGGCATCCAACATGCGGAGGCGGTCGTGCATGAATCCTTCGGCGCCGGACATGGCGGCAAGCCGGGAGGTCCTCACGCGGACCTTCGCCACGTCCGGTGATGCGAACGCCCGGGTCACCGCTGCGTGGTACCGCTGATCCTCAAGCAGAAGCGCCCGCCGGTCCGCCAGCATCAGCCGGGCGGCGTCTAGCGCCCACGAAGCGCGCTCGCGGACCGATGGGCCCGCCTGCTCGCCGGATGAGTCCGCCGGCTCAAGCATGATCGGCCGGATCGCGACAGCGGCGTAGGCAGCGCGGCATCGCGCGGGCAGGGAGCCTCGGTCCAGCTCGCGCAGGGCGTCCTCCTGGAGCGATAGGCTTGCCCACCCCTCCTCGCGCATCACGTCCACCATCGCCACGCGCTTGGCTTCGATCACATCCCAACGCTGGGCGGCGTGCCGGAGGTCGGCGACCGACATGCGGGGAGGCATGTCGGCGAATTGCCGGAGCGCGATGGCCTGAATGGCCTGCCCGACGAGCCAGGCGATGAGCGAGCCGTGCTGCACCATGACGCCCATCTCCACTCCGTCCAGCGCCCGATCCGCGGCCTCGCGCGGCCTCCCGCTCGCCATGAGATACCGGGAGTCGCCCGCCATGGTCCGGGCCATCTCACGGAACCGGGCGTAGGCGGGGAGCGGGCCCGCGCCGGCGAGCCCGCGCTTGGGCGGCTCCAGATAGGGCGTGGCGAGGGCCGCCCGCAGGGCCCGGAGGGCCGGTTCCGCATCGCGATGCGCGGCGGCATAGGTGGCGTAGGTCTCGACCGCCGGCGACCAGTTGGGCATGGAGTTGGGGAAGAAGCAGCGTCTCCCCTCGAGCTTGGCGGCGGCCGCTCGGAACTGGTCGTAGGCATTCGGCGACGGCAGGGCGGGCACCGGTATCCTCAGTGGCGGCGTTCGGCGGTTCGCCTCCAGCCGCCAACCGGCCGCGAGCGCCAGCGCGAGGAGCGCCGCGCCGGGCACGACACCGAACCAGAGCCTGCGGCGCCTCTGCTTGCGATGAGCATTGGACAGGGCCGATTCGTTAGCATCCATGGTTCCCCTCCGCTACCGGGCAGTGGTACAAGCCCCGGCCAGCATCCGGCCAGCATCCGGCCAAAGGCGGCCAGAGCGCTGTCTCGTCCATGCCGTCGTCCGTTCCTCGTTGGAGGCCTGCCGGGCCTTTGCTGCCGTCGTTCTACGTCACTTCGTCAGGGCGTCTCCGGCCCTGCCGCCGGGCCGGCGCTCCTGTGTGCTGCCTCAAGATTGTGGTCCATCGAGGAGCATACTCCTGCCAGGGCATCCAGCGCGGCGGCTACGTGGGCGGCGGCGATCCCATCCATGGCGCCCGTGGCCGAGGTCACGAGGGTGCAGCGCGAGCGGTCCAGCGGTCCCGTCTGCTCCGGACGGCTGGGGCCGTAGAGGGCCACGCAGGGCACGCCCAGCGCCGCCACCAGGTGCATAGGCCCGGTGTCGCCGCTCACCACGGCCCGGCAGAGGCGTAGCGCGGCGGGCAGGTCGGCGAGCGGCGCGCCGATCAGGCTCAGGGCTTCCGGCGCTGAAGCCAGCACTTGGGCTGCACGCGGCCGATCGACCTCCGACCCGAGCAGCACGGGCGCGTAGCCCAGCCGCTCCAGATGGCCGCATAGCTCGCCGAAGCGCTCGGCGGGCCAGACGCGGGAGGCGCCCGATGCGCCGACCACCAACCCCACCAGCGGGCGCGACTGGTGCCAACCGGCGGCGCCGAGCGTTCGGCACACACGGTCGGCGGACCCCGGCGCCTCGTGCGCCATGGTTCGCCACTCCGCGGTCTCGACGCCCAGCAAGGGCATCAGGCGGCGGAACGGTCCCAGCGTCTCATGCTCATCGTCGCGGCGGCTCACGGAGCCGGTATAGAGCCGACCGTAGCGGTTTTTGTGGACGCCGTACCGTACGGGGATGCCCGCCAGCCAGGCCAGCACGACGGCCGCGTTATCGCAGTCGAGCAGGAGCGCCAGATCGATGCGGCCGTGGCGCATGCGGGTCAGCCGCTCCACGCGGCCCCCCACGCCCCGCCGCCGGGACCAGATCGTGTCCACCAGGCCCAGGCCCTCCAGCAGCGGCTCGGAGCCGGCGCACATCTCGCCGACGATCCACGCGGCCGGGAAGGCGCGCCGCAGGGCCGCCAGCACGGGCGTGGTGTTCACCACGTCGCCGATATGGTCCATGATAGTGACCATGATGCGCTGCGGAGGCGGGTTCACCGGACCGGTCCGATCTCCGAGCCCGGGCGACCGGACGCCGACCGCCATGCTCTACGCCTGCTCATACGGGTCTCCTGACTGGAATCAGCTAGCCGGAGAGTACCTCCACCAGGCATCCCGCCACCGCAATCGGCAGCCACCGATCAATCATATGAACCACACCACGAGTTGCAGGACTTGACCAGGGCCGTCAGGTTGGCGATCCTCTGCGCCGCCCTTGCCACCGCGTGCGGCTGCCGGCGGAGCGCGCCCATACGGATGTCCGCCAAGATCGTGGTGATGGGCCCGATCCGCGACTTCAACCAGGTCGGACGCAAGCATCCGATGTACGGGTTCGGCACCTACGTCTTGGGCGGGCCCGTCGTATGCAGGATCCAGGCTCCGCCCCGCACCCGCCTCCGCGTCTTCGTGGGCGTCATGAACCCTGATGCCTACGCGCCCGGGCGCCGCGTCCTTGATATCTCCGTGCAGGGCAGGCGGGTGACGACCTTCGACGCGTTCAACCAGGCGCGTGGCGAGCCGACCGGCTGCGTCGTGGCGGGAACGACGGATGCGGCCGGGACGCTCACCGTGGCCGTGCAGGCGAACGCCAACGCACGCAACCACGACCCGATCGTCTGTGGGTTCCTCGTCTATCCCGGCGACCAGCGGCTGCGCATCGACCAGGTCGTGGCCGGCGGCGGACCGGAGCCGATCGCCACGCTCCTGCCCAAGGATGAGGGCCGCCGGCGTCTGCGGGAGCGCGGCATGTTCTTCACGCCCCAGCCCCGCCCTGCGATGCCCGCGCCCGACTTCGCGCAGGCCCGGATGCGCCTGCCCGCCCCGATCTACGACGAGCGCCCGGACTTCGTCGACTGCTACTGGAAGGCGTGGGAGATGGCCTTCCGGCACTGGCGCAAACCCGCGCCCGGCAGCCCCTTCGTCGCCGACTACATCGACGAGGGCTTCAACGAGAGCGTCTTCCTCTTCGACACCTCCTTCGTGACCATGTTCAGCAGCTACGGCCGCCCCTACGCGCCGGGCATCGAGGCGCTGGACAACTTCTACGCCGTGCAGATGGAGGACGGCGAGATCGTGCGCCAGGTGACCGAGGCGAAGGGCCTCCCCGTGCTGCTCGCGGAGCCGGGGAGCGCCGCCAGCCTGAACCACCCCATCGCCGGCTGGGCGGAGCGCGAGGCGTACCGGTTCACGGCCGATCGCGAGCGCCTCAAGCGGGTGTTCGATCCGCTGCGCCGCTACTACGAGTCGTTCGCCAAGGTCCGCGACGCAGAGTCGGGCCTCTATATCGCCTCGTTCGCCAGCATGGACAACTCGCCCCGGGTTACCCGGCTCTGGTGCGGCGTGGACACCAGCGCCGAAGTGGCCATGCTCGCCCGCGACCTCGCGTGGATGGCCGGCAAGCTGGGCCGCAAGTCCGATAGCACACGGTACGCGCGCGAGGCCGACCTCATCGGCGAGCGGATCAACCGGTTCATGTGGGATGAGAAGACCGGCTTCTACTACGACCTGGGCGCTCACTCCCGGCGGCTCGGCGTCAAGACCGTGGCGGGCTTCTGGCCCCTCCTGGCCGGGATCGCCGACCGGCGGCGCTCCGACCGGCTCGTGCGGCATCTCACCGACCCGAAGGAGTTCCGTCGCCGCCACATGGTCCCCAGCCTGGCCGCCGACGATCCCGCCTTCAGCCCGAGAGGCTCGCACTGGTGCGGCGGCGTCTGGTCGCCGATGAATACCATGGTCATCCGCGGCCTCGACCGCAACGGGCGCTCCGACCTGGCCCGCGCCATCGCTCTCAACCACCTGGAGCAGGTTACAGCCGTGCTCGCGCGCACCGGGACGATCTGGGAGTACTACGCGCCGGACATCGTGGCGCACGGCTCCTACCCCAAGCGCAAGCAGCTGCCGCCCAAGCGCGACTTCGTGGGCTGGAGCGGCCTGGCTCCGATCATGTATCTGATCGAGTACGCCATCGGCATCCGGCCCGACGCGGCCGCCAACACGGTCACCTGGTCGGTTCGCAGCCCCCGGCGCGTGGGCGTCTCACGGCTCTGGTTCGGCGGGACCACCGCCACGATGGTATGCGAGCCCGCAGGTAGGAACGGCAGGCGCAGGCTACGGGCCGAAGGCGACCAGCCGTTCCGCCTGACCGTCACGTGGCGCGGTCGTACCACCCGCCTGCGCGTCCCGGCGAACCGGCCGATCAACTGCCTCCTGTGACCGGCCTCAGGCGGCGGTGACGCCTACCGCGCTTCGGGCTTGAGGCACCCGGCGAGCGTCTGCCCCAACGCCACAACGGAGACAGGCTTGGAGAGGAAGCCGTTCATCCCGGCGGCCCGGCAAGCCTCGCGGTCGGTGGTGGACGCACTGGCGGTCATCGCGATGATGGGCACGTCGCCGGAGGTCGATCCGGTCGCCATGGCCCGGATGCGCCGAGTCGCCTCCAGGCCATCCATTCGCGGCATGCTCAGGTCCATCAGGATGACGTCGTAGCGGCTTGCCGCTGCCGCCTCCACCGCCTGGACGCCATCGGCCACGAGGTCCACCTCCAGCCCGACCTTGCGCAACGAGGTGCGGCCGACCTTCTGGTTGATGGAGTTGTCATCGGCCAGCAGGGCGCGCACGCCCGCGAAGACCGGCGTCGGCGCGGCAGGCGGAGCGCCGGGCGCCGTCGTGGCCGTACCAAGCCCGCGGGCCAGCGCCTGCCGTAGCTCTCGGTGGCTCACGGGCTTGGTCACGGCGCCGACGCCGTCAACCATCTCGGCGAGATCGAAATCGATCGCCTCGATCTCCAGCTTGCCTGCCTCAATCTTCGAGACACCCAGAATGTCGCCGATCAACGAGACCAGCGACTGTCCGCAGCCGCGGATGGTCTCGGCGTACTCACGCTGCCCCGGCGTCAGGCTGGTCTGGAGCAGCATATCGGCCATGCCGATCACGGTTATAGGGGTGCGGAGTTCGTGGCTCATGCGGGCCAAGAAGCTGCTCTTGGCCCTTGTGGCCGCGTCGGCCGCAGATCGGGCCTCGCGCTCCCGGTCCATGTGCGCCTTGAGGCTCAGGTGCAGGTTCACCCGGGCGCGAACCACGGGCGGGTTCACGGGCTTGTTGATGAGGTCGTGGGCGCCGGCCTCCAGCGCGTGGGCCTCGGTGGCGAAGTCAATGTCAGCGGTCACGAAGAGGATGGTCAGGTCGGGGTGGTCGCGCAGTAGGGCGCGGCAGGTCTCGAAGCCGTCCATCTCCGGCATGTGGGCATCCAGCAGGACCAGGTCTACGGGACACCCGGCCGCCAGGGCCAGGGCGTCGGCGCCGCTGGTGGCGTAGCGGATGCTGCCCAGTCCCCGCAGCGTGCTGTGCAGGGCCTGAATGGCCAGGGGATCATCATCGACGATCAGGATGGTGGCGATGCTGCTCATCAGGTTGTCTCCGGTTCGGTGGCAGCGAAACCCTCCAACCGGTCTCAACGGTCCGCGCCTCAGAGCCGTCGCCGGCCGGCTACCTGCTGCCCGCCGCGGCCGCTCCAGTACTCCTCGCAAGACCTACCGCCACGACCAAGGCGCTGATGCTGGGTGTATGTTGCAGTTCTAAAGCTCTACAAAGCGCCTCGAATGGCATTGTGTGCCATGTCCGCGCCGGGGCGTGTCAGCAAAACGCGCACGATCGGCCCTATCAGCTCTGTTCCCGGTTCCAGCGGACCGGCTACTCCAGGATCGCCAGGGCCTCGTCGAACCGCAGGCGGGTCACGGCGCTCCTGAGGTCGGCGGCATGGGCATCGCCCAGAAGCAGATGGAGGCCCGCATCCAGCCGCTCCAAGAGGGCCATCGCCTCCAGGTCATGGGCCCTGAGCGCCTGCATGAGCTCACCCAGCTGATCGGGTGTCGGCACGTCGGCTTGCTCGAACCGGTGTGTGTCGGCGACCACTCCTGCAGACCCCACAGCTTCCAGCAGGAGCGCCAGCGCGCATTCCAAGTCGGCGAGCGGCCTGCCTGGGACTGCCTCGCCTCGCAGCGCCGAAGTCTCGACTTCAGCGGCGGCCGCCGCGATCTCGCCGGCTCCGAGCGCAGCCGCGCTGCCCTTGAGGCGATGCATCAGGCCAGCCACTGGCTCGAGCCTGCCGTCGGCAAGGTGGCGCCGCGTCGCTTCGGCCACGTCGGCGAACTCCTCGACGAAGAGGCCGAGCAGACGGGTGAAGACGGTCCGGCTACCGCCGGTGCTGCTCCATGCTCGGTCAGGGTCGATGCCGGGCACAGTCGGCAGGGCCTCCGCCTCCGGTGCCTGTCGCAAGGCCGCCTCAGCGTCGGCTGCGGGCATTCCGACGCAGAGGCGAATCTGCTGCACGAGCGTGTCGAGCTCGATAGGCTTGGCGAGGATCGCGTTGACGCCGACCCCCAGAGCCGCCGCCCGCCTCGCATCCGGGACGCCGGCTGTGAGGGCGATGATCGGCAGGTCTTTGAGGCCCAGCTCCTGTCGTATGCAGCGCGTTGCGGCGATACCGTCCATTTCCGGCATTCGCAGGTCCATAAGCACGGCATCGTAGCCGGCCGGGCGTGTCCGGAGGGCGCCGATCCCCGCCAGGCCATTGGTGCAGCCGTCCGCCGAGGCGCCCTCCAACTGGAGCATTGACAGAGCCACGTCGCGGCTGACGGGGCTGTCGTCAACGACAAGCAGGCGCAGGCCTACCAGGCGCGGGCCGCGCGCAGGCGGGTCCTGGCCCACGGTCGCCGAGACGCCGGACCCCGCTCGCGGGAGGATCGCCTCGAACCGGAAGCGGCTGCCGTGGCCGGGCCGGCTCTTGACGGTGAGCTGACCGCCCATGATCTCGGCCAGGCCGCGGCTGATGTCGAGGCCCAGGCCCGTGCCGCCATACTGCCGTGAGGTGCCGGTGTCGGCCTGCTGGAATGGCCGGAAGATGGCGCCCAAGGCCTCATCGGCAATCCCTATGCCGGAGTCCGCCACTTCCACGCGGAGCCACGCGGCGCCCGCGCCCGCCGGCTCGCAAGTGGCGGAGAGCCGCACGAAGCCGGTCTCGGTGAACTTCACGGCGTTCCCCACGAGGTTGAGGATGATCTGCTCAATGCGTAGCTCGTCGCCCAGAAGCACAGGGAGTGGCTCAGCCGGCATATCCACCGTCATCTCCAGCCCCTTATCCCTGGCGCCGGCGCCCATGAGGCCGACCACCCGGCCGATCACTGCGGCGGGATCGAAGGGGCGCGCCTCGAGCCGCAGCCGGCCGGCCTCGATCTTGGAGTGGTCCAACAGGTCGTTGAGCAGGGCCAGGAGCGTTCGGCCGGACGCCTCGATCCTCGTCACCAGGGCGCGCTGCTCGGCGTCGTCGGTTCGGCGCATGAGGACCTGAGTCAGACCCAACACACCGTTGAGCGGTGTGCGGATCTCGTGGCTCATATGCGCCAGGAACCGGCTCTTGGCGGCATTGGCGGCCTCAGCGATCGTGCGGGCCTCCTGGAGTTCGAGTTCGTAGCGTCGTCGTTCTGTGATATCGCGAGCTATGCCCTGTACGGCGAGTAGCTCTAGCTCGGGGCCGAACCGGCCCGACGCGGTAACCTCGGCCCAGAGGGTGGACCCGTCTTTGCAGGTGAGTTCCACCTCCACTCGGGCGGCCCTGCCCCATTGCTGGGAGCCGGATGCAGCCAGGAACTCCGCAAGCTCCGCCCGGGCGACGGCGGCCGACTCGGGAGTGAGCGCCTCGTCCAGCGTCTGCGCGATGGCCTCCGCAGAGGTGTAGCCGCGCAGGCGTTCGCTGGATGGGCTCACGTAAGTGAACCGGCCCTGGGTGTCCATGGCGAAGATGATGTCAGTGGCGTTTTCGGCCAGTAGCCGGTACTGCTCCTCGCTCCGCCGGAGGCTCTGCTCAAGCCGCACCCTCCCGGTGACATCACGGGCCACGGCGATGAACTGCGTGTCGCGCCGGGTGTGGTCGCCCATGGCCGCGATGGAGAGCTCAAACCAGCGTTGGCCGTCCGGCAGCGGCAGCGAGTAGACGGCGCCGCTATGCCTACCCGTCCTGGCCGCCTCGGCCATGGCATCGGCGACCGTGGCGGCGGCATCGGGCGGAAGGACGTCGGCCACCAGCTTGCCCACGAAGTGGTCGGGCTGAGCGTAGAGGCCGCGGTCCGCCGGAGAGTAATAGCCATGGATGCGCGCGTCCCGGTCGACCACGAACATAAGGTCCGGCACGGCGTTGAAGATCGCCTCCATCCGCTCCTTGGTCGCCCGTAACTCCGCGGTGGTCCGCGCGGGTTCTGTGATATCGACCATCGATACGAGCAGCATGTCGTCCACGACGCTGCCGCTGACCGAGACCAGAACCTCGGCGCCGTCCTTGCGGGTCATGCTATGCTCGGAGGGAGCCACCATCCCATCGGCTCGCTCGGCCTCGGCCACGGCCTTAGTCCACCAGTTCAGGACCAACTCGCGCAGCGTTTCATCAGGGAAGACCAGGCGGGCGGCGGACTCCAGGTCAGGCACGTCGGCCCCGGTATAGCCGAAGACGCGGTAGACGTGCTGATTGGCCAGGATGATCCGGCGGTCCGGCGGGCGCGAGATGCCGACCACGGCGGTGGGCAGATTGTCCAGGATGCGCCGCAGGTGCAATGCGTCACCGCGCGCTTGCTCCTCCATGGCGAACCTCGCCGCGCGTATCTGGCGTTCCCGCAGAAGGAAGGCTCCAGCGCCCGCCGCCAGCATGGCCAGCAGGCCGGCCAGGCCGATCCCCAACGAGATGGGCAGCGTAGCGCCGAGCACCTCGGAGCGATCCATCTTGGCGCCCAGGAACCAGTCCGTCCCGGCGACGGCACTGCCGACCGCCACGACTGAGTGCCCGCGGTAGTCCACGGCCTCGAGGCCAGAGCGAGAGCGCCTGTCTTGCAGGTACCTGGCGGCGCCCAGACGGCTCCCCTTGATGGGCGCCCGGAGCTTGAGAGCCGAGCCCGGCCGAAACCGCAGTTCGCTGATGAAGAGGACCGTGTCGCCCTCGCGGCGGCATAGGACGGTCTCGCCGGTCTGCGACGGAACGGGCCACCTGCCCATGATGGCCGAGAGCGAGCGCGCAGGGTCTGCCCGCAGGACGAGCGTCCTGACGCCCTTGTCGCCCGAGGACGGCAGGGGCGCGAGGAAGTCGATCCACGCCTTCCCGTCGGCATCAAGATAGGGGCCAACGTGCGCCACCTTGCCGGTAGCCGCCGCTCGAACTGCGGCGCCTCGAAGCTCCGGCGGGACAGATGCGCCGGAGCCCTGTGCAGTCCACAACCGTGCCGTGTCCGGGGCGAGGAGCATGGCATCGCGCCAGCCATGCCGGCCCCTGAAGACGGCCAGCCGTCGCTCGAGCTCCGCCCCTGCCGCGGCGCCACCCGTCTCGGCCACGTGGCGGGCGGCCTCAATCACAGGCTCGCTCGATTGCGCCTGCAGTGCATCGGCGCGCCTCTCAGCAACCCACTCCTCGACCTGCACCGCCCGCATCTCGGCGATGGCTGCGAGGGATGCGACGCCGGCGTCGTACTCATGGCGCCAGGTTGCCCAGATGGAGCCCGCAACCAGGATCGAGATGCTGGCGCAGATAATGGCCAGAGGCGCCACCAGCGCCCGGCGCCCCAACCCTGCAGGCCCCGGCTCAAACGCAGGCGCTGACGGCCTTCCGGCGATCACCTGCATGGTCATCACCTCAGCGAGGGACCATCGCCCGGTGGACGGGCGCCGCGGTACCCGGCGGCACGTCGACTACTGCTCACGCAGACACGGCCGATGAGCCGGCCTGGCGCCGGCGAGACAAGGAGCGGCACATCAGGAGCGTCGCGCCCCCAGGGCACGGCGCAGGGCATCGCGCAGTTCGGCCATCCGGAAGGGCTTGGCCAGGTAGACATCCGGCCACTCGGCATGCTCGCCCGACATGACCTCCGCCTGGTCGTAGCCGCTGATGAGGACTGCGGGCAGTCCTGGCGTCAGCCTGCGAAGCTCGGCGAGCGTTTCCCAGCCGTCCATGCGCGGCATGGAAATGTCGCAGACGAGGCACCGGACGCGGCCCGGCTGTGCGCCGTGGGCCTCAACGGCCTCGATGCCGTCGCCGGCCTCCAGGACGTCGTAGCCGAACCGCCTGAGGACGGCCCTCATGGAGTTCCGGAACGCCGGTTCATCATCGACCAGCAGCACCGTGCCGCCCTCATCGTCCGGTAGGGCCGCCTGGGCGATGGTCGGTGTCGGTGTCTCCTGGCAGAGCGGCAGCATGAGCCGGAAAAGGCTCCCGTGGCCCGGCCGGCTCTGAACGGTCACGCCGCCACCGTGCTTGCGGGCGATGCCGACGACCGTGGCGAGACCCAGGCCGCGCCCGGTGAACCTGGTGGTGAAGAAGGGGTCGAACACCTTCATGAGGTCCGCCTCGGAGATGCCTGTGCCGTCGTCGGCTACCTCGACGCAGGCGTACGGCCGCTCCTCAGGCTTCCAGTCCGACGGCGCTCGGTGCGGTCCAACGCAGTCCGGTCCGCACTCAATCACCCGCAACCGCACAGAGCCACCCTCATTGCCCAGGGCCTCCGCCGCATTGCTCACGAGATGCGTGATCGCCTGCTCGAGCTGCTCGGCGTTGGCCCGGACGCGCGGGGCTGACGACGGGAGGTCCAACGTGACGCGAACCCGCTCCGGCCACCGCGCCTGAACGCCCGGCAGCAGCATCCTGCATATCTCGGACAGGTCCATGGGGTCCATACGCCCGGGCGTCTGACCCACGTAGGTCAGGAGCGTGGCGGACAGCTTGGCCGCGCGGTCGACGGCGGCCATGGCGGCGCCCAGTTCGGGCCTGCCCGGGGCCCCTTCCGGCAGGGCGTCCTGGACCAGTTCGAGGTTCGAGAGGAGCCCGGCGAGGATGTTGTTGTACAGGTGCGCAATGGACCCGGCCATCCGGTTGAGCCCCTCGGCCTTCTGCACCTGCCCGTCGCGGGCGGCTCGTGCCTCACGTGCAGCATCCTCTTGGAAACGGTGCTCCCGGAGCTGCAAGTGCATTCCGACCCGCGCCCGCACCACCGGCGGGTTGACGGGCTTGGTGATGAAGTCGACGGCGCCTGCTTCCAGCGCACGGACCTCGGCCGCGGCGTCTGTGTCGGCGGTGACGAATATTACGGCCACGTCAGGCCGCTCGGCGCGGATGGCTCGGCAGACCTCGAAGCCATCCATCCCGGGCATACGGGCGTCAACCAGCGCAAGGTCAAAGTCGGCCTCGGCTACCAACCGGAGGGCGTCACGGCCCGAGAGCGCGTAACGGACGCGCCCCATGCCCTCTACGGCCGCGTGAAGGGCGTGAATGGCCGCCGCATCATCATCGACAATCAGGATGGCCGGCTTATGCTCCATGACCATGTCGGCATGACTCCATCGATATCAGCTTGACTCCAGGGCTACCGGTAATCGGCGCTGGCGATCCTATACTATCCGATATGGAGCAGGAATCACCGTATCGGGCCCCTGAAGAACGCCTCCTCCCAGCTCTTGATGCCCACCACGGGCAGGTACGGCGCGAAGACCTCGGCCTGCCGGGGTGTGCCGGCGGCCTGGAAGACGGTCCAGATCGGCTTCTTGCCCCAGCCGTCGCCGGGCTCATCGACGAACTTGCGCAGGCCGATCCGCAGGCCGAACTCGGCCCGGTTGTCGAGCCAGGCATGGTACTGGAACGCCTCGATGGCGCTGAGCCGCTCCAGCTTGGTCCAGGTGTAGGCCATGCCGGCCGCCTGCTCGGCCAGCGACTTCTCCGAGTAGTCCGGCGAGTTCAGCCCCTGCTCCGTGCAGTGGATGGTGCGCTGCACCTTCGCGAGGAACTTGTTCTCAGGCCGCTCGGCCCACGCCTGTAGCACCTCCATGTTGCGGAAGGTGATCTTGGGCGTGTCGAGGGCGAAGGTCGTATGGCCGTCCTCCCATGTCCGCGGCGCCAGCAGCGAGTCCGGGTAAGGATGGTGCGCCAGCGCCCACTCGAAGTCGCCCTCCTGCTTGCAGTAGGAGTTGAGCAGCTCCAGCAGGTGCTTGCCCGTGTAGAAGCGCGGCTCCGGCGTATAGTTCCAGTGGTGCTCCAGCGAGATGAAGGCCTTGGCGTGGGGATCGTACTGCCGGGCGATCAGGTGGGCGAGCCGCATGGAGCGGTGGTAGAGGTCCATGTAGAGCGTGTCGGTCTTGTCGCCGGCGTTGGTCCAGATCCAGCCGGCGTTGATCTCGTTGTGGAGGATCCAGTGGTGGATGCGCCCGCGGCCCGGCGCGCCTGAGCTGTAGCGGCGGGCCAGGTACTCCAGCCCGGCGGCGTAGGCGCGCAGGCCCTCGGGGCTGTCCATGTTCGGCATGACGAAGATGCCCGACGGGTGCGCGTCGGGGTGCGCCGTCAGTTGCGACCAGCTCCCCTTGGGCGCGTTGTACCCGTGGGCGAGCAGGATGATCGCCGAGACGACGATGTGGCGCCTGGAGGTCTCGGCCAGGGTCTTGTCGTACTGCTGCACCTCAGCGTCGTTGATGTAGTAGGTCGTGCCTTCGTAGACGAAGGGGCTGCGGCCGGGAGCGGGCATGGTGTCGATGAGCCCGTTCAGCAAGACGTTTATGGTGACGGCCGAGATGTCCAGGTCATCCAGGTCGCTGACGATGGAGCCCCACGGCCCGAAGCCGCCGAGGCCCTTCTTGCCCCGGGGCCGCTCCTCCGGCGGGTTGCCGGCCGCCTGGACCCGGTCCGGGTAGCGGGCGGAGGAGACAAGCTCAAGCCCCGCGCCGGCGCGCCGCACCACGGCCCAGCGCGACGTGAGGCGGTCGCGGACGCCGTCGCGGCGCGGCACGCGGAGGGAGCAGGTCCGCCCGGCGGGTATCCGCACCAGCGTGGGTGCGTTGCGCAGCGCCGTGATGTCCTGCCAGAGCGGGACCTCGGCCAGGAAGAGCGGCGCCCGTGCCGTGCCCACCTTGCCGCGGATGGTGATCTGGTCGGCACCCACGGCCACGTCGGTGACGGATGCGGCGAACTGGCGGCGCAGGTAGGCCGTCATGCGCGCGTCGCGGGCCGCGAGCTCGGCCTTGCGGGAGGCTTCCCGGGCGGCCATCTCCAGTTCCCGCGCGTTGGGTTCACGGAGCTGGATGGCGCGGATGCGGACAAGCTTGCCGGGCTGCGTGCCGGGGTCGAGGCGCAGGCCGACCCACTTGCCGCCTGTGCGGGCCAGCACGGGCTTCAGGTCCATGGAGTGCGAGGTCCAGCCCTCGGCCAGCGACAGCCCCTGTCCAGTGACGCAGTGCTCCTGGTCCAGCGGCGGGTAGACGTAGACCTCCAGCACGTCGGTGCCCTGCGGCGCGGCGTACTCGAAGGCGAGCACGGTCTGCCCCGGCCCCGGCGCCGGCCCGGTGCGCCGGAGGAAGATGTAGGGGTCCGGCCCGGTGGTGACGATCTCGAACGAGCCGTCGCCCAGGTCCTTCAGCGTGGCGCTGTGGAGGTTGTCTGTCGTGGGCACGTAGGTTACCGTCTGCCCGGCCGCAACGCCCGCAACCTGCAGCAGGCAGACCGCGGCCAGCAGGCAGACCCATAGAGAGCCAGAAGAGATCACGTCGGCGCCTCCCGCGCCGGGGCCTGAGCAACCCCAAGCGCACCCCATCCAAGCCCGCAATTCGACGCGGCCGACGCGGATACCTGCCGGCTGGATGAGGAGCATCGTGTCACCCCAGTCGGCCGGGACTGCTTCTGTGCCGGCTAGAAGGCAGACACCGGTCTGTGGTCACGCAGGCGGTGGGTCCGACCATAGTCGGTATACTTGGCTTTGGGAGGAGGCCAACTACCATGGCTACGACGATGACCCTGTCAACCGACGTGCCGCCAAGCCGTGAACTCAGAATCCGCGTGCCGCTGGAGGTGCCGGTCGGGCCGGCTGAGATGGTCGTTGTTTTCCTGCCGGTCGGGCCGGCCAAGCGACGGACACTGGCCGACCTGGCGGCGAGCGAGTACGCGGGCATATGGGCTGACCGCGACGACATCGGCGACAGCGCAGAACTCGCTCGCGCTACCTTCGGTGCAGCAGCAGGGCCCAGTCGCGCAGGCCGGACGGCCGCGCAACCGTGAGGCGCCCGTTCACGATCCTGGCCTCGACGGCGTGCGTTCGGCCTGTCATGGGATCGAA
Source organism: uncultured Chthonomonas sp. (assembly GCA_903951425.1). Lineage (GTDB taxonomy): Bacteria > Armatimonadota > Chthonomonadetes > Chthonomonadales > CAJBBX01 > CAJBBX01. The sequence goes on from CAJBBX010000115.1 coordinate 97,568, forward strand.
GACCGTGGCCGACCAGCGACCCGTGATGCCCTCCGGCGCCTCGACCGCCTCCACACTAGCCGCCGCGTACGCGGCGATCTCGGAGGGGCCGCGACGCCAAACCACGCTGGACCCGTCGCCGGCGGAGACCGGCGCCAGCTCATCCAGCTTCCGCACCAGCCTGTTGAAGAATCGCGAGCAGAGGCCCACGTAGGTGCGGCCTGCGTCGTCCAACGGACGCACACCGCGCGTGGCCGCCGCCGCCGGGTCCCATGAGGCGACGTTGGGTTCCCTGGCGTCATTGTGCAGGAGGTAGTGCGTGCCGCGCATGGCGCGTGACCAAACCTCCGCACGCGCCTCATCGTGGCCGTAGGGCTCCCCTTCGGTCTTGATGGCCGGTGTACCGCCGGGCGGCGGCACGTCGGGGTTGGCCACACGGAGCCCCCCGAGGCCCGTGCGGTCGGCCCAAAGGCATCCTCGCGACGTGAAGAACCGGCGCCAGTGGGCCTCGGCGCCGTCGGCCTCGGTGTTCAGGTATGACCACTCATCCCGGTAGTCGTACCAGACGTTGCCCAGCCCCCGCGTCTCGGCGATGAGCTTCAGGCAGTAACGCTCCCAGTGCCACTGCGCCTTGCGGCTCGCGGGCCAGTCATCGCGCCAGGCGTCGGCGTTGATCTCCCCCTCATCGGCGAGCCGGACGATCTCAGCCGAGCGCGTGGCGAACCCTCCGCATGCCCGGTTGAAGGGATGGACCTGCCAGCCCGGCCCCGGCCCACCCTCCTTGGCCCAGCCGAAGAGGGCTGTGATGCCCACCAGCATGCCCCGCTCGCGCGCCAAGCAGCAGAGCGCCCGCAGGCGCGGCCAGTAGTGGCGTGCGGGATCCGAGCCCTCGTCAAAGCGCATCAGGTCCCATGCGCCGTCGGATCGACGCGTCCAGGGAAGCAACGGCGGCTCCGAGCCGAGCCTCCAGTCGTCCGATCGAGGACCCGTAAAGGCCCAGACATGCACGGTAGAGTGGCCCTCCTTGCGGCACTGGTCAAGCCACGCGCGCAGGTCAAGCCGACCGTTCATCGGCGCCACCTGCGTTGCGCTATCGCCCAGGAGCATGAGGCTCCTTCCGCGCCAGGTGACGCAACGCCCTGAAGCGCTCACGCCCGGGCTGTCCGTACCCGCTGAGGCCACAGCCGACAGCGCCATCATCGCAAGGCCAAGCCGCAGAGCCATCAAGAGTCTCCCTCGGTGGGGTCGCCGGTGACCACTTACCGCTTCACGTTCGCTGCCGGCGGGTAGACGCAGAACTCCTCGATGGTTGGGACCTCGGAGGCCTTCAGGATGCTCAAGCGCACGCGACGCGCTCGGACCGGGGCAAAGCTGAAGCTCCTCTCGCCGCCCAGCGCCTCGCCCGAGACCACCGCGCGCCACGAACCGGCCTCCTCGACCTCGATGGCGAACTGCTGTGTGCGCGGGTAGCCGACCTCCATCACCACGGCGCGGCCGATCTCCGTCTCGCGGCCCAAGTCCACCTCCAGCCAGCCGCTTCGGGCGTCGGCCGCGGCTCCCCAGCGGGTGCTCTCATCGCCGTCGAAGGCCATGGCGGCCTCGTACCCCGGGTCCGGCCAGACGCTGGAGGCCGACGCCTCCTTGCGCTCGGAAACTGGCGGCGCCTCAGGCTTCGGCGGCTTGCGGATCATCCGGCCCACCCTGCGCAAGGTCTCCACATCCACCTTGCGCAGGCGCCCGGCGGGATCCGGGCCCACATCCAGCGAGAAGATGTTGCCATGCTTCACGCCTGCCGCGTAGTCGCGGTAGAGCCGCTCGGCGGGGAGACAGAGATCATCGTGGATCGGCAGCGAGTAGAACCACATGGCCCCGCCCTGGTGCGGCGGAAGGATGGGGTACGTGAACTCAGCGATCTGGTAGGGTGATCCCTCCGGCAACCGGCCGGGGCGGCCCATCTCGCCGGCGCGCAGGTCCCCTCCACCGCCGTTAAAGCCCACGAAGCAGCCCGGCTGGAACCGCTTGACCCAGGCCATGACCTCCTCGTGCGTCGTGCCGGGGTGGCCGGCGGCGCAGTCCATCCAGAAGAACTCGATGGGCCCGTACCGTGTGCAAAGCTCGCGTAGCTGCTCCCGCTGCATCTCGGGGTTCTGTCCCGTGCCGCCGCCGAGGCCATCCTTCGCTCTGGGCCAGGTCCAGTCGCCCTCGGAGAAGTAGAGCGCCAGCTTGATGCCATAGCGCTTGCACGAGGCCCGGAGCTTGGCCAGCACGTCGATGCCCAGCGCCGAGCGGGTCACCTTGCGGTCGGTGGTTTGCGTGTCCCAGAGGCAGAAGCCGTCATGGTGCTTGGCCAGGAAGAGGATGTAGCCCATCCCGGCCTCTTTGGCGGTGCGGGCCCACTGGTCGGTATCGCACCCCGTGGCGCGGAAGTAGGAGGCGTCCTGCACGCCGGGGGTCCACTCGGTGCCGGAGAAGGTGCTGAACGACCAGCAGATGAACATCCCCCACCGGAGCGACTGGAGCTCCCGCACGCGCCGGTCCGGTTCCTGTGCCCGCGCCGCGGTGCATCCCGAGGCAAGCCAGGCCGTCGCCAACAGCCACCCGAGCCGACGAAGCCCCATGCCGATCTCCCTCTCGCGGAACCCTGCGCCGCCGAGGCCGCCGGCCCCGCTGCAAACGGGACCGGCGAGGTCGGCGGTTGCCTGTCGGGCGGCTACTGCTTGGGCAGCACCAGTACGCGCAGGCGCTTGGTCAGGTAGGAGCCCGCGTTGGCCGCGAAGGTCCAGTCCAGCTCCTTGGCCGCCCGCGTGCCGATGCCCAGGTCGGCGCCCGAGCCCGACTTCCAGTTGTTGATGGCGAAGAGCGTCTGCTTCGCATCGTGGTTGTGTACCTGCATGCTGCCGTAGCCGTCGGTGGGCTCTACGGGCTCGTCGCCGAAGTCCCAGTCCGCGCCGGAGGCGTTGGGCACGCTGGCGTTGTTGGGCGGGCCGTAGTTGTGGGGCCAGAACTCGATGTTCCCGCCCTTGAGCCCGGCGCCGTTGACGATGGACTTCACGTTGGATAGCACGTTCATGTTGGTCACGTTCTGCTGAAACTTGGCGCCTGACGCCGGCGTCGGAACGCCGAGCTTGCCGAGATCCTGACTGAACGCATCCATGGAGACGTAGAGGTACTGGGCGAAACCGTCCTGCCCGGTCAGCTCCAGGAAGTAGGCGACGCGGGCCACGGGGCCCTGGATGGACTTCCGGTTGTCCACGTCGTACCGCACGTCGGCGCCGACCTTGCCCAGGTCGAGGTCGTAGAGCAGCTTGTACTGCTTGGCCTCGGGCACGTTGATGGCCAGCAGGTCGCGCTTGGGCACGTCGCCCGCTCGGAAGGAGTTGGCAGGGAGGCCTGCGCCGTTGCTCAGGTTCGGCTCCGCCAACATGTGCCAGGCGTACCGCACGGCCACGGGGTTCCTCACCTCCGGCGAGGAGAGGACCACCGAGGAGCCGTCGATGGCGGCATCGGCCTTCACGAAGCCGCCCTCTTCCTTGTCGATGATCTCGAACCAGCTGATCGGCTTGCCGTCGCGGCTCTTCAGGCCCGCGGCGTTGTCGAACGTGATCCGGAGCTTGGCGCCCTCGGCGGCCATGGTCTTGAAGGTGGGACCCAAGTAGACGACTTCGGACTTCCCGTACGTCTTGGCCAGGGCCCAGAAGGCGAGCCGCTTGCCCACGTCCTGCTTGTTCTTCGGGTGGATGTCGGCCAGTTCGCCGATATCGTTGATGACGGCCATGCCGGTATTGGAGATCGCCTGCGCCGCGGTCTGGGCCTCCCAGAACTCAGGCTCGGTGGCCGGGTTGTTGCCGTAGTTGTAGGGCGCGACCTGCACGAAGTAGAAGGGGAAGTCGCCCTGGCCCCAGACCTTGCGCCAGCCGCCGATGAGGGCCTTCATGCGCTCGGTGTAGGTCTTGCCCTCGCCCAGGTTGGACTCGCCCTGGTACCAGATGGCCCCGCGGATACCGAAGGGGCGAACCGGGTTGATCATGCCGTTGTAGAGTGCGGTGGCGTGCTGCACGTTGCTGGGCGGCAGGAGCTCGGCGGGGAAGGTGGGCATGGCCGGGGCCGCATCGCTGGCCGCCATGGCCTTGCGCGTTCCTGCGAGCCAGGCCTCGGTATCGCTGAGGACCTTGGACAACTGCTGCTTGTGGGCCGCCGAGCTCGGATCAGCCAGCAGCACACGGTCGTGGTCGCCCTTGAGCGCCGGAACGGCCGCAAAACCCTCGGGCGGCGTCCAGGTCTGGATCACGGTGCCGCCCCACGTGGCGTCGATGAGGCCCACCGGCACGGAAAGCGTGCGCTGGAGCTCTCGGCCGAAGAAGTATGCCACGCCGGAGAACCCGCCCCAGCCGTCTTCGGCGATCGTCTTGGGCGTGCAGGCCTTCCACGCGCCCTCCATGTCGGCCATGGGGCGGGGGGTGAAGCGGTTGGGCACCAGGAGCAGACGAATCTGCGGGTGGCTGGCCGCGGCGATCTCCTGCTGCGGGTTATTGCACATCCCGATGCCCTGCTCCATGTTGGACTGGCCGGAACAGAGCCAGACCTCGCCGACCAGCACGTCCTCGAGCTTAATGACGCTGGAGCCGCTGACGGTCATGGTGTGCGGCCCGCCGGCCTTTAGCGCAGGCAGCGTGGCCTTCCACTCGCCCTTAGCGTTGGCCTGGGCCTTGGCTGACTCGCCGGCGACCTGCACGGTGACGGTCTCGCCGGGGCTCGCCCATCCCCAAACGGGCAGGGGTATCTGGCGCTGCAGCACCATGTGGGACGCAAAGACCTTGGGCAGCCGCACTTCGGCAGCGCAGGGGTTCGGGGCCGTCAGGCCGATGATCAGCGCGGCAAGCGCCCCGCCGCGGGTGGCGGCGTCTCTCATTCCGAGCATTGGATGGTCCTTTCACGCAGGGAGGCGAGGCGAGGCCCCGCCGTGCGCACATTCATCAAACTGCTGGTCATATCCTCCCTGACGGCATCGCCGCGTCCCAGCGGGCAGGAGAACGCGCGCAACCTCGCGAAACTAGGCGACGAACAACCCGGCGCGTGCGCCGGGCGTCCTGATGCCGAACTACGAACCAGCCCAAGACCGGTCGGGAGGCCCTGATGCGAATACGAGTGATGCACCTGACACTGGCCGCGGCAGCGGCGACCCTGGCGCTGCTGGCGGCGCCGCAGCTCCCGGTGGGACGATCCCCCCAGGCGGCGCAGGCGGCCACCGAGCCGGTCTACCATTCGGCGGATGACGTGGCATGGTCGCCCGACGGCAAGCGGCTGGCGGTGTCCGACCGCACGGCGAACGCGGTGGTGATCCTCGACCCGGCCTCCGGCGCCGTCGTCCGCCGCATCGCGGTGACGACCCCGGCGGGCATCGCCTGGTCCGGCTCGTCCATCTGGGTAGCGGAGAACGCCGCCGGCCGCCTGGCGCAGATCGATGCCGCACGCGGCTCGGTCGTGCGCCGGACGGCCGTGGGCGCCGGCCCGGAGACCGTGGCCGTCTGCGCCGCGAAGGGCATCGCGCTCACCGCGAACTGCCACTCCGGCGACGTCTCGGTCGTCGCCATGGCCACAGGCCGGCAGACCGCGCGCATCGCCACCGGCGGGCGGCCCTTCGGCGTCGACGTCAGCCGCGACGGCTCCACCGCGGTGGTCGGCTACCTGACGGCCGCCGGCGATGCCCGGGACCCACAGAACTCCGCCACCGCATGCATCCTGGACCTCCGCACCAACCGCGTTGCCAAGGCCATCCGCCTCGTGGCGGGCTCCACCAACCTGCGGCACGTCCGCATCTCCAAGGACGGCAAGTGGGCCTACATCGCCCACACGCTGGGACGCTTCAACCTGCCCACCACGCAGCTCGACCGAGGCTGGGTCAACACCAACGCCTTCACCATCCTGGACCTGCAGAAGCGCTCGCTCTACGTGGCGCTGCTGCTGGACCATCCCATGGAGGGCGGCGCCGACCCCTGGGGCATCGGGCTCTCGCCCGACGGCTCGACGGCTTTCGTCTCCCTCTCCGGCGCACGGCAGATCGCCCGCCTCGAGCTGGCTAAGCTCCACAAGTACACCGCCGGCGACATCGCCGCCGACAGCCCGCTGATCAAGGTCTCGGAGGAGTGGGCGGTCACCGCGCGGAACCTCTGGGCCGACATCAAGAAGGACCCCGGGCAGCGCGCCGAGCTGGCCAACGACCTCTCTGCCCTCTACGTGGCCGAGACGCTTGAGCGCAAGGAGTACCCCGGCGACGGCCCCCGCGGCGTGGCCGTATCGCCCGACGGCAAGAGCGTGGCCGTGGCCACCTACTTCGCCGGCAACGTGGGCCTTCTGGATCCGGCCACCGGCGCCTGCCGCAAGACGCTCAGCCTGGGTAAGCAGCCCGCCGAGACGGCCGTGCGCCGCGGCGAGCGCTACTTCTCCGACGGCACCCTCTGCTTCCAGCACTGGCTCAGCTGCCTGACCTGCCACCCCGAGACGCGCGCCGACGGCCTCAACTGGGACCTGCTGAACGACGGCATCGGCAACCCGAAGAACACGCGGTCGCTGGTCAACTCCTACAAGATGCACCCGCTCATGTGGCACGGCGTCCGCGAGAGCATGGAGATGGCCTCCAGGGCCGGCTTCCGCGCGATCCTGTTCCGCGAGCCGGAGAAGGGCGAAGTCGAGTCCGTGCAGGCCTACCTCCGTTCACTGCGCCCGCTACCCTCGCCGTACCTGGTCGGCGGCAAGCTCTCGCCGTTGGCCCAGAAGGGCAAGGCGCTCTTCAACAGCCCGCGGACACGGTGCGCCTCCTGCCATGCCGGCCCGCTGCTCTCCGACCAGAGGCGGTATGACGTGGGCACGCGGGGCGAGCTGGACCAGGACAGCCTCTTCACCAGTCCCAAGCTCTTCGAGCTCTGGCGCACGGCTCCCTTCATGCATGACGGCCGCGCCACGAACTTGCGGCAGGTGCTGACCGTCTTCAACAAGGGAGACAAGCACGGCGTGACATCGAAGCTCTCCAAGTCCGACGTCGCCGCGCTGGAAGCCTACCTGCTCTCGCTGTAGGCGCAACCAGGAAAGGAACCCCGATGCCACACCCAGGTTCGGTCCGCCTGCTCGTTCTGGCCGCCGCTGTGGCGCTGGGCGGCTTCGCGTTGCGCGGGCCGTCAGGAGCCGGTGAGCAGGACTTTGCGCAGCAGGTGGAGGATGACTGGCTCACGCAGGATCGCCTTCGCGGCGACCCGCTGAGCGGGGTCACCCTCGCGCTGGACGCCGCCGGCGCCGTGGACGGCGTCAAGGACGGCAAGTGGGGCTTCCATACGGGGCCCGAGGCAGATCCCTGGTGGCAGGTGGATCTGGGCGCGCCCACGGCCCTGGGCCGCGCCCTGCTCTTCAACCGTTGCGAAACGCCGGATCGGACCGCCGCCCTGCGCCTGCTCCTCTCCGACGACGGTCAGGCATGGACCGAAGCCTACCGCAACAACGGCGTCCTCTTCTACGGCTTCACCGACGGCAAGCCGCTGGCCGTGGACCTTTCGGGCAAGACGGCGCGCTACCTCCGCCTGCAGCAGCCCGGCGGCTTCCTGAACCTCGACGAGGTAGAGGTCTATGCTGCCGCCGACCCGGCTCGGAACGTGGCCCTCGGCCGCCCCTGCACGCAGTCCAGCCTCAGCCAGTGGTCCGTGGCGCACTCCATGCCTCGAACCGGCAATATGCCCATGGCCCTGGTCGTCCGACGGGGCCGCGCCCTCTGCACCGACCTGGCGGGCATGGGCGTGGACGTGCGTCCTTACATGTCCGAGCTACGGGCCGCCGAGGCCGCCTACAAGGCACCGGGCGCCGACCGCAAGGCCGCCTACCTTCGCGCCCGCTGGGCCGTCCGGCGCGCCGCGCTGGCCAACCCGCTGCTGAGCTTCAACCGGATCGTCTTCGTCAAGCGCAAGCTGGGCACCTTCAGCCACATGTCGGACCAGAACTACGGCTGGTGGTCGCGCCCCGGCGGCGGCATCTGCCTCCTGGAGGGCTTCCGCACCGGCGCGCCGCGCGTGCGCACCCTCACCACCTCACTGCCCGAGGGAAGCTGCCTGGACCCCGAGCTGTCCGCCGACGGCAAGCGCGTCCTCTTCGCCTGGTGCCGGTACCACCCGGAGCTCTCGACCACCGCGGACAAGACCGACAAGGCGCGGCTACCCGAGGACGGCTTCTATCATCTATATGAAGTGGGCATCGACGGCACGGGCCTTCGGAAGCTCACCAGCGGCAAGCATGACGACTTCTCGGGCCGCTACTTGCCCGACGGCCGCGTGGCGTTCCTCTCCACTCGCCGGGGCAATACTTTGGCCGCCGGCTCGACCTGCGTGCCCGTAGGCGCCAACAGCGAGAACCCCGACGGCTACGTGCGGTGCGGCGGCGACAACTACCGCCCGGTGCCGGTCTACACGCTCCACGTCCTGGACAAGCAGCAGGCCACCGTGCGCGCCATCTCGCCCTTCGAGAGCTTCGAGTGGACGCCCAGCGTAGCGCCCGACGGCCGCATCCTCTACGCCCGTTGGGACTACGTCGACCGCGACAACATGCCCTACATGAAGCTCTGGTCGACCAACGCCGACGGCACGCAGGCCCAGATCGTCTGGGGCAACTACACCACCCGGCCGCACTGCGCCTTCGAGGCTCGCGTCATTCCCGGCACGCGCAAGATCGTCTTCACCGCCTCGGCGCACCACGCCACCACCGGCGGCGCCATCGATATCCTCGACCCGGGCCTGGGCGCCGACGGCCAGGAGCCGATCACCAACATCACGCCCGAAGTGGCCTATCCCGAGATCAACGGCTGGCCGCGGCACTACTACGCCAGCCCCTGGCCCCTCTCCGACCGCTACTTCCTCGTCGCCTGGAGCCGCGAGGGCCTCATGGGCCAGGGCGGAATGCCCCCCGAGGCGGGCATGGGCGTCTACCTGTACGACATCCACGGCAATCTGGAGTTGCTCTACCGCGACCCGAGCATTTCCTCGCTGAGCCCGATCCCCGTGCGGCCCAGCCGGTCGCCGGCCGGGATCAGCGCCATGGTCGCCAAGCGCCCCACGGAAGAGGGCGCCATGCTCATCAGCGACGTCTACCACGGTCTGACCGGCGTGCGCCGCGGGAGCATCAAGTCCGTCCGCGTGGTGGCCATGCCCACCAAGACGCAGCCGCACATGAACACGCCCACCATCGGCCAGACATCCGACGACCCCGGTAAGTGCGTGCTGGGCACCGCGCCGGTGGAGGCCGACGGCTCGGCCCATTTCAGCCTGCCTGCCAACGTGCCCGTCTTCCTGCAGGCGCTGGATGATGAGGGCATGGCCGTGCAGACCATGCGGAGCCTCACCTACGTGCAGGCGGGCCGCACCGCTGCCTGCGGCGGCTGCCATGAGCCGCGGACCCGCACCGCCCGGAACCTGCGCCCACGAGCCGCATCGCGCCCGCCCAGCCGCCTTATCGCCGGGCCCGAGGGCACGTGGCCCATGGACTACAGCCGCCTGGTGCAGCCCATGCTCGACACCCGGTGCGGCTCCTGCCACCAGCCCGGCAGCTCCGGCGCGAGGTTCGACCTCACGGCGGGACGCTCCTACAACTCGCTGGTGCAGTACGGCCAACCCAGCCTCCGCGATGTCGTGACCTCGACCTACCGCCGGGGCCGCTCCCTGCCCGGCCAGGGCCCCGCGCATACCAGCGCCCTGCTCCAGTTCCTGGGCCGCGACGCGGCGCACCAACGCCTGCTTGCCAACCCGGAGGACCGCCGGCGGCTGATCGTCTGGATGGACACCTACGCACAGCGCCAGGGGCACTTCAGCCCGGCGCAGGAGGAAGAGTTGAAAGCACTAAAGGCCCGATGGGCCGGGATCGCCCGGCCTTGACGGCGCGGGTCACGCTGGATCGAGGAGAGTTCGCCGACACCGCAACCATACGGCACGAAGGCTGGACCGAGAAGCACATCACCCTCCGGGCGCTCCCCGGTGAGGACGGGCCTGCCCTGGCCAGGCGGCTGGCGAGCGCCTGCGCCGCTGCCGGCGGCTCCGTGGCGGACGCCATGCTCTTCGGCCGCAGGCAGGATGTGGACGCCGCCGCTGCGACGCTGGAAGTCGAGGCAGCCCCGCGCACCTGGCCCCTCATGGCGCTGGACGGCCACCCGCTGGACGGCTCCGCCATGGCCGGCGCCCAAGCGCACCTGATCGACGGACTCGCCCTCAAGCCCATCCTCCAAGGCGGCCGGCCCGTGGGATCGCTCTACGCCGACGACCGCGCCCGCTACGCCTCGTTGGCCGATGTGGGCCCCGCGTCCGGCGCGGCTCCGGCCGGCGACCAGGTCTACTCCGCCCTGGCAGGAGTAGATGAGGCCCTGTCCGGCGTGGGCATGGCCTTCGGGAACATCACCCGCACCTGGCTCTTCGTCGATCGCCTGCTGGAGTGCTATGACGACCTGAACCAGGCTCGCAACCGCTTCTTCACTGAGCGCCGCGTGTTCGACGGACTGGTGCCTGCCAGCACGGGCATCGCCGGCGCCAACCCCCGCGGCGAAACCCTGGTGATGGCCGCCACCGCCGTGGAGGCCCTCGACGGCCGCGTGACGCCGTTCCGCGTGGGCTCGCCGCTCCAGTGCTCCGCCCACGACTACGGCTCCAGCTTCAGCCGGGCCATGGAACTGACTGACGGCGTGGTGACCCGCCTGCAGGTCTCCGGCACGGCCAGCATCGCGCCAAGCGGCGCTACCGCCCACGTGGGCCGCAGCGTCGAGCAGGTCGAGCTGACCATGCGCGTCGTGGAGGCCATCCTCATCTCGCGCGGCATGAGCTTCGCCGACACGACGCGCGCACTGATCTACGTAAAGCGGCCCGAGGACGCGCTGCTCCCGGAGCAGTGGCTCAAGGCGCAGGGCGTGGACCCGCTCCCGGCAGTGACCATGGAGGCGGATGTCTGCCGCGACGACCTGCTGTTCGAGATCGAGTTGGACGCCTGGGCCGCAGTGGATTGCTGATGGGCCGCCGCGAGCAGCACAATGGGCGAACGCCTCGGTCCGGGCGTCCGTAGACTGGGTAAGGGAGCATAGGCGACTGCCGGGCATGCGAGTTCTTCAGGTCATCTCAAGCACGAGGACGTCGGGAGCGGAGAAGCACATCGTGCTACTCTCCGATGCGTTGCGCCTGCGTGGCCACGAAGTGCTGGCCGTCTGCCCCAAGGGAGGATGGCTACCGGCCCGGCTCCGCGAGGCGGGAGTGCCCACGACCGAGGTGCCCATGCACGGCCTCACCGCGCCGCGGACCATCGGCGTGCTGCGGGGGCTGGCCCGCGAGATCTCCGCAGACCTGATCCATACGCACCTCACCCGCGCCACCTACATGGGCTTCTTCACGGGGGCCATGGAACGAATCCCCGTGGTCTCCACCGTTCACGTCGCCACTCGCGACTTCGCGTACCGGTTCCTGCCCATGCGCAACCACTGGTACGTGGCCGTGTCGGACTACCTGCGGCAGCGCCTGGTCGACCGTGGCGTGCCGCCGGACCATGTGGAGACCGTCTACAACGGCACCGACTTCGGCGGCGCATCGCCCGCGCCCCGCATCGACGGCCTCTCCGTCCGAGCCGAGTTGGGGCTGCCGGCAGACGCCGCGCTGGTCGGCGAGTTCGGGCGCGTCGACTCCTTCAAGGGCCAGCACATCCTGGTGCAGGCGGCGCCGAGCATCGTCAGCCGCTGCCCGCAGGCCTACTTCATCTTCGTCGGCTATGCCGAGCCCTCCATCCAGCAGCACCTCTGGGAGATGGCCGCCAGCACCGGAGTGGCCGATCGGCTCCGGTTCACCGGCGTGCGTAACGACGTCTCGCGCCTCATGCACGCCATGGACGTCGTGACGCTCCCATCCATCACCGAGGCCTGCAGCATGGCGATCATCGAGTCGATGGCCGTGGGGCGGCCCGTGGTCGCCACCCGCGCCGGCGGCAACGTGGAGCTCATCGTTGAGGGCGAGACCGGGCGGCTCACCGAGCGCACCCCGGCTGCCCTGGCGCAGGCCATCGCAGGCCTGTTGGAAGACCCCGAGGAGCGGAACCGCATGGGCCAGGCTGCCCGCCTCCGCGCCGACGAAAGGTTCACGGTCGGCGCCATGGCCACGGCCATGGAGCGGCTCTACTCGCGCGTGACGGGCATCCCGACGCCGGCGCCGGCCTGATATGGCCGCGCCACGACGGGCGCCCGTGCTCATGTACCACAAGGTCGGCGAGCCTGTGGCGACGCGGGCCGATCGCTTCCTCAACGTCGCCACGCCGGCCTTCCGGCGGCAGATGCGCCTGCTGGCCCGGCTGGGCTACCGTGCCGTCACGTTCGGCCAGCTTTGCGACGGCCTGGCGGGACGCGCCGCGCTTCCCGCCAGGCCCATCTGCATCACCTTCGATGACGGCTACGCGGGCGTGGCCACGCAGGCGGCCCCGGCGCTCCGGGAGCTGGGCTGGCCCGCCACGATCTTCGCGCCGACCGCCTGTGTGGGCCACCGCAACGACTGGGACACCGCCAACGGCAAGCCCGTGCTGCCCCTGCTGGGCTGGGACGAACTCCGGGCGCTGCAGGGCGACGGCTGGGAGGTCGCAGGCCACACCCGCACTCACCCCCGGCTGGCCGACCTGCCGGACGACCAGGCGCTGGACGAGATGCGGGGCGGACGCGAGGAGCTGGAGGAGCGCCTGTCAACGACCGTGCGCACCTTCTGCTATCCTTATGGGAGCGCCAACGTGCGCACGCCCGATCTGGCTCGAGACGCCGGCTTCCTGGCCGCCTGCACCACGCACAGCGGCTGGGCCGACGCCGCGCAGGACCAGCTCCTGCTGCCGCGCGTCAAGGTGGCGTCGCGCGATGATGCCTGGGGGCTCTGCTACCGGCTCTTCATCCGGCCGATGCTGGGCTAGCCGCTCCGCGAAAGGACATAGTGTCGAGTATGCCGGCAGTTCCGACGGGCATCACGAGTGCAACCGGGGCCAACCGCCACGTGCGCATGGCCGAGAGGCTCTGCGAGAGCGGAGACACCGCCGGTGCGCTGGTGAGCCTGAACAAGGCCCTCGAGCAGGGCGCCGATGCGTGCGAGTGCTACATCCGCATCGCCGGCGTCCATATGATGGTGGGCCACCTAGAGGACGCCGTCGCCGCTGCGCGGCAAGCCGTGGGGCTGAGCCCCCGGCGGCTGGTCGCCCGTGAGACGCTGGCCATCATGCTCACCGCGGCCATGAACTACCACGCCGTGGTCGAGCAGTGCCGGGCCATGCTCCGCATCTCGCCCCGCAACGTCACGGCGCGAGACCTGATGATGCAGGCCTACATGGCCCTCGGCATGCAGTCCGAGGCTCTGGGCGTCGCCACGGACATGATCCGCATCGACCCCGTCTCGCCGCTCATCCGACTGAAGCGGGCCGTGGTCTACCTCGAGATGCGGCAGACAGCCCGCGCCTTCGAGGACCTCCAGTCCGTAGCCATGCAGACCGACGAACCCGACCTCCATGCCGTGGCAGAGAGCTACCTGCATACGCTGGACGACTTCCACCTGGAGTGCATCGAGGCTCTGGCCACCGACGACGCCCTCTTCCGCGCCCAGTTGGCGCATGACCCCGACAGCGCCATCGAGGCCCGCCAGCTCGCGCTGAGCCCTGACGGCAGGCGCCGCCTGCACCTCTTCTGCGAACACCACATGCCCGTCCTGCCGCTACCCGACCCCACGCGAAGCTACAACTGACGCCGCCATGCCCGCGCAAACCGGCCCCAACGGGCGCCTCACCGACCTGCTGAAGGACGCCCGCACGGGCCGCGTACTCGTCATGGGCATCCTCAACGTCACCCCGGACTCCTTCAGCGACGGTGGCCTCCACTTCGACGCCACAGCAGCCGTGGAGGGCGCCGTGCGCATGGCCGCCGAGGGGGCGCACATCCTGGACGTGGGTGGCGAGTCCACCCGTCCCGGCGCCCAGCAGCCCACCGAAGCCGAGGAGCTTCGCCGCGTCGTCCCCGTGGTCCGCGCCGTCGCGGAGGCAACCGGCACGCCCATCTCCGTGGACACTCGCCGGGCCTCCGTGGCCGAGGCCGCGCTGGATGCCGGCGCCGCCATGGTGAACGACGTCAGCGGTCTCTGCCACGACCCCGCCATGCTGCCGCTGGTGGCCCGGGCGGGCTGCCCCGTCTGCATCATGCACATGCGCGGTGAGCCCGCCGACATGCAGCGCGCCACGGGCTACTCCGATGTGGTGGCCGACGTGCGCGCATGGCTCCTGTCGCGGGCCATGGCCGCCGAGGCGGCCGGCGTGGCGCCGGAGAGGATCATCCTGGACCCCGGTTTCGGCTTCGCCAAGACGCCCGAGCAGAACCTGGCCCTCGTACGCCGCCTCCGCGAGATCGCCGACCTGGGCTACCCGGTCCTCATGGGCGCCTCACGCAAGAGCACCCTCGGCCTCCTCCTGGGCGGTAGCCCACCCGAAGAGCGCCTGGAGGGCACCGCGGCGGTCAGCGCCATATCCATAGCCAACGGGGCCTCCCTGATCCGGGTGCATGACGTGCGGTTCATGGCCCGCGTTGCGGCCGTGGCCCAGGCGGTGGCCACCCGCTGATCCCCTTTGTCGTCAATTCTGTCAGTGAGGTCAGTTCGGTCCAAGGCCATTGACCTTGCTGACGCCAATGACCCTACTGACCAGGGCGGCTACGGCCGCGGGAGGTGCGCGATGGGCTTCTTCGGCCAGGTGTCTGCGGCGGGACTGCTGCTGGTTTGTGCGGCGGCCGGGGCCGCGCCCGGCGCGGTGGAGCTGAACCGGGCCTGGGCGCTGGAGGCCTTCGGGCTGATGCCGCCGCCGGCTCCCGGCATCCATCGTGCCGTCGTCGTCTCCGAGGCCGCTCCGGGCGAGACCAAGCTGCGCCGATGCTCGGCGGGCGGACCCATGCGTCTGGGCGACAAGACCTACGACCACGGCCTCGGCGTCAACTCGCCCAGCGTCGTCCGCGTGGATCTAGCCCAGCCTGCCGAGCGCTTCGAGGCGCTCGTGGGCCTCGACCGCAATGTCGACGGCGCACCGGCGTCGGTCCGCTTCCACGTCCGCGTCGGCGGCAAGGCGATCCACAGCACCGAGGTTCTGCGGCCCGGCGTCGCGCCGCTGCCTCTCTCCGTGCCGCTGGCAGGCGCCACCAGCTTCGAGCTGGAGGTCGACGAGGGCGGCGACGGCCGCGCGTTCGACCAGGCCGACTGGGCCGACGCCCGCGTCACGCTGCGCGGCGGAGCCGTGGTCCGCATCGACGAGATGCCCCTCAGGCCCAGCGCCGACTGGCTCCCCTTCTCATTCGTCTACGACGGCAAGCCCTCATCGGCGCTGACCCGAGGATGGGAGCGAACCGTGACCACCGCGCCGGCCGGGCCCGGCGCCACGCGGCACATCCTGACCTTGCGCGATCCCGAGACCGGCCTGGAGGTGGCCGCCACCCTCACGCTCTACACCGACACGGCAGGCGCCGACTGGACCGTGCGCTTCACGAACCGCGGCGCGGCATACACGCCGGTGCTGGAGCAGGTCTGCGCGCTGGACACCTGGCAGTGGCTGGGCGCGCTCTCCACGCCCGCCTCGCTGCTGCAACTCAAGGGCAGCACCGCGGGCGCCGATGACTGGGCGCCCATCCGCACCGCGCTGACGCCCGGCATGCGCAAGGACTTCGCCCCCTCCGCGGGCCGCTCCTCGCTGGGCGCCTCGCCCTTCTACACCGTGCGCTGGCCCGACGGCGGCGTGGTCACGGCCATCGGCTGGACCGGCGCCTGGTCGGCCACGGTCTCCCGCGTGGAGGGCCCCCTGCGGCTCATCGCAGGCATCCCCGGTCTCAGGGCGCGGCTGGCGCCCGGCGAGAGCGTCCGTAGCCCCCGCATCCTGCAGGTCCGCTGGTCCGGCCGCGACGAGGCCGTGGGGCATAACCTCTTCCGGCGCACCATGCTGGCCCACATCGTGCCGAAGACCCGCGGCCGCACCATCACGCCGCCCATCGCGCACCTGACAGACGCCTTCTACGAGACCGACCGCTCCACCGAGCAGACCGTCCTATCCCACGTGGCGGCCCTGAAGGGGCTCGGCTTCGAGACCGTCTGGCACGACGCCTACTTCGGCCTGCGCGACTTCCCCAACGTGGGCGACTTCGTGCTGCCGCTGCAACGCGGCGTCAACTCCACGCGCTTCCCCCGAGGGCTCAAGCCCATCGGTGACGCCGCCCACGCTGCAGGCATGAAGTTCCTGCAGTGGTTCGAACCCGAGCGCGTCTGTCCCGGGTCCATCATGGCGAAGGAACACCCCGAGTGGGTCGTGCTGCCTGCCGGACAACCCTGGGGCGGCGTAAATCTGGGCGACCCGGCCGCCCGTGAGTACGTCACCGAGACGCTCATCACCGCCATCCGCGAGTACGGCATCGACCAGCTTCGCATCGACAACGCCGTGGACTACGCCGCCATGTGGCGCGATCTCGACCTCGGCGCCGGCCCCGACCGAGCCGGCATCGCCGAGAACCGTTACGTCGAGGGGCACTACGCTGTTTGGGACCGCCTCCTGGCCCTATTCCCGGACCTGCTCATCGACAACTGCGCCTCCGGCGGCCAGCGCATCGACCTGGAGACCTGCGCCCGCTCGATCCCCCTCTGGCGCACCGACGGCACCATCGGCCCGCTGCTGGAGAAGCGCTTCGAGCAGGCCGCGCTGCAGAACCAGCTGATGAGCATCTCCCTCAACCGCTACCTGCCCTACCATGTCAGCGGCCAGATGGGCGCAACTCCCTACCTATTCCGTAGCGGCTTCAACGGCGGCATCGCCTTCTGCGAGGACGTGCGGCCCGACGCCTACCCCCGCGAGCAACTGCGCCAGGCCATTGTCGAGGCCAAGCGCCTCCGGAAGTACTTCGCCGGCGACTTCTACCCCCTCACCGAGGAGAGCTCCGACGAGCGCGCGTGGTGCATCCTGCAGTACGACCGGCCGGAGCAGGGCGACGGCATGGTCGTGGCCTTCCGCCGCCCAAAGTCGCCATACCCCGCCTTCGTGCTGGAGGAGCTCCAGGGCATCGACCCCGCCGCCCGCTACAGCGTGACCTGGTCAACAGGCTACACCCCCGGCAAGCCCCGGCTCCTCACCGGCAAGCAGCTGCAAGCCGCCCACATCACCATCGACCAACGCCCCGGCAGCGTCGTCATGGAGTACCGGAAAGTCGATACGAAAGTAGAAATGGGAAAGTAGAAAGGCACGCCAAGGGCCGCGCTGACGACGACATCGCGCCCATGACCCTCGCCGTTGACGGTCGTCCTGAGGCAACGCCGAGGGACCCCGACTCGAGCGCTGCACCTCCGATACGCGCGCGGCCGAACGGCTGCTTCGGCACGCCGCGGCCGACGGGTACATAGCCGACGCCGACCTGGAGGCCGTCCTCGCGCGACCGCAGCTCCCAACGACCCCGCCGCGATCCTTCTCTGGCCCGCGCAACCGGGAGGCGCTGACGCAGACGCCGCGCGACTGGTCCGGCCGAGCGCCGCGCCGGAGGAGTGAGCATGGCGGACGCGAGTGCAGCGTGCCACGGAACAGCATCGGCGCTTGCGGCGTCTGAGACCTGAGCAGCGGCGACGCTCGCCCGTCGCGTCCATGTGCCACTGCCGGGGAGTGAACCGTAATGAACCTTCGCAGATGGCTTTCGCGCCTCGCCATCGTCCTCCTCCTGGCCGCGGGCCTCGCGGCCCCGCCGGCAACTGCCGACATCACGCTCTGGGCGTGGGGCTTCAACAACAACGGCCAGCTCGGCGACGGCACCCTGACCGACCATGCGTCGCCCGTGCAAGCCGTGGTCGGCCTCACCGGCATCAAGGCCGTTGCCGCCGGCCAGTTCTTCACGCTCGCGCTCAAGGAGGACGGCACCGTCTGGTCCTGGGGCGACAACTCCTACGGCCAGCTGGGCGACGGCACGATGACCGATAGCCTCGTGCCTGTCCAGGTGGTCGGCCTTACCGGTGTCACCGCCATCGCCTGCGGCAGCGAGCACGCCCTCGCGCTGAAGTCCGACGGGACCGTGTGGGCCTGGGGCACCAACTACTGCGGCGCACTGGGCGACAACACCGAAGTCGACAGCGCCGTGCCCGTGCAGGCCTACGGCATCTCCGATGTCACCGCCATCGCCGCGGGCTACTGGTTCAGCATGGCCCTCATGTCCGACGGCACCATCGGCTCCTGGGGCGACAACTACTGGGGCACCCTGGGCGACGGTACGGATCTCGACTGCCCCTATCCAATCTACGTCCAGGGCATCTCCGACGCCGTGGCCATTGCCTGCGGCGACTACCAGGGCTTCGCCATCCACGCCGACGGCACGGTCTCCTCGTGGGGATGCAACATCATGGGCCAACTGGGCCAGGGAACCGCCGATCTTGATGCCCACATGCTGCCCGTCAAAGTGCTCAACATCGACAACGTGAAGCAGGTCGTCGGCGGCGCGCGCCACACCGTGGCCCTGAAGAAGGACGGGAGCGTCTGGACATGGGGCTGGAATATGTATGGGCAGCTCGGTGTCGGCGTGGCGGGCGACAGCTACACGCCGGTGCCCATCACGACCCTTTCCGGCATCACGAGCATTGCCGCCGGAGGCTACCACAATCTGGCGCTCAAGTCCGACGCCACCGTGGTGTCCTGGGGCCAGGGGAGCTACAAGGCCATCGGGGACGGCGCCACCGAGCATCGCCTGGCGCCGGTGGCCGTGCCCGGACTGGCCGGCGTCACAGCCATCAAGTGCGGCCGGCGCTACAGCCTCGCCCTCCTCGCCCCACAGGCCAAGGCGCCCACCTCGGTCTACGCGCCCGCCCGTAGCGGCATCATCACCACCACCGTGGCGCTGAAGGGCTACCTCAAGCGGACGAGCGACAACGCCTGGGTCTCCGGACGCACGCTGGAGTTCACGGTGGCCGGCACTGCGGTAGGCTCAGCGACCACATCGGCGGCAGGCGAGGCGATCCTCAACTGGGTCATTGCTGACGGCGCCGCGTCGCGGACCATCGGCGTCGGCTTCGCCGGCGATGCGTCGTATGAGCCCTCCAGCACCACCGCCACCCTCACCGCCCAGACCGTGGCGACCAAGGTCTACGTGGTCGACCGCACGCAGAAGATCAAGCAGTACACCGTCCTGAAGGCCTACCTCTACCTGCTGAACAACACCATCGTGGCGAGCAAGCCGATGACGGTGTAGGTCGACGGCACGGCCCTCGGCACGCTGAACACCAACGCCTCTGGCTATGTGCAGTTCGGCTACACGGTGCCCGAGGGCGCGGGCGACGGCGTCCGGGTGATCCGCGGGGAGTTCGCCGGCGACGGCGGCTACAACGCCTCGGCCAACACGGGCAAGCTCACCGTCACGCAGGGCAACCTCTACATCTGGCCCTACATCCGCAGCGGCAAGGTCGGCACGAACCTGACGCTGAAGGCCTATGTCCGCAGCCTGCCGGACTACGTCATCCAGCCCGGCAAGGCCATCGCGTTCAGCGTCAACGGCACCCCCGTGGGCACGGCCAACGTGGCGGCCGACGGCTGGGCATCGGTCACCTGGGCCATCCCGGCGGGCGAGCCGACGGGCTCCCATACAGGCTCGGCGGCCTTCGCCGGCGACAGCTGGTACGCCGCCGTCACCGCCAACACCGCGTTCAACGTGGTGCCGTAGTCCGCTCCGGCGCCCGGCTCCGCGGCACCGAACCGCCCGGGCCGGGCGTTGGGGCGATGGAGCGAGTAGCATAAGTATGCTATTCCTAGGCAGAAGGGCTCACAAACAGGCAGACGCGTGGTAACGTCATGACGATGGTGCAGAGTATGCACCGTAAGGAGGTGTTGAGCGCCCGGCGGCGCCACTGCGGCCGCGATCGACGTACAGGATTTGTGAAATCTCGCAGATACAAAACGCTGAACCGTAACAGGTGTGACTCATGGCATACTCGATCGACTCTTACAATGCGCTCTTATGCCGACTGATCGACGATCTTGGCGGACCCGTCGTGCCTGATGGAGGCGCAGGCCCGGTCTACAACGGGGAACCCTCGCTGGCCAAGAACGTGGGTGAAGTCCTCCCCTACGCTCTGGCTGCCGATGCGGCGCTTGCCGACTGGGATCCGGGGATCGACATTCCGGATGCCGTGATCTGGCGAGCCGACGAGGGTGTGACCCTGGCGCAGGACGACGCGACGGTGACGAGTTGGGCGGCGTGGCGCTCGCCGGCCGGCGCCACGGCAGCCGCAGTGGGCACGCCAACGCTTGAAGGGAGTGTGTTCGGCATTGGCGCCCGCCACTTCCCTGGCGTGCCTCCAGGAGAGCCCTGGCTCATGCGCTCCGGTGATGCCGTGACCCAGGCCCTCCTGATGGGCATGGACGGAAGCACCCCACACAGGCACACGATCATCTTCTGGGTCAAGCCGGATACGGTGACGCCCGACGACGATATGACGATCTGCTGCGTCTGGACTCCCGGTGAGACATGCGAGGATGAGCCGAATCCGCATCGCTGCGCGTACTGGCTCGGCCTCACGACAGAGGGCAAGTTCGTCTATAAGGCTACGAGCAATGGGTGTCCCGCGTCGGCTGTGGAGGTTGAGTCGACGGTGAGCGTTGCGCCTGGTGTCTGGTACCGCGTCGTCGCGCAGTTCGCAGCCGGCACGCAGGGCAACGAGCTCCGCCTGGGCGTCGGGGCCGGTTCCAGTGGGCTGACCTGGGTCACTGTGGGCTTTGCCGGCGCCGGCATATTCGGCGTAGCATCCGGTGAGACCGGCATACCGTTCCACGTCGGTGGCTGGACAGCCGACTACGTGTGGCGGGGCAGCATGTCGCACGGGTACTACTACAAGGCTGCTCTCGGTACAACCGCCATCGATGCGCTGGCCGGCGCAGGCAAGCAGCCCATCAACTATGTGGACATGGCTGAGGCCGAGGATGTGGATACCGCCAATGTTGAGTCGGTATGGCAGCTCGATGAGCCGTCCACCCAGTACGCCTACGATCAGCTCGGCAGCAACAATCTCCACTGGGGGTACTGGCATGTCGGCAGTGCCCCCGGACCGACCGGCGGCTTCCCGGGCATTCGGTTGGTGCGAACGTTCTATCAGGGCAAGCCGACCAACTGCCAGTACTTCACGTGCAACGCACTGGCATCTCAGTTCAGCGGCGTCAACAAGCCCATGTCCGTCTTCATCCTCATGCGGATAGTGAACTCGGAGGCCACGTCCGATCCCAACGGGTTCATCGGGCTCGGGAACACCGGCAGCAACATGCCGTACCGGATGTGGCACAACACGGCGGCCTACCATCGCGACAGCTCAAACGCCTACGCGCAGGTCCAGCTCTACCAGGGCGAGGGGGACTGGGCTGAGGACACGAACCCGAGCGGGCCAACGACCTACACCAAGTGGGCCTACGATGCAGCCGCCCACGTGCTCTGCTGCACATGGGGCGGTTCGCCGTACAGCGTGAACTTCTATCCGGACGGCCCGCTGGGAGCGGACACCGGTACGATGGCCGGCGTAGGTTCCGTGACGTTCAACGAGTTCAGTATCGGCGCCATCGCGCGGGCAACCGACGATGTGATCTTCCCGATGGATGGCTATATCGGAATGGTGGTCCTCGTGCCCAGAGTGATCAGCTCGGTGGAACGCTGGTCCTTGATGGAATGGATGAAGCGCACAGCGGGAGTCTACTGATGGGCCGAGGTCCTGTCCGCCGGCCTGGCGCCGGCGCGCCGAAAGGCAGGTGTCTGATGTTTGGGAGACCAAATGCAGCCTTCGCACTCCTGGCCCTGATGGCACTGTCAGCCTCAGCGCTTGCCATTGATGAGCCGGCGACCCGTTGGCGGGTCAACCTGAGTGCGTCGGACTCGTGCATCGCCTTCTCGCAGGACGGCTCCATGGTGGCCATCGGCTCCGGCACCATAGTGGACGTCAGGCGTTCCATAGACGGCGTACTCATCCGTCGATTCGACATCCAGGCCCCTGCTGTGCGGGCAGCAGCCTTCTCGCCGGACGGCACAATACTGGTGACCGGCGGCGCCACGCAGGCGAACTCTGATAGGTCGGTTAAGGTCTGGCGCATGACCGACGGACTTCTCCTAAACTCCTGGCGCGACTACGTCACTCCGTATTGGCTCGGCGTCATGCCGGACGGAAGGACCCTCCTCGTCGGCGGCACCGACTACCGGGAGACGGGGCGCGGCATCACGCTCTATGACATGGCGTCCGGCGGCCGGCTCCGCGAGTATGCAGGCGCCTACGCGCAGAGCTTTGACATGAACCCGAGCGTTACCCTGGTTGCCGCGGGTTACGGAGCGTCGATCTCTGTCTACAACGTGGCCGACACCACAAGGGCCGCGCATCTGCCGTGCAGCTCGGCGTCTGTGGTATGCCTCCCGGCCTTCTCGCCGGACGGCGCCCATCTGGCCGTGGCCTCAGATGCCAGGGAGCTGCGCCTGTTTCGAACCTCGGATTGGCAGATCCTCTATGCTCGCGCACTCGGCCGGAACAACCGGTCGTACGGCCTTTCGTATTCGCCTGACAGTTCGACACTCGCGCTGGGCACTGGTTACGGAGCCTCCATTCTGTTCCTCCGAGCCTTCGACGGAGAGCCGTTGCAGGAGTTCACGCCCGCCGGCGCGACGGGTGTCAACAAGGTTGCATTCTCGCCCGACAACGGGCACTTTGCGTACACCCTGTTCAGCCCACCCACGTTCATCATGGCCCGCAACCCGTATGGGTCGCAGCCGCCGCCCATGCCCTCGCAGATCAGTCTGCCAAACGTCACGGCGAAACCGGGCCAGACCGTGCCCATTGCCGCAACGCTCTCCAACGGCATCAACAGCCTGCCGGGCAGGGAGCTGGCCTTCGCGGTGGACGGTACGGGCATTGGAATCGCCGTTACGGAAGCAGACGGTACCGCAGCTCTGCCCTACCACACCCTGATCGAGGCGCCGGGTGGCCACCTGATGACCGCTACCTACGCCGGTGATGCAGACTTCGCCGACACCACTGGCTATGGTGTACTGATCGTCGGCAAGGCCGGCACGGCGCTCTTCGCCCCGGATCGTGCGGCCCCAGTCACCACCTCGGTGACCCTCAAGGCCTACCTCAGGCGCACCACCGACAACGGCCCGGTCTCGGGCCGCAGCATCAAGTTCAGCGTGGCCGGCGTCGCGGTGGGCTCCGCGGCCACGTCGGCCTCGGGCGAGGCGGTGTTGCCCTGGACCGTCGATGACGGCCCAGCCACGCGCACCCTCCGCACCGAGTTCGCCGGCGATACCTCGTACCTCGCCTGTACCGCTGACGCCACCCTCACGGCGCAGACGTTGGCCACCAAAGTCTACGTGGTGGACCGCACCCAGATGATCAAGCAGTACACCGTGCTCAAGGCCTACCTCTACCTGCTCAACAACAGCGCGGTGCCCGGTAAGCCCATGACGGTGAAGGTGGACGGCACAGCCCTGGGAACGCTCAATACGAACGCCTCCGGCTACGTGCAGTTCGGCTACACGGTGCCCGAGGGCACCGGCGCGGGCGTCCGCACGGTTCGCGGCGAGTTCGCGGGTGACGCAGGCTACCTGGCCTCAGGCAACAACGGCAAGCTCACGGTCACGCAGGGCAACCTCTACATCTGGCCCTACATCCGCAGCGCCAAGGTGGGCACCAACCACACGCTCAAGGCCTATGTGCGCAGCCTGCCGGACTACGTCATCCAGCCCGGCAAGCCCATCACGTTCAGCGTCAACGGCACGCCCGTTGGCACGGCCAACGTGGCGGCCGACGGCTGGGCATCGGCGATCTGGGCCATCCCGGCGGGCGAGCCCACGGGCTCCCATACCGGCTCCGCGGCCTTCGCCGGCGACAGCTGGTACGCAGCCGTCACCGCCAACACCGCGTTCAACGTGGTGCCGTAGTCCGTCCGGCGCCCGGCCAACCCAGCGCCCCCGGAGGCTTCGGCTTCCGGGGGCGTCTTTGTGTCGGGGAGACCGTCCGGGGCCGTCTGATGCTGCGGCGCACGGGACGGCGCTTGCGCTCCTTCCATAGCCTCGAGATAGTACTTGCGAACCGCCGCCTAACGTGACATTATGTGCCCGATGGGTGCGCCGTAAGGTCGGCCACCCGGCTCAATCTGTGTAGAGCCAGCGGGCATACTCCTCCACATTGGGGTGGCCATCGCCACTGTCGTGGAAAGGCAAACCATGTTCAGCCTCACTCGCAAGATGCTGCGCGCTACGGCGTGCTCGGCAGCCCTCCTCGCGGCCGTGGCGGGTAGCGCATCGCCCTCCGCCGGCCTGACCAGGTCGCAAAACGCGAGCCTCCCCGTGACGTTCGAGAAGAACACGGGCCACTACCCGAAGGAGGTGCGGTTCGTCGCGCGAAGCGGAGCCGGGACGCTCTTCCTGACCAACAAGGAGTTCGTCCTCGCCCTTCGCAAGGGCGACAAGCGGACGGCTCTCCGGCTGAAGCTGCAGGGCTCCAGCCCGAAGGCCGTCGCGTCGGGCCTGGACAAGCAACCGGGCATCGTCAACTACTTCCTCGGCAACGACCCGAAGCAGTGGCGGACCAGCATTCCCACCTACTCCCGCGTGAAGCTGGCGGGCGTCTACCCCGGCATCGACCTGGTCACCTACGGCGCAGGCATGAGCCGCACGCTGGAGTATGACTTCGTGGTGCGGCCCGGCGCCGATCCGTCGCGCATCCGCATGGCCGTCTCCGGTGCGAAGTCGCTGCGAAGCGTGGACGGCAAGCTCATCGCCTCCACCGCCTGCGGCGACGTCACGCTGAACCGGCCCTACGCGTACCAGACCGTGGGCGGCGTCCGCAAGCAGGTCGCCTGCTCCTTCGCGCTGGAGCGCAACACCGTCGCCTTCCAGGTCGCCCGCTACGATGCGAGCCAGCCGCTGGTGGTCGACCCGACGCTGGAGTACAGCACCTTCCTGGGCGGCGCCCTCGACGACAGCTGCCAGGGCGTTCACATAGACCCGGCCGGCGCCGTCTTCGCCGGTGGCTACACGAGCAGCTCTGCTTTTCCCACCAGCGCCACGGGCTATGACCGAACCCTTGGCGGGACGGAAGACTGCATTGTCACCAAACTGAACGCCGCCGGCACGGCCCTGGTCTACAGCACCTTCCTCGGCGGCGCCAGTGGCGACTACTGCTGGGACCTTGCGGTGGATGCTACAGGCCAGGCATTCGTGACCGGCCGCACCGATAGCTCCGGGTTCCCAACCACCGCGGCGGCATATGACAGGAGCTTCGGCGGCAGCAGTGATGTCTTCGTGACCAAGCTGAACGCTACGGGCTCCGCGCTGTTGTACAGCACGCTCATCGGCGGGACGGGTACCTACTCAGAAGAGGGCCGGGGCATTGCCCTCGATAGCACGGGGAACGCCGTTGTATGCGGCTCCACGCAGAACCCCGGCTTCCCCACGACCGTCGGAGCCTACGATCGCACACATGGCGGCAGTTGGGATGCCTTCGTCGTAGAGCTGACCGTTACCGGCGGCGAACTCCGCTACGGCACGTTCCTGGGCGATACCAACATCGATAACGCCAGAGGCGTCGCGCTGGACTCTGCCGGCGCTCCCGTCGTGTGCGGGCAGACGGTCAGCGCGGGTTTCCCTACCACACCGGGGGCGTACAACACCGTGATCGCCAGCGCCGATGGCTTCGTGACCAAGCTGAGCGCCGACTTCGCCTCCCTGGTCTACAGCACCTTCCTGGGCGGCAGCGTGAATGAGGACGCCAGGCACATCGCGCTGGACTCCGCCGGCGCCGCTTACGTCTGCGGCGACACCAGCAGTGCCGGCTTTCCGACCACTACCGGGGCGTACGACGAGACCCACAACGGCGGATCATATGACGCCTTCGTGGTGAAGCTGAGCCCCGACGGCTCGTCGCTGAACTACGGCACACTCTTGGGTGGTTCCGGCACCGATTACGGCTTGGCTCTCGCCCTCGATGCCGATGGGTCGCCGTACGTCTGCGGCTACACCGCCAGCACGGACTTCCCCACCACCGCCGGCGCGTATGACACCACCCACAATGGCGTCGCTGATGTCTACGTCGCCAGGTTGAGCGCCGACCTCTCCGCGCTTCGGTACAGCACGCTGATGGGCAGCCCCAACTGGGACATCTGCGAGTGCATATCAGTGAACAGCGCCGGCGTGGTTGCGCTGGGCGGCAGGGTCGGCACGGGCTTTCCTGTCACCACCGGCGCGTACGATACGAGTTTCAACGGGGCCGGCCAGTACGACGCCTTCGTGGCCAGATTCGGGTTCGCGCCGGCCACGACCTCCCTCTCCGCCACCGGAGCGACGGGGCAGGTGGGGGAGATGGTGGAGTTCACGGCGACGCTCACCTCGGGCGGCTCGCCCGTGGATGGGGCGACGGTGAAGTTCACCACGCCCGACAGCGTGACCACCTCCCGGACGACCAACGCGTCCGGTGTGGCCAACCTCTGGTACGACATCCCTGTCGGCGCCGCCACGGCCTCCGTTGCGGTGGTGTTCGACGCCACTGACGACTACCAGGCAGGCAGCACGACGGCGTCCCTGACGGTCAACCCCGTGGCGAAGGTCTCGGCGTTGTCCGCCTCCGGCAGTCAGGGGAGTTTGGTGACGCTATGCGCCTATCTCTGGCAGGGCAAGACGATGGCCGGCCTCACCGGCAAGCAGCTGACCTACAGCATCGACGGCGGTCCGGCAATCAACTTCGGCTCGTTGACGAGCGGCGCCTACGGCAGGGCCTCCAGTGCGTACACGATCCCGGGCGCGATGTCCGTCGGCGCCCATGCCGTCACGGTGGCCTGGGCCGGTGGCGGCGGTTACGCGGCCGCGCAGGGAACCTCGACGCTGACGGTGTCGGGGCAGGCCCGCACCTACATCTGGGTCCACAACCATGGGGCCACGCAGAACGCGGCCAC
>CAJBBX010000116.1 GCA_903951425.1 uncultured Chthonomonas sp.
ACCGCGACATCCGCGACCAGCTCCGGCGCCTCGGGCCGGGCGGGCGCATCGACGACGTGAAGCGGAGCTTCTTCTACCTGACCGGGCTGATGGACATGGGCGTCGCGGTCCCGACGTGGATCGCGGCCTACGAGGTCGGCATGGATCAGTTCGCCGGGGACGAGGCGAAGGCGATCGACTACGCCGACCAGCTCGTGCGGCAGAACAGCCTGACCCACCTCGGCTGGAGCGTGCTCCGGTGGTCGGACTGGCAGTTGTCCACAGAGCCAGATCGGGTGAAGGAACACCTCTCGATCCTGCTTGATACGGGGGTTCGCCTTACCGTCCCCGCAGACCACCTGCCCTGTAAGCGTGGCGCGCTCATCGAGCTCATGGAACATCAGCAGGAAGCGCTGGAGGCACTCGCGTCGTTGCGCGCCGACGGCAACCAGATCGCGTTGCTTGCTCACGCCGTAGGGTCGGGCAAGACTACCACGGCCATCGAGGACGCACGCCGCGTCGGCGGCAGAACGCTCTTCCTCGCGCATACTCACGAACTGGTCGACCAGGCCCTTGTGCGGTTCGGTGACCTGTGGCCCGAGCAGCGCGTTGCTCGGCTTGGTGATGCCGACGCCGACACGACCCCCGTCGTTGTAGGCACTGTGCAGTCGATGGTGAACCGGCTGTCGGACTTCGGTGCCACGCACTTTGCATACATCATCATCGATGAGGCGCACCACGCGACGGCTCGGGAGTACCAGGCAATCTTGCGGTACTTCGACCCTGAGTTCCTGCTTGGCCTGACCGGTACGGACGAGCGCGCTGACGGCCGGAGCGCCCTCGATGTGTTTGTCCATGCGGCGCACAGGCTTGGCCTTGAGGCCGCCGTGAAGCAGGGCATCCTCTGTGACGTCCGGTGTCTGCGCGTGGAGACCAATGTCGATCTCAGAAACCTCAGGTTCGGAGGGATGAACTACCGGCAGGCCGACCTTGAGAAGCGCGTCACGATACCCTCTCGCAATGAACTCATCGTTCGGACCTATGCCGACAACGTGCCAGGTAGGCGAGCAGTATGTTTCTGCGTGACTGTGGAGCATGCCGAATGTATGGCCAAACTCTTCCAAGATGCGGGCTTCGGCGCACAAGCCGTCAGCGGCCGCCTAAACCGGACTGAACGCCAGCGCGTTCTTGACGCGTACCGGTCGGGCGAGGTCCGTGTCCTGTGCGCCCGCGATGTACTGAATGAGGGCTGGGACGCACCTGAGACCGAGGTGCTACTGATGGCGCGCCCAACCCTCTCCAAGGTGGTCTACCAGCAGCAGTTGGGCCGTGGTATGCGGCGGCATCCTGGCAAGGAGGCGTTGGTAGTATTCGACTTCGTGGACCTCTTCGGTCGCCACAACCAGGCGCTCAGTGTTCATCGTCTCACCAAGAAGCCCCAGTACCGGGCAGGATCGCGTGTGTTCGGCGATGACGATACCGCCGCACCGACCGAACTGCCACTGCATCTCTGGTGCCGTGACCTTGTTGATGTGGCCATATTCGACTGGCAGGAGCGCGTCGAGGGCATGGTCACCGCGTGCGGCCTCGCGCGGCTGCTCCGCGTCTCCGAGGGCTGGGTGATCGACCGACTCAGGAAGGGCCGTATACGCGCAGACGAAGTGATTGACCTTGGCGGAGGTGCCTCCGTGGCGTACTTCAGCCGTGAGCGTGTGCCAGACCTGAGGGATCAGTACGGCCTCAGCGAGGTCACCGAGGACAACCTGTACGACGATCTCGTGCGCTTCCTGATCGAGATGGACATGACGGCGTCATACAAGCCTGTATGGTTCGGCGCACTGCTCCGACTGGCCGACGAGCATGGCAAGGTCAGGGTTGCGGACGTCACCGCCGAGTTCCATCGGTTCTACCTGGTTCGCGACGGCGCAGGACTGCCGGCGGAGCGAGGTGCCCGCGTGCTGTGCAACCCCGCCGGGCTGAGCCCGTCCCGTGTGCTGCAGACCATCAACCAGGGCCCGATGGACCGGTTCGAGCGGCTGGGCTTCGTCAGGTACGCGCGAGACCGAGCCTACTACGAGATCCCGCCTGTGATCTGGAAGAGGCTGCGGCAACCCGATGCGAGGAGCGAGGCGCTACGGCTCTGCGACGAGGGCGTCGCAAGGTACTTCCGGTGAACGGTACGGGATCGCGCTCGTATTGCGAAGCGTGTTCCTGCTCGACCGGGGTGGTAACCCACTCGGGCCCCTACTCTGGGGCTACCTGACCACCGTAGCATTGCACGGCCTCACGGACGCAGGCAACCGCGTCCGGCAGAGCATCGCGAATGTCGGCCGTCCCAAACCGGAGGATGTGCCAGCCGTTGACCGTTAGGGCATTGTCACGGCGTCGGTCCTTAGCGGCCCGCTCCACGCCGGTATGCCACTTGTCGCCGTCGCACTCCACATCGAGGCCGGAATCGCGGCAATGGAGCGCCAGGTCCAGACACCGCATCGTTGGGCAGCGCTGCCTCGCTCCGGGGCTGGGTACCTCCAGCCACAACTGGCGCTCTGGCAGCAGGCCCTCCTCTCGCAGGCCCGAAAACAGCCTGTCCTCAATCGGTGTGCCCATGAAGAGGTCATTGATGTCAGTTGCCCCGGCGGCTCTAGATGCGGTTGTGGGTACAAAGAGGAGCCGCCGCCTGATGCGGCTTAGGATCGGCGTGGTCAACCGCCGTAGCGGCCCCAGCTCAAAGCAATGGTACAGCTCCTCGGCACGCAGGTGCTCGGGCTCGTCGGGCAGCAGGTCAACCCGTCGGGCTCGCTCATACCCGGTCACGTTTGCCGTGTATTCGATCCGCCTCCGCTCGGCTCCGAATGAGTCGGGCTGGTAGAAGAGCAACTGCCTGAAGGCGGTCAGGTTGCCGAGCTCGTTCACGGACCGGCTCGGTCGCGCCCGGTACCAGCCCTGGCGCTCGGCCAGGTCGCGGTCGCGGCGGAGAGGCAGGAGCACAACCAGCGTGTCACGCGGCTCGCGCGGCCGGCTGGGCGTGCGCGTAGAGTGCCTCGGCATCGCGATACCCTCCAGGTTGGCGACCACGGTTGGGATTCTATGGTCTGCGCTATTCTGCTATTCGCCGGTCAGTGCCGCAAATCCTTCGTCGAGCCACCGACGGCAACCACCCAACCGCCGCTGCAAGCGGCTCAAAGCCGTGTGGCCGAGTTTGCGCCACGAGCACTGAGCGATGGATCACCGGTCCAGTGCAGCGATGCGCACGGGTCGTGGTAACCAGACGTCGGTGCGATCCGCAGGGCACGTGTTGCACAGTGCCACACCCCACCGCCAACCCGCCGCCGCGGTCACCATGCCCCACAGACCCGGCGATGGTGATATACTCTCTGGTGAGCATTCGCTCGCCTCTTTCCGGTCGGTCGCCGGAGCGGTGCTTGTTCGCGCCCCTGGGGTCGCGGGTTCGAGTCCCGTTTCCCGCTCCATTCATGCGGCCTCGGCTCCGATGCCGAGGCCGCTTTCTGTTCGCTGCCTCCCGGCAGCCAAAGGACCATCTATGCCCTCTGAGGCCATACAACTCAGCACCCTTCCCAACGGCGTCCGGGTCGTATCCGAGACGGCGTCGCACGTGCAGAGCCTCTCGCTGGGGCTCTGGGTGGATGCCGGATCGGTGGACGAGCCCGCCGGCGTTCGGGGGATCTCGCACTTCATCGAGCATATGCTCTTCAAGGGCACGGAGAAGCGCAACGCGCAGCAGATCGCCGAGGCCATCGAGTCACGCGGGGGGTCGCTGAACGCCTTCACGGACAAGGAGTGCACCTGCTTCTACGTGAAGTCGCTGGCCGAGGACGCAGAGGTCGCCATGGATGTGCTGAGCGACATGCTCCTGGCATCCAGGCTCGACCCCGGCGAGCTGGCGCTGGAGCGGAACGTGGTGCTAGAGGAGATCAAGCGGTACGAGGACACGCCGGACGATATCATCCACGATGTCTTCACGCAGACGCTCTGGAAACGACACCCGCTGGGCCGGCCGGTGCTGGGAACGGCGCGAACCGTGGCCGAGCTGGACGACGTGGCCGTGCGCGCCTACCTGGCTGAGAACTACACGCCGGACCGCATGGTGGTGGCGGCGGCCGGCAACGTGCCGCACGAGCGGATCGTGGAGCTGGCGTCGCAGATGCTGGGCGGCCACGCGGGAGCCTCCAAGCGGAAGAGCCGCAAGCCGCCGCACGTCTCGCGGTTGAGCAAGAGCGTATGGAAGCGCACCGAGCAGGTCCACTTCTGCCTGGGCGGAGACGGCGCCGGACAGCACGACGTCCGCCGCTTCCCGCTCACCATCCTGGATATGGTGCTGGGCGGCAACATGAGCTCCCGCCTTTTCCAGGAGATCCGGGAGAAGCGCGGCCTGGCCTACTCCATCGGCTCGTACCTCACGGTCTTCCAGGACTGCGGCTACTTCACCGTCTATGGCGGAACCAGCCCGGACACCTACGACCAGGTGCTGGAGCTGGTCCACGCGGAGCTGGCCAAGGTGCGGCAGGAGGGCCTCACGCCGGACGAGGTGGCGAAGGCCAAGAACCAGGTGCGCGGCTCGCTGATCCTGGGCCTGGAGGGCATGAGCGCACGCATGATGCGGCTGGGCAAGTCGATCCTGAGCTTTGGGTACGTGCCGTCGCTGGACGAATTCGCCAAGCGCATCAACGCCGTGACGCTGGAAGACGTGCAGCAAGTCGCCGCCGCCGGACTGGATCCGGACGGCCTCACCACCACCGCCATCGGGCCCTTCGCAAGGCTCGCGGCGGCCGAGGAAGCGGCATGAGCCAGGAGATCCGAGTCGCCGTATCGGGAGCCGCGGGCCGCATGGGCCTGGAGGTCGTGCGAGCCGTGCACGAGGCCGAGGGCCTGACGCTGGTCGCGGCCATCGACCCCGCGGGGAGCGGGTCCGATATCGGCGAGCTCGCGAGCATCGGTTCGCTGGGCATCGCGGTGGCGGGATCGGTCGGCGAGGCACGGCTGGCGGGACGCGCCGATGTGCTGGTGGAGTTCTCGCCGGCCCGGTCGGCCGTGGGCAACATTGAGGCCGCCCTACGGCAGGGGTGCCACGCCGTTGTCGGGTCCACGGGCATCGATCCCGCCGAGCGCGACCGGCTGGGCGCGGTGGCCGAGGAGGCCGGGCTGGGCCTGCTGGTGGCCCCCAACTTCGCGATCGGAGCCGTGCTGATGATGCGCTTCGCCGAAGAGGCAGCGCGGTACATGCCCGACGTGGAAGTGATTGAACTCCACCACGAGAAGAAGCTCGACTCCCCCTCCGGGACCGCCATGGAGACGGCGGCGCGCATCGCACGGGTCCGCACCGGCCAACTGCCCATGCCGGAAGGGCAGATCGAGAAGTCGCCCGGCGCACGCGGCGCGAGCCCCGACGGCGTACCGGTACACAGCATCCGCCTGCCCGGCCTGGTGGCCCATCAGGAGGTGCTCTTCGGCGCCCTGGGCCAGACGCTCTCGATCCGGCACGACAGCATCGACCGGCGCTCGTTCATGCCCGGCGTCGTGCTGGCAATCCGGCGGATCGGAACGGTGCGGGGCCTCCGAGTAGGCCTTGAACACGTCATGGTGGGTCAGGAGAGACCCGCTTAGGCCTCTTGCCGGATGACCGGGAACGAAGAGCCACCCGGGCGCATCTATGTAGTTGGCGCACGAGGGCAACACCCCGGCGACCTTCAGGATTATCGACCATGGAACGCTGCAAGCACCAAAACCGCACCCTGGCCGCGCTCCTCACCGCGGGTTCGTCCGCCGACGAGCTGGCGGCCGCGCACCAGCATCTGGAGCGGTGTTCGCAGTGCAGGCAGGCGCTCCAGATGGCCGTCTGGATCGCCTCCAACGAGCATGACGAGGTGGAGCCGGCGGTCCCTGCGGGGCTTCGCGGCGCCATCCTCAGCGCCACAGTAGACGGCCGTCGACGCCGGACCGTGCATCGCCGCATGGCGCTGGCCGGCGCCTGCGGCGCCTGCGCAGCAGCGCTCATGCTGGTCGTGGCCCACAAGCCCGGGGCCGCATGGCTGGACGCATCGTTCATCTCCCGGCCGCACCCGATGATCGCGCTCTGGCGCCAACTCACGCAGCCCTCGGTGCCGGCAGCCGTGGCGTCCGTCGAGCCGCCCGGCGAGCCCACCGTGCGCCCGGTCGCGGCCACGGCGTTCTCAGAGCAGCCGGTTCGCTCCACAGTCGAACGCACGGAGCTTGCCGACGTCCGCGAGTCGCCCACCCGCGCCCGCCGCCCTGCCGTGTCCTACGCCGTCCTCCGGTGGCCGACGACGGCGACGCTGAGCGCCGATCCGGTCGAACCCACCGCGTTGCGCACCGCGGCTGCAGCGCAGCCCACCTCCGAACGCCGAGCCGACACCGAGCCGCAAGCCACACTCACCGATGACGAGTGGCTCGACGCCGACGAGGCGCCATCGGAGCCCGGGCCCGTAGCCTCGCCTGTGGTGGTCCTCTCCGCGGCGCAGTCGAGCGGACTGGCCGACGGCGTGGTCGCCACTCTGGCATCGATCCGATCCTCGCGAGCCGCCATGGAGCCGCTGCCCGACACATGGGAAACCGGGCACGACGGCCGCCGCGAGGCCACGGTGTCGCTCGTCCGCAGCCGCTTCTAGCGCGGGCCGGCCGTGGCGCAGATTGAGGTTCGGGGCCTCCGCAAGAGCTTCCGTGCACCGCTTCGGTCGGCCGGGCCCTTCGGCG
This sequence comes from uncultured Chthonomonas sp., assembly GCA_903951425.1. GTDB lineage: Bacteria > Armatimonadota > Chthonomonadetes > Chthonomonadales > CAJBBX01 > CAJBBX01. The sequence goes on from CAJBBX010000116.1 coordinate 6,709, forward strand.
CCCTGAAAGACCTCCTCCACCGCCGCACCCGCACCGTCGAAGCCCTGAAGGGCATCACATTCGAGATCGACGCTGGCCAGATCGTCGGATGCATCGGGCCCAACGGCGCGGGCAAGTCCACGGCGATCAAGATCATCGCGGGCATCATGAACCCCGACGGCGGCGAGGCAACCGTGCTGGGACGCACCCCATGGGCCGACCGCATCGCGCACGTCCGCCACATCGGAGTGGTCTTCGGGCAGCGGACGCAACTCTGGTGGGACCTGCCCGTCATCGACTCCTTCGCCCTGCTGCGTGAGATCTACGACGTCCCCCGCCGCGAGTACGAACAGACGCTGGCCGACGTGGTGGAGCGGTTCAAGCTGGCCGAGGTGCTCGACTCGCCGGTGCGGCAGCTGAGCCTCGGACTGAGGATGCGGTGCGACCTGGCCGCGGCGCTGCTGCACCGGCCCAGCATCCTCTTCCTGGACGAACCGACCATCGGCCTCGACGCCGTCTCCAAGCTCGCCCTGCGCGAGGCGATCCGCGACTGGTCCGCCGAGCGGGGCCTCACGGTCCTCCTCACCACCCACGACATGGACGACATCGAGGACCTCTGCCGTCGCGTGCTGCTCATCGCGGACGGTTCGCTGCTGCTGGACGGCGCCATCGACGACCTCCGCCGCATGAGCAGCGCCAGGCGCACACTGATGATCGACCTAGCGGCCGGAGTGGCCAACGTGGAACTGGAGGGAGCTGAGTTGGTCCGCCGCGAGGGCGACCGGCTCTGGCTCGAGTATGACCCCGAGCAGGTAGCCACGCATGAGCTGATCGCGCGAGCCGCGGCGGCCTTCCCCATTCGCGACCTGACGGTGGCGGACCGGCCCATCGAGGAAGTGGTGGCGCAGGTCTACCGCGACGCGCCCTGATGCGCCCATACCTGGCGGTCATGCGCACGCGGTGCCGCCTGCTGCTGCAGTACCGCGCCGCGGCGGCGGCCGGACTCGCCACACAGGTGGCCTGGGGCTTCCTGCGGCTCATGATCCTTGAGGCCTTCTACCGGGCCGGCGGGCCGGCGCCCATGACCCTGTCGCAGGTCTCGGCCTACGTCTGGCTGGGGCAGGCCTTCCTGGCCATGTTCCCGTGGAACGTGGACGCCGACGTGCGCGACCAGGTCCGCACGGGTTCCGTGGCCTACGAGCTGGCGCGGCCCATCGACCTCTACTCGCTCTGGTTCGCCCGGGCGCTGGCCATGCGGACCGCCCCCACGCTGCTCCGATGCGTGCCGCTACTGGCCGCCGCCCTGCTGCTCTTCGGAATGCCCGGCCCGGCGAGCGCGACCTCGTTCGCGTGGTTCTCCGCATCGATGCTCCTGGCGCTGCTGCTGGCCTGCGCGCTTACGGTGATCCTCACGGCCTCGGCGCTCTGGACCATCTCGGGCGACGGCGCCTCGCGCCTGTTGGCAGCCGTAGCGCTCAGCCTCTCGGGCAACATCGCTCCCCTGGCGCTACTGCCCGACTGGCTCGGCCGAGCGGTGGTCCTTTTGCCCTTCAGCGGCATCGTCGACCTGCCCTTCCGGCTCTACTCGGGCAACATCGCCCCCGAGGGCGCCTGGCTCGTCCTCCTGCACCAGTCGGTCTGGACCGTGGTTCTGGTGGCGCTCGGGCGATCCATGGTGAACCGAGGCATGCGGCGGCTTACCGTCATGGGCGGCTGATCCGCAGGAAACCGGGCGGTCCGCGCCGAAGCCTACGTCGAACGCCGCATGCGAGGAGACGCACCCGATGCGATCTTGGTCATCGTTTGCCGCCCTTCTGGCCTCCACCGTCTGGATGGCCGCGGGCCTAGCCGACGCACAGGAGAGGACCCCAGTGAAGCAAGACGTCCCAGAGAACGTGTACAAGGGCGAACTGGTCTCGTACCCCGGCGCCTGGAGCTTCCAGCTCGGCAGGGCGTGCATCATCCTCGTCAGCGACAAGGAGTTCGAGGCGCTGGAGGATCCCGACAAGGTGCTCAACCTGACGCTCACCTTCCAGAAGGAGGAGGCCAGCCTCCGGCAGGTGTGCGAGCGAGCCAAGGCCGCGGGCCAGCGGACGCTCATCATCGCGTTCGACCACTTCTTCAGCCAGTACCGGCCGGGCCAATCGGGTCCGCGCAACCTGATGCCGGACATGGACGAGTATGTGCAGCGCATCGCCAAGATCGGCCGGTTCGCCGAGCAGTATGGCCTGGGCCTGGAATTGAGCTTGCTCACGCCGCTGGAGATCGGGAAGTCCTATACGCGGGCCACCGGCGAGCAGGGCGTCTGGATGCACTACCGCGAAGGTCGCCGCGACCCGGCCACGGGCAAGTACAGCGTGCAGCTCTGGCAGCAGCGGATCTGGGTGAACAACAAAGGACCATTCAAGATCGCCGACGCCGGCGTCCGCGTCTTCGCCTTCCATGAGGCGCCCATCAGCGGCACTCCATACCGCGCCGTGGACCCGAAAGGCATCCGCGAGATCACCGATACCGCCTCCGTGGAGCTGATGGAGAAGGAGGTCGAGGGCAAGCCGGCGGTGCAGATCCGCGTCTTCGGTAAGGGTCGCACCGATGTGGGCGGTCTGGAGCGCGTGCTGGTGGTGCAGCAGTACAAGACGCCCGAGATGGACTACCTGAGCCCGCAGGCGCTCCCCTACCTGAACAAGCTGATCGACAAGTACGCCGACGCAGGGGTGAAGCTCAACGCGCTCTACTCGGACGAGATGCACATCCAGCAGGACTGGAGCTACTTCGGGCACCATGACCACGGCCAGTTCGCCATGCGCTACGCGTCGCCGGGCCTCTCGCGGACCTTTGCCCAGAAGTACGGCGCCGAGTACGCCGACCTGGCCAAGTACATGGTCTACTTCGCCTACGGGCAGGAGGACCAGGCCAACGATCTGACGGCCGCCGAGCGCATCTCGCACGTCATGGGCGCCGCGCCGGAGGATGCCCGCCGCACCGAGCTGTTCCGCTCGCGCTACTACCGCCTGCTGCAGGACGGCGTGGTGGAGCTCTTCGCGGCGGCTAAGCGCCACGCCGAGGCGCGCATGGGCCACAAGCTCGAGTCCCGCGCCCATGCTACCTGGGCCGAGAGCCCGACCATCGACAACTGGCGGGCCTATGGCGAGAACATGTACAGCCAAGCCTACGAATACACGCCCAACTTCGTCTGGTCCAACACGGTGCATCAGGCCGCGTCTGCCTGCCACGACTACTTCAAGTGGGGCGAATTCCTCACCGGCAACGGCAACGACCACGCCGAGTGCGGCTGGCTCGACCGCAACTACGTCGGCCTGGCGCTGGCATGCTCTACCGGCATCATCAACGAGGTTCCCTACTCCTACGGCGCCCACTGGGGAATGCCCAACGCCATCAACGCCCGGCGCATGGACCTGGTTAACGTCTACGGCGCCGCGGGCTCGCCGCTCTTCGGCATGGTGCAGGAGATGCAACACCGCGACGTCTCCGTGCTCATGCTCTACCCGCTCGACCTGGTGGCGACCGAGGAGCGGTTCGGGTCGTGGATGACGCAGTACGGCTATGCCAACCTGATCACCCAGGCCAAGCTGGTGGAGCTCGGAAAGGTGGAGGGCGGGGCCATCGTGCTGGCGGGCCGCCGGTTCACCACGCTCATGGCGCAGTTTGAGCCGCTTCCCAGCGCCAGGCTGCTGGCCATGATGGGCGAACTGGCCCGGGCCGGCGGCCGTGTGATCTGGTGCGGCCCGCCGCCGACGCTCACGGACGAAGGCGAACCCGCGCTGGCCGCATGGTCCGAGCTGTTCGGCGCGACCACCAAGCCCGGCCACAACCTCGGCGTCATCGCGCCGGGACGGCAGGTAGCCTTCGAGGGAGCGCTGAAGCAGGTGGCGCCGCAGACCATCCTGACCGATATGCTGGTGGACCGCATCTACCCGCTGGAGCCGGCGGCCGGATCCGAGCCCGTGGCGCGCTGCCGAGGCCGCATCATCGGCGTCCGGCGCACCTTGCCGGGCGGCGGTCTGTGCTTGGCGCTGGGCTTCCGGCCGCGTGACGACCAGTCGGCGAGCCTGGGACGCGAGGAGCGCACACTCACCGATATCCTGGCCACGCTGGGGGCCTACGACGGCAAGGGCAACACCGAGGCGCTCTCGCGCACGACGCCCTACCTCTTCTGCCGGTTCCCCAACGGCGCCGTGGCCGCGGCTCCCCACCTGCGGACGGTTGAGGAGCAGTGGGAGGGAGGCTTCGCCAGGAACGAGGAGCGCGACAAGGCTGCCATGGCAACGATCACGCTGCCGGACGACACATTGGAGCTGAACAGCGCCGCCGTCAACGGCCATACCGTGACCTACAAGGGGAAGGGCTCCATGTGCTTCCGGGTGGACGGCGCGGGCAACCTGATCGCCTTCGCGGGAAGCCAGGCCAACGCAATCACGGTCGACGGCAAGACCACCGTCTACGCCGACGCCCCGATCGGCCAGCTGGCATGGGCGCCCGTGCCGGACGCGCGGCGCGTGCCGGGCGGAGCCGTCCTGCAGGCCATGGTATACGGGCAGGGCGTGGTTCGCATACCCGACGTGGGCCTTCCGGCCTCGGTGAAGGTCTATGCCGAGGGCACGAGGCCGGGCAGCCGCGGCACCGAGGTGAAGTGCGAACGGAGCGCCGGGTCGCTGGCCATCACCGTCGGGCCGGAGGCGGTTGGCCGCTGGCTCTACGTGACGCCGCTACCATAGGTTGCACGAGTTGCGGGGCGTGGCCGGGATGATCCGATCGATGCGGCGGTACCTGCGCATCTATGGTCGCCTGGCCGCCGCCTCCGTGCGGTCGCAGTGGCAGTACCGAGCCTCATTCGCGCTCTATTCGGCCTCCCAACTGGTGGCCACGCTGGCCGAGTTCGGCGCGATCTGGGCGCTCTACGCGCGGTTCGGGTCGCTGCCGGGGTGGCGGCTATCAGAGGTGGCAGTGCTGTACGGCATCAGCAACGTGGCCTTCGCGTTAGCCGAGGCCGGCGCCCGGGGTTTCGACGTCTTCCCCGGCATGGTCCGCACGGGCGACTTCGACCGCCTGTTGCTTCGGCCACTGCCCACGGCGTTCCAGCTCGCGGCCCACGACGTGCAGATCATGCGAGTAGGACGGCTGGCACAGGGCGCCGCCATCCTCGTGTGGGGCTGCATGGGCCTGGGCATCGGATGGGACGCGGCGCGCTTGACGCTGCTGGCCCTCTGCGTCGTGGGCGGCGCCTGCATCTTCGCCGCGCTCTTCGTGCTGCAGGCCACGCTGGCGTTCTGGACCATCGAGTCTCTGGAGGTGGTGAACATCGTCACCTATGGCGGCAACCAGATGGCCCAGTACCCGCTGACGATCTACCGGCCCTGGTTCCGGCTCTTCTTCACGGTGGCGGTGCCGCTGGCTGCGATCAACTACGTGCCCCTGGCCGCGCTCTTGTCGCGCCCGGATCTCAGCGGGCTTCCCGCGCCGCTCAACTGGCTGGCTCCCTGCGTAGGGGCGCCCTTCCTGGCGGCGTGCTTGCTGATCTGGAAGCTCGGCGAGCGTCACTACGCCTCGACAGGATCGTAGCGGCGCGGCCTACTCTTCCTGGCGGCCAAGATCGGCGGGCGGGCGGGGCTGGAGCGCCATGGCCGCCACGACCGTGGCGATGTACGGTATGCTCCGCAGCAGCTCGCCCGGCAGTGCGACGCTGCCCTGCAGCTGGAACTGAAGCGCGTCGAAGGCGCCGAAGGCCAGCGCCGCGGCGGCCATCCCCAGGGGCGTCCAGCGCCCACAGACCACTGCCGCCAGCGCGATGAAGCCGCGGCCGCTCACCATGTCGTCGCTGAACCTGCCCACCTGCGCCAGCGAGAGGTAGGCCCCTGCAAGGCCGGCCAGGACGCCGGATGCCGCCAGGCCCACCATCTTCACGCGGGCCGTATCGACCCCAGCCATGCGCGTGCTGGCCTCGCTCTCGCCCACCGCCCGGACGCGCAACCCCAGCGGCGTGTGGTAGAGGACCAGATGGAAGATGACCGCTAGCGCCAGGGCCAGACCCGTAAACAGGGCCGTGGGGAGCATGGTCTCGATGCGGGCCTCGACCGGCGGGTCCGCCTGGCTAAAGAGCCGCCGCAGCAGGAACGTAGTGGAGTGCAGGGCGAGGAGGTTGATCGCAACGCCGCTGACGATGTGGTTCAGACGTAGCTTCCGGGTCGCCCAGAGGTGCGTGAGCCCCACCAGCATCCCAACCGTCACGGCCGCCAGCACGCCGACCAGCGGACCTGCAAGGCGGCCGGCGGCGAGGCCGGAGAACGCCCCGGCCAGCATCATGCCCTCCAGCGCGATGTTGACGATCCCAACTCGCTCCGAACAGATGCCGCCCAGGCCGGCAAGGACGAGCGGCGTGGCCTGTCGGAGCGCCGAGACGCCCAGCGGCAAGAGGAACCCGGCGAGCTCGGGACCGCTCATCGGCGCCGTCCCTTCAGGTACCGGGCGCCGGCCGAGAAGATGACCACGCCCTGCACGATGCCCGCGATCTGCCTAGGCACGTGGGTCCAGGCCTCCATATGGGTCGCACCTGCGCTGAGGCCGCCAAACAGCAGCGATGAGAGCGTCACTCCCAGCGCACCGCCGCCTCCGAGAAGGGCCACAGCGATGCTGTCAAAACCGTAGCCCGGCGAGAAGGCATCGAGGTAGCGGCGATGGACGCCCAGCACCTCGATCGCGCCGGCCAGTCCGGCCAGTCCGCCTGAAATGGCCATGGCTGAGATCATCGTTCGGCCCACGTTGACACCGGCAACGCGGGCGGCATCGGCCCCCAGCCCGACAGCACGGATCTCGAAGCCCAGCGCCGTGTGCCGCAACAGCACGGCGACGCCGACGGCGGCGAGTACCGCCAGCCCGAAGCCCGCCGAGAAGTTGCTGCCGTCCGCGGCCGCCCAGAGCCGCGCCGAAGGCTCGACCATCGAGGTGGCCGGCGCCATGCTGACAGGGTCCTTCATGGCTCCGTTGACCAAGAAGTGGGCGAGCTGGATGGCGAGGTAGTTGAGCATGATGGTCACGATGACCTCATGCGACCCCCGCCAGGCGCGCAGGGCGCCGGGGATCGCCGCCCAGAGCGCCCCAACGAACACGCCGGCGGCCAGGCAAACCGGGATGTGGATCCATGCGGGTAGCCCGGTGAACGCATGGCCCGCCCAGGCGGCCGCCAGCGCTCCCAGGATCAACTGACCCTCGGCGCCGATGTTGAAGAGACCCGCCCGAAGCGCCACCGCCACCGCCAGCCCGCTAAGGAGCAACGGCGTGGCCTTGGAGAGCGTGCGCAGGAGGCCCGTGGAGGAGCCGCAGGAGCCCTGAACGAGCGCAGTCAGCGCCTCGAGCGGACTGCCGCCGCAGGCCCATACCACGACGCCCGCGATGACGAAGGCGCCGACCACCGAGAGTAGCGGTTGGACGGCGGGCGCGAGGCGTCGCAGGATCATGTCCGCCCCTCGGTCATCAGCTTGCCCAGCCGATCCACACCGGCTTCGTCGCGATCCATCACACCGGCGATCCGGCCGTTGTACATCACCGCTATGCGATCCGACACCTCGCGCAGTTCGTCCAGGTCCAGCGAGAAGAGCAGGACGCCCATGCCTGCGGCCGTTCGCGCACGAATGGCATCGTACACTGCTGCCGAGGCGCCGACGTCGAGCCCGCGGGTGGGCTGCATGGCGACCAGGGCCCGAGGTTGGCGAGCCAGCGCACGGGCCACCACCACCTTCTGCTGGTTGCCACCCGAGAGAGACGATGCGAGGGCCGCCGGGCCCGCGGACGCCACGCCCGCCTCGGTCAGCAGCCGCTCGGCGTCGGCCAGCACCCGGCGGCGCTGGAGGAACCTGCCGCCGCCCGCCGAGGCATCGCGGTGCCTGCCGAGCAGCAGGTTCTCCGAGAGGTCGAAGTCCAGGATGAGCCCCTCGCGGTGGCGGTCCTCAGGCACGTAGGCGAGGCCCGCGGCCGCGCGGAAAGCCACGGAGCGCCCGGTCACGTCGTCGCCGCAGAGCGTGACCGAGCCTGATATTGCGGGCCGGAGGCCGATGATGGCCTCAGCCAGCTCACGCTGGCCGCTTCCGTCGACGCCGGCCACGCCCAGCACCTCTCCCGCCCGCACCGAAAGGTCGGCATAATGGACCGCGGGGCGCCCGCCTCGCCCGCGCACGGTGAGCCCGTTGACCTGCAGGGCGACCTCCGCCTGTCGCGGACCCTCGCGCGGTCCCTCCGCCGGCCGAATGGCCGACCTATCCGGGCCCAGCATCAGGGAGACCAACTCATCAGCGCTGGTCTCGGACGTGACCCGGTCACCGGTGTTGGCGCCGCCTCGGAGGATGGTCACGTGGTCGCTGTGCTCCAGCACCTCGCGCAGCTTGTGGGTGATGAACAGCACCGACGCTCCCGAGGCAACGATGCCCTGCACCACGGCGAAGAGCCGGTCGGCCTCTGCCGGCGCCAGGGTAGCCGTCGGCTCGTCCAAGATGAGAACGCGAGCGCCACGGTAGAGCGCCTTGACGATCTCGGCCTTCTGCAGGGCCGCAACGGAGAGGCTCACCGCGGAGGCGCTCCAATCGACTTCGATCCCCGCCTGCGCCGAGAGCTCTTCCACGCGACGGCGGCCGGCCTGCCGGTCGAGCGTGCCCAAACGGATCGGCTCGAAGCCGAGGAGCACGTTGTCGAGCGCCGTGAGGGCCGGGATCATGGTGGTGTGCTGCGTGACGAGGCCGATGCCGTGCCGGATCGCGTCGGCAGGGCGGCGAAGCAACACGGGTGCGCCGCCGATCTCGATGGAGCCGGCATCGGGCAGGACGCTGCCGTAGAGGACCCCCATCAGCGTAGACTTGCCGGCGCCGTTCTCGCCGACGACGGCGTGCGCTGTCCCGGGAAGCACCGTCAGGGAGATCTCGATGTTGGCCACCACGCCGCCGGGGTACCGCTTGGTGATGTTCCGCATGTGCACGGCAGGGGGAGTATCGGCGCGCATATCGCGTGCAGTATGGCGAACGAAACGCCCGGGCGTCAACCGACGGACCCGGGCGTCAGAACCTTGTGGTAAATTGCGCCAAGGCCTTCCGGTTCCGGCGCCGGCGCGGCAGTAACATGGTGAGCAGGGGACGAAGATGCACTCATGCAGCTAGCTCAGGAGCCGCTCCGTATTTCGTCCCCTGCTCCAAAAGCCGGTGAACGCCCATCGGTACGCCACGACGGATGACACCCAAAACAATGCCCGGCAGAGCTAGCCCTTCTTAACGAACCGGCTCTGGGTCCAGTCGATGCGGGCATTCTCGGCCAGCATGTAGTCGCGCGCTTCCCGGTTCGGCCGGCCGCGGCGGTTGCAGAGGATCGATCCGCTACCGTCCATCTTCGCGATGGGCACCGCGTCGGTCATGCCGCGGTGGTACTCGGGCCTGATCGGAACCACCGGGGCCAGGCCGCCCAGGCGGACAACGACGTCCGAGCACTGGCTGGCATGCTCAAGCACGGCGTTCCTCGGATCATCATCCGTCAGCAGCTTGGCCAACGAGGCGAACTCGTCGGTCATCGTCACGGTGAACTGAAGGCGCCAGTTGGCCGCCTTCATCTCCTCAATGGAAAATCCTGACACGTGTATACCCTCCATTGCAGAATCGCCTTACGCTGTCAGTCTACCACGCATCCATATTCGCGTCCAGATTGGCGCGGCCTGAGAGCCGACTTCCCGCTACAATCTGAAAGCCTCGCGCCGGAATGCGTGCAGGGAGTATCCTAAGGGCGACCACTGTGAGGAGAACGCGACGATGCTGAGCAGCGACCGCTTCCGGCTCTCACCCCGTCTGGCTACGCTACGACAGCGGCGTATGGAAACGCCGACGCAGCCGCTCCTGGCCTCTTGGCGAGACTACTACTTCCTCCGGGAATGGATCCGCGCGGACGGCGCCTCCCTGCCCGAGCGGTTCGGCCGGTCGCTGGCCGCAGTGATCTGCGAGACGCCGCCTGCGACCGATCCGGAGACCTCCCTGGCCGGAGAGCATGGAGGCGACCACAGCTATATCGGCTTCCGTTCACATCTCGGAGCCGATGTGGTTGATCGCGCCGTCGCGGCAGGCATGCCCGCCGGGGCCGTCGAGGAGATGCGCGGCTGGGTGGCTTCGCAGCCCTTCGCTTGGCAGTCTCTGGCCGGCGTGGCCGGCTGGCCGCCCGAGCTCCGCGAAGCCCAGGAACGGGCCATCGTGCAGGTCTGGGGCACCGACCTGAACCACAGTATCCGCGACTACGGCCGAGTACTCACCGAGGGTTTCTCGGGCATCCTCGTCCGCATCGACGCGAGCATCGCCGCGCAGAGCCCGGCCGATCCGCAATCGCCGCAACGGCTTGCAGCCCTCTGGGCATTCCGAGCCGTGGCCGACGCCGCTCAAGCGATGGGTCTCCGACACGTTGAAGCGTTGCGCGCCCAGGCGGCTGGGGCGCCCGACGAACCGACGCGAGTACGCCTGCAGGCCATGGCCGAGATCTGCGAGCGAGTGCCCGCGCAGCCGGCACGGACCTTCGCCGAGGCCGTGCAGTCGCTCTGGTTCGCGCACATGGTCACGGTGTGGGAGGACGGCGTCAACGCCAACGGGATCGGACGCATCGACCAGATCCTGTGGCCCTACCTGGAGGCCGACCTTGCCGCCGGGCGCACTACCCTCGCCGAGGCATCCGACCTGCTGGCGGAGCTATGGCTTAAGCTCTACATGCCCTACGACGTCCAGCAGATGATGGTGGGCGGTCAACACCCCGACGGCTCCGACGCCGTGAACCCGCTGAGCTACCTTGTGCTCGATGTGACCGAGGCGATGGACTTCGTGCGGTGCCTCTCGGCGCGCCTGCACAACGGCTCGCCACGCCCATTCGTCACACGGTGCCTTGACCTCGTGGCCCGGGGCGGAGGCATTCCGTTCTTCTTTAACGACGAAGCCTTGGTCCCGGCGCTGGTAGATCACGGCGTCCCGATCGAGGATGCGCGAGGGTACGCCGCCATCGGCTGCATCGAGATCACGGTGCCGGGCAAGGCCTCGCCCCACGCAGTAAGCCACTGGATCAACCTAGCCCGCGTGCTGGAGCTCACGCTGCATGGCGGCCGCGACCCGCGCGACGGCCGCCAGATCGGCCCTGCGGGGCCCGACCTGCGCCAGTGCGCCTGCATGGACGACCTGGTGACGGCATTCAGGCGTCAACTCGAGCACTTCGCGGCGTGGTCTGTCTACGGCTCCAACTCGGCCGAGACCGCCCACCAGGCGCAGTACCGGCTCCCCTACCTCTCGATCCTGACGGACGATTGCATCGGCCGCGGCATGGACATCATGGAGGGCGGCGCCCGGTACAACTACCACTCCAGCGCAGCCATGGGGGTCCCCAATGCGGCCGACAGCCTGGCAGCCCTGAACCAGCTGCTATACGTCGAGGGTTCGGCAACCGCTGACGCGATTCTGACGGCACTGGGCGCAGACTTCGAGGGCCACGAGGCGCTGCGCGGCCGGATGATGCGTTGCGCCCGGTACGGCAATGATGACCCGGCGCCGGACGCGATGGCCGCTCGGCTCGTGGGTATGTACTGCGACGTACTGGACGGGCACCAGACCGTTCGAGGCGGGCGGTTCTTCACGCACCTCTTCACGTTCACGCTCATGCTCCCCATGGGCCGCGCCACCGGCGCCACACCCGACGGTCGTCGCGCCGGGGAACCCCTGGCCTACAGCGTTTCGCCGGGCCAGGGCCGAGATACGCACGGGCTCACCGCCGTGGTCCGCTCTCTGGCCGCCCTGCCCCACCACCGTGTGGCCGCCAGCAGTTCGGCGATCCTGGAGCTGGACCCGGCACTGCTGGAGTCGGGCGGCATCGAGGCGTTCGCTGATCTGCTCATGGCGGCGGTCCGCATGCGGGTGGGCCAACTGCAGTTCAACGTCGTCAGCGCAGAGACGCTACGGGCAGCGCAGGAGGACCCGGGTCGGTACGCGAACCTCTGCGTGCGGGTGTCGGGCTTCAGCCAGCAGTTCCGCCTTCTCGACCGGGAAATGCAGGAGCATATCATCGCCCGGACCAAGCATGCGCGAGGCTGACCGGTTGGGCAGGAGGCGCTGATTGCACATCCCTGACGCGATGATCAGTCCATCCACATGCGCTGCCGCCGGCGCAGCAATGGCCCCTGCCTGGTGGTACTCGGCCAGGCGCCTGCGGCTCGATCTCGACACGCGGCAGGCCCCGTTCCTGGCCATGGCCTCGGCATTCTGCTTCGTGCTCCAGATGTTCAACGTACCCGTGATCGGCGGCACCACCGCACACCCTGTAGGCGCTGTGATGGTGGCGATCCTCCTGGGTCCTTGGGCCGCCATCATGGCGGCCAGCGTGGCGTTGCTGGTGCAGGCGCTCTTCTTCGGCGACGGCGGCGTGCTGGCATGGGGCGCGAACAGCTTCACAATGGCCTTCGCCATGCCGCTGGTGGGCTATGCCGCCTACCGAGCCATCGCTGCTGGGCGTTGCTCCGCCCGCCGCCGGGCCGTGGCGGCCTTCGTGTCGGGCTACCTCGGCGCCAATATGGCCGCACTGCTGACGGCGATCCTTCTCGGCATCCAACCCGCTGTGAGCCACGACGCGGCGGGCCGCGCGCTCTACTTCCCCTTCGACCTGCGCGTCACGGTTCCTGCACTGATGATCCCCCATCTGGCGGTGGTGGGTCTCATTGAGGGCGCGATCACCGCCTTCGCGCTCCGCTTCGCCCAGGCCGGAGGTCTGGTCGGCGATGAGGGATCGACTGAGGCCGGCTCCCATGTTAGCCTGAAGCCCGGTTGGATAGCGCTGGCCCTGCTGGTGGCGCTGGCGCCGCTGGGCCTGCTTGCCACCGGAGAAGCGTGGGGCGAGTGGGACCAGGCCACCTTGAGCAAGATGGCCGGCTACACGCCCAGCATGTACGCCCGAGTCGAGAAGCATGGATGGAAGGGCTTCAACCTGCTTCCGGACTACAACTCCGGGCGGGGCCCAGGAGCGTACATCGCCTCCGGGCTGGCCGGCGGCGCGGTGGCGCTGCTGCTGGGACTAGGTATGGCCGTAGCGCTGAAGCGCCGGCGGGCTCTGCCGCCTGATGGCGGCCCGAACCCGCCGACCGGCGGCGGGCCCAGCGCGGGCAAGCTGCCGGACTGGCTTCTGGCAGACCAGGGCGGCGACGACCCACCCGCGGCTGAACGGCGGCGCGGCGCCGACTTCGTGGAGCGGTCGCTGACGGGTATCTCGGGCGCGGGAGCTGACTCGCTCCGCCTCGAGGAGTGGTCGCGGCTCCCCGGGCCGATCCAGGCGCTGGACCCGCGGGCGAAGGTCGTCGGCCTGGGCCTGGTGCTGGTTGGCTGCGCCTGCGCCGGGTCATGGGCCTCCGTCGCGATCATGGCCGCACTGGTAGCGGCCCTGAGCCTCCTTTCCGGTGCACCTCCGCTACGGATTTGGGCGCGCGCGGGCCTGGGCACCGCGATGTTCAGCGCTGCGGGCATCCTGCCGGCAGCCTTCAGCCTCGACCGAGGCGCTCCGGCCATGCTGGTCCTGCTCAGCGACCCCTATGTGTCGATCACGGCGCACGGACTGAGCTACGTGGCGCTGGCGACCTCGCGCGTCTTGCTCTGCCTCGTGGGCGTCTCGGTAGTGGTCTCCTGCACGCGCTGGCAGCTCCTGCTGCGCGGCCTAGGGGCCCTTGGCGCCCCTCGCTCGCTGACGGTGGTGCTGGAAATGACCTACCGCTATACCGCCGTAATCCTCGCCACACTGCACGAAATGCTGACGGCCCGCCGCAGCAGGACGCCGGGAGCCACTCCACCCGGCAAGGGCAGGCAGTACCTGGGGGCGGTGGCCGCGGTTCTCATCTGGAAATCGCTGAAGCTGACCGACGACATCCACGCCGCCATGGTCTCGCGTGGGTGGCGAGGCGACTTCGTCACAGGGGAGAAGCTGCGCCTGGCCCCGGCGGACTGGGCCTGGCTCGCCGGCGTCGGCGGCGTAACCACGGCGTCGCTGCTGCTGGGAACACAGCCGTGACCCCGGCCAACGAACCGGCATTCGCCCTCCAAGGCGTCTCCTACGCCTACGCCCAGGGCCCTGCGGCGCTCTGCGGGGTTACGTTCGGGATTGGCCGCGGCGAAACCGTGATGCTACTGGGAGCCAACGGAGCGGGAAAGTCCACACTGCTCCGCCTGATGGACGTCCTGATGCCCCCGACGGAGGGCCGCATCCTCGCCTTCGGGCGCGAGGTTTCACCGGACCTCTTGCGCGACGCCGCCCTGTCGCGCTGGTTCCGAAGCCGCGTCGGTTTCGTATTTCAGGACGCCGATGCGCAGCTCTTCTCCCCCACCGTGGAGGAGGAGCTGATGTTCGGCCCGCTCCACATCGGCCTGACCGCCGGAGAAGCGCGCCGCAGGGCGTACGAACTGGCCGCATCGTTTGATATTGAGCGGCTCATGGATCGCGCCCCGTTCCGGCTGTCCGGCGGCGAGAAGCGAAGAGTGGCCCTGGCTTGTACGCTGGCCGTGAACCCAAGTGTCATACTAATGGATGAACCGACGACCGGGCTTGATCCCAAGAGCGAGAGCTGGCTCATCGACATGCTGCACCAACTGGCGTCTGCGGGCAAGACGATCGTGGCCGCCACGCATAGCCTCCACCTGGCCGCCGAGGTGGCCGACCGAGCCATCGTACTCGGGCAGGGCAGCGGCCTCGTTGCTGACGGGGCGGCTGGAGCCATACTTGACGATCTGGAGCTGCTGGAGCGCGCGAACCTGATCCATACGCATGCTCACGCTCACGACGATGACAGCCATGCCCACCCGCACACACACGCGGGCATTCACACGCATAGCGAGGATGGACGCTGATGGCAGGCTCCGGCCTGAACCGCACACAACAGACGCTAGGGGTGCTGGCGTTCGTGATCGGCATCGGGGTGATCGGCATCGTGCTTAAGATCGCCTTCGGGATGCTGGCTGACCCCAAGGCGGGCATCCCCGATGCCGGCGGCGCTTCAGCCGCCTCCGCCATGGCGCTGGGCTCCGCCTTCGTGCGGCTCCTCACACGCCTGGCGATCCTGCTGCTGGCCTGCCTCTGCGGCTCCATGGTGGCGGGGAAGGGCGTCCAACTGCTGCTGTCCGGCGACCGCGGTAGCCGTCCCGGACCGACGCCCTAACCCTCGGCCCTGGGCGGCCTCAGCATCAGTTCCTCGACGGCGTGGTCAACCGCCATCTCCTCGAACAGCAGGCCGTACATGGAGCGGGTGATGGGCATCTCGGCGCCCATGCTGCCCGCCAGTCGCCACATGGCCCGTGTGGTCGGCACTCCCTCGGCGACCTGGCCTATGTCAGACAGCACGTCGGCCAACGCGCGCCCCTTGCCCAGCCCTACGCCGACCCGGTAGTTTCTCGAGAGCTTGCTTCCGCCCGTGGCGATCAGGTCGCCTACGCCGGCGAGGCCCAGGAACGTGCTCTGCTTCGCCCCGAGCGCCAGGCCCAGGCGCGTGATTTCGGCCAACCCGCGCGTCATAAGCGCGGCCCGCGTATTGTCGCCATAGCCTCGCCCCTCGCAGACGCCGCACCCGATGGCGATCACGTTCTTCATGGCCCCGGCCAGTTCGACGCCGACCACGTCATCCGACGAGTAGACGCGGAACGTCGGGCCCATGAAGAGCGCGCGGCAGCGCTCCGCCAACGCGGATGTCTGGCAGGCTGCCACCGTGGCGGACGGGTGCCCCATGGCGACTTCCATCGCCAGGTTCGGCCCGGAGATCACGGCAACGCGATGCGATGAGCCTTCCGTGTCCCATGCGCCGTCGAGGGAGCGGCCGATCACCTGCGACATGCGCAGGCCGCCCACCTCGGTCAGGCCCTTCGAGGCGCTGACGAGGAGGGCGTCGCGCGGGACCAGGGGCGCCGCCAGCCGGCAGGCCTCCTCCATCCCTGCGCTGGGGATGGCGAGGACCACCGCCTCGGCCCCCTTGAGCGCGGCGGCAAGGTCGGTATGGACCGCCACTGCCGGACCGAGGTCGATGCCGGGCAGGTAGCGCCGGTTCTGCCGATCGCCGGCGATGGCGCGAGCCAAGTCGATATCCCGCGACCAGAGCGTCACCGGGTGGTGATGCTGCAGGATCGAGGCCAGGGCGGTGCCCCAGCTACCCGCACCCAGGATCGTCACCCGGCTCATGTGCGCCCGTCCACGATCATCAGCCCAGGTCCGCCTCGAAGCCGTAGCGCCCTTCATGGGCGTGCCGCAGGTAGACGGAAAGGAGCTGGATCGCGGCCTCGATGTCCTTCAGGCAGGCCATCTCGTTCACCGTGTGCACGTAGCGCGACGGGATGGAGAGGGTAATGCTCGCGACCGGTCCGCGCGACCGCTGGATCGCACCGGCGTCCGTGCCGCCCCTGGGCAGGATCTCCATCTGGTGGCTGATGCTGTTGGCCTCGGCCAGGTCGCGGAAGTGGCGAACCAGCCGCGGGTTACAGATCAGCGACGAGTCCAGGATTTTGATGCCCACGCCGGATCCTAGCCGCGTGACAGCGTCGTAGTCGGCGGGACCCGGGTAGTCGTTGGCCAACGTGGTGTCGATCGCCACACCGACCGTCGGCTGCAGGTCGTGCGCGGCAACCAGGGCGCCGCGTGTGCCGACCTCTTCCTGCGTGGTGGCCACGGCGAGCACCTCGGCCTCGTGGTCGCCCACGGCGCGAAGGGCCTCGAGCATGACGAAGACGGCGACGCGGGCGTCCAAGGTCTTGCTCATCACGTTCCCACCGACGATCTCGGCCGTGCGCGCCATGGTCACTGGGTCGCCGATCTCGAGGCGGGTCTTGACCTCATCGGCGGGCATGCCCAGATCGATGAAGAGCTCGTCGATGGTCGGCGGCTTGTTGGCGTCTTCGGGCTTCTGCATGTGAATCGGCTTCGCGCCGGGCATCACCGCGCCGAGGAGGCTCTCACCGGACCGCGTGTGGACGTAGACGCGCTGCGAGACGACATTGCGCGGGTCCCAGCCACCCATGGGCAGGATGCGGACGAAGCCCTTGTCATCGATGTGCTTCACCATGAAGCCGATCTCGTCCATATGCGCGGCAAGCATGACGCGGCAGGAGGAGCGGCCCGGACGCCGGCCGATGACGTTGCCCAACGCATCGACGGTGATCTCGCTAACCAGCGGTCGCATGGCGTCAGCCACCAGGCGGCGGATCGGTTCCTCACGCCCGGGAATGCCAGGCGTCTCGCAGAGCTGCTTCAGCAGTCCGAAGTTGATGTCAGCCATCTCCTCCCCCTCTCACAGTCGTACGCCCCGCCGCAAAGGGCGGGGCGCTCTCGCCGCATCAAATGTGGCAAAGCCAGGCTCACCTGGCGTGGTTCACCAGCAGCTCGCTCAGGTTGGCCAGGCCAAGGGGCACGCACGAGACCTTGCGCTTGATTCTGGCCAGGGCATTATCAACGGACTTCGTCTTGCACTGAAGCTCCACGGCGATCTCGCGATAGGACTTGCCGATCTGGTACCCGGCCAACACGCGCCACTCGAAGTCGCTGAGCATATGCTGAAGCATCTGGTGGAGCCGGCGCGTATCCTCGACCTGGAGGACGATGCCCTCGGGATCCGGTGAACTGGTCGAACAGAGGACGTCGGCCAAGGACCAGTCGGGCCCGCTGTCGTCGGAGGATGTCTCCAACGGGAGCGATGTGTTGAGCGGCATCTGCTTCTGCCGCGTCGCCGTCTTGATCGCGGTGATGATGTGCCGCTGTATGCAGACCTTCGCGAAAGCCGGGAAGGAGATCGCGCGGTCGCAACTGAAATCTACCACAGCCTGCCAGAGGCCGATCATTCCGACCTGGAGGAGGTCCTCCTTCTCGGCGCCGACCAAGAAGTAGGACTTGACCTTGGTCCGTACCAGGTTGCGGTACTTGTAGAGCAAGTACTCCGCTGCCAGTTCTTCGCCGCGCTGGGCCCTGGCGACGATCT
Source organism: uncultured Chthonomonas sp. (assembly GCA_903951425.1). Classification (GTDB taxonomy): domain Bacteria; phylum Armatimonadota; class Chthonomonadetes; order Chthonomonadales; family CAJBBX01; genus CAJBBX01. Next base: position 24,680 of record CAJBBX010000116.1, read on the forward strand.
CGCGATCCGACATATCGAGGTAACGGGAGTGCGCGGGTCTGAGTTGCTGCTGCAGGTCAAGGTCCACACGGATCTCCGTACTCACATTGTCGACCGGTTTGGGCTACGCACGACCTTCATTGGTCTGCCGCCCGAAAGTCGCCGGGTCGTCGTTGCGGGTCATTATACTTGAGCCGTGCATCGCTTAGCAACCCGCGGACCGCCAGACTGGTCCGGCCGAACTCCAATGCCGCCGAAGCGAAAATGGCGCCTAACCACGAAGGTGAACCGCCGGACCACGGCGAAACTAGCCATGCATCGTCCTCACGGGCGCCGCACGGGGTAACCTGTTGGCAGCCTGGACACGGACTCGCCCAGTTGGGTCGAGAGGCAAGGCTCGTGCGACGGTGCACGCAGGAACCGCCTGACGCACATCGAACCTGATGTCAGCAATCACAGTCCATCTCGGACGGAGAGGATCACGTATGGAAGCCTATTGCGTCAAGTGCAAGGCCAAGAAGGAAATGAAGGATCCCACGAGCATCACGATGAAGAACGGCAAGCCCGCGACCACCGGTACCTGCGCCACCTGCGGGACCAAGATGTTCAAGATCGGCAAGTAGCGAGGTCGCTTCGGGCGCTGCAGGCTACCGGGCACTCGGACAGCACTGCCTGCGCCCCACCTCTATATCGACACGGCTCGGCGCCGGCTGTTCGGTAGAGCACCAGGGACTACCACTGCCGGCGTCGGCGCATACCATCGGGGAGGTCGGACACGGCGTTACCTAACGACGCTACCCAATGGTTGGGGGTGCAGGACCGGACCGAGGTGCACCACCTGCGGGCGGTCACGCGAATCCGCGACTACCTGAAGGCTGCACTGGGCACCCAGCGCCGGCCAGATGCAAAGCAGCGGAGCGCCAGAGCGGCGCTCCGCTTGGTTCCCACTCCGGTAGCCGCCAGGCTACTCGGTGGTCTTTGCCGGCGTTGACGGCGCCGGTGTGGCGGTTGGCGGGGTCTCCGGCTTGGCAGGAGCGGCGACAGGAGCCTTCTCCGGCTCGGACTTGCCCGCGACGGTGCTGCTCTTTCTGGCGTAGTCGTTCACATGGAAGCCTGAGCCCTTGAACGCAATACCCACAGGGAAGACGAGCTTCCGCAACTCACCACCGCAATCATCGTGCTCCTTCAGCGGAGCGTCCGACATGCGCTGCGTGACCTCAAACGTGGCCTTGCAGCGCGTACACTCGTACCCGTACACTGGCACGGTCATCACCTCACCAACTGGATTGCCGAATCACTTAGGATTATAGCAGACGACGCCCTGCCGGGGTTCCCGTTGGGCGCCGCAGGAGGGCTACGAGCGTATGGATGGCGACGGTTCGGTCCTGGCCATCGGCCTCATGTCCGGTACCTCGGCCGATGGGATCGATGCCGCACTGGTGCGGGTACGGCTGCAGCCGGGCGGCCCGCCGGACGTCCTGGCCGCGCGCTCTGCCCCCCATCCAGACGCTCTGCGCTCCGCGATTCTGGCCGCTTGCGTTCCAGGCGACTACGGCGCCGACAAGCTCTGCGCCCTGCATCAGGCCCTGGGCTGGGCCTTCGGCCAGGCCGCAGTCGACCTGTGCGCCTCCCTGGACATGGACCTCGGCGATGTCGACGTCATCGGCAGCCACGGCCAGACGATCTGGCACCAGCCTGACGCTGTCGACCTCAGCGAATACGCCTGCCGAGGCACCCTGCAACTCGGCAATCCGGCGGTCATTGCCGCCATGACCGGCTGCACGGTGGTCTCCGACTTCAGGTCGGCGGACATGGCGCTTGGCGGTCAAGGCGCGCCCCTGGTTCCCATGGTGGACTGGCTCACCCTGAGCGCCGACCACGTTGATCGTGCTGTCCAGAACATCGGCGGGATCGGCAACGTCACCTGGCTTCGGCGCGGACGGACTACCCGCGACATCGTGGCGTTCGACACGGGGCCCGGCAACATGCTAATCGATGCCGCCGCGAGTTACGTCAGCGGTGGAGGTGTTTCGATGGATGTCGATGGCCGGTTCGCCCGCACCGGACGTGCGAGTGACGCCATGGTGCGGCGGCTCATCGACGAGACGCCCTACTATGCAACGCCGCCGCCCAGGAGTACCGGGCGCGAGGCGTTCGGTGAAGCGTACTTCCGCAACACGGTCCTGCCGACGGCGCACGCAATGGGCGTCCACGGGACCGACATTGTGGCCACGCTCACCGAGTTGACCGCCCGATCCATCGCCGATGCGTACAGGAGATGGCTGCCCGGCTTCGGCGCCGGGGCGCAGGTGGTGGCCTGCGGTGGCGGTACACAAAACCCGGCCCTGATGGCACAACTGCGTGCGAACCTCGACGACTGTGTCGTGACCACATCCGATGCCCTCGGCGTCGACGCCTCCGCGAAGGAGTCCGTCGCGTTTGCCGTCCTGGCGGCTATGACGCTTCGGGGCCTGCCGGGCAACGTGCCCAGCGCAACCGGGGCCTCGGATCCAACGATCCTGGGCAGCATCACGCCCGGCTCCCGGCGGCCCATCTGGTAGACTTGCCGCAGAATGAGCGAGACCACCGAGGCCGCCCAGCAACCGGGCCGAAACGATACCAGCAGGCGCATGGCGGGCGCCGCAGCGGTCATGATGGTGTCCATGTTCGCGAGCCGCGTCCTGGGCTTCGTGCGCGATGCCATCATCTCCGGCAAGTTCGGCCAGGGCGCAGGCTCGGACGTCTACTACGCGGCGTTCAACGTGCCCGATCTGCTCTTCTACCTCATCGCCGGCGGCGCGCTCTCATCGGCCTTCATCCCCGTCTTCACCGAGAAGATCACTTTGGGTCGGCGGCAAGAGGCGTGGCGCATCTTCAGCACCGTAGCCTGCGTCATGTTCCTCGTGGTCTCCGTGGTGGTGATCGTGGGCGAGCTCTTGGCGCACCAGTTGGTTCGTCTCACGAGCTACGGATTTGCACCGAGCCTGATCCCCGAGACGGTCCGTCTGACGCGAATCGTGCTGCCCGCGCAGATCTGCTTCTTTCTGGGCGGACTGATGATGGGCGCCCAACAGGCGCACGGTAAGTTCTTTGTGCCCTCGCTGGGCCCAAACATCTACAACGTCGGCATCATCGTGGGCGGGATGGCGCTGGGGTCGACGCTGGGGCCTGAGGGGCTCTGCTGGGGCGCGCTTGGCGGCGCCGTCATCGGCAACTTCGTGATCCAGCTGATCGGCGTCCGCAAGCTGGGCATGCACTTCACGCCCTCGCTGGCCTGGCGCGACCCGGACGTTATGCGCGTCTGGAAGCTCATGCTGCCGGTCATCTTCGGCATCGCGCTCCCGCAGGTGAGCATGTTGTTCAATAAGATCTTCGCCTCCTCGCTGGGCCAGGGCCCCGTCTCCGCCCTCCAGCGCGGAGCGCTGCTGATGCAAGCGCCCCTGGGCATCTTCGGGCAGGCGCTTGCGATCGCCATCTTCCCAACCATGGCCGCGCAGGCCGCCCGCAAGGACTTCGGCGGCATGCGCAACACTGTAAACCAGGGCATGCGGTTCGTCTTGTTCCTGACGATCCCCAGTTCGGCGGGACTCGTTCTGCTGGGCCACCCGGCGATCGCCCTCTGGCTGCAACACGGCGTATTCCGCCAGGCCGACACCGACATGGTGGTCGTGGCGCTTACCTACTACTCCATCGGCCTCTTCGCCTGGGCCGCGCAGGGAGTGCTGAGCCGCGGGTTCTACGCGCTGCAGGACACCGTGACGCCGGTGGTCGTGGGCACGGTGGTGACGCTGATCTTCATCCCGACCAACCTCTTCTTCATGAACGGCCTCCATCTGGGGATGGTGGGCCTCCCGCTGGCCACCACCGTGGCCGCCACGCTGCATATGCTGGCCATGGGGACGGTCCTCTCCCGCCGCCTATCCGGCATCGGCTCGGCGGGCATCGTCCGGTCGGCAGTTCTCATCTGCGCGGCCAGCGCCATCGCCGGTGCAGCCGGGTGGGCGACGCTTCGCCTCGTCGAGTTTGCTCCGGCCCTGGGTAGCGGGCTTGCCGCCGTCAAGCTCGGAGCCCTGCTCCGGTTACTGGCGGGCGGCGGCGTCTTCGTCGGCGTCTACTTCGGCGCGGCATTTGCCCTCAAGATGGACGAAACGAGCCAGATCGTCGGGATGCTCCGCCGCCGCCGAGCCCGAGCCGGGGCCGCGCCCACGGCCTGAGCCCCCCGGTCCAGGCAGCATAGGCTGCGGTATACTCCTGACTTGCAGGCCGCGGGATCGGACGGTCCCGTGGCGGCTTGGATTCGTCCCGGCAACAGCGATATCGTGCACCACAAGGAGTCCTGAGTTGATCGCTCCCGAAACGTACAGAGAGATGGGCCTGAACGACCTGGAGTATCAGCAGATTGAGGGGATCCTGGGCCGCGAACCGACCGGGACCGAGCTAGGCATGTTCGCGGTGATGTGGTCCGAGCACTGCGGCTACAAGTTTTCCCGCCCGATTCTGGCGCTCTTCAAGACGTACCGGAAAGCGCAGGAGGAGGGCTCGCTGGAGAACGCGGGCGTGGTCCCGCTGGACGATCGCCTGGGCATCGTCTTTAAGATGGAGAGCCACAACCACCCGTCGGCCGTGGAGCCCTTCCAGGGCGCGGCCACAGGCGTCGGCGGCATCCTTCGCGACATCTTCACCATGGGCGCCCGGCCCATCGCCAACCTCAACAGCCTTCGCTTCGGCACGATCACGGGCAAGAGCCGCGAGGCGTCGAGGAACAGGTTCCTCTTCGAGGGCGTCGTCGAGGGCATCGCGCACTACGGCAACTGCGTGGGCGTACCCACCGTCGGCGGCGAGGTGGTCTTCTCCCACTGCTACAGCGGAAACCCGCTGGTCAACGCCATGGCCGTCGGTGTCGTCGATATGGACTCTATCGCCAGCGCCCGCGCTGAGGGTGTGGGCAACCCCGTACTCTACGTGGGTTCGGCGACGGGCCGCGACGGCATCCACGGCGCCACGTTCGCCTCGGTCGAGTTAGGGCCCGACTCCGAGAGCCGCCGCCCCAACGTGCAGATGGGCGACCCCTTCATGGAGAAGCTGCTCATCGAGGCCACGCTGGAGGCCCTGGCCACCGGCGACGTGGTCGGCATCCAGGACATGGGCGCCGCCGGCCTCACCTGCTCTACCAGTGAGACGGCCAGCAAGGGCGGGCTCGGCATGACGGTGGACATCAGCAAGGTTCCGCGCCGCGAGACGGGCATGACGCCCTATGAGGTCATGCTCTCCGAGTCGCAGGAGCGGATGCTGGCGGTCTGCCGCAAGGGCACCGAAGAGCGCGTGGCGGGCGTCTTCCGCAAGTGGGGCCTCAACGCGGTCGTGGTGGGCCACGTCACCGACGGTGGGCTGCTGCGCATCTTCGACGGCGACACGCTGGCCGCGGAGATCCCGGCGGACGCCCTCACCGACCGATGCCCGACCTACCACCTCGAGACCCGGGACCCCGAGTACCTCGCCCGTGTCCAAGCGGTCGATCCGCTTCTGCTGCCCGAACCGACGTCGTACGCCGAGGTCCTGATGCAGTTGCTGGCGTCGCCCACCATCGCCTCGAAGGTCTGGGTCACCGACCAGTACGATTCCATGGTCCAGACGCAGACGGTCCTGGGCTGTGGCGCGGCCGACGCGGCAGTCTTGCGTGTGCGCGGCTCGGCAAAGGGCATCGCCGTAAAGACCGACGGCAACGGCCGGTACTGCATGCTGGACCCGTATGTGGGCGGCAAGATCGCCGTGGCCGAGTCTGCCAGGAACGTCGCCTGCACGGGCGCTCGCCCCGCGGCAGTGACCGATTGCCTCAACTTCGGGAATCCAGAAAAGCCTGATGTCTTCTGGCAGTTCCGCAAGGCCGTGGAGGGTATCGCCGAAGCCACCGAGGCTTTCGACACGCCAGTCGTCTCCGGCAATGTCTCTTTCTACAACGAGACGCCGGAGGGAGCCATCTTCCCCACGCCGGTGATCGGCATGCTGGGCATTTTGGACGACGTCACCAAGTGCTGCGGCATGGCCTTCGCCGAGGAGGGCCGCCCGGTCTTCCTGCTCCGCGCGGACAACGACCCCACCGGCGGGCTGGGCGGCAGCGAGTACCTGGCCGTGGTCCACAAGCTCGAGGCCGGCCGGCCGCCCTCAATCGACCTCGAGGCAGAGAAGCGCCTCCAGGCCTGCCTGATCGCCGCCATCCGGTCGAGCCTGGTCGCTTCGGCACACGACTGCTCCGACGGGGGCCTGGCAGTCGCGCTGGCAGAGAGCTGCATGACCGGCGGCATGGGCGTCTCCGTGCTGATGCGGTATGACCAGTTCGGGCAGCTGCCACCGAGCGCGGTGCTCTTCGGCGAGGCGCAGTCCCGCGTGGTCGTCTCGCTCGCCAGCGAGCGGGCCATGGGCCAGTTCGAGAAGATGGCCGAGCAGTTCGGCGTCACGGCGCAGTGGATCGGCACCGCGGGCGGCGACAGGCTCCGCGTTACGATCGACGGCCAATTGCTGCTCGACGAGGCCGTTGGGGAGATGAAGGCCAAGCATGAGGGTTCTATCACCTCACTGATGACCGCGAAAGGCGCCTGAGCATGGATTCGTGGCGACAGGACGGCGTGCACGATGAGTGCGGCGTCTTCGGCGTGTTTGGCCGTGGCGAGGACGTCGCCCGTACCACGTACTTCGGTCTTTTCGCCCTGCAGCACCGCGGACAGGAGAGCGCCGGCATCGCTGTGGCCGACGACGTCACGGTGCGCGTCCACAAAGAGATGGGCCTCGTAACGCAGGTCTTCGACGAGAGGCGCCTCAAGCGCTTCCGCCCCTGCCACATCGCCATCGGCCACACCCGCTACTCAACGATGGGCTCTGCCGTGGTGCGCAACGCCCAGCCGATCCTGCTGACGGCGCCCGCCGGGCAGATCGCGGTGGCCCACAACGGCAACCTCGTAAACACGCAGGCCCTCCGCGACAAGATGACCAACGAGGGCACCCAGTTCGATACGACCAACGACAGCGAGGTCATCGCCCGCATCCTGGCTGAGTGCTGGACCGGCTCCATCGAGGACGCCATTCGGACCATGATGGGCCGGGTCTCGGGCGCCTACTCGCTCGTGGTGCTGACCAAGGACCGGCTGATCGCCGTCCGCGACCCGCACGGAATCCGCCCCCTATCGCTGGGCAGGATCGGCCCGACGGCCTACGCGGTCGCCTCGGAGACCTGTGCGCTGAACGTCACGGGGGCGCAGTTCGTCCGCGAGATCGAGCCGGGCGAGATGGTCACGATCGACGACAAGGGCGTCGTCGAGTCGCAGGTCGTGCCCACAGCCCGCCACGCCACCTGCATCTTCGAGTTCATCTACTTCGCCCGGCCCGACAGCCGCATCTTCGACCGTACGCTGCACCAGGCCCGCCGCCGCATGGGGCAGGAGTTGGCCCGCGAGCATCCGGCGCCGGGCGCGCAGATCGTCATGCCCATCCCCGACTCGGCCATACCCGCTGCACTGGGCTACGCCGAGGCCGCCCGCCTGCCATACAGCGAAGGCGTGGTGAAGAACCGCTACATCCAGCGCACCTTCATCCAGCCCGACCAGCGGATGCGCGAGCTTGGCGCCAAGCTGAAGTACACGCCGTTGCGCGATGTGTTGGACGGCCGCCGCGTGGTCATGGTGGACGACTCCATCGTGCGCGGCAACACCACAGGCAAACTGGTTCGCATGCTCCTGGAGGCCGGGGCCAAGGAAGTCCATGTCCGCATCAGCTCGCCGCCCGTGAAGTACCCCTGCTACTACGGGATCGACATGGCCGACCAGGACGAACTCGTGGCGCACAAGCACTCCGTCGAGGACATCCGGCGGATGATCGGCGCCACGTCGTTGGGTTACCTCTCCCTCGAAGGGGTCGTCAGAGGAATCGGCATGCACAAGAACAGCTTCTGCCGAGCCTGCTTTGACGGCAAGTACCCGATCGACATCCCGGAGCACGTTCGGATCAGCAAGATGATGCTGGAGGACGTGTGCGAGCCATCACCGGAAGGCGGCGACCCAATCGACGACCTTCCAGCGCTCCCAGCCTGAAAAGCGAGGCGGCCCACGTGGCACTCCTTCAGACCAACAACCTGACCAAGATTTACAATAACCGATTAATTGCAGTAAACGGCGTCAATCTGGCTGTAGAGCCTGGGTGGGTGTTTGGCTTGCTCGGCCCGAACGGCGCGGGCAAGACTACCATGCTTAAGCTCGTGATGGGCCTTCAGTCGCCCACTGCAGGCTCGGTGACCCTCTTTGGCGACAAGGTCAGCCCGAACTCCTCCAACGTCCGGCAGCGGATCGGCTACCTGCCCACCAACCCAAAGTTCCCGCCGACGCTCACGCCCATCGGCTATCTGGACCTTGTGGGGCAGCTCTTCGGCATGGACGCCGGCCTCCGCAAGCCCCGGCTGGCAGCCCTGCTCCGCGCCGTTGACCTCCTCGGCGCGGCAGCCCAGCCCATCAAGACGCTCTCCACGGGCATGACCACGCGGCTGGGCATCGCAGCCGCGCTCATGAACGATCCCGAACTGCTGATCTGGGACGAGCCCACGGCGGGCCTCGACCCCGCGGCCCGGAAGTACACGCTGGATCTCATTCGCGAACTCGGGCAGGAGAAGACGATCATCGTCTCGTCGCACATCCTGTCTGATATCGACCGCGTCTGCGACCATGTGGGCATCATGCACGACGGCAAGGTGATCTACTGCGGTTCAGTTGCCGACCTGAAGCGCACCATCGGCCGCAACACGATCGAGGTCGAGCTTGACGGTCCCGAAGCTCGCCTTGCGTCGTGGGAGGCCGAGGCCCGAGTGCTGCCCCCCGTGCGGGCCGTGCAGCGCACGGGACCGTGGGCCTCCGTGGCACTGGACCCTGACGCCACACTCGCCGCGCCGCTGGCCTCGCTTCTCGCGCTGGCCACGCAACACGAGCTTGAGGTGCTGTCCGTCACGTCCGCCCGGGCGCAGACGGAGGATGCTTTCCTACAGCTACTGGAGGCTGACCAAGCCAATGGGTTCTCAAGGGCCTACAGCGAGATGGCGCCGGCAGGTGATGGCGCTGTCGGCGCTGTGCAAAGCTGACCTCAGCTCTCTCGGACGCACCTGGGTCTTCCGGGGCTGGCTCATCGCACTGGCGATCAGCGAACTGCTGACGCTTTCGGGCGCCCTCGCCAGCGGCCGTAGCGGCGCCATACCAGCCTCGCTGGTGCTCTCCATGAGCCTCCAGGGCTTCCTGTTCGTCTGGAG
>CAJBBX010000117.1 GCA_903951425.1 uncultured Chthonomonas sp.
GCCAATCTGCTCATTCCGTTCACCCCCGTCACCCGTTCACCTCCTCACCTCCTCACCTCCTCACCTCCTCACCTCCTCACCCCTGCGGGTAGACTCAGCCATCCGGGCGAGGCCGCCTGATGACCCGTCCGCTGGGAGGCTGATCGTGGCACGACCCTACCTCTTCTCTATTGCCGCGGCGCTGGCGGCTGTGGTCGGCGCTGCCGGCGCGGGCGCCGCCCCACGGAGCGTGAAGGTCGCCGATGCCTTCGCGGGTCCGGCCGGCCCGGGCCGCTGGACGGTGGGCGCCCGGCAGGTGCAGCTGACCCTCGAGTGCCGTCAGGGCCGCTTCCGCATCGTTCGGCTCTCCAACCGGACCACCGTCCCGCCCCGCGAGCATGTCGGTGAGAAGGGCGCCGTCGATGCGCTGGCCTTCACCGCGCCCGGCCCGCCCGAGCGCTTCACCGTCCAGACGGCATGGGAGAAGACCTTCCCCACCGGCGGCCCACTGGCGCTGGACGGCGAGAAGCTCTCGTTCAAGGTGGCCAAGGGCGATCGGCTCGGTTTCGCGGCGGGTGCGCACGGCGACTACACCAGCGACCAGATCGACTGGCCCATCGTGCTGACCTACGCCGACGGCTCCGTCATCCGGTCTGCCGATGAGACCCAGCCCGACCCCAACGCCCAGTGGGAGTACTGCGTCCAGGCGCCCGGCACCGGCTTCGTGGCGGCCATGGACAGCGTGGAGCTGAGCACGAACACGGGCCAGAAGATCCGCATCCCCAGCGAGCAGAGCGGGTACCGGTCGCCGGGGATCACCCCGCACATCGGTCCCAGCGTCATGCACCCCTGCAATGAGTACGACGCCCTCCGGATCTGGACCGCGCCGAAGGAGGGCGTGGTGACGCTGACCGGCACGGTGAGCCATGTGGGCCAGGGGCAGGTCGACCTGCGCGTGCTTCGGCTCTCCGATCGCGCGGCCGGCGCCCAGCCCGCGCAGGCGTCCGGCGAGGCTTGGAGCGTTGAGGGGCAGTCCGCGCGGCAGGTGAACGCCGGCGGGCGTCCCGCGGCCCAGCTCGACCTGACGCTGCGCCGGGGCGCGCTCCGGGTCCGCTACCATGTGCTGGCCTTCCCCGGCACTCCCATCCTACGCCAGTGGGCCGATGTCGAGAACCCCACCGCCACTGAGGCGCCGTTGCGGCCCTTCGCCGGCGCCTTCGGCCTCGGCATCGCCGCCGACGGACCCGTGCCCTACCGAGCCACCACGCTGGTGGGCGGCAACAGCCAGCGCGACCAGGGCAAGGTCCTCGAGGAGACCATCGGCGCCGCGCACCGCCTGCAGCTGGGCAGCACGGCCTCCATCAGCCGGGTCCCGTGGATCGCCCTGAGCCGGGCAGGCAAGGGCGGCGATGGCCTCTTCGTGGCGCCCGACACGCTGGGCGCGTGGAAGATCGCCGTGGACCGCGAGGCCGGCGGACCCATGCGCCTCTCCGTGGCGCTCTCGGACCTGGCGAGCCGTAAGCTGGCTCCGGGCAAGGGTGTCAGCCTGTCTCCGGTCACCCTCGGCGTCTTCAACGGCGACCTGGACGACATGGCCCGCCGCATCTATGATTGGCAGTACACCTACCTCTGGGACCTGACGCACGACGATTGGTACGGCCTCATGCAGTTCACCACCGCCTGGTGGGCCGACAGCAAGAACCTGCAGGAGCAGTTCGCAGGCCGCCTCGCCTATCTCGACATGGACTGGACCGAGTACATGCGCGAGGCCGGGCTGGACGTGCTGTGGGACGACGCAGGCTGGGCCGCGCATCCCAACATCTGGGTGGGGAACCGCGAGGGGCCGGACTTCGCCGAGACGAACCGCTACGTGGCCAAGACCGGGATGAAGTGGGCGCTCTGGTTCCCCGGCGACCCGTCGCTGGGCATCATGGAGACCAAGCACGGCGCCTGGGGCGACTTCCAGTGGCGCACCGACGGCCTGCCGCTGGGCTACGACCTGGACCAGCCCTTCCGCGCCGAGGTCGAGGCCTGGCTCCTCAAGCATCCCCGCTCGTCGTGGCAGACCTGCAGCGGAGGCAGCACCTATTCGCACACCTTCGGCATCCAACGGCTGGGCGATGCGCACTACGACTCCGACGGACCCGGCAGCGACATCACGAACTACGGCTTCTCCTACCTTGAGACGCCCGACCGCGCCTTCGACAATCTGGCCACCTGGTCGGGCAGCGGCGTCCGCTACGATCCCTGGACCGGCCGGCGCATGCTCACCATGTCGCCCAAGTGGGGCCTCTACATCGAGCCGAAGGACATCGTCAACCTCCGCTGGATCGCCGACCTCTACCGCTACCTCGTCAGCGTGGGCGTGGCCGGCCGCTGGTCCTACATGCTCCATCCCGTCGTGCAGGGCGACGAGCCGCACTACTACCACCAGCGCATCAGCCGAGACGGCCTCCGCTCACTGATCGTCGTCAAGCACAAGCCCGCCGCCGACACGCTCGTCTTCCCCAAGGGGTTGCGGGCCGACCAGCCGTACGTCGTGCAGTTCGCCACGGGCGCCAAGGAGTACACAAAGTCGGGCGGCGACCTCATGGCTCGCGGCATCCGCATCCGGGGAGAGGAGCCGGGCGAGCTGGTCTTCCTGAACCTTCCCCGCAGGCCGGGCAGCCGCTCCGACGGAACCGCCCCCGCGCCGCCCGGCCGCGTCCGCTCGCGCCGCGAGGTCAACGTGGGCTTCAACGGCGTGGCCCTCTACTGGTCGCCGGGCGCCGACGACAACTGGGTGAGCGGCTACGAGGTGCGGCGCGGCTCCAACGTGCTGGGGCGGTGCCACACAGGCACGTTCTACTTCGACCGGAGCGACGGCTACGACCCGGCGGCCGACTACTGGGTGCGCACCCTCGACGGCGACGGCAACGCCTCGGCATGGGCCCGGGCGGAGACCCTGCCCGACGAGCCCCTGGCCTACGAGGCCCTGGGCGCCCACCGCACCGAGGGCACGCGCAACGGCTGGAAGGCCGAAGAGAGCGCCGACGGCATCGCCTACGCCGCCGCCAAGTGGGTGGCGCCGGCCAAGCTCCCCTCGGCCGACCTGGGCGGCACGCCGAACCAGGTGGGCGGCGCGGAGGGGTACTGGGAGACGCCGGGCGGCGCCCGCATCGGCCGCGGCTGGCAGCTGGCCTCGGCCAAGGTGCAGTGCGTCCGTGCCTGGACGGCGCCGACGGCGGGCACGGTCCGCGTCACCGGCCGCGCGATGAAGGAGTACTTTCACAACGGCCAGGGCGGCCCGCTCAACGTGCGCATCCAGCACGAAGGCGCACGAATCTGGCCCGACTGGCGCGGCGAGGCGCGGTGGCATACCGTGAACCCCGGCGACCTCACCGGCGCGCCCCACGACCTGACCCTGAAGGTGAAGCAGGGCGACGGGATTCGCTTCGTGCTGGACAAGGCCGCCGGCTCAGAGCACGACCTGCTGGCCTGGATGCCCCGCATTGCCTATGTCGAGGAGCAGCCCGAAGCGCCGAAGCCCGATCCGAAGCGCGTCGTGCGCATCCTCTGCGGCGCGGGCAAGCCCTACCGGGACAGCTCCGGCAACGCCTGGTCCGCGGACCGGCACTACCAGGGCGGCCGGCCCTTCACAACCCGCGCGGCCATCGCCGGCGCCACGCCCGGCCTGGCCGACGAGACGCTCTACCGCCATGGCCGTGCGGGCTCCGACTTCAGCTACGCCATCCCGGCGCCGGAGGGGCTCTACTCGGTGCGCCTGAAGCTGGCGGAGCCGGTGTACGACTGGGCCTTCCAGCGGCCCATGAACGTCTCAATCAATGGCCGGCAGGTGATGACGAACGTCGACGTCTGCCAGGCCGCCCGCGGACCGCGAACGGCCTACGAGCGCGTCTTTCGCTACATCGTGCCCGACGAGAGCGGCCGCATCCGCCTCCGCTTCGTTGCCGGCTCCGACCCCGCCGGCCTCGCGCCTCCTCACCTCCTCACCTCCTCACCTCCTCACGCCGGGAGAGAGGCGCTGGTCCAGGCCATCGAAGTCCTGCCGGAGGAGAAGCCGGCCGTCCGCATCGACTGCGGCGCCTCGGCGGCCTTCATCGACTGGGCGGGCCGCGCCTGGGACGCCGACGCCGGGACCCAGCCGGGCACGACGCTGCTCACCTCCGATAAGCCGGTGGACCAGGCCGCGCCGACCCTCTACGACCAGGGCCTCTACCGCACCGCCCGCGCCGGCAAGACGATCACGGTAGCCACACCTATGCCGCCGGGCCGGTATGTGGTGCACCTGAAGTTCGCCGAGATGTGGCTGGCCGAGGCGGGGAAGCGGCCCATGCACATCGACATCAACGGACGGCGCTACTGGACCTCGTGGGATCCCGCGGCGGCCGCGGGACGCGTGGGTATGGCCATGGACATCCGGGCCGACGACATCACGCCGGACGCCTCAGGCAAGATCACCGTGGTGGTCGTAGCCGCCGGCGCCCAGGACGCCATCCTGCAGGGGCTGGAGATCGAGTGATGGACGCCGCGCCGCGCATCGGGCTGGCTCTGGGCGGCGGCGGCGTGCGGGGGCTGGCGCACGTGCCCATGCTGGAGGCGATGGACGACCTGGGCCTGCGCCCGGCCGCCATCGCCGGCACCAGTATGGGCGCCATCCTGGGCGCGCTCTATGCGTCGGGCATCCCGGCGGCCGCCATCCGTGAGCGGATCGACAAGCACCTGATCCTCAGCAACGACACCTGGCGCGACATCATGGCCAAGCGCAACGAGCTCTTCCGCTGGGTGACCGCCCTGACGCCGCGCTTCCACCGAGGCGGCCTGGTGAGCGCCAAAGGCATCCTCGAATACCTGGCCGGCGAGATCCAGGTGACAACCTTCGAGGCTCTGCGCATCCCCCTGCTGGTGGTGGCCGCCGACTACTGGACCGCCGAAGAGGTCGTGATGGAGACCGGCGACCTGCTGCAAGCGATCCAGGCCACCATGGCCGTGCCCGGCGTCTTCGCGCCCTTGGAAGCCGACGGCCGCGTGCTGGTGGACGGCGGCGTCACCAACGTGGTCCCCTACGACCACCTCATCGGCCGCTGCGACCTGGTGGTCGCCATCGACGTGAACCGCACGCCGGACCCGCAGCGCAAGACGACACCCCTGCCGCTGGACGCCGTGTTGGGCGCCTTCGATATCATGCAGACGGCGGCCCTCGTCGAACGCATGAAGCGCCGCCCGCCCGACCTCTACTTCAAGCCCCGCGTCACCAACGTGCGCATGCTCGACTTCGCCAAGGCCGAGCAGGTGCTCGACCAGGCCGAGGCCCAAACCGGCGAGTTCCGGGAGCAGCTTCAGCGGGTGGTGGACGCGTACCTACAGCGCCGGTCCTAATGGACCGATAACGCCCGGCCCAAGTCCACTTCGCAAGCCTCCGCACCCCATCCTCCGCCCGCAGCGAGCGTGCTTAATCTCCGCAATGGGCTCGATTCACTCCCAACACGCGGTCGCGCCACGGCTTCCTCACGGCTCGGAGACTATTTAGCCATGCTAGGAACGCCATTGGGGAGCGGCTGTCGCGGGACATGCCGTATGGACTAGTGGCGACACCCCTGTCGCTGATCGGCGCCCTGCACCATCATCTGGCGCATTTGATGGAACATCTCTAATAGCAGCGATGTCCAAGGTATCACCGGGCCTTACTGGCGTCTCTACACAGTGGGTTCTCGGTCACCTGTAGGTTTCTGACGTGTTTAGGTGCCATGGGCCCGTCATCTCACTCAAGTCTACGAAGGAACCCCCATGCAGATCAATCGTCGTGACTTCGTTCGTTACTGTTCCGCCTCCGCCGCGGCACTGGGGCTGTCCGCCACCGAACTGGGCGCCCTTGAGGAGGCCATGGCCAACCCAGCCGCCCCCACGGTGCTCTGGCTTGAGGGCGCAGGCTGCTCAGGTTGTTCCGTCTCACTGCTCAACAGGATCTCACCCACCGGTCCTACCACGGCGGGTGACCTCCTCATCAACTCGGTCAACCTTGCGTACCACCCCACGCTGATGTCGGCCTCGGGCGAGTTGGCCGTCGCGGCCGCCAACCGGGCCTACACGGCCGGCGGGTATGTGCTCGTGGTCGAGGGCGCCGTCCCCACCAAGTTCGGCGGCGAGACCTGCGTCGCATGGACCTACACCGACAGCTCGGGCGTCGTGCGTGAGGAGACCTTCCAGGCCGCGGTGAAGCGCCTGGCATCGCGGGCTGCCGCTATTGTCTCCGTCGGCAACTGCGCTTCGTTCGGAGGTATGTCCGCCGCCCCGCCCAACCCAACCGGCGCGGTCAGTGTCGCCACGGCCACCGGCAAACCGACGATCAACGTGGCCGGCTGCCCTCCTCATCCCGACTGGATGATCTGGACCTTTGTGCAGATCCTGACCGGCAAGTTCGTGGCCACCGATACCAAGGGGCGGCCCACGGGCGTATTCAGCCGCACCGTGCATAGCCGTTGCCCCCGCCGCGAGAAGGACGAGACCGGCCAGTTCGGTCGAGACGGCTACTGTCTCGAGGAGCTGGGCTGCCGCGGCCCGGAGACGGTAGCTCCCTGCCCTGTAACGTTCTGGAACAACGGTGTTAGCTGGTGCGTCGGCGCCAATGCCCCATGCATTGGCTGCACCGAGCCGAGCTTCCCCGTCTCGCCGCTCATGGGCGGCGAAGGCGACGACGACTAACACACCCCACAGAACGGACGACAGGAGACATCGATGCCGACCATCAGGACCATTGACCCTGTGACCCGCCTGGAGGGTCACCTGAAGATAGACGTAACCATCGACACCGTGAACGGCAAGCAGCAGGTCACGGAGGCCAAGGCCACCGGAACCCTGTTCCGCGGCTTTGAGCAGATCCTCGCCGGCCGCGACCCGTCCGACGCACCGCACATCACGCAGCGCGTCTGCGGCGTCTGCCCCGTGTCGCACGGCATGGCCGCCGTGATGACGCTGGACGCATGCGCCAAGACCCCGGCTCCCACCAACGCCCGCATCCTCCGCAACCTGGTGCTGGGCTCCAACTACATCCAGTCGCACATCCTCCACTTCTACCATCTCGCGCTGATGGACTTCGTGGAGGGGCCGGACATGCCGCCGTGGAAGCCCTCGTGGGGCGCCGACAAGCGGATCACGGGTGCGGCCGCAACCAAGCTGGTCAACAACTATGTCGCCGCCCTGGACATGCGCCGCAAGGCTCACGAGATGGGCGCCATCTTCGGCGGCCGCCTGCCCCATCCCCCGACGTTCATCCCCGGTGGCATCACCGCGGTACCGAAGTCGACCAGCATCGCCCTGTTCAGCAAGTACCTCGTCGAGCTGACCGCGTTCATCAAGAACGTCTACATCCCGGACGTTGAGATCCTGGCCGCCGCCTACCCTGACTACGCGGCCATCGGCCGCGGCACAGGCAACCTCATCGCCTTCGGAGTGTTCGACCAGAACGCTGCGGGCAGCACGAAGCTCTTCCGCGCCGGCGTGGCCCTGGCCGGCTCGGCGACCATCAAGACGCTCAGTGTGCCGGCGATCACCGAGAACGTGACCAGCTCCTGGTACGTCGGTGCAGCCCAGGACCTGCCCCCGGCCCAAGGCGACACCACGCCCGTCTACCCGAAGCCTGGCGCATACTCCTGGCTCAAGGCGCCGCGCTACTCCGGCGCACCTTACGAGGCCGGCCCGCTGGCCCGTATGTGGATTAACGGCGACTACCGCAAGGGCATCTCCGTCACCGACCGGCATCGCGCCCGGGCGGCGGAGGCCCTCAAGGTGGCGACTGCCATGAAGACCTGGGTGGCCCAGCTGAAGGTGGGGCAGCCCGTCTACACCCAGTACCAGATGCCCTCGTCTGCGTCGGGCTACGGGCTCACCGAGGCTCCCCGCGGCGCGCTCGGCCACTGGGCCACGCTCTCGGGCGGCAAGATCTCGCGGTACCAGATCATCACCCCAACCTGCTGGAACGCCTCGCCTCGCGATCTGTCCGGCAAGCGCGGCCCCATGGAGCAGGCGCTAATCGGGACCCCGATCTCCAACATCAACGAGCCTAACGAGGTCCTGCGGGTCATCCACTCCTACGACCCGTGCCTCTCCTGCGCAGTGCACGTGATGCGGCCTGACGAGGACAAGAAGCTCTTCGCGGTGGCGCTGCCGCATGCCCTCTGAGGGATCCCCTCGGTTCCTGGTGGTGGGCCTCGGCAATCTGCTGCTCATGGATGACGGCGTCGGCGTCCATGCGGTGCGCAGTCTGGCCGAGGACCCGCCGCCCGGGGCCCTCGTGGTTGAGGTCGGTACGGCCATTCTGGACGCGCTCCACCTGCTGGAAGGGGCGGAGCGCGTCCTGGCCATCGACGCCGTGCAGGCAGGCGGCGAGCCCGGCACGGTCTACCTGAGCGGGCTGGACGACATGGCCCGGCCCGGCGTGGCGCTCTCCTTGCACGAGCTGGACATCCGCACCGCGGTCCGCATGATGGGCAGCGGCAAGGAGCTTCAGGTGGCGGTCGTGGGCGTGGAGCCCCAGACCATCGACTACGGCATGGACCTCACCGAACCGGTGGCCGCAGCGCTTCCCGCCGTGGAGCGAGAGGTGCGCCGGATCGTGGCCGAATGGATGGCGGTGGAGTAGGGGGCCGCCCCTACTCCCCTTGCCCGTTGGGCCCCTCGCACGGCCTCAGCCCCCATCCGCGCCGCACGCGCCCCTTGGGCCCATCCGGCGCCCGCCCGGCTGACCGCGCGTACCCCCTCCCCATGCAGGAAACCCCTTGCCTCGCGGCGTAATACTCAGGCGATCGCATGGTGTTCAGCTGAACGGTTCCTGGATTACGCTGGAGGCACTGGTATGAAGCTCAGCTTGCATGACCCGCTGGCCAGAATGCTGTTCTGTGGGACAGCCTATGCGGTGGCTGTGTACTGCGGTGCGGACACACCTCAGGCAGCGGCGGCAGGCGCGGCCGCCGGCGCGGTCGGTGCGAGCTGGCATAAAGAGCTGGCCGACATGGCCAAGGCCGTTTTCAGCAACCTGCTGAGTAGCGACGCGCACGGTAGTCTCGCCAAGCTTCCCGACGACCCAAAGGCGCTCCTGGCCAACCACGACCTTCGCCGAGCCGCCGGCGACGCCATCGCGGAAGTCCTCAAGGAGATGGCCCAACAAGGCGGCGAGCGATCGAAAGATCTGAAGGCGCTGGCCAACGCCGTGCCGACCTGGTTCCCCGGTTATTGCGATAGGCACGGCCCCGTCCTGGCTGGTCCCAAGGCCGCGAACGACAGCGATGATCAGGCCATCCTGAGCTACTTCACAGGGGGTCTCGATCCCTTCAAGCCCGGCGATGGACCGAGCGTACCCGACTGGTACACGATGGTGGTGTCGCTGGCACAGGCGGCGAAGGTACCGATCGGGCTTCATGGAACGCTGGCCGACGATGTGGCGGCCAAACTGCACGAGCGGTTCTTTCACGCTCTCCGCGAGGTCATCAAGCGAGACGCCGCAGAAGGCGGCAAGGCCTACCCGGCTCTGGTCCTCATGGCGCTGAGCCATATCGCCTCCCTGGCTACTGGAGTCGAGGCGCACCTCAAAGCGCAAGATGTGACGGCGGAAGAGCATCACCGCGACCTGACCAGGCGCTTGGAGACCCTCATCACGCGTTGCCTCGCGGCAGGCAAGGTCGTGCAGCGCCGCGTGGACCCAGCGCAGCACCATGAGGTCCTCGAGAGGTTCAAGGCGGTTGAACGCGATCTCAGGAGCGCCAACACGAAGGTCGACTTGGCGTTGCGCGAACTGGACAAGCGGCTCGACCAGATGCAGACCGAGCAGCGCGACCAAGCCGACCTCACCGAGCTCTGGTTTGAGCAGATCGACGGGCTGGTGCGCGGCAGCGTTGCGACGCTGGAGCAGGCCACCAAGCAGAGCGCCGCCGAGACACAGAAGGCCGTTGAACGTGCGGCAGAGCGCGTCATTGCTGCCGTCAGTCACCCGGCCCAACCCGCCTTTCCCGCCATTCCGAAGCCGCGGGCGGCGCAACTCTACGAGCCGCGGCCCGACGAGGAGAGCGACGCTACCGATGCGCTCGTCTGCTCGGATGGCTCGTTCGGCGTCGTGGCGCTCGTGGGTATGGCAGGTATCGGCAAGACCTACCTCGCCGAACGGGTGGCGTGGGTTCAGCGCACCGCCCTCGGTGAGCGGCGCCTTCGGTTGGCGTTGGGGGCGGACGCGAAGTCAGGGCCTACGGACCTGGCCCGCACCCTCTGCGAACTCCACGGCATCCCGCTCCCTCCCGGCCAAGCCGACGCTACAGGGCTACTGGCGGCTGCCCTCGGCGTGCAGCCGGCGCTTGTGCTCGTGGAGAATGTCGATCGGCCGGACCTCGTGCCGGCCGTCGCGGATTTAGTCGCGCATCTGCCCGCCGTGCCCATGCTCATCACCGGCCGCTGCCATGCGCTCAACGACCCAACGAAGCCCTGGCGGGCGGTGCCGATCGGCCTCCTGCGCCGAGAGCAGGCCGACTCGCTGCTGGACAAGGAGCTTGGCCCTGAGCACGCCGACCGCGTCATCACGGCAGACCGCGACGCCCTGTACGCCCGGCTTGAGGGCATGCCCCTCGCCATCCGCATGGCTGCAGGCCACATTGTGCACGGTGGACGGTCCGTGAAGCAGTTCCTTGAGGAACTGAACGAGCGCCACGCCAACGTAGGGCATGTGGCCGGAGACAGGCCTGCCGACCCGGTTGAGGCGGAGCGCCAGAGGACGCTGGCCGCCTCGGTGCTCCTGAGCTTGCAGGCCCTGGAGGAGGGTGAGCAGGGCCGGGCCCACAGTCGCGCACTGCTGCGCCTCTCCGTCGGACCGCCCCCGGGCGTGGGTGCGTGGCTGGCTGGGTTCCTCTCCGGCGCCGTCAGTACGCAGGCGCTGCATGATGCCTGCGTGGCGGCGCGGAACTTGGGGCTGCTGAACCCCACGCTGGAGCGCAACGCGGGCGAGCCCGAGGTGCTGACCCACATTGCCTTCCACCCGCTGGTGGCTCAGGTGCTGAACCACCGCGCCGGCCAGGGCGACCCGCCCACCCTTCGTGACGTCGGACTCGACGCCCTTACGGAGTGGTTCATCCAGCGCTTGCGCGAGACCGGCGACGATGCCCCGGCCCGGCGGTGGCGCGAGATCGGCTGCGAGCTGCCCGCCCTGAAGCACTGGCTCGCACAGATGCCCGATGCCCGCCGCATGGAGGCCCTCCATGTCGGAGGCCTGTACGCCGTGCTCAACGGTCCCTACCTCTGGTGGGCCGACTTCTGCAAGCCTCTGACGCGTTCCCGGGACGCCGAAGTGCGCTCTCGGGCGCAATGGATCCTGGGCAACGCTCAACTGCGGATGGGCGCTCTCGACGCCGCGCTGGCCACCGCACGGTCGATGCAGAAGCTTGACCGCGTCGCCGCCAACGCCGCACGCGACGCTGACGCCCGTGACCGCCGGCTAGAGTCCGCCGCCCTCGCCGCCTCATTGGAGGCCTATATCCATCAGCTCCGTGGGGAGCTGGACGAAGCGCTACGCATCCGGCGGGATGAGTGCCTGCCCGTCTTCGAGCGGCTCGGCTGCGTGCGCCAGTGCGCGGTCACCATGGGCTTCATCGCGGACATCCTGAAGGACCGTGGCGAACTGGACGAGGCGCTGCGAAAGTGCGAGGCAGCCAAGAACCAGTTCGCCAAGATCGATGATGTGCGGCATGTGGCCTCTATGTGGGGCGAAATCGCGAGCATCCGCCAGTCGCGCGGCGAGTCGGACGAGGCGCTGCGAATTTGGCGGGATGAGTGCCTGCCCGTCTACGAGCGGCTCGGTGACGTGCGCGAGCGCGCGGTGACCATGGGCTCCATCGCTGATATCCTGCAGGGCCGTGGCGATCTGGACGAAGCGCTGCGCATCGAGCGCGGAGAGTGCCTGCCCGTCTTCGAGCGGCTCGACGACGTGCGCGAGCGCGCGGCGAGTATGACGCGAATTGCGGACATCCTCTACCGACGCGGCGCGCCGGAGGACGGCGCCGAGATCGAGCGGCTGATGCGTATGGCGCTGGCCAATGCCCGGCGCCTGCGCATACCGGAAGCGGGGCAGATCGAGAGGCGGATGGTCGCGATAGGGCTGGATCCCGGGCGGATCCCGTAGAGGGAAGGCGCACGGCGCAGGGGCTTGCCGCTTGACTATGGGGGGTCCTTCCGCTTCGCGTCAGGATGACGGCAACGGCGGCGAATGGCGAATGGCGAATGGTGAACGGTGAACGGCAACGGCGGTGAGCGGTGAACGGTAATGGCGGCGAGTTGGCGGGGGGCGGGCCCTGACCGTCATCCTGAAGACCCGCAGGGGCTGAAGGACCCCCCGTGGTCCGCCCGATGGTGACCGCCTACTCCCCTTGCCAGACCACCTTGCCGGTCTGGTTGATGTAGGCCTGCTTGCCGCCCAGGACCACCAGCGCCAGTTCGCCCTGGAAGGGGTGCGCGTCCTCGAACCGTGGCGGGATGGCGAACTTGCCTGTACGGTCGATGTAGCCGATCTTCTTGCCGTCGCCCGCCCACGCCAGGCCCTCGGAGAAGGGCCCGATACCGCGAACGCCCGGCGCCGGTGGGTCGGAGAACTGCAGCGGGATCGCCTCGCGGCCTGTGGGATCGATGTAGCCCCACTTGCCGCCCTTGCCGCCCGGCGTCCAGATGCCGGAACCCACCGCGGCGAGCCCCTCGTGGAAGTCGTCGGCCTGGTCGTACGTCGCCGCGATGATCACCTTGCCCGTGCGGTCCGCGTAGCCGAGGTTGCGCCGACCTTTGGTCCAGACGGCATCGGGCCAGACGGGCATGAGGCCGCTGCCGAACTGCTCGCCGCATGCGCCGCGCACATCGGCCAGCTTACTGGCCTTGGCATCGATGCTCCAGGATGCGTTGCCGTGGTAGACGCAGGCGACGCCGTCGCGCATCGGCGTCACACGGTCGGCCTCCACCGAGGCGAGCGTCCCGCCGGCGCGGTCGATGATCCTCAGCGCTCCTGCCTTGCCGGGCAGGACCGTGGCCACGCCCTCGGAGAAGGGCCACGCGGTGTTGAACTGCGGCTCGACGGCGAACTGGCCGCGCTGGTCGATGTAGCCGAACTTGCCGTACTGCAGCGCGGCGTGCGCCACTCCCTCGGAGAAGTCGCCGGCCATGACGAACCGGGGGGCGATGACCTCCTTGCCCCGGATGTCCACGTAGCCGATGCGGTCGCCCTTGCCGGGTACGGTGGCCGTCACGCGGCCCATGCCGTCGGCGAAAGGCTCGGCTCGGTCGTACTTCGGCTGCACAACCACCTGGCCCGAGGCGTCGATGTATCCCCACTTAGCGCCGACCCGCACCGGGTAGAGGCGGCCGGCCTCGCCGGATGCGGGCTTCAGCGTGACGGCCAGGACCGCCAGCAGTCCAGCCAGGGCGACCGCCCCGGCCAGGGCCGCGGGCTTGCTCATGTTCGTCCTCCGGTCAACGTGCGGCCGCCGCCCCGGACACTGCCGCGAAGGCGGCTCGGGGCGGCGGCGCTCCACTGTTCATACGTCGAACGTGGCCTGTCTGCTGCGGGCTCCTGCCTACTGGCCGGAGTAGCGCAGGCCGTCGATATGCACCGTGGCGCCGCCGGAGCGCGGACCGCGCTCGCCCAACACGGTGACCGTCAGCGTGTGCCGCCCGGCGGCGAGCGACTTACGGTAGACGCAGACGCCCCAGATGTCGTCGGCGGAGTAGGTATCCACAACCTCCTCCGGGCCGTCGTCCACGCGAATGGATGCCTTGCCGCAGGTGGGTCCCAGCTTGCCGTAGAGCCGCACCTCGTTGCCCGTGAAGCCCACTTCCAGCCTGGCTCCCTTGGCGTCGGTCGAGGAGAGGGTGCCCATGTGCGCCGGCGGCAGCCCCTTCTGTCGCTCCCACGCGCCGGTATAGGTGGTGGCCACGCTGGGGGCGTCGTCGATGACGCCGGACCGGTCGCTGGTCCTGCCGGACGCCGGGACGCGGGCCGAGACGTTGCCCGCCCCGTCCACCGTGTGTACCTCATAGAGCGCACCGGGATCGGCCCCGGCCGAGTGGTCGAAGCAGTAGGTCCCATGGGCCACCTTCTCCAGCGGCTCGCCGTTGCGGTAGACCTGGTAGTAGGAGACCCAGTTGTCGTCGATGCCGGCCTTCCAGCGGATCTCCACTCCGGGGTAGCCCATGTTCTCGGCGGCCGCCTGCGCCACGCGGGACGGGGCCGAGGGGCGGGTGCGGTCGAGCTTGCTGCCGGGGTGGAGCGGCAGGTTCAGATAGATGATCTCGCCGGCCGGCATCGTCTCGACCGTGATGCCCTTGGCCATCAGCGAGGCGCCCGTCCGCGTCTCCGTGGCCTCGGACTCCTGGAAGCTCACGCTGTAGCGCCCGCGGTCCACTAGCCCCTTGGGGAAGATCGTTACCGCGCCCGGCGCGGTGTGCTTCGGGATGATGACGCCCCGCTTGCGGTCGGCGCTGAGCCGCTGGAAGTACATGGTCGCATCGTCGCCGGTGACCGCCGGGCGATGCACCCGGACGCCGCGGCCGACTACGCCGTGTGCGTGCAGGTAGTGATAGATGTCGATCAGCAGCCGTAGCCCCTCGACCTTGGCCGGGTCCCAGGTGTCGCCGGTCATGTCGAAGTTGATGCAGAGGAGGCCCCGCCAGACGGCCTTGTCGTACTGGTCCGGGTTCCAGATGTCCGGGATGTCGCTGGTCTTATCCGGCGGCAGGATGAGCGACGCCCAGTAGTTGCGGATGATGCCCACGGCGCCGTCGCTGAAGGAGACGGACGACGAGAGGCGCGCCATGTCGTAGCCGGCATTGTTGCCGCCGCCGTTCACGGCCTGGAACGCGCAATCGGGATGCTTGGCCAGGAACCGGGTGATCACTTCGCGCAGGCCCGCGTCCTGCCCGTTCAGCGGCGTGTCGTCGCCGTTGTCGGGGCAGGTCGGCGTGCTGTCGTTGCGCCACTCGAAGGGCCCCCACTTCTCTCGGAAGGCGTCCAGCTGGCCCACCATGAAGTCAACCACTTCGGGCTTCGACATGTCCAGCGTGGAGCCGCCCAGCACCCAGTCGGGATGCTCCCTGGCGACCTTCGACTCCGGGTCGACGGTGTAGAGGAACGCATAGATCAGCTGGCCCATGTCGTGCTTGGCGAGGTACTTGATGGTGGTCGCGAAGTCGGGCCCGTTCCAGTCGCCGGCGCGGTCCCACCAGCCCCAGTCGCGGTGGTAGACATCGGCGCCCACGGAGCGCATCAGATCGGCCACGCGGAAGACCTTGCGGAAGGCGCTGTCCCAGTCCGGCTTGCCTCCGGTCCATCCGACGCCCGGCTGGCCCCATCCCGTCCCGCGCATCCAGTATCCCAGCATGCGGATGGCGGGGAACCAGGGCTCCCGGGTGAAGTCCCACATGTACTCGTACTGCCAGTTGAGGCAGGCGTTGCCGGCGTTGTCCAGGTCATCGCGGTAGAGGCCCGTGAAGGCTTTGGGCGTCGCCATGGCCTGGCCCGGCGCCAGCGTCTGCGTGTGGCCCGCCAGGCGGAGTTCCAGGTTCATGGAGCCGTCGGCCTGCCGCTCATAGGAGGATGCCCAGTGGCCGATGGTGTCCCAGCCCACGAAGATCCCGGACTGCGCGGCCCGGTCGTAGATTGCGGCCCAGGGCGCGTAGGTGCTGGAACCCATGCGGAAGCCCGGCGCTCCCACGCCGCCGGGGTTGCCGGTGTTGCAGACGGACCCGGTGACGCGGATGCGGCCTGCCTTCGGCGCGGTCCAGACCCGAGCTGCGTCCTGCCCCACGTCGGGGTGCTGGTCGCCGGCGCCGACGAAGGGCGTGCCCGTGGCGTTGTCCTTGGCCTTGCGCCACTGCCGCGGCGTCTCGTAGTAGACCAGGTCCACCAAGCGGCCGGCCTCCATGTACTGGTAGCGCCAGCCGCCCTTGCCCTGCTCGCCGCTGAACTCCTTGGAGGCGACATGCGTCTCGCCGTCCGCGTAGGCGATGGTCGGGTCGAGGGCGGTGGTGTCCCAGCCCAGGCCGCCGTTCATGTTCACCAGGAATAGCACGCGGTCGCCGGCCTGCACATCGACGCCCACGTCGAATGGCGTGCGCACGTTGGCGTTGGCCACGTACTCCCAACCCGCGGCGGGCCAGACCTGGCGGTCGTTGACAAGGATGCGCACATTCACGCCGTCGCCGGCGTAGAGCGGCTTGGTGGGGTCCACGGTGAAGGCGTCGTAGGAGTCGAACGTGCGGGGCTTGCCCGGCGTCGGCTTCTCGGTCTTCAGCACCCAGGAGCCGGGCTGGTTCTCGCCGCCGGTCATCCAGTGGAAGTCGATCTCGTCGGGGCCGCCGCCCGTGCGGACCGAGGCCGTCAGGAAGGAGGGATCGATCACCTTCACCGGCGCCTCGCCGGCGTTGCGGAAGGCGACCCACTCGCGGACGATGCTGGAACCGGGGTAGATGACCCAGCTCTTGGTCGCCTCGAGGCCATCCCGACGCAGCGTGACATCGAGCTGGAGCTCGCCCTGCGCCAGCTTGGTCTGCTTGGAACCCGCCAGCTCCCAGCGCCCGTCGGCGGAGCTGATGCGCCCCTTGCCCGCAGGGCCGCCCAGCGTGAAGACGGGCCGCTCGCCGCCCATCGCGTCCAGACGGCTGGAGCCGGGCTTGCCGCGCAGCGAGGCCGTGACCAGCCCGCCGTCGCGGAAAGCGATCACGCGCTCCATCTGCGAGGTGCTCAACGTCCAGCGTGACTTCTCCGCCCGGATGGCGGCGTTCCGACTGCGCATGGTCTGGCCTCCTGCCGACGCACCGGCGACGATCAAGGCGGCAGCGCACACTGCCCAAGCTCGACACCCCATGTGGCTCCGCTCCCCCTTGCCCTCTTGGGCACCCACTACGGTTCGGCGCGGCGTGGCGGCTCTCCTGCGCCCGCGAGGCCGATCGGTGAGGATCGCGAACCGCGCAGGACTTCGGCGACGCCGCGGCCAACCTACGGGCATGATCCCACTCCACCTCATCGCCCTTGCTCTGGCGGCTCCGGCCCCCGGCGCCCTGCCTGTCGCCGACTTCGAGGCCGGCCTCTGTGGCTGGCGCACCAACGACGGCGGCTATGCCTCCAAGGCCTCGCCGGCGCCGACGCTGGTCGGCATCCGCACCGTGCCCGCCAGTCCCGGACGCTGCCTGGAGGTCCGCTTCAAGGCGGGCCAGGGCTGGGCCAACACCTACCTTGAGGCAGGCGACCTGGGCTACGGCTGGGCCCAGCGCAAGGCGGGCGGCCTCCGCTTCCGGCTCCGAGGGAACGCGCTGACGGCGAGGGTGCAGGTCGGAGTGCAGGCCTGGGCGGGCAGCTTCACGGATCCGGCCTTCTTCGCCCTGCCCCTGCCGGCCGCGACCGACCGGTGGCAGGCCGTCACCGTGTCGTTCGACGACCTGCAGCGGGCAAACACCGCACGGAAGCTGCGGCTCCCGGAGTTGATCAGCGTGCAGTTCCACGTTTCGGGCGACCTGCCGGAGGTGACCTTCGAAGTGGATGACATCGAGGTGGTGACCGGCATCGGCGGCTCGCCGGGCCTCTGGGAGAACCCCTGGGAGACCGGTGCGCCCAGGCCGCCTGCCTTCGGCCTTCCGCGCATCGGCAACTGGAACTACCCCGGACGCGACGCTCACGCCATGGCCGAGTGCAAGCGGCTGGGAATCGGCTTTAGCTCCAACGACGACCGCGCCGTGGTGCAGCAGAGCGTCTTCGCGCAGGGCATCGTCACGAACTTCTCCGTGGGCCGGCCCACGCCCGCGGAGCTGCTGGACGGCCTCAACCTCGCTCCCGAGGACATGGATCAGGACATGGCGGGCGGCCGCACCGGCGAGGGGATCGAGAGCTCCGTCTTCCACCCCGAGGTCATCGACCGCTTCTGCCGCTTCGTCTCGGACCGCGTCCGGGCTCGCGCCCCCATGCCCTGGGTGGGCGCCTGCACGCTCTCGTCGCCGATCAGCATGTACGGCGAGGTCCACTACGCGCCCTCGGCGGCAGGGCGCTTCGCCGTCTTCAGCCGGCCCGCGCAGGAGAACTACCGCAACTGGCTGAAGCGCGCCTACGGAAGCGATCCGGCGCGCCTCGCCAAGGCGTGGGGCCGTCCCGTGGCCTCGTGGGAGGCAGTGCGGCCGCCCGAGGGACCGACCGCCCCTGCCGGGTCCATCGACAGCCGCACCGAGTGGTCCGACTTCATGCACTGGTACAGCGGCTGGCTGGACGAGGTGACATGGCGCTCGCTGCAGGCGGCCCGCAAGGAGACCGACAAGCCGCTGGCGGCCATGATCGGCGGGCCCAAGATCGGCCTGTCGCAGGGCATCGCACAGGGCAACATCGGCCCCGTGGTGCGGATGCTCGGCCGCGTGAAGCCCTCCTTCTTCAACGACACCGACTCGCAGACCCTCTTCTCGGGCCGCTACACCCGGGCGGCCTGCTCCCAGTACGGTGTGAAGCTGATGCTGGAGCACGTGGGCCCGCCCTTCCTGGAGCCCTACCATCAGATCGACATGGTCACCAACGTGTTGGCTTGCGGCGCCGACCTGGCCCACTTCGCGCACTGGGGCGAGCTGTTCGACGACAAGCACTGGTTCGCCCGCATGTGGCGGGGCCTCATGCCCGAGATCGCCTCGCGCCGCACCGGCCATGTACGGTCCGATGCGGCCATGTTCCACTCGTTCGTCACCTCCTGGTACCGACCCGAGCGGGGTAACGGCGACTGCGTTGCGCTCTACGACAGCACCAACACCCTCTGGCATGCCGAAAAGGGCTACCCCTCCTGGGGACGCGCACTGGGCTCTCCCGACGTGGTCGACGACACCATGGTGGAGGACGGCGCGCTTGCCGGACGCAAGCTGCTGGTGATCCCCAACACGGGCGTGACGGTCACCACGCGCAAGGCCGCCGACGCCATCGCCCGCTGGGTGCGGAGCGGCGGGACGCTGGTGGGATACGGCCCGGGCTGCCTCGCGCAGGTGGTGCAGGCCGATCGCTCCCTGCGCGCCAACGCAGGGACGCTGGGCCTGATCCCGGCCTCCAAGCTGGGCAAGGCGTGGCGCGCGGGCCGGTCAGCCGCCGAGGCCCGGGTGGGCAAGGGGCGGGTCCTGCTCTATCCCTACCCGGCCGACCCTGAGCGCCCCGGCGCCGGGGGCCTCACCTGCGCCCAGGAGGCGATGCCCGAACTGCGCCGCCTGGTCCGCGAGACGGGAGTGCGCATCTGGTGCCGCACCGACGCCGACCCCAACATCCAAGTGATGTATACCGGCCAGGACGCCGCTTCCGGGCGGCGGCTCTTCGTGGCGGACTTCGTGCGCGCCGTGAAGAACGGCCTGCCGGCTCCCATCTACCTGCGAGACCGTACCGTCAAGGTCGCCTTCCACCCGTCGCTGCGGGGCAAGGCGGAGCTCTTCGGGATCACCGATGCGTTCGTCTCCTGCACGGGAGGCATGGCGACCTACAAGCCGGAGACCGGCGCGCTTTCGGTGAAGTTCGACCTGCCGCGCACCCTCACGCTCCGCTTCGGCCCCGCCCGCAACGGCCTGGAGGCCGCACGCCACCCCATGCTGCTCTGGCAGAACGGCGACCTGACACTGCGCGGCCCCGACGGCTACGGCGTGCCGCAGACGCAGGAGCCCATCACCGTGGGCGCCGACGGCTCGCTGACCCCGGCCGCTGCGAAGGTGCTCTACCTCATCCACGGCGAGCTTCACCGCTCCAAGTTCGGGCGAGGCCCCACGTTCCGGGTGACGCTGGCCAAGCCCGGCGAGTTCGTGGTGCGGGTGAACTCTGTGACGCCGGCCGGGGCGCGGCTGACCATCGACCTCGACGGCAAGGAGGTCCTGCGCCGCCAACTGCCGGACCGCGACGGCCAGCCCCACCCCAGCGCCGGCGAGTACGCCGAGGACGTCGCCGTACCGCTACCGCCCGGCGAGCACACGATCCGCGTAGACAACCTTGGCGGCGACTGGATGAGTGTGGACCGGTACGTCTTCCGAGGGTTGCGGTAGCGGGCTCCATCCGGGGCTTGACCCTTGGCGTCCGCGCGGTCATAATGGCTTCATGTAACCGTTTCAAGGCGCGCGGAGGCGGCATCGTTCTGGTTGTCCTCGCGCAGGGAGTGCAATGCTGCAGGGAGGCACGAAACCGCGATGCGATCGTGGCGCCGTCGGGCGCGCCGGCCACTCGTTCCATGGTCGGCGCTTGCACTTGTCTGCCTGGCTGCCGGCGGAGTGCCGGCCGATGCGTCCGTGATCACCCTCAAGAGCGGGATGCCGGGCACGGTGGCCAGGTGCGCCCGAGGGCAGATCACCTTCTCGCTGGATCGCGGCTACGCCAACCCCTACGATCCCGCGGAGGTAGATGCACGAGCCGTCTTCACGGCGCCGTCCGGTAGGCGGATCGTGGCTCACGCCTACGCATTCCGGCCCTACTCGAAGGCCGACATAGAGGGCGGCGCGGCAACAGCGGTTCCGCTCGGAGACATGGCCTGGCAGGTGCGCTTCTCCCCGACCGAGGCGGGGCGCTACCGGGCAGCGCTGGAGGTGGTCGACTCGACCGGCACAGCGGCGCTGGAGCTACCGGGGTTCGAGTGCGTCCCGTCAGGCGATCCTGGGTTCATTCGAGCTGTGGCCGGTCCCAATGGCCGCGCTGTCTACGAAACAGGCGGTATGTTCCTGCCCATCGGCGAGTGCCTCTGGATGCCCCGGTCGCTGGAGCAGTTCCGCCGGGAGTTCGACCTGTACGCCCAAAACGGGATGAACTACTTCCGGTTCTTCACCAGCCACGACTCGATGTTCTTCTTCGAGTCCGCCCGCCAACCCACCGGCCAGTACGATCAGCTCGCCCTGAGCCGCCTGGACCGGCTGTTCGAGGAGGTGTCGGCGCGCGGCCTCGCCGTGATGCCCTGTCTGGAGATGTTCGCCGACTTTCGGGTGACACAGCCCTACCCGTACTGGGACGAGAACCCGTACAACCGCCGCAACGGCGGCCCCTGCGCGAAGGTGAGCGACTTCTTCACCAGCGCCGACGCCAAACGGCTCTACAAGAACAAGCTGCGCTACTTCGCGGCCCGGTACGGCGCCTACTCGGCGCTCTTCTGCGTCCAGTTGTTCGCGGAGGCCAACTACACCGAAAACTACGACATGGCTGCGGTTCGGCTATGGCACAAGGAGATGGCCGGGTACCTTCGGTCAGTCGATCCCTACGGCCATCCGATCTCCACGAGCATGGCGGCCTGGGACTCGCAGGACAAAGCGCTCTTCGCGCTGCCTGAACTGGACCTGGTCCTCAACGAGGTCTACAACGCCTGCGACTTCGCGGCCGAGTTGTCGCAGGACAACGCCGAGATCCTCAAGCGGTACCGCAAGCCCGTGTTCTTGGCGGAGACAGGGATCACGTTCGAGTACTTCGTGGCCAACGACCCGGCCGGTATCCACATCCACAACAGCGTCTGGGCCAACCCCATGTCGGGCGGTGTTGGCGTACCCAGCTTCTGGTGGACCTCCTACATCCGGGAGCGGAACCTCCTGCCCCACTTCGGCGCCTTCGCCCGGTTCATCGCCGGCGAGGATCTCGTGGGACTGCATCCGGTGTCACCGCGCGTGTCGGTGAAGCGCGACGACAGCGTTCATCCAGACCTGATCCTAACCTTCCCATACCAGGATCCGCCCGGGGCGAAGGGCCCGCAGACCATCGAGCTGCGCAACGACCGGCATCTGGCAGCCGAGATACCCGAACTGCCCCGCAACCTGTATGGACGCACAAGCCCAGATGGCCGCCCGAGCTCGGCCTACAACCCGCTGACGCTCGTGACGGACTTCGCCGCCGATGGCGCCATCAACATCCATCCGCGCTGGGTGGGGGCGCCCGCCTCCGCTGAAGCTGAGCTTCATGTCACGATTGACGGTGTCCCGGCCAAGGTGATCCGGTACACCGGCTGTGCCATGGACGACTTTTCGGCTTTCCTGGCCAAGTCGAAGGAAGTCTGCGTGGTAACCAGCGTGCCGGTGAGCAAGGGGCGACACCGCATCGTGCTTGACAACCACGGCAGCCTGTTCGTCAGCGCGGCGCTGGACCTCACCAACTACCTTAAGAGCAGCGTGCCGAACCTCAGGGTCCTCGGCATGGGCAACTCGCAGCGCGCTTTCCTCTGGCTACAGAACCGCGACAACACCTGGTGGCGGAACGCCCAGGGCAAGCGACCCCGCAGGCTGGCAGGCGCCGGGATCAGCCTGCCCGACATGGAGGCCGGAGCATACGAGGTTGAATGGTGGGATACGTACAGCGGAGCCCCCATCCGCCGCCAACGCCTCAACTGCACCGGCGGCATCCTGCGGATCCCCGTGGAGCCGCTCGAGACCGACACGGCATGCAAGGTTCGGCGCGTGGGCGGGGCGCCGTAGCCACCCGATTGAAACCCCGAGGGGTCCGCCACACACCGTGACGGACCCCTCGGCCATCAGAAGACCCCTACCCTCCGGAGCCGGAGGGGGCCTGTTCGGTCACCTTGTTCTGGAACCCGGCGGGCGGACCCGACGGCCCCCGCATTGCGCCCGAAGGCGGGCCGCCGGGCTGGCCCGGTCCACGGTACTGCGGTGGCGGGGCCGACTTAGCCCAGTCTTCCTTCTTGTCACCGAGCTGCTCCTTCTGCGTCGAGCAACCGGCCAGCGATATGGCGATGAGGCAGGCGCCCAAGCCCAACTGGAGTGCCCTCATTGCTGTCCTCCTCAATCGGCGCTCCCGCTACTGGGTCCGTGTGGCGTCCCACATGTAGAAGAACGGCCCGATGCAGCCGCAGTTGTTCTGGGCGTTGGCCTTGACGGTCGTGCGCGGCCTCATCGACTTGGCGTGTCCGTCAGCGAACGCGAAGTTGCCCATGCCCGAGTGTACGACCGCGATGGCGCCGTCCGAGCTGGGATCCGGCTGCGACCATGTGCCGTCGCCGGTCTGAATCTGGCCCGGGAGCGACTGGCCGGCGTCCGCGCCGTCGCCGCCGATGAGTACGGCGTTCCACGGGCTGAATGCGCCGTGCATGGGCGGGTTCTCGCCGTTCAGCCAGGAACCCGGGGGCATCTTGTGGCGCTCGGCGAACATGATGGTCTCCGCCGACAGGTTCACGCCCGCCAGCGTCTGCGGGGTCATATCGAACCAGTTGCGGGATGCGTTGATCACCCCGAGGAACTTCCACTGCCAGGTCGGCGCTCCGCAGGTGCCACCGATGATGCCGTTGGCCACATAGCTGAACGCGGGGCCAGACCAGGACGCCACCTTGTGGTTGTCGCTGGGACAGCGGAAAGCCGCGAAGTTCTTCATGTACGGCTGGGTATGCATGAGCCAGGTCAACTGCCAGCCCCAGCCGTTGGCGGCCTGCGGCTCGCCTTCGGCGCAGAAGGTCTCGTCGTAGTCCTGCGTGTACATGAGGCTGGCGAGAGCCACCTGCTTCATGTTGCTCAGGCAGGAGGTCTGCCGGGCTTTCTCGCGTGCCTGTGCGAACACAGGGAACAGGATCGCCGCCAGAATGGCGATGATCGCGATAACGACCAGGAGTTCGATCAGCGTGAAGGCTGACCGTTTGGTGCTCACCATGGTTCTGCCCCTCCTCTGGGTGTGGTTGGTGTGCTGAGTGACGACGGCTGCATTCGGCGCTGGTGCGGTGCTGTCGGGTGACCTACGGTACCGATCCCCCCCTTCTGGCGCCTCGCGGTGCGCTGAGGCCCGGCGGCGGCGCAGTGCTGCGACGCCGAACCAGGACGCCTGGGAAGATAATCGGCTCCTTGCGGAGCACGGGGCCACCCTCGATCGCCGTGATGAGCAGCTCCGCGGCCTTGACTCCCATCTCGTGGAACGGCTGGCGGATCGTGGTGAGCTGGGGTCGGCACCACCGGGCCACGTCGTGGTCGTCGAAGCCCAGGATGGAGACCTCGTCCGGTACCCGTATGTGCAGGCGGTGGAGGGCCTCCAGGGCGCCGACGGCCACGCCGTCGTTGCCGCAGATGATGGCTGTGGGCCGCGGATCGGCCGTCATCAGTTCGGCGGCGCCTGCTTGGCCGGACGCATAGGTGTAGTCGCCGGCATACCGCAGGGATGCGATGGCCTCCAATCCCGCAGAAGCCAGCGCCCGGGCGTAGGCGTTCTCGCGGCGGACGGCGCTCCACTGGGTGGGAGGCCCCGTAATGATCCCGATATGGCGGTGCCCCAGTTCAGTAAGCCACCGAACCGCGTTGAGAATCGCGGCCTCGTCATCCACGTCCACTCTCGGGATGTCGATCCCGTCGGGCAGGCTACCCACAAGAACGATGGGTAGCGCCGCTGTCTGCGCCCACGCCACCAGTGCGCCGTCGCTGTTGGGCGCAATGAGGGCGGCGGCATCCATGCTCCCGTTATCGACGCACTGGGCGACCGTCTGGCTGTCGTTGCACTTCAGCGAGACGATCTTGACCTGGTAGTCCGCTTCACCGGCGAAGTCGAGGATGCCGTCCAGCACCTCTACGCAGAAGGCATTCGCGGTGAAGCGTCCGGTGGTCATCGTCTCCACCACCACGCCCAGCGTCCGCGTCTGTCTCCGCGCCAGGTTCTGCGCGGTCCGGTTGGGCCTGTAGGAGAGCTCCTCGGCGCTGCGGCGCACGCGTTCCACCGTGGCCGCCGCGTGCAGCGAGGACTTGCCCTGCAGCACGTGCGAGACCGTGGCCACCGACACGCCGGCGTGTTTGGCCACATCCCGGATGGTAGGGGAGCCTTGCGGCCTCATGGAGCCCTGTGGACCCGGAGCGTCTGGTTCGGGGCTCGGCGGCATGGACGCCATCGGTCCTGCAACGTTGGCCTCCTCAAGCGATCAGGGGGAACCCCTGCATGCGCGGTCTTGAAACGGTTACATGATCGAAGTATACTGGTCGCGCAGGCATCTGTCAACATGCCGCAGAACGCCCGGTCGACGGGTCAGGCAGAGCTGAACGGCAACGGTCAGGGACCCGTTGCGCCAATGGGAGACACTCCGATGTCGCTTGGCGACGATCCGACCATCGACCCTCTGGGGCGAACTGCCAGGTTGCGCCTCAACCGTGGCGCGCCGACGGACGGCGCAACGCCTCGGCACTCCGGCGGGCCGCTCACGGTTCGCGCCTTCGTCCTCAACGCGTTGTTCGCTCCCCTCTGCGTCTACTGGGCGCGGGATCAGGGGGTCGATCGCATCTTCTCGCTCATGATCCCGCCCGTGGTGCTGACGCTGCTGTTGGTCGCCGCCAACGTGCCGCTCCGCCGCTTCTGCCGCCGCTCGGCGTTTACACAAACCGAACTGGTGCTCTTCTATGCCATGCAGGCGATCATCTGCGCCGTGGCATCGGAGTGGGTCGACAACACGGTCGCCTACGCACACAGCTATGCGCTCTACGGTGCAGGTAACAGCAGCGTAGAGAAGGGCATCCTCCCGTACGCCAGTGAACGCCTCTTCTTCCTGGACAAGGCCGGGCTGGAGACGTACACCGGAGGCGGCAAACCGCTCACCTATGCCCTGACCCAGCTTCCGATGTGGTGGCCGAAGATCGCCGCCTGGACGCTGCTCATGGGCCTGGTCTGCCTGGCCATGCTCTGCATCAACTCGCTCATGCGGGACCAGTGGACCAACCGGGAGCGCCTGTCGTTCCCCACGCTGCAGCTTCCCATCGCCATCACGCAGGCAGGGGGAGCCGGCCCCGTCTGGCGGAGCCGCTGGATGTGGGGCGCGTTCGCCGGCATGTTCGCCATCGACATACTGAACGGGTTCTCATTTCTTTACCCATCGATCCCGAGCATCAACGTCCGGTTCATGGGCGACCTCGGCCTCTGGTTTCCCTCGCGCCCATGGAGCGACATCGGATGGACGCCCATCGCCATCTTCCCCTACCTGTCGGCGATCGGCCTGTTCATGCCGACGGACCTGCTCCTCTCCTGCATCGTCTTCTTCTTTGTGCGGAAGGGCCAGCAGGTGCTGCTCTCCAGCATGGGCTACGAGCAGGGCTACTTCGGGGGAGGCGGCCTGGTACCCACGCCGCCGTACGCGACGGAGCAGTCCTGGGGGGCGTTTGTTGGACTGGCTGTCATGGCCGTCTGGGTGGCGCGTGGCTACCTGCGGGAGGTGTGGGGCGAGATACGGAACGGCGGGACGACCGATCGCAGGCTGGTGCCCCACCGCTCTGCGTTCGCCGGGCTCGTGGCATCGGTCTGCGGCCTGGGCGCCTTCGGGGTTCAGTGCGGATTACCGTTTGTGTTCGTCATCGGCTACAGCGGAGCCTTCCTCGTGTTCAGCGTCGCGCTCACGAAGCTCCGTGCGCAGCTCGGCCCGCCGCTAAACGAGGTGGCGCTGCTGGGCCCCAACCAGCTCATCGTGGACTTCCGGGGCACCCACGGCATCCCGGCCCCGATGATCGCCCGGTGGGTCACCATGCTGAACTTCATGAACCGGATCCACCGCACGCATCCCATGCCGCACCAGTTGGAAAGCATCAAGCTGGCCGAGCAGCATGGGGTCAGCCAGAGGGCCATGTTCACGGCCATCGCCCTGGCTTCGGTTCTGGGCATCGCCATGGGCGGCCTATGCCAGGTGATCATCGGCTACAGGCTGGGCGCCACGAACACCGCCTGGGATACGCCGGCCATCATCCAGCAACTCACCGACACGCCGAGGCCGCCCAACCTCGCGGCGATCTGCGCCATCACGCTGGGTTTCGCCGGAGTGCTGGCCCTGGACAGCGTCCGGTTCCACATGCCCGGCTTCCTGCTGCATCCCGCCGGCTACGCATTGGGCATGAACTTCGGCATCGACTACATCTGGTTCGGACTCACCCTAGTCCTGATCCTGAAGGTCTTCGTGCAGCGCTACTACGGCCTCGCCGGGTACGAGAAGCTGCGCATGGCGGCGCTCGGAATCATCCTCGGCGAGTACGTGGCAGAGGCAATATGGTCCTCCTTAGCCATGCTGACGCATGCGGCGACCTACACGGTGAGCATCAACGGACGGCTCATCTGGAACCAATGACGCGCCGCCCACGGCGCGCCCGCTACGACGGGCGCCCACCTCGGCGTCCACAGGAGACCCATACCCATGACATCCCGTGAGAGGCTGCAGTGCGTGCTGCGAGGCGGCATCCCCGACTGCGTGCCCGTCTGCCCCGACATCTCCAACATGGTTCCGGCGCGACGCACAGGCAAGCCCTTCTGGGACATCTACCTCTACAACGATCCGCCGCTCATGGACGCGTACATCGATGCCGCCCGCCACTACGGCTTCGACGCCTTCATGGACCTCTTCCCGCTCACCTTTCCCGAGGAGGCCGCTGGAGCCGAGGGATGGGAGCGCTTCATCGTCCGCCGCACAGAAAGCGCGATCACCACGCAGCTCTGCCGCAAGGAGGGAGGCAAGCGGACCTGGAGCCCCACCGTGGATGTCTTCCCGGTGGCCGATCCGCCCACCCACGGTGTGGACCCGGCCAAGGTTGGCCTGCCGTCGGTTCCCGAGCGCTTCGAGCCGGTAGAGGGCGTGCGGCCCTTCGACACGGGGCCTGCGGGCTTTCAGCGGATCAAGCGGCGCATGGGGGATCAGGGCCTGGTGGGCGTGTACGTCACCTACTCGGCCGTTCTCGGCAACCCGGACATGATCTACCACTACCTCGACAACCCCGACCTGCATGAGCAGTGGGCCGAAGAGCGCGTGCGGGTCGCCGAGGAGCGCTTCGCCCGTGTGATGGCCATGGAGGAGAAGCCTGACTTCATCTGCGTGGGAGGCTCAGGCACTCTGGTCTTCCAGACGATGGAGATCTTCCGCCAACTGGCCTTCCCGGCGGTGAAGCGCGTCATCGACCTGGCCACGGAGGCGGGCCTGCCCACGCACATACATTCCTGCGGCCCGGAACGTGAACTGGTGCGAGTCATGGCCGAGGAGACCAACCTGACCCTCATTGACCCGCTGGAGACGCCACCCATGGGAGACTGCGACCTGGCCGTACTGAAGCGGCTCTGGGGCGGCAAGCTGACACTGAAGGGCAACCTGCACACCACGGAGGTGATGCTGATGGGCAGCCCCGAGGACGTGGCCCGCGCCTCGCGCAAGGCGATCGACTACGCGGCCGAGGGCGGCCGGTTCATCCTCTCCACAGGCGACCAGTGCGGGCGGGATACGCCCGACGCCAACCTGGAGGCGATGATCGAGGCCGCCCGCACCTACGGCCGCTACTGAGCCCTGCGCCGGAGCGTCACCCGCACCACCTCGCCGAAGGGCGTCCAACCCGCCGCCACCAGGCGCAGCTTCAGGCGCGTCTCGCTGGCCTCGTTCGCGGGCAGGACGCCCTGGAAGCGACCGTCGGAGAGGAAGGGCGTATCGGCCGCCAGCGGCATGAGGGCCTCGCCTCCGTCCCAGGTTGCCTCGAGGTAGACGCCGCCGGCCTCCTGTCCCGGGCCTTTCGGGGCCAGCCAGGAGGCCTCGGCGGTGTTGCCCATTTCGGCCTCGAGCGCCACGTCCTCACCGGCTCGGACCTCGATCACGGCTCCGTCTCCGACATCGCGGCCGCCGATGCGGAGGCGGTTCAACTCGGCGTTCAGGTACTTGGGCGGGTTGGAGCCGGTGGCGGGCACGTTGCCCACGGCAACCCTCGGCGCGTTGGCCGACGTGGTCCCGGCGCCCTCGGTGCGGACGCCGGGTTGCTTGCCCTGCAGGAACGCCTCGACCCAGGCAGGCGCGGCCTCGGCGTATAGCCCCGAGAAGCCGGTGGCGTGCTTGTCACGGTCCACGGTGATCAGGACGTCGGGCCTGGGCGCCGGACCCAGCCTCCGCATGGCGGGCGCCACGACCTGATAGGCCTCGGCCGCCGGGCGCGGCGTGCCGTCGGGCTGAATAATGCCGAAGTCGCTCTTCTCGTCTACCCGCAATCCTCCGGGCCACCACCAGCCCGCCGCGCCGTCGGCCCCGGTCTCGCGCACCATGGCCAGCGTCTTGCGGAAGTAATCAGCCGACTGCTGCAGGTTCTCCGTCAGCCGTGCGTGGGTGTACGCCTCCGGGTTCACGCCGTAGAAGAGCGCCGACCCGAACTCCGCCCAGTAGACCGGCTTGCCGCCGCTGTAGTAGCGCCCGTAGGCGTTGAGAAAGCCGCCGCTGAGGAAGCCCTTGCGATCGCCGCCGATGTTGTATCCCTCCGGTGACGTGAAGTCCAGGTGCTTGGCGCCGCTGCGGAGGTCAACGGGCAGGTGGCCCTGGGTCCACAGCGCCCCAAGCCCGCCCCAGCCGCTACGGGCTCCCATGAGGTGCCGCGGGTCGACCTCGCGCACGGCGCGCCGAACCGCCTGGTAGCCGCGCGAGAACTTGTCGTCCCAGAAGCGCCGGTACGCCGCGGTGAAGACGCGCCACGGACCGTCGGTGGTCAGTTGCTCATCCGCCGGACCGGTGAGGAGGCCGCCGTCGGTGCGGGGAGCGGTATAGCCCCATCCCCTCTCGGCGGCGGCCTCGCTACCGTAGCGGTCGGCCACCCAGCGGCGCCATTCGCCGTCGTGCGGCTTCCGTGCGGCGTAGGGGCCCACATGGACCTCCCACCCCAGGTCGTAGGCGAAGACGGCGGGGTCGTCATCCAGCCGCGCGGTGCGGATCATCTCCTGCGCGCGGGCGGGTTGATGCGTCACGGGGTCCAGGTGGGGCATGAAGATGTGCGCCTTGATGCCGCGTTTCTCGCATCGGGCGAGGAAGTCGGCCAGCGGGCGGGCCTGGTCCAGGCGCCCGTACTGGATGCTCACCAGGTTCATGCCCAGCCGCTGCATCTGCGCCAGGTCGCGCTCCACCACGGCGGGGTCGTACTGGTCGGGAGAGAGCCAGTGGAGCCAGTACTCGCCCGGCTCCTGCCCGGCGGAGTAGAGAGGCCAGTAGTTGATGCCGAGCGCGAACCAGGGCTTGCCGCCAAGCATGAAGCGGCCGCCGGATGCCGTGATCGTATTGCGTTCGGTGGTCCTGCTCGGCGCCACGACGCGGAAGGGCATGGCGAGGCGGTCTACGTCTGAACCGTCGGCGCGGAGTGCAACGTCTGCGACGTACTCGCCCGGCTCCGGCGCAGCGATGGCGGCCAGGTCGACGGCCATCGGTTGCACGGTATGTGCGGCTACGGTGACCTTCTGCTGCATGCGCTGCGGGGCGCCATCGGGCCCTTGCACCGAGGCGACCACTGTCACCTGGGCGGGCTTCGGGCCGAAGTTGACCAGCCGGGCGCCCGATTTCACGGGCTCGCCGACGAAACCGGCGAAGCTCTCGGCGCCCGCAGATGCCAGGAAGAGGCCGCGAGCCATGCGCCGTGCCATCTCGGCGGCCACGGTGGGGAAGGGCGAACCGACCGCGGCCAGTGCGCCTTGAGAGACACCCAGGAGGCCCCAGACCGAGCCCCGGTACGGGCCATCGATGTTCAGCAGCAGGTGTGCTGCCGCGCCGCGCCGCTGGGATGCCGCCTTGTCCATGGCCCAGAGCACCGGCACGAACCGGGCGGTGGGCGGCTTGAGGCCCAGGCCGGGCGACCGAGGTATGGCGCAGATGACGGGCCCGGCCGCCCGAACCCGTCGGCCGCCATCGGCGCGCAGCACGGCGTCGGCCGTGGTCGGGTAGGTCTTGTACCCCGGAGATAGCGTCTCCAGAAGGGGCGGGTTCAGGTCCACCGCGCCCACCGGGTCCACAGCGGTCTGGAGGTCGGCCACCCAGTACTCGTGTCCGATGCCCATCTCCTGATGTGAGAGGCCGTTGGCCAGCCCGAAGGTGAACTGCCGGGCCCTGGCGGGGTTCATTCGGTCGCCGTTGCCGCCCCGGCCGGGCGCGGCGCCGTCGGGCCAGAAGGTCATCTCCTCGGCGCGTATGGCGTAGCGCGTCCACTTCGGCGCAAGCTTCACGGTGGACATCCAGCGCGTTCCGTCGGCCTCTTTCCACTCCACGAGCAGTTCAGGCGTCTTTGGTCCGCCCTTTGCCCAGAAGGTCGTCAGCGTGCGCCCGCCGCTGAAGGGGGCATCCAGCGCATGGCTGCCCAGCGTATCCCACGTGTCGAGCTTGGCGACTCGAACGTGGACGGCCGTGGCGCCGCCGGGACCGCCCGGCTGCGCCAGATAGCCGGCCTCGCTGCCGGCAGTGCCCGTCACGCGGGTCCAGCGCTTCAGCTCGGCCGCGTCGAACCGAACCACTGGGGCACCCAGCGCCTCGGCCAGCTTGGTCTGCAGGCCCGCCCGTCCGACCCACTGGCCGCCCACCCGTACGCGCATCTCCTGGAAGGGCGGGCCAGAGAGCGCCAGCAGATGGTTGCCGCGCTTCAGGAACCGCAGCAGGGGCTCGCGGGCCGGCGCCGGGAAGGCCACGGCATAGGGGAGCGCCAGCGTGACGCCGGGACCGCCCTCGGCGTCCAGGGCGGCGGCCAGGCCCTCTGCCGTCGTGTCGCGGCACTGGAGCCCGGCCGCCGTCAGGGCGCGGCGCAGGGCCGGAACGACGGCCTCGGCGGAGCCGTCGAAGCGCTCCGTGAGCAGGACCACCCGGCCCAGCGGGGGCTCGACGGCCTCGGCGGGCGCGGAGGCTACCAGCGAGGCCAGACCGGCGATGAGGCCCGCCATAACGATGCACAAGGTCATGCTGCTCCTCCGGCCGGGCTCATCGCCGGCGGTCCTCCACGGTCAGCCGCCCAGAGGCGGTCAGTGCGCGCATCTCGTCGCTCACATGGGCCAGGTAGGCCTGCGGCACGCCGGTGCGGTCCGAGTTGAAGATCACCATGCGCCCGTCAGGACTGAACTGCGGGTGCGGGTGCGTCATCTGGGCGTGGCCCTGCGAGCTGCGCGGCAGGCAGAGGGTGCGGACGTGGCCCGTGGGAACGTGGATCAACTGCAGCCCGTCGTCGGGCCAGTTGGTGTCGGCCACGATCCAGTCACCGTCGAGACTCGCAGCCGAGTGCCAGAAGGTGCGGCCGCGGGCCACAACCGACGGCGTTTCATCGCCCACGCCGATGCGGTGGACCTCCCTGAAGGGCGGCAGGGCGCACCCCTGTAGCTCGGGCTTGCGGCCCAAGAAGGTGCAGTGAGCGAAGTCGTGGCTGGCCGTGAAGCGACCCGCCTGGCGCAGGTCGGCATCCAGCAGTAGGTAGTGCTTCACGCCCTGGTGCACCGCGATGGCCAGCAAGCCCGACCCGCCCGGCGAGCAGGAGTGGAGCGAGACGACCCAGCCCTCGTCGGCCTCGTCGACCCGGGAGATGGAACCGTCGGTCGCCACGCAGAGGATGCCCAGCGGACGTCTCGGATCGACCTTCGCCCCGTTCCCCGGCGTCTGCCCGGCCGTGTAGTAGGTCGATCCGTCCGGCGAGATAAAGCCATGGCCGCCCGTGCAGTCGGAGCCGTGGCGCAATACCTCGTCCTCCTTGAGGTCGTCCATGCCGATCCGCCAGAGCGTGCCGGGCCGGCTGAAGTAGACGCAGCTCCCGTCCGGGGCCATAACGAACCCGGAGGCGTCGTCGCACTCGGTCATCTGCGTCAGGTTGGCGCCGTCGGCGTCCACGCGCCAGAGGTCCCACGGCGACACGCGCCGGGCTTCGCGCTGGCAGACGAGGATGAGCGTGCGGCTGTCCGGCGTGAAGTTGGTATTGGCGTACCAAAGGCAGGAGCTGGGCGTGGGGTAGCTGGTGAGCTGCGCGACCCGCGCCCCGGTCGCGGCGTCGACGCTCTCCACGCGCTCGTTCACGCTGAAGCCCTTGGGCATGGCTCAGGGCTCCTTGCGCGTCGCGGGAAGTCCCATGTCCGAGAGGCGGACAGGCTTGCCGCCCGTCGCGGCGGATCGCAACGCGGCGTAGTAGATCGCCGTCTTCTCCAGCATCACGGCATGGTGGATGGGCTCCTCGCCGGTGCGGAAGAACCGCGCCATCTCGTCCAGCAGATGCTCGTAGGTCACGTCGAGGCGCACCTCGTCGGCATCGGCCTTGGCGCCGAACATCTTGACCACGAAGGAGTACCACTCCGCGCCGGGGCCGATCATCTGCACCACGCCCCGCGCCGGGCCCACGGCCGACTTCGCGGCGTACTGCACGTAGACCACAACCGGAGCGTCGGCGCTGTTGGCGTCTTGCGGCGAACGATGCAGCGAGAGCGCCTGGACCGACTCCACGCCCGTGCCCAGCACGCTCACCATGGAGGCGACGGCGTGCGGCAGGTAGAACCCGAGGTGGCTCGACGCCCCCGTGACCGTGAAGAGCCGCAACCCGCCCAGCGTGGCCAGTTTCTCGCGCGCTGGAGCCGCCTGCCGAGTATGGAAGAGGGCCGATGCCGAGTAGACGCGCGCACCATGCGCCCCGGCCAGACGGATGATCTCCTGGGCGTCGGCCACGCTGCCGGCGAAGGGCCGGTTGAAGAAGAGCCGCTTGCCCGCACGCAGCATGGGGCGCGCCAGTTCGAGGTAGGCGCCGGGCGCCTCCTCGGCGACGATGACGCCCGCCGTCTCCTGGCCGGTCTCCTCGGGCCGGGCGACCACCACGGCGCCGACCTTCTCGGCCAGCCGCTTGGCCGCCGACAGGTCGCGGTCCCAGACGCGCGCGGGCCGCATACCGTAGCGTTTGCCGCCGTCGGACGCCAGGATCTCCGACCACGCCTTGCCGTGCGTCAGGTCGCCGCATCCGATGACGCCCACCTGCAGGACCTCGCCCTCCTGTCGCCCTTCCATGGCATCTCCTTCCAGTGTCGCGGTTCCGGCCACCAGCGCCGCTCCCAGAGCTACCGCCTTTCGCCGTGTGATCTCGCCCATTGCCCCATCCTTCCGCGTGACACCGGTACGATATCATGAAGGTTACGGGAAGCGGCGGCCGAATCCTGCGTAGAATGGGTTGGGATCCACGAGTCAGGGGCCGAGGGGGGCGAATGGAACAGGCGATCGGCGTGGCGGTGGTCGGATGCGGCTGGTGGGGCCGCAACCTGGTGCGCAACTGCCGGGAACTGGGTGCGCTCCGTTGCGTGTGCGACAGCACTGAGACCGGTCGCCGGGACGCACAGCAAGTGGCCCCGGACGTGCCCGTGGTCTCCACCCTATCCGAGGCGCTGGAGTGCGACGTGGATGCGGTGGTGATCGCCACTCCGGCCGAGACGCACTTCGAGATCGCCCGCGCGGCACTGGCGGCCGGCATGGATATCTTCGTCGAGAAGCCGATCACGCTGGATCTGGAGCAGGGAGCGTGGCTGGTTCGCGAGGCCCGGACGAAGGGGCGCATCCTCATGGTGGGCCATGTGCTGGAGTACCATCCCGGCGTCGTGGCGCTGGCCGACATGGTGCAGTCCGGCCGCCTGGGGCGCGTGCAGTACGTCTACTCGCACCGGCTGAGCCTGGGCAAGATCCGCCGCGAGGAGAACGCGCTCTGGAGCTTCGCCCCGCACGATATCGCGGTCATCGTCCGCCTTCTGGGTGGCATGCCCATCCAGGTGACAGCCACTGGCGGGAGCTACATCCAGCCGAATATCGCCGACGTCACGCTGACGAGCCTGCTCTTCGACAACGGCGTTCGCGCCCACATCCACGTCTCATGGCTCCACCCGTTCAAGGAGCAGCGTCTGGTGGTGGTAGGAAGCAAGCGTATGGCCAGCTTCGACGATGTGGCGAAGAAACTGGTCCTCTACGACCAGCGCGTCGAACTGCATGAGGGCATGCCCGTGCCGATCAGGGGCGAGGGGGAACTCGTCGCCTATGCCTCCGACGAGCCGTTGCGGCTGGAGATGGCCGCCTTCATGGAGGCCGCCCGCACGCGCCGCCCGCCCATAGCCGATGGCGAGAGCGGCATCCGCGTCCTCCGTGTCCTCCACGCCGCCCAGCGCTCCCTCATGACCAACGGCCATCCGGTGGCTCTGGCGATGGAGAGCGCTGTGTAGGGTGGCTGTGAGCGGGGTCGGCGCGTGGCGTACGGCATCCGGCGTCGATTCGTGGCAGACTCTGATGTCTCTATCCACGTATCGGAGAACCACACGCCATGCCGACCACGCTCAGGTCTCGCCTGACCGCCCTTGCCGCGCTCTTCACCGTCCTCGCCCTGACCACGGGATGCGTCGCCTTCGGCCTGCCGGGTCATCCGCCTCCCGGCGTCAAGGTGATCCGCGACCTGGCTTACGTCCCCGGCGGTGACGCGGCGCAGGTCTTGGACCTCTACCTGCCCGAG
Organism: uncultured Chthonomonas sp.; assembly: GCA_903951425.1. Classification (GTDB taxonomy): domain Bacteria; phylum Armatimonadota; class Chthonomonadetes; order Chthonomonadales; family CAJBBX01; genus CAJBBX01. The sequence continues at coordinate 35,170 of CAJBBX010000117.1, forward strand.
CAGGACTCCAGCAAGCCGCTGCCCCTGTTCGTCTGGATCCACGGAGGCGGCTGGATGGGCGGAAGCAAGGATGGCCCCTACGGCCTGGACCTTGTGGGCAGGGGCTATGCCGTGGCCAGCGTGGAGTACCGCTTCAGCCAGAAGGCGATCTTCCCGGCTCAGATTCAGGACTGCCAGGCGGCCATCCGCTGGCTTCGCGCCAACAGCAAGGTGTACAACCTCGACCCGAAGCATATTGCGGTAGGCGGCGCCTCGGCGGGCGGGCACCTCGTGGCTCTTCTGGGTACTGCGGGCGGCAAGCGCGCCTTTGTGCCGGTGGGAGGCAACGAGAAGCAGTCCGACCGTGTGCAGGCCGTGCTCGACCTCTTCGGCCCGTCCGACTTCAGCGCCGTCATGAGTCAGGCCGCCGCCGACCCGACCAAGAGCGTCTTCAACTTCAACCACGGCGACCCCTACTCGCTGCTGATCGGCGTGCCGCTCGGCTCGGACAAGGCCAAGGAGCTTGCGGTCAGCCCGATCCACTATGTGAGCAAGGACAACCCTCCCTTTCTGGTACTGCACGGCACGGCCGACAGCCTGGTGCCCTTCGAGCAGAGCGTCGAGTTGTGCGACGCACTCCACACGGTGAGGGTCGAAGCGATCCTGCAGCGCTTCACGGGCGCCGGTCACGGCGGTCCCGCGTTCGACCAGCCGGCGGTGCGCAAGCTGGTGCAGGACTTCCTGGACAAGCACCTGCGGGGCGCCGCAGTCAAGGTCGAAGCGATCCCCGGCACGTAGAGGGACACCTATGAACTCAGCATTGCTGGCCGCGCTTGTTCTTTGCGCCGCATCTGCCTCCTCCCTCCAGGGCGCCCAGGCCCCGGCGGCCCGGGGCGAGACCGTGCTAACGGACGGGTTCGAGGCCGCCGGCGCGTTGCAGGCATGGCCCGGCGGCGGCGCGCTCGATGCGGGCTTCCAGAGCAAGCAGTCGCTCCGTGTGGAGCGGGCGGTGGCAGGCTCGTTCATGGTCCGGCGCACGGTGCCCGTCGAGCGGCTGCGCGGCTGCGTGATCCGCGTGGCGGGCGTGGTCCGCGCCGAAGGCGTCTCGGACCGGCCGCAGCCGTGGAACGGCGTGAAGCTGATGCTGCCCATCACCTCCCCCGGCGGCACGCTCTACCCGCAGGCCAAGATCAGCGTCGGATCGTTCGACTGGAAGCCCGTCAGCTTCATCGTTCGAGTGCCGTCGGATGCGGCCACGGTGGTCCTCCACCTTGGGCTGGAGGAGGTGTCGGGCAAGGTCTGGTTCGACGACATCCGCATCACCGTGGTCCGGCCGCCCGCCGCGCCGGCTCCCCGCACCGTACCCGCCAAGCCGTTCCGAGGCCACAACCTGCCGCGCCTCCGCGGGGCCATGGTCAGCCCCGGCATCGACGCCGCCGGCCTCCGCACGTTCGGCACCGAGTGGAACGCCAACGTCATCCGCTGGCAGCTGATCCGCTCCAACTCGCAGGCGGCCACGCAGACCACCTACGACCAGTGGCTCGAGGGCGCGCTGGCAGGTCTCGACGCCGCGCTGCCTCAGTGCCGCAAGAGCGGCCTGCTGGTCGTGGTGGACCTCCATTCTCCGCCCGGAGGCGCCGCCAATCAGGGCGGCTACGCGGCCGCCGACGCGGACCTCTTCTCGGACAAGCGCTGCCAGGACCAGTTCGTGGCCGTCTGGCAGCGGATCGCCCGGCGCTACAAGGGCGTGGCGGGCATCTGGGGGTTCGACCTGGCCAACGAGCCCATCGAGGAGACCCTGGCCGAGGACGCCGACGACTGGCACGACCTGGCCGAACGGGCGGGCAAGGCCGTGCGCGCCGTCGATCCGAGCCGGACGCTGATCGTTGAGTGCGCGGCCGGCGGCGGTCCGGGCGGCTTCGACGGCATGGAGCCGCTGGACCTGCCCAACGTGGTCTACAGCGTCCACATGTACCTGCCGCACGCCTTCACGCATCAGTCGGTTTACAGTCCCAGCCCGGAGATCCGATATCCCGGCACGGTGGAGGGCGTCAATTGGGACAAGGCGCAGATGGAGATCGCGCTGAAGCCCGTGGTGGAGTTTCAGCGCAAGTACGGGGTCCACGTCTATGCCGGTGAGTTCAGCGCCATCCGCTGGGCTCCGGACGACAGCGCCTACCGCTATCTCCGCGATCTGATCGACCTGTTCGAGGCCTACGGCTGGGACTGGACCTACCACGCCTTCCGCGAGTGGGACGGTTGGAGCGTGGAGCACGGCGCCGACCGCAAGGACAGCGCGCCGACCAAGACGCCGACCAGCCGCCAGACCCTCCTGCGGTCCTGGTACGCGAGGAACAAGAAGCCGGCCCAATAGGCGGTCAGGACACGCCGCCAACACTCCTATCGTATAGCAGGGCTGTGGGTCGCCGCCTGAGGATGAGCGGCGCCGAGGAGGTCTGTGATGATGCTCTGGGTGCAGGCGCTCTGCCTGGGCGTTCTCGTGGCGGGTGCGACGGCTGCGGCGGGCTCCGCGGCGCCGGGCAAGGCCGACAAGCCGCACCGCTGGAAGCCGGTGGCAGACGAGATCTTCCTGCAGGAGACCGTGACGCGCATTCCGACGGCGAAGCCCGCCACCGCAGCCCTCTGCACCGGGGGCACGGCCTACGCGGTGGTGGACGGCGCCCTAAAGGCCGCCGAAGGCGCCGCCCTGAAGGATGTCGCCGGCGCCCCTGCCGGCATCACGCGCCTCTGCGCGCTGGATGGCGCCCTGTGGGCCGCCGCGGTCGATGGGGCGTATCGGCTCCAGGGCAAGGCCTGGCAGCGCGTGGGGCAGGGCGCCTTCGTCGACTTCTGCCTCCACGACGGGGCCGTCCTGGCCGCTACGCGGGATGAGCTCTTCCGCTTCGACGGCGCCAGGCTTGTCAGCGCCACGCCGGCCGGCGGCTACCTCTCCGACGATATCACACTGGTGATGGACGACTTCAGCCAGGTGATCGCCGACCCAGTGCAGATCGGCCCCATCAGCCGCATCGCCTCCTTCGCGGGCGTCATCTACCTGTTGCGCAGCGGCTCGCCGGCGCTCATCGAGGGCAAGACGCTCATCCGTAGCGTGGCCGACTGGGGTTCGCTGCCCGCGGACGCCCGCGACATGCTGGCCACGGGCAGCTCCGTCACCTTCGCCACCGAGAAGGGGCTCGGCATCCTTCGCGGCATGAGCCTGACGCAAGTGCGCGGCGCCGACGGCCTGCCGGTGGAGGATGCCACCTGCCTGGCCGAGGGCTTCGCCGACGACCTCTGGATCGGCACCACCCGCGGAGCCATCCGCCGCGTGGGCCGCGAGTTCCACTACTTCGGCGCGGGCAACTGGCTCCCCGCCGAACGTGTGAACGGCATCAGCGCCGATGGCGACCGCGTCCTGATCGCCACTGACGGCGGCGTCGCCGTCATCACTTACGAGCCCTACACGCTGGCCAAGAAGGCGGCGCACTACGAGCGCGAGCTGGACGACTGGGGCTTCAAGCGGCTCGGCTTCGTCAATAGCCTGGGATGGGGCGGCGAGGCCGACGGCTGGATCCGCGGCATCAGCGACAACGACGGCGGCAACGCAGCCACCTACCTGGCCGCCATGTGCTACAAGGTCGCAGTTACGGGCGACGAGAAGGCGCGGCAGGCGGCGGCCGACACCTTCGACGCGCTGGTCTGGCTGGGCGATATCACTGGCAAGCCCGGCTTCATCGCGCGGTCGGTCTGGTCGGTGGCGGGCGACAAGGGAGAGCGCTCCAACCGGGGTTCCGGCGGCCTGCCGGCCAAGTGGTATCCCACCGCCGACGGCAAGTTCCTCTGGAAGGGCGACACCTCCAGCGACGAAGTGAACGGCCACTACTACGGTGTGAGCCTCTACCATGACCTCGTGGCCAAGGGCAAGGAGAAGGTCCGCGCCGCCGAGCATCTGGCCCGCATCTCCAAGCACCTCCTCGATCACGGATGGGTGCTGGAGGATATGGACGGCAAGCCCACGCGCTGGGGCCGGTGGGACCCCGACTACCTGCTCAAGCCCTACGGCTCCGACGCGCGCGGCCTCAACGGCATGGAGGCCCAGACCTACATGACCACCTCGCTGGCGCAGACCGGCCGCCCCGAGTTCGCCGAGGGCCTGAAGCAGACCGTGAAGTGGCGCTACCACACCTATACCGTGCGCCAGCGCGTCACCTTCCCGCCGGACCTGCCCGCTCCTTGGGACGACGAGCTGGCGTTCCGCTGCTACGTGCCGCTCCTCACCTACGCCACCGACCCGGAGCTGAAGGCCATCTACCGCCGCAGCCTCGACCGCACGTGGGAGATCCTCCGCGTGCAGCGCCAGCCCATCTTCAACTTCCACTACGGCGGCCTCACCGGGAACGACTGCGACGAGCAGGAGGCCGCAGCCACCCTGCGCGAGACGCCGCTGGACGTACGCAGCTACAGCTACCGCAACTCGCACCGTCTCGACCTGGCGCCTGGCAAGGAGCACACCTCCTTCGGCGGCGCCACCCGGGGCCTCTCGCCGCGCGAGGGCTCGCCGGAGCTGGGTGCGGGCTCGGCCCTGAGCCTCGACGGCGGCTCCGGCGGCCGCGGCGCCTTCCCGCCCACCGGCTGGCTGGAAGGCTACTGGCTGGGCCGCTACTACGGCATGCTCCAGGCGCCCACCACCCGCGACAGGGCGGCTACCACCCTCGCGCCCCGCGACCCCTCGCTCCGCGCCGCGGCCCCCTACAGCGGCCCCGAGCGCCCCAAGGAGCGCGGATAGCACCGTAAGCCCCATGCGACACGCGGCGCCCCGGGCGGTTTTGGGGTTATCCTATGGCATCACGCGGCAGGTTGCCGCACTGCCGACCGGAGGCGCCGCAATGTCTCGATGGATCGTCTTTCTGCTGGTGGGCCTGGCCGCCTGCTCCGCGCCGGGGGCTGGGGCGCAGTTGATTGTCCGTAGCCTCCTGCCCGACGCCAACGTGGCCCGCGCACGCCGCACGGTGACGCTGACGGTCCTTGTTGAGAACGCCTCGCCGGCGCCGCTCAGCGTGCGGGTAGTCCTTACTGCGCCGCACGGCGTGACGGTGGCGCCGGCGGCGGCCCAGGCGGTGCGGATCGCGGCGGCCGACACGGCACGCGTCGCCTGGCGCGTCAACGCCACGCAGCCCGGCGAGCAGCGCTTCGGCGTCGCCGCGGGAGCCGCCAAGGCCGAGCTGAAGCTCCTCTTCCTGCCCGCACTGGCAACGCGCAAGCTACCCACCATCCCGGAGCCCAAGCCAGTCAAGACCACCATGCTGATCGGCGCCCACAACTGCCCGCTCTGGGAGGCCGACCGGCCCGGCATGTGGGCCAACATTCTTAAGCACCCTGAGCGCACTCCCGCCCTCGGCTTCTATGCGCAGGAGAACCCCGAGGTGGCCGACTGGGAGACCAAGTGGGCCGTGGAGCACGGCGTCTCCTTCTTCATCTACTGCTGGTACCGCGACGGCCAGGGCGGCCCGGTGAAGATGAGCTTCGGCTCCGCCATCCACGACTCGCTCTTCAAGTCCCGCTTCCGCAGCAAGATGAAGTACACGATCATGTGGGAGAACCAGA
>CAJBBX010000118.1 GCA_903951425.1 uncultured Chthonomonas sp.
AGCCGGTCACGCCGATTACGGGATTCTGGGCCAACAATGTGCTCAAACCCGTCACCGTGGCGGTCGGCGGCGGCCTGCTGGTCGGGGGTACGATCGTGAAGGGCATCGTTCAGGTCGCTAACCTGACCAGGCACTGGTATGCACCTGTGGCGGGGCCGAGACATTCCGGCCCCGCCGGGAGTCTGGGGAGCTTCGCATGAGACCTTGGGCTGAGACCGCCTTGATCGTAGTCAGTGCTGTGCTGTTCCTTGGGTACCTCTTTGGGCGCCGGGCAGATGGTGAGCGCTTCCAGGACCCCTGCGCGCTATTCCTTGGGACTGGGATACTGCTGGTAGTCGTTGAGGGGCACGTAAACCTTGCACTGCAAGGCTTAATGCGCGCAACGACGGTCTTGTGCGCCGGACTTGGCATCGCCATGATGCTCGGGGCGTGGGGCGGAGGGCCGCGACCACGAAGGCGGGCCCACCCACCGCAGTCCGGTACCGATGCGGGACGCGGTTAGGCCGATGGGACCCCTGCGGGACGGCGTGGGCAACCGCGCGGCGCACGCCGTGGGCGGGACCACCACCGAGTTCCTCTCCGGCGCAGGCGGCCTGGCGCTGGAGAAGCAGGGCGGAAGCGACACCCAGGCCCGGTGGCTGAGCTTGTCGAAGCCCCAGGCCAACGGACTGCTGCGCCGTGGCTCCGAGGTCCCCCTGTTCGACGGGCCCGGCTCGGGCACATCGCCTGATCAGACGGATTGGCCCGGTCCCCCATACGGCGTCATCCGCACTGCGGGCGCTGCTGGCGCGGGAGGAGTGCCAGGGCGTGGTCGGCAATGCGCAGAAGCTCCTTGCCGGACTTGCCGACCGTGAGGTATCGGCATGGCCTGCGCCAACCTGTGCGTGACTGAGTGAGTTGCCCTGGCGCAGGCCGTGGAGCGTCGCGTGGCCCATGGGCCAGGCTTGTGGGCGCTCGTTCGCGTTGGGCGGCCGGTCCATCAAAGCCGGCTGGTCCCGGACGCGCCAACGGCGGCCCCTCCCCGGCGGGCCGCCGTTGGCTGTTGGGCGCTCTTCCGGCTACGCCAGGGCGCCCATGGGGTCCCATGGGTGCAGGTGCACCGGCTCGGTATCCAGCGCAGCCAGCAGCTCGGCGGGCAGGTAGGCCTTCTCCACGGCGACCTCGTAGTTGAACTCGTCGAACCAGGCGTCGGACATCAGCATGAAGCCCTTCTCGCCGCCCTTGTCGCCCCAGCTGTTCTCCACGCGCCACTTGCGCGGCTTGCCCTCGTCGTCCAGGTCGACGCCGCTGAAGACCATGGCGTGGTTCATGGCGCTCTCGCCGTAGTCGAGCCGCTCGGCCTTGGTCAGGGCGAAGTCGGTGCCGTAGACGCTCGGGTAGTCGTACAGCTCCAGGTCCATCATGCCCAGGTCGCGGTCGAAGCTCTTGCCCACGTCGCAGCCGAACCAGACGGACTTGCCGTCCTTGATCATGGCGATGGTGGCCGCCTTCATGGCGTCCAGCGAGACGTTGAGGTACCGGACGATCTGCCCCTCGAGCACGTTGCCCAGATAGTCCACCGTGTACACGGTGTCGATCTGCTTGGTCTCCTGCGGGCAGTGGATGAGGCAGACCATGGCGTCGAGGTCGGTGGCGCAGTACTTCTCATAGAACCCGGCGGGCGTGAGCAGGCCGTCGCGGTGGAAGTTCTTGTCCTTGTCGCGCCACTGCCACTCAAAGCTTGCGGGCGGCTCGCCCAGGTGGATGGCCAGAATGCGGTAGACCTCGTCCAGCATGGCGGGCTTGCGGGCGCGGAGCTCGTCCACCGTGGCCCCGGCGCGGTAGTCGCGGCGCAGGACGGCGGCGAACTGGCGCAGCTTGAACGTCAGGCGGTCGCAGAGCATGCCGGTACTGGAGCTGCTCTCGGTCTCCGGCATCACCTCCTTGGGGACGACACCGTACTTGCGCACAATGTTGACGAACATGTCCCACTGGCCGCCGTCCTGGATGGGCGACTGGCAGAGGAAGGCGATGAGGCGGCCGTCGGTGGGCTCGTCCAGCGTGGCCAGGATGCTCTCGAGGAAGTAGTTGGACTTCTCCAGCTTATCCCAGAACATGGGGTAGTTCTGCGATAGCTCGAAGTTCTCCAGACCCAGCTTCTCGGCGGCGGCCATGCGCACGGTGTTGAGCCCGGCGAAGAGCCAGCAGCGTCCGCTGCCGTTCTGGCTGGTCGACTCGCCTGCCTTGGTGACGTGGGAGTAGGTGTGCCGCGCACGGAGGACCGCCTCGCGGTTCATGGCGATGCCCCGCACGCTGGTCTTGGTGACGGCGTTCAGCGCCGCCCGGTTGCGCGGGTCGGAGCGGAAGGCCGACTGCATCCGGTCGAGCGCGTCGGCGGGAATGGCGGTCGGGCGGCTGGTCGGTTCGGGCACGGCGCTGAGTCCTTTCGTTGCGGCGGCGCGGCTACTTCGCCACGGTGGTTGTGATGTGCGGCAGGTGGCCCATGAGGCCGTCGCGGAGGCCGCGAACGCGAGGTTTGTGCAGTTCTACGTCTCGGAGGTGGAAGAGCGGCGCCCATGGCGCGTCATCCACGGCGATCCGCTCGGCGTCGGCGTAGAGCTTCATCCGCTTGGCGGTGTCGGGCTCGACGTCGGCGGCGTCGCAGAGTCTGTCGAACTCGGGGTTGCTGTAACCCACCTGGTTCTCGTTGGAGCCGGTGCGGAGCATGAGTGAAAGGAAGTTCTGCGGGTCCAGGTAGTCGGCCGACCACCGGAGCAGGTAGCAGGGCATATTGCCGTTGGCCCGCTGCGTGAGGAACTGCGCCCACTCTACCTGCTGCAGGTCGACCTCGATGCCCAGATTGCGCTTCAGGTCGCTGCGGACGGCGATGGCCGCATCCTCGATGTACTTGTAGCCCTGGCGGAATGAGATCGTGAGCCGCGGGAAGCCCTGCCCGCCGGGGAAGCCCGCGTCGGCCAGCAGCTTTTGTGCCTTGTCGGGGCTGAAGGCGAGGCCGGCGAGCTTGACATTGCGGCCCGGCACACCCGGCGGGACGATGCCCTGCGCCTTGACGGCGGTGCCCTGGAGGGCGATCTGGATGACTGTATCCTTGTCGATGGCCATGGCGAACGCCTGCCGCACGCGCTTGTCCTTGAAGGGCTTGAAGTCCTGCTGGTTCAGGGCCAGGTACCAGACATTGGCCCGGGAGAACTCGCGGAGCTGCTTGGATAGCTCGGGGTCCTTGCGCAGGCGCGGCAGGTCGGCGCGTTGGATGTCCGTGATGTCGAGCCCGTCGCCCTCGAACTTAGTCTGGCGCGCATTGCTGTCGGCCAGAACGGGCCGCTCGATGCCGTCCAGCACCGGCTTGCCCAGGTGGTAGTCCGGGTTGGCGGCCAGCGTAATGCTGTAGCCCAGGCGGTAGTCTGCCATGGCGAAGGGGCCCGTGCCGATGACGGTCTCCTCGCTGAACTTGCCGCCATGTTTCTCGATGGCCTCGCGGCAGACCACGTAGGCCGTCGGGTAGGTGAGTTTGCCCAGGAAGTAGGGCTTGCGCTTGTCGATGGTGATCTGCAGCGTCCCAGCGTCCAGCGCCTTGAGCCCGCGGACGGTCGCCGTGCGGCCGTCGGCCACATCGGCGGCGCCGTCGATATCCAGCAGGTAGCTGCGGCAGGTGGGCGACTTGGTGGCCGGCAGCAGGGCGCGGGTCATGGACCAGACGAAATCCTCGGCGGTGACCACGCGCTGGTAGGGCTTGTGGAACTTCACATCGCTGCGCAGGTGGAAGGTGTAGGTGCGGCCGTCGGGGCTGACCTCCCACTTCTCGGCGATGTTGGGCACCACCTCGTTCTTGTCGCTCCACATCACCAGGCCCTCGAAGACCTGCATGAGCATATCGATGGTATCGCCGTCCTCCACCAGCGCCGGGTCCAACGTGGTGGGGCGCGACTGCATGGCGTAGCGGAAGACGTTGCCGCCCTGCACGGAGTAGGCCCACCGCGACGCGTCCTTCTTGCCGCAGCCGCCGGCGGCGACGAGGGCAAGGAGCAGGACGGCGGCGAGCAGGCTTCTTCGGGCGAACAGGGACATGGGCTGGACTCCTTGCGGCGGTTCCGCGGGCGGCGTCATCGAATGGCCAACTCGCGGGAGCAGGCCAGGTAGCGCTCGATGCCCTGCGGCGTCACGTTCCACGGGATATGGTTGCCGACGCACATAAAGTACCCGCCGGACATACGGGCTGTCTCGGCCATGGACGCCACCATGGCGCGGATCTCGTCGGGATCGTTGCGGGTCAGCACGCGGTTATCGCCTTCGCCGGCCAGTACGCAGTTCGGGTGGCGTCGGGCGATGGCCTTGAAGTCTGTGTAGGGTTCCGTGACGATGCCCGTGGCGCCGCAGGCCATCACGTCGTCGGCGTAGGCGTCCATGCGCCCGTCGGACATGAAGATGATCCGCTTGCCGGCAGCACGGGCGATGGACCAGAACTCCTCGTACCGGGGGAAGATGTGCCTATGCATCCAGGCCCGCGAGCAGACGGGGCCGCGCGTGTTGACGATGTCGTCGTGACAGACAATGAACCGGATCGGCAACCGCGCGAAGGTGCGGAAGACGCGGCGGTTGATCTCGGCGAACTCCTCCATGACGCGGTCGAACCGCGGATCGAGGCAGGCCTCCATGAAGAGCTCCCAGCCGAACACGAGGAGGGGCCACATGAACATCGTGTTGTAGAAGCCCGTGCCGGCGTCGCTTCCCTCCGGCGCCTCGTCGCCCCATTCGGCGGGGTAGTAGGAGCGGTAGAGCCGGTAGATGGCCTCTTCATCGCGGTAGTCGCGGCTCTCCACCACGGGGATCGCGCTGTAGTCGGCGCTCTTCAGCGGCGAGTAGGCGAAGACCTCGTCGAGGCTCTTGCAGGCGTGGCCCCAGTCCCAGTGCCATGTCTCGCCGTCGCCCCAGCGGACATGGTGGCGGCCGTCGGCGTCGCCTGAGGAGCTGTGGGCGCCCAGGTCCAGCTCGGGGCGGGGGCGGGGGTCGTCGGTCTCGGGCACGCCCAGACCCAGCTCGGGGTAGAGCTCTGCCAGGCGGATACGGCACCGGCGCGGGTGGTCGTAGTAGTCGATGCCGGTGAGGTAGGTCTCGGCATCCGGGCACGACCAGTGCTCCCAGTGGGCCACCTTGCGCGGCCCGGCGCCCATGTAGGTCAGGTATCGATCCGACGGCGTCATGCCATGCCCTCCCGGAGCCGGGCGGCGATGGCCCGGCAGGCGTCGTCCAGGTGATTGAGCCCATCGGGCACGGTCAACCGGGTGACCGGCGCTCGGGCGGCGGCCTCCGCCAGCAGGCTCATGCGGCCGGGCTGCCAGCCCATGGCCTCGACGAGCCGAGCCGAGAACGAGTGGCGAACCAACTCTATGATAGACGCCGAGCCGGGCAACGGCTGCATGGCAAGGGCCGCGTTCTCCCGCCGTTCGGGCAGAAAGACCTCTCCCAGTGGCAGGACCCGGTCCGTAAATGAAGCTCCGAGCCGCTTCGCGGAGGCGATGCGCTTCTCGGCGCGGGGGTGTACCAGGGGCATGGACCCGGCGTCCAAGCTTAGCCGCTCCACCGAAGTGGGCCAGAGGCGCATGGCAGCGAAGCCCGGACGGACGCCGATGCCTGTAGGGGTACGCTGCAGGATGGCCACGTCGTCAGCGTGGAGGTGCAGGCCGCACCGGGTGAGCCCGGCGGCCAGGGTGCTCTTGCCGCCCGACTGCGAGGCGAGGAAGAGGACCGCCCGCCCGTTCACCTCCACTGATGAGGCGTGTATCGCCGCGGCTCCGTTGGCCTCGAACCAGACCGACATCACGGCGCCCAGGAGCTGCGTGGCCCGTAGGTCGGGGTCCGGTTCAGGCCAGTCGCGGTAGCCGATGCTGTCGGCGCGGAGCAGGTAGTCGCAGGAGTAGAGCTGCAGATGCAGACCCTCGGGGCATCGGCGGACGGTGATGGAGGGCACATCCTGCCAGCCCCAGGGGCTCACGAAGCAGGGGTCGGACGCAGGCACGCGCAGGTCGGCGGGTCTGATGGTGATGGCCGGACGGGATGCCGCGAGCGGGAGCGGGTACTGCAGGGCTTCCGGGTAGTCCAGCGCGAGGCCGTAGGCTCGGTAGAGGGGCAAGGGCGTCCGGTTCCTGTGCGGTTGACAAGCAGACGCAGCCCTGGGCAGTAGTGCTGCCCGGGCTGCGCAACGGCGGCTGAGACCTGCGGCGGTCGGCGCGCCGCGCGTCACACGATCAGGTCAGGGTTCCCGTGGCGATATCGTCGCCGGGGCCGCCGGCGTTGCCCGCGGTCAGGTCCAGAAGCGAACCCCAGTCCGTCAGGATCGGCTCTTCGTAGGGCTGAACTTCGGTGTTGGTCATTGCGGCAACCTCCATGGTCAGACAAGGTGCTCTGATCCTCATCCACCTAGGGTCCAAGTATACAGGCTATCGCGGCAGGCGGACCGGCAGCGCGCAGGCGCCTTAGTGCCTATCTGCACTGCAAGTATAGCACTTGAGCGCCTATGGCCGCTTCGAGCCCCTATAGGATGCCAGACGCCGGAGCGCGACGGTTAGCTCGTCTGGCGGCATGACGCCGCGGATCGAGCTGACCACCGTTCCATCGGCCTTCAGGAAGAAGAGGCGCGGAAAGGAGGTGACGCCCAGGCTTTTGGCCGACTGCAGGCCCTCCTTCTCGGCGTTCAGCTTCACGTTGACGAACCGGCGCGACGCTGCAACGACAGCGGGGTCCGTAAAGACGTCACGGTCCAGTACCTTACAGAAGGTACACCAGTCTGTGTAGAAGTCCACCATGATCAGCTTGCCCGTGCGCTTCGCCTCGCGTTGAGCCACGGCGTAGGAGCGGGTCCAGGTGATGCCCCCTGCGAGGGCGGGCACAGACGGAAGGCACGCCAGCAAGGCGGCCACTGAGAGAACGTGGATCATACGCATGAGGGTCATGGTCTCCAAGGGGCTGAGCGCGCCGGTCCTTGCAGGCGCAGCACCATTATGGACCGTCCGGCGGCGGCAAAGCGAGTGTCGTACGCTATGGAGGGATTGCCGCGCCGATGCCGAACCTGTAAGGGCGGCGTCTGCCGTGATCTCTTTGTAGGGGGTGCGGGATGCGAGGGTTCGCTGGAGGCTTGCTCGGGTGGGCGGCGGCTGCCGCGTTGGGTCCGGCCCTGCTGCCGGGGGCGGCGGGCGCGCAGTCCATGGCCGGACCGGAGGAGACGGCGCGCATCCAGGCCGCGCTGCCCGACCACGCGCCCGCCAAGCCGCTGAAGCCGCGGCGGCTGCTCATCTTCGACCTCAACGTGATCTACGGCGGGCATGGCTCCATCCCCACTGCCAACACCGCCTTCACGCTCATGGGCAGGAAGACGGGCGCCTTCGAGACCGTGGTCAGCCGCGACCCGGCCGTCTTCTCCGCCGAGAGCCTGAAGACGTTCGACGCCGTCTTCTTCAACAACACGGTGGGCAACCAGTTCACGGACCCGACGCTGCGGCGCAACCTGCTCGAGTTCGTGCTGGGCGGCGGCGGGCTCATGGGCGTCCACGGAACCACGGTGGGCTTCACCCGCTGGGACCAGGGCGGCGCCGACGACTGGCCCGAGTTCGGATGCATGCTGGGCGGGCGCGGAGCCAACCATCGCGCCGCCGACGAGGCCGTGCTGGTCCGCAACGAGGACCCGCTCCACCCGGTGACCGCCAACCTGGGCCGCAACTTCCAGGCCGCCGACGAGTTCTTCCGCTTCAGCCTGCCCTACTCCCGCGAGCGGGTCCGCGTGCTGCTGAGCCTGGACAACGCCCGGTCGGCGGCCTTGCAGGGCATCGATCGCCTGCCCCGGCTCCGTGAGGACGAGGACTACGCTGTGGCCTGGGTGCGCAACTACGGCCGCGGGCGCGTCTTCTACTCGTCCATGGCTCACAATCCCAAAGTCCTCTGGGATCCGGCCATGCTCAAGTTCTACCTGGCCGCCACGCAGTTCGCCCTGGGCGACCTGCCCGCGCCCACGGCGCCCAGCGCCAAGCTGACTCCGGCCATCCGGGCCCAGGAGAAGCTGGGATGGCGGCTCGGCATCGAGGCCTACACCCTCAGCCGCTTCACGCTCGTTGAGGCCATTGAGAAGACGGCTGCGCTCGGCCTGCCTTACATGGGCGGGCTCAGCTTTCAGAAGGTGGGCGGCGGCATCGACAAGAACTTCGAGCCCGGCCTCAGCGACGAAGAACTGCAGCAGGTTCGCATGAAGCTCGACGCCCACGGCGTACGGATGCTTACCTACTTCATCCAGGACATCCCCGGCGACGAGGCCGGCTGCCGCAAGGTCTTCGAGTTCGGCAAGAAGATGGGCATCGAGGTCTTCATGGCTGAGCCCGCCCTGGCCGCACTCGAGACGATCGACCGCTTCTGCAACGAGTACGGCATCAAGGTGGGCCTCCACAACCACGACCAGAAGGCCTCGCCCAACTACTGGAACGCTGATGCGATCCTCAAGAGCTGCCAGGGCCGGAGCAAGATGATCGGCGCGGCGGCCGACGTGGGTTACTGGATGCGCGGCGGCCTCGACCCCATCGCCGGCATCCGGAAGCTGGGCGACCGGCTCATCACGCTGCAGATGCACGACCTCCACGAGATCACTCCGCAGGGTCACGACGTGCCGTGGGGCACCGGCGCGGGCAGGTCCGAGGCGCTCCTCCTGGAGATGCACAAGCTCGGCATCAGGCCTGTCATGTTCGGCCTCGAGTACAGCTACAAGTTCGAGAACAACCTGCCAGAGATCGCCCAGACCATCCGCTTCTTTGACGGCCTGGCGCTGCGGACCGCCAAACCTTGAGCGCCGGCAACGGGCTGACGCGGCGCGATCTGGCGCTGCGGGCGGCGGCGGCGGGTCCGTTGCTGCTCCCGTGGGCCGCGCGAGGCGCCCCGGCGCCCAGCGCGCGCATCACGGTGGCCGTCATCGGGCTTGGGGCCATGGGATCGGGCCACCTGGCTTACTGCGTGGGCGACCGTTCAGTGCAGTTGCTGGCCCTCTGCGACGTGGACCGCGTGCGGCGCGACGACGGCATGCGGACCGTGGCGGCCTCCTACGGGGCCCAGGGCGCCACGAACGTGAAGCCCTACAACGACTACCGCGAGATCCTGGCCCGGCCCGATATTGACGCCGTGCTCATCGCCACGCCGGACCACTGGCATACGCCCATCTCGGTCCACGCGGCGCAGGCCGGCAAGGACGTCTACTGCGAGAAGCCGATCAGCATGAACATCGCCGAGGGGCGGCGCCTCGTGAACGTCGTGCGTGAGCACGCCCGCGTCTTCCAGACCGGCACGCAGTACCGATCTATCACCACCATCCGCAACGTGGTGCGCTTCGTGCGGCGCGGCGGGCTGGGCAACGTGAAACACGCCTTCACGCTCTGGTCACGCACCGAGGGCTCCTACACGCCGGTGAGCTACCCGCTGCCGGCCGAGCCCGTGCCCGACGGGCTGGACTGGGACCTCTGGGTCGGCCCCGCCCCGTGGCGGCCCTACAACAGCCGCTTTCACCGCAACCCCGTGCCGGGCGTGGTGCCCTGGGCCTTCTGCGAGGACTTCGGCGTGGCCTCCGTCACCTGGCACCACTCCCACGCCGCCGATGTGGCGCAGTACGCGCTGGGCGTGGAGGAGACGGGCCCGGTGGAGATCATCCACCCCTCCGCCAATCGCTTCCCGACGCTCACCTTCCGCTATGCAAACGGCACGCTACTCCACCTCGTCGAGGACTGGGGCATGGTGAAGAACGCGTACCACGCCGTGCCCGCCGACGCCCGGCTGGAGGGCAACTTCGGCGCCCTATACGTGGGCGAGCGCGGCTGGGTCACCTCGATGTACGGCTCGGGCCGGCTTGAAGGCGCGCCCGAGAGCCTCTTCGAGGAGATGGGCATGCCGCGCCACGAGGGGGGCTGGGGACAAGACCACCACGGCGACTGGCTGGAGTGCATCCGAACCCGGAACCGGACGCGCACCGACGGCGAGGTCGGTCACCGGGCGGCCTCGTTGGGCCACTTGGCGCACATCGGCTTCAAGCTGCAACGAAGCCTCAAGTGGGACCCCGTCCGCGAGGTCTTCCCCGCCGACCCCGAGGCCAACCGTCTCTGCTCGCGCTCCATGCGTGAGCCGTGGCGGCTGTAGGAGGCCCCTATGCGACCCATCCTAGCCGCCCTGCTCCTCTGCCTGGCCGCCGCCACCTGCTCCGCCGAGCGCTCCCCGGTGAAGCTGAATGAGCATACGCGCCTGGGCCAGCGCTTCACCTCCAAGTTGCCCGTGGCCGATGTGTACGTCTCCATGCCCAGCTGGTCCGACAACGAGGGCGGGCTCACTCTCACGCTCTGGGACAGCCCCGCACGCGGCCGCTCGCTGGCTCGGCGCGTGCTGACGGGCGTGCGGGACAACGAGATGGTCGCCGTCCGCCTGACCCGCTCGCTACCTGCCGGCTCCTACTACTGGGAGATCAGCGACCGCACGGGCCTGACCGCCATCGGCCTCTACTGCGACGACCTGCCCGCCGACACGGTGGACTGCGCCTACACCGACGGCGCCCCCAATCCTCGGCGCGCGTTCCTCTTCGAGGTGGCCACGTCGCTCACACCCATGAAGCGCGAGGCGCTGCTGATCGCCGACCTGGCGCCGGGCAAGCCGCGGGCCGTGCGGGAGCAGGCGTGCCGGGGCCTGGCGCGCGTGGGCTCCGCCGCTTGCGTGCCCGCGCTGAGCCGGATGCTGGACGACGCCGACCTGGCACACATGGCGCGCTTCGCGATGGAGGGTCTGCCCTCGCCCGCCGTCGATGCGGCCTTCCGGGCCGCCCTGGCGCGCCTGAGCGGGCCGAGGCTGGTGGGCGTGATCAACTCCGTGGGCGTTCGGCGCGACAACGCGGCCGTGCCCCGGCTCGCCCAGCTCCTGAAGGCCGGTGACGCCGCAGTGGCCGCCGCGGCCGCCGCCGCGCTGGGGCGCGTCGGGTCGCTCGAGGCCGCCTCTGCGCTGACGCGGGCGTGGACGTGGGCTCCCGCCGCGCTGCGGCCCTCCGTGGCCGAGGCGAGCCTTGAGTGCGCCGCCGGGCTGATGGCCGCAGGTAACGCGGCCGCCGCTGCCCCGCTCTACGACCGCCTCTGCGCCCTGGGATCGCCTCGGCAGTTCCGCGCCGGGGCGGCGCGGGGGTCGATCCTCTGCCGGGGCAAGCAGGCCGCCGCACGGCTGGTGGCGCTGCTGCGCGGGTCCGACGACGACCTGCGCGACGGGGCGCTCTGGGCCGCGCGGCACGATCTGCCCGGAGCCGAGACCACGCGTGCGCTGACCTCGGCGCTGGCCGGCCTGCCTGAGGCGACCCAGCTCAGGCTGCTGGAAGTGCTTGCGGGACGCGGCGACGTGGCCGCCATGCCCGCCCTGCGCGCCTGCGCCGCCGTGGCATCGACGCCGATGCGCGTGGCTGCGGCAGGCGCCATCGCACGGGTGGGCGGCGCTTCCGAGGCCGTGGCGCTGGTGGCGCTGATGGACGACAAGGCCTCCGAGGTGCGCCAGGCCGCGCAGGAGGCGCTGGCGAGCCTGCCCGGCCGCGAAGTGGCCGCCGCCGCGGCCAAGCTCCTGACGCACGCCCAGCCCGCACGAAGGGCCGACGGCGCCGCTCTGGCCCAGCGGCTCAAGCTCACGGCGCTGGCTCCGGCGTTGGCCGGCGCCCTGCGCGACCCATCCGCCACGGTACGGACGGCGGCCGCGCGCGCCCTCTCCGAGCTGGGCAATCCCGAGCAGGCTCCGGCGCTGTGCGCCGCGCTGGCGGCGGGGAGCGGTGGCCCGGACTGCGACGCCATTGAGCAGGCGCTGACCGCCATCGCGGCCCGCGCCGGCGACCTGGAGGCCGCCGCAGCGCCGGCCGCCGACGCCCTGTCTCAAGCCACGCCCTCGGGCAGGGCTTCGCTCCTCCGCGTGCTGGGCAGCATCGGCAGCGGCCGCGCGCTGCAGGCTGTGCGGGCGACGCTGGCCGGTCCCGACCCGGCAGCCCGAGCCGCGGCAGCGGATGTACTCTGCTCGTGGCCCGGCGAGGCGGCCGCGCCGGACATGCTCACGCTGGTGCAGGGCGCGGGCAGTCCCGCCGAGCGGACCAAGGCATTGCGGGGCATCCTGCGGCTGGCGGGCGCGGCCGAGCTACCGGCGGACCGCCGCCTGGCCCTCTGCGCCCAGGCCGCGCCGCTGATCCAGCGCGACCCCGAGCGGCAGATGCTGCTCAGCGCACTGGCGGGCATCGCGGCCTGGCCCGCGCTGGAGCTGGCGCTGCCGCTGCTGGAGAGCCCCGGAGTGAAGGAAGAGGCCTGCGCCACCGTGACGGCCATCGCGGCGGGCCTGGCCGACGGTCCCGGCAGCGCCAAGCTGACACAGCCGCTGGCGCGGGTGATCGCCGCCTCGCCGGCACAAGCCACCGCCGAGAAGGCGCGGGCGCTGGTGGAGAAGGTGCGGCAGTATCGGTAGGGCCGCCGGCAACAGGGCCAACCCGGTCCCTGAGGCCTGTGACGTTGTTGACGGGGTTGACCTTGTTGTCGATGGACGGCGCTTAGCGGCGCCCGGGCTCGCCGAGTAGGATCAGGCGTGTGTCGCCCTTCTTCAGGTTGAGGCGCAGGTCCGTGCCCTTGCCCAAGGGCGCTCCGGTGAGGGCGTCCCGCATGGATGCCGCCCTTGGGAGCCGCACGCGGATGGGGCCGTCCTGCGTGGCGTGGAGGCCCACGACCGGGCCGTTGGCGGTGACGAGGCAGTCCGTTTCCGTGTAGAGGTGCGCGCCCGCCGCCCGTGCGGCCAGGCGGAGCAGCTCCGTGGAGAGGCCGGGCACGCCGCAGAAGAGCGAGGCGCCCCCCTTGTCACGTCGCAGGGCGACGGCGACCGAGCCGTCGGCGTAGGTGGCCAGCGCTTCGCCGGGGCGAGCGTCGGCGGCGTGGAAAAGGGGCTTCACGGCCTTGGCGACGCCGAACGGCTGCGTCAGGCCCAGCCGCTTGCCCGCGAGGGTGGGGGTCGCCATGGCCTGTTCGGGCGAGCAGGGCTCCAGCCGGAAGCCCGTGAGCGCACGCATGGCCTCGGGCGAGGGTCCGGCGTCGTCGAACGCGCCGGGGGCGTAGCACCAGAGCCGCACGGCGCCCGCCGTGGCCTTGCCGAGGTCGGCGCGTTGCTTAGTCGTGAGCCGCCAAGTGTTCAGGAGCACGTAGAGCCGCGCCTTCACCTTGCCGGCGGCCACGTCGTCCAGGAGGTACTGTCCGAAGGGCGCGCCCATGCGGCCCAGCGCGTGGCGGGCCATGTAGACGGCGGGGTTCAGGGCGTCCATGGCCCAGGGAGCGGCCAGCATCTGCGACCGCTCGTCGAGCACGGCGGCCACCTGCGGGCGGAAGGGGATCGGCGCCTGCACGAAGGGCCGGTCAACGGCGGCGAGCCGCTTGTTCAGGCGCCACATGCCGGGGTCGTCGTACCATCCCGCCATGCCCAGGTCCATCCACCAGGTGCCGAAGTTGCGGGCGGCCTCGTTCACCACGTTTCGCGCCAGGACGTTGTAACTGGCCTCGGGCGTGGATGTCCGGGCGATGGCGTCCGGGCCGTCGGGGCTCATGTGGGTGCGCGTGTCGTCCTCTTGCAGCCACATCTTGCCGGCGATGGCCACGCTCTCGGCGCAGGACATGGTGGGGCCGGTCTGGCCGAGCCCGCGGTCGCCGTAGGAGATGGGCGAGCAGACGATGTCGATGTCCGGGCAGCTGAGGATGCGCCGCATGGCGTAGTGGCCGCTGGTGCCCGATCCCAGGGCCACCGCGCCGAACTCGAACGCATAGCCGTAGAAGACCACCACCAGCTTGCGCCCGCCGGAGGCCTTCCGGCACGCGCCGGCGATGCGCGTGACGAGGTCTGCCATGGCCGCCTGCTGGTATTCGGTGAAGTCGATGAGCCGTTGCTCGGCGCCGGGTACACGTAGGACGCCGTTGGGCGCGGCGCGGCGGCTTGCGGCGTCCGGCACGGTGGCGGCATCGAGGGTCGCCGCTGGGGCGCGCCAGGCGGCCTGTAGGGCGGCATTGGTCCCGTAGAGGCGCCTTAGCCAGACGCGCCAGGCGTCGCGGTCGGCGGGGGCGTAGCCGTTCAGCCGGTTCTCCCAGGTGTCGAGGTAGAACCACTCGCCGGTATTCTGGCCGCAGGGGTGGTAGCCCGCCATGCGGTTGGGGTAGCGCGCCTCCAGGTGTTCCACCAGCGCTCGGGCGGCCTCGGCGGCGTCGCGCTGGTAGGTGGGCGAGGCGGGCACAGCGCAATACTGGCGCAGGCCGCTCTCCCACTCCATCATGTCGTCGGGGTGCGCCTTGGCCCACCAGGCGGGCGGCTCCATGCCGAAGCGGGGGATGCAGAGGGCGCGCGGATTGGCCGCCAGTACGCGGTCCACCTCGGCGTCCACGGGCGCCCAGTCCACCGGTTTGCCCGGCTCGGGCCAGGGCGTGGGCACGATGAAGGTGACGAAGTCGACCCCTGCTGCTGCGGCGAGCTTGATCTGCGACTCGAAGCGTCCGGGAGGTCCGCCCAGGTGCAGGAAGACCTCACCGGGCTTATAGAAGGCCACCGATATCTGCCGCGCCGGCTCGGCCCTGCACCAGAATGAGACGTGGTACGTGCGGCCCTTGGCCAGGGCCAGGTTGGCGGCGTGGTAGATGTGGTAATCGGGCCATGCGCCGGAGGGCGGGGCCTTGAGACTTACGCGCAGGCCGCCGGAGCCGCCCACGCCCGCACCGGGCTCGACGCCCTCGGTTCCCACGGCATTGCGGGCATCCTCGGGGAAGCGTATCCATTGTGCGCCGAAGCTGCCCGGGCCTTGGTCGAAGTTCGAGCCCACTACCACGTTGCCGGTCTCGGCATCGGTGACGCGAATGTCGTCCACGTCGATGACGCCGGGGTTTTGGCCGAAGCGGAAGTGCATCGTGCCCTGCCCTTCGGAGTCGGCCCCGGCCTCGAAGTCGAACTCAACGCGGCGGCCTTGCGAACCCACGTCGATGGGGTTCGAGCCCGGCCCGCCGAAGAACATCCGGGCGCGGACGGGTTTGCCATTCACCAGCAACCGCGGCGCGCCGTTGACGACCGAGACCCGCGCCGTCAGCTGGGCTATGGCCCCGGCGGCAGCGACGGCAAGCGCCAGAGCGAACGCCGGCTTTGAATAACGCATTTTGATCTCCTTTGACCTTATTGACAGTACTGACAGTATTGTCAGTGAGGTCAAGGGCGGGCCCCCCTGCGCCCCCAGACCTGCTCCATCAGGGAGTAGCCTTCGGGGTCGTGGGCTTGCAGTTCGGACCTCGTGAAGGGGCAGAAGTCGTTCTTGCCGAACCAGCACTCCGTCATCTCGGCGAAGTACTCCATGGGGTTAGTGAGGCAGTAGGCGCGCCTCTTGTCGCCACGGACGTGCGGCACCGAGTCGTAGATGCCCTTCGCTCGGGCGGCTTCGAAGGCGGCGCGGACGGCGTCGTCCTTACCGGCCAGGGCGAAGTGGTGGTAGGCGTGGGCCAACTCGTGCAGCACCATCATGGGCTGGTCGACGCTCCAGGAGACGAAGTTGCGCACGTTGTTGATCTCCACGCAGCCGGCCTTGTCCGTGTTGTAGCCATTCTCGCTCAGCCACTGGCGGGAGGGATGGAACTCGGCCGCGCCGTTGGGCTTGGCGTTCCACTCCACCCAGAGGCGCACCTTGCGCAGGACCGCCAGCCGGTCGGGAGGGACGAGCCCGGTGATCTCCTTGAGCTTGGCGGCCAGCAGCTTCAGGGCGTCGGATGCCTCCGGGTGTTCCAGCGCCTCCGGGTTCACCAGGACCCGAAAGCCGCTCATGCTCCTGGTCCGGTAGGCGCGCGTGGGAGTTGGGCCCGGCGCCTGGCATCGCGCGGACAGGACGGCCGCGACGAGCAGGCAGGCTGTGACGACGTAGGTTGCGGTCATCGGGCAAATGCCTGTAGCTCGGCCACACCCATCTGGCCGCCCTCCTGGTTCTCGCCGTCCGGCTTGATCCCGCGCACGCGGATCTTGGTCGCCGCTACCGGGGCGAACTTGTGCTCCCGCCAGGCGTCGGCCGCGCCTGCGCCGTCGGCCACGGTCACCCATTCGCCGGCCTCGGTGAGGAGGGCCAGCTGGTAGTGCGTCGCCCAGGTGCGGGCGAAGAGGACCTTCAGCCGACCCAACGTCGTCGGTCTCTGCAGGTCGACCTCCAGCGTCCAGGCCCATTCGTACGCGCCCTGCGCCGCGGTGCCCGCGCATGCGTCGACGGCGTTGGAGGCCCAGGCGGTGCCGCTGCTGGGAACCAGTTCCTTGCTGCCGTCCAGGCTCAGGAGACGGGCGGGCTTGCCCTCGGCCAGGTTGCCGGGGGCCTTCAGGTCGGCGGGAAGCTCCGCAGGGACCGGGGCCTGCCGGGCCCGCGGCATGGCTCGGGCCAGATCAACCTGGAAGATCGTGGAGACCGCATCGGCCGTCACGCCGCGTGTGTCGATGGTCAGCGTGGCGCCCTCTTGCCGGAAGGGCACGGCGCGGCCGGCGTTCAGCCAGGTCACGCGCTCCACGTGCATGGGGAAGGGCCCGGCGGAGAGCTTCTCGGCGGGGAGGCCGGTCTTTCTCCGCTCAGTCTTCAGCGCGTGGAGGTAGACGCGGCGCGGGTTGGAGGCCGACACCATGGCGTAGCCCCAGGCGGCGGGCTTCAGGGCGGCGGGGTCCACGTCGGTATAGGAGGGCGTGAGCGGCGGGCGGCCCTCCGGCGCGGCCCAGTCGGCCATGCTCCGATGCGCGTCGAGGAGGTGCGAGGTCGCGTAGGAGGTGGTGGTCTCCTTGTCGGTATTGGGGAACGCTCCGGTCTGCGGGCTGTGGTCCAGGTTGGCGATGCGCCCCTCTCCGACCAGCGAGATGGTGAGGCGCAGGTAGTCCTGCCAGTCGGGCAGCAGGTCTCGGCGGCCGTTGTAGGGCCAGAGCATCACCCGCCAGGTCTCCAATGCGTGGCGCTTCGGCCAGGTGTCCAGCACGCGCTGAAGGATCGGGTCCAGCGTGCCCGGCCAGCGCCCCCAGCGCTTCTCGGGGACGAAGGAGTAGTCCTCCACGCAGCAGATGTCCCAGTCGCCGTGGGTGGGGCGGTCGAAGCCGTTCACGACGATCACCGTGTCCGGCAGCAGCGTGCGCATCATGCTGTAGACGGCGTCCAACGAGCTGTGGTCGATGGCGAGCCAGTCGAACCAGATCGCCGCGGGCTTGAAGCGCTTGCAGACATCCTCAAGCATGAGGATCACCTGCTCGTAGCTGAACTGCGGGGCGGCGAACGTGTTGCCGATGTAGATGCCGAACTTGAGCCCCTCGGCCTCCAGCGCCTCCTTGACGCGCCCCAGTGTGGCGGCGCCCTCGGCGTTCGGCTCGAAGCGCGACGGCCACCGGAAGACCCAGTCGCCGTTGCCGTAGCTGATGGGGAAGCCGGTGGTGTAGCCCTGGCGCTTCATCAGCTTGGCCAACCGGGGCCAGTCGGCCGGGGCGAACCGCTCGGGCGCGTGGATCAGGCCGTGGAGCCGGGCGCGCTCGTACCATCGGTTGGGCCGCTCGCGCACCGTCATCTGGAGCGCGCCCTTGGCGCGGCTTCCGGCGGCGTCGGTCACGCGGAGCGTGAAGGCGTGTTTGCCCAGACGGGCGACGCTCGCGACGGTCCCGCTGATGCCGCCTGTGGGCTCCAGCACTAGTCCTGCGGGCAGCTTGCCTGCGGCCAGGCTCCAGCGGTAGGGCGGCTTGCCTCCGGCGGCCTGGAGCGTGTAGCCCGACGCCTGCAGCGTCAGGTTCAGGCGCTGACGGGTCTCCGGCGTCCGGGCGGCAAGCTTGGCGACCAGCGGGTGGTCGGCCTTGACGTAGGGCCACTCGCGGAACGCGACCGGCAGTCGCTCGGCGCACCCCTCCATCCGCGAGGAAGCCACCGCCAGGGGGCCGTCCGGCGATGCGGCGCTGACGAGGCCGGGCAGGGCATCGCCCTTCTCGTCGCAAAGGCGGGCATAGAAGCCGAGCATCCCCTCCTCGCGGTTGCCGACCTTCAGCAGGAGGAGGTTCCAGCCCCGGCGCACGTTCACGGGCATGGCCGACGTGTCCTTGCCCGCGTTGTCGCGCTGGATGCGGAACCAGCCGTCCGGGAAGCCCTGCGGCATGGGCGGCGGGTCGGTGACGCGCTGCGGGTTTCCCACATCGGAGCCGCCGACGGGCGCGCCGTTCCAGAAGGCGCGGAACATGCTGTCGGCGCCCACGCGGAGGGTGGCCGTGCGGGCGGCGGGTGACCATATCCAGTTGGCCGCGTAGACGGCGACGCCTGCGGCGGACTTGCCGAGCAGGGCGCGGTAGTAGCTGAAGAGGTCGACGTAGTCGTCGTAGTTCCGGGAGAAGCAGCGGTCATCGAACGGCGTCCAGCCGGCCCCCGCCGTCACGGCGCCGGGCTTGGGCCTGGCAGCCTCGACCTTGAAGGGGTGCTCGTCCATCCGAGTGCCGGCCGTGTTGGCGAACGTGCCCAGCACCAGCCACTGGTTCAGGAACGGGGCCGTGCCGTCAACGCGGGTGCTCGGAGCGGGAAGCGCCCAGAGGCTGAGGCCGGCGGCGGCCGAGGCGATGACTTCGAGCGACATGTTTCCTCCCATTGGGCGATGCACGGGCGCAGTGCCGTGACCTCCCACACTATACTGCCCACCCGGTAGAATGCGACGCGAACCACGGGCGCCCGTAGCGACGTATGCCATTGCATGGCCACGACCCGGAACTGCCGAAACCTCACGCCCGCGCCTCGGGGCTTGCCTCGGGTGTGGCGGGTGGCGGCATGGTTGGCGACACTTGCCGCGCTGGCCTACTCCAGCGTACCCATGCCCGAGGCGACCTGGCTCCTGGCGCCCTCGCCAAACTGGGACCAACGTGCGGATGGCATGCGGCCGGACACGGTGGTGATCCACTCCACGGCTGCGTCCGGCCTCTGGCTCAATGTGCGCTACCTGCGGAAGCCTGAGTCGCAGGTCTCATCGCACTTCGTCATCGGGAAACATGGCCAGATCGTCCAGCTCGTGGGACTGGGGCGGCGGGCGTGGCACGCGGGCGTCTCGGAGATGGATGGGATGCGCGACGTGAACAGCCGCAGCATCGGTATCGAACTGGTGAACCTGAACGACGGGCGCGACCCATACCCCGAGGCGCAGGTGCGGAGCACCGCGGCGCTGATCCGGTGGATGCGGCAGATCTACGACATCCCGAATGAGAACATCGTAACGCACGCCGAGGTCGCCCGGCCGCTCGGCCGCAAGAACGACCCCGTGGGCTTCAATATGCGCGCTCTGCGGCGCAGGAGCATGCCGACGGACGGGTGAAGGTCAGGCCTTGGGCAGGATCGTGCGCTGCTCGGACTGGATCAGGCGCTTGAAGCGCGCCCGCAGCGCCGGATCGCCGTTCTCGACCATGTCGTGCGTGAGGACCACGGTCTTGAAGAGGCGCACGAACCTCAGGAGCCGTGACTGCTGGATCTCGGCATCCAGGCCCGCGCGTCCCGCGTCGGCGTTGGCCTTGAGCGCCTCCTCGATTGCCGCGTACCTGCCGGCTGCCCGCTCGGCGGGCATCGCCTTGAGCGCGTCGGCATAGGCGGCCTGAAAGCCGGCGCTGTTCCTGTCGGCCAGCGCGGGCCGGCCTTGCTTGAGGTCGTTGCCGGCCGCGCGTAGCGCCAGGACCAGCGACCGGAACCAGCGCCCGCCGCGGGCCATGCCTGCCGGCGATCGGGCATCCCGGTACCGGGCGAATGCAACCGTGCCGCGGTCGTCGCCGTCCAGCTTGAGCTGCGCCGACAACTCGGTCAGAGCTCCGGCCTGCGCCGGGGTGGCCCAGGCGAGCGCGTCGCGGTATGGGCGCGCCAGCAGGTCGGCGTCGAGCGCCGTCGTGTTCGCCCGCAGGAAGACGTCCGACGTGCAGACCGGCACGTCGATGGACTTGTCGTTGATCAGGGCGTAGCAGAAGGCCTCATCCATGCCCACGCGCCCGTCGCGGTTGGCGTCGGCGCCCGTGGTCCTGCGTCCGAGCCGGTCGATGCCGGTCAGCGCGGCGAAGAAGTAGGAGGTGAAGTCGTGGTAGTCGGCCTCATTCACCTCCGGCGTGCAGCCTGCGGCGGGCAGGTTGGGTAGCGATGCGAAGAATCCGGCGATGTCGCGCTCCAGCGGCGCGCCTTTGGGCTTCCCATCCTGGAAGAGGAGGTTGCCGAACGAGCCGGAGAAGCACTGGACCATGACGAGCGCCACGGGCTGCTTGGCCGGAAGTTGCGCGACCTCGGCGGCCAGCTGCTGCACGGAGTAGCCCGTGCCGCCCCAGAGGTCGTATACGTTGTTGTCCAGGTTGCCGCCCTTGTCCATGCTGCCGTGACCGGTGAAGTAGAGCAGCAGCGGGCCGGACGAGGGCTTCTGGGCTCGTAGCTCCGCGAACGCCTTGGTGACCGCATCCGTGCTCGAGGGGCCATCGATCCGGCCGATCTCCGGCGCCCGGTACGTGGTGGAGGGAGCAGCCGAGGCGCCCGGGCCGTTCAGGAGCATCGTGAGCAGCTTCTCGTCGTCGGATGCGGGCGCGGCGGAGACCTCGGCCAGAACCGACTTGGCCTTGGCGTCGCCGTCGGCGTAGAGCACCGTGCGGGGCGCCTTGCGCGGCAGGAGCCTGTCCACGTAGCGAACGTTACTCTCGATCGACACCTGGTTGTGGGCCAGATCGGGTCCGCCTCCCACGATCAGGGCTCGGGAGACCATGGAGCGCGGGCCCGCGCCGGCAAGGCCCGCCGCCAGTGCCGCGAAGGTCCCAAACACCCAACGGGCGATCGATGCGGCTCTCATGCCAATCCTCGCTTCACGGTTCCAGTCACTCGCTGCGCCCGGCACGCCTGTGCTCGGCGATGGCGGCGGCTACCGCCGCCTTGATGCCGGCATCGATGCGCCGGAACAGCTTGCCTCGCTCAAGATGACTCATGCGATGACCTCGGTGACACGGCGCCAGACTTCTGATAGTAGGAGCAATGCCCACTCCTGCCCCATCACCGGCCGCCGCCCTTTGCGTCGCCCAGGCGGAAGCCGATTTCCGATGCGGCGGGCTCGGGGTGCGTCAGGGGCAGCGCGTCCTCGGTCCACGAGAGACGATAGCGGGCCTGGCTTCCCACGGCCACGACGCGGACGGCGTGTGCGCCGGGGCGCAACCCGCGGAGGCTGACCGTGGCCTTCTCAGCAACCGTTGCGGCGACGGGCTTGCCGTCCAGCAGCACTCGGAACGACCGGGGTCGCTTCCCGACCCAGAGCCACTCCACCGTGAGCGCTTCTCCTGTGACGACCTGCCGGTTCAGCGGCCTGGCGATGGTCAGCACGGTGGTCGTCGGCACAGGCCGGCGGTAGAGGTCGACCAGCGCCCGGAGCAGGTTCAGGTAGTAGAAGCCCCATCCGCCCTCGCCGCGGTAGGCCGGCGTGGTGAGCGAAGTGGGCTCGATATCGTCGCTCAGCTCCGCGCTGTAGCTGTCCACGTAGACGTTGGGCTGGGCCACCGGCTTGCCCTCGAGCTGCCCCGCGAACTCCTGGAACTGGTGCACCTGCAGGAACCGGGGGCGGTGTTTCAGCGCCGCGCGCCAGTCCTCGACCAGGGTTGCGCCGTTGCGGTGGCCTCGGGCGTCCTTGCCGAGCCAGCCTGCGGCCCCGAAGCAGCCCACCGAGACGGTCATCCCTTCGGCGCGGCCGTCACGCATGGTGGGCTCCGGCGTCTGCGAGTCCATCCAGGACCAGAGGCCCAGGTCGTCGGTCTTGCTGATGTCCTGCTGCACGCCCATGAAGCGGATCGTGAACCGGTCGTCCAGCTTGAAGCCCTCCTTCAGGTAGCTCGCACCCAGGTCCAGCGAGAGTACCAGCGGCTTGCCGTCGAACTCCTGCCATAGGCCCTTGTACCGGGGCTCCTGCACCAACGTGTCCCAGATGTATGCCAACTGCCGGTTCACCACCACCGGCCCTTCGGGGCGCAGGTGCCCCACGCCGGTCAGCAGCGACATCCTGGGCACGGCGTAGCCCTCGGCGCGCATGCGGGCCATCTCGTCCAGCATGACGCGGGTCGCGTCGATCAGCTCCGCGACGCCTGCGCCGGGCGCCCACTCCCTGGCGAACCAGATGTTGTTGGACCAGTCGGCGATGATGCAGTCCACGCCGGACTCGATGAACCAGATGAGGTGTTGCCGAGCCACCTCGGGCATGCGCGCGTCGTAGAAGCCCATGAGCGGCACGGCCTGGGCGGTCTGCCAGAAGGCGTTGAGCGGCGTGAACCACTGCTCCCACTGCATGGCGACCAGCCGGTCGGGGTCGGTGGGCGGGCGGTGCAGCGCACGGCGGAGGACCGTCACATTGACCGGCGCCGAGACGGCGGCATCCGACGGCAGCGGCGTGCCCGCGATGCGCTGGGCGGCGGCGATGCTGGGCCAGGGGCGCGGCATGGTGGCGCCCGCATCGGCTCGGCCGTAGGCGGTGGCCGCCTCGCCTCCGGCGCCGACCCGGGAGGGCCAACCCTCGGGCTTCGAGCCGAAGACCCGCCACTCGGTGTTGGTGACCACCTCTTTGCGGCCGGCGGCGGTGTCGGCCGAGAGGCGCACCAGGAGGCCGCAGGCGCCGCCACCGTTGGTGGCATCGACGGACAGGACGTTCTCGCCGACCCGGAACAGGGCCGGGTCCAGCGCGATGGCGGCGTTGTTGCTCCAACCCACCTTCTCGCCCACCTTGGCGCCGTTCAGGTAGACGATCGCGCCGTCGTCCACCGCCAGCCATAGCGCGCCGCGCCTGGCCGGCTGATCGAGGCGGAAGATGCGCTGCAGGTAGATGGCCTCGGGCACGTTCTGGCGGTTCGACCAGATCCAGTAGTCGTCCGGCCCGCCCGGCTTGGGGCGGGCCTGAACCCGGATGGCGGCCTTGCCGGGGGTCGGCAGGGGGATGCGGAAGAGGGCGCAGCCCGCGGCGTCGGCGAACTCGTGCGGGCCCCAGCGCCTGTCGTTGACGTAGGGCAGCATCTCCCACCCGGCGGCGGGCTTGCCGTTCGCTTGCCTCGCCACTGCCGCGACGACCACGGTGCGGCCCATGCCGATGCGCGGCTGGTCCACCTTGATCGTCACTGTGGGCGCCGGCGCACCCGATGGCACCAGGGAGAGCATGGCGGAGACGGCCGGCAACGCGGCCATGATCATCGAACCCCTCCCGACCGTCCAACTGCGGCCTCGAACTTGTACGCGCCCGGCGCCAGCTCCAGTCGGACCGTGTCAGCGCCCTCGCCCAGCACCTTCACGCCGTGCGACTTGGCAATGGGCTCGCCGCCTTCGCTGAGGGTGTTCAGCGAGCGGCAGGGCACATAGGCCACCGCGGTGGAGCCGGGGGGCACCGTCACCGCCAGCGTGAACCGGTTCGGGTCCGCCTGCCAGGCCACGCTGATGATCCCGTACATGGATCGGTAGGAGCCCTTGGCCCGGCGAAGCGCACCAACGCGCGGGCGGATGGTGAAGCGCCGGAAGCCCGGCCCCTCGGCGCTGGGCGCGATGCCGAGGATCGCCTCCATCATCCACTGAGCCACCAGGATGTAGCCGGGGTGGTTGTAGGAGTTCATGCCCGGGTCCTGGAAGGGGCCCTCGACGATGTGGGTCTCCCATGGATGAACGGCTTGCCACCGGAGCCGCTCCGCGGGCCCCTGCCGCTCGGGCGCGTAGCCGTCCCATCGCTCCCAGATGGCAGTGGCTCCGTTCCGCAGCATGTAGCCCCACGAGGGGCACTCCGGACCCGTCACCAGCCGAAGCGCCGTCTCGTGCCGTTCGGACCGGCTCAGCTCCTGCAAAAGCAGATGCGAGGTGATGTTGCCCGTGGTGAGCCTGCCGCCCGACCGAGCGATGGCGGCGTCGAGGTGCGCCACGGCCCGTGCGCGCAGACGGTCAGGCATGACGCCGAAGGCCAGCGCGATGGCGTAGCCGGCCTGCGTGTCGCCCTGCACGCGGCCTTCATCGTCGATGAACTCCCGCTCGAAGGCCTCGGCGAAGCGGCGGAAGAGATCCTGGAAGCGCTCGGCGTCCTCCTCCTCGCCCAGCGCGCGGGCTATGCGGGTGACGATGGAGACGGAGTGGGCGAAGCAGGCGGTGCCCATCACCTCCATGGGGATGGCGCACCCTTCGCGCTCCCAGCCCTCCATCAGCACCGTCTCGCCGTTGAGCCAGTCGCCGAAGGTGAAGCCGCGGCTGATGTAATCGGGGCAGACCTCCACCACGCGCTCCGCCCATCGCCGCGCGGCCGGGTAGTGCTGCTCCAGCAGGCGGCGGTCGCCGTAGGTCAGGTAGTGGGACCAGATCATCCAGATGCCCGACGCCTCGCCCCAGCCTGGGACGGCCTCCATCATCTTCAGGGCGTTGGGCGCCATGTTCGGGAAGCCGCCGTCGGCCAACTGCGCGGAGCGTATCTCGGC
Organism: uncultured Chthonomonas sp.; assembly: GCA_903951425.1. Classification (GTDB taxonomy): domain Bacteria; phylum Armatimonadota; class Chthonomonadetes; order Chthonomonadales; family CAJBBX01; genus CAJBBX01. The sequence goes on from CAJBBX010000118.1 coordinate 24,478, forward strand.
GGCCGCGCGGGTGGCGAACGCGGCCATGTCGGCGGCGTAGAACTCGGCCTGGTTGATGTCCGGGATAACCCAGGGCAGGCGCTCATCGCGGTCGCAGCAGTCGGTATGAACGCTTATGGTGTTGCTGCGGAGCGTGCGGTCCACAGCCTGCCAGAGCGTGTTCAGCGTGGGATCGGAACACTCGAACATGCCCGCGCCGGGAAGGTCCGTGCCGAAGGCGACGCCCACCGCCTCGGGCGCCGAGGCCGGGCCGGTGACCTCGGTGTAGCGCAGGCCGTGGTAGGTGAAGTGGGGCTCCAGCGTCTCGCCCTCGGCGTCGCCGCGGAGGGTGTAGCGGTCCGTCTGCAGCGCTCCGCGCAGGTCGGCGAAGTGGACGCGGCCGTCGGCGTCGAGCGCCTGCCCATGCCGCACCGTGACCACCGCGCCCGCAGCCCCGGCACACCGGAGGCGCACCCATCCGGCGAAGGACTCGCCGAAATCGAACACGAAGACGCCCGGCTCCGGCTCCGTGACGGCGACCGCCGGCAGCTCATTGCGCGCCCGGACGGGCTGGCACATCTCGGCCACGCGCTCGGGGTTCACTCCGGCATCGACCTGCGCGGGTTCCCATCCTGCCGCGTCGAAGCCGGGCTCGTCCCAGCCCGGCATGGATCTGCGGGCGTCGAAGGCCTCGCCGTCGTAGATGTCCGACGAGCGGATGGGCCCCTCCAGCGTGGTGTGCCAGCCCTCGTCGGTGGCGATCACCTGCCGGCTGCCGTCGGCCATCTCGACCTCCAGCTGGGCCAGCAGGCGCGGTTGCCGCCCGTAGATGCCCCGGAGGCGGCCCCGGAAGACCTGCGCCATGGCCACGCGGCCCGCGTACCAGCCGTCACCCGCGACGGCTCCAATGGCGTTGGCGCCGGGGCGCAGCAGGTCGGTCACGTCGAAGGTCTGGTACTGTACGCGCCGGTCGTAGTCGGTCCAGCCAGGCGCCAGCAGGTGGTCGCCCACCCGCGCGCCGTTTATGCGCATCTCGTAGAGGCCCAGCGCCGAGGCGGTGAGGGTGGCCCGGCGCACGTCGCCTTCGATGCCGAAGTCCCTGCGGAACATCGGCGCGGGGAGCGGCACCGCAGGGCCGGCCGGGTGGGGCCAAATGTCGCCGTCGGTGAGCCGGTCCGCCGACCAGGTCGCGTCCTCCAGCGGCTCCTGGGCGGTCACCAGTGCGCCGAGGGCGAGGTTCTCCTCGCCATCCAGCGCCTCCAGCTCGGCCAGGGCGAAGGCATAGCCGTCGGCGGCGCACTGCTGGAGCCGCGTCACGGTGAGGCGGACGTAGCGCGCCTCCACGCGGTCGAACCTTAGCGTCCAGGGCTGGCAACCCGGGTTCACCACGTCCTGCTCCGTGCATTCGATCACGGTGCTGCAGGGCTCGAACGACGGCTCCGACGCGACGTCGATGCGGAAGCGGGTCGGGAAGAGGTATCCCGGCGCGTCGGGGGGGATGATGTCGAACGGCCGTGCGCCGGTCAGCCGGACGCCGTCGATGGACCGCTGCGCCTGCAGGTCGACCACCACGGAGCGCTCGCACTCGGCGGCCGGCGCGGGCAAGCAGCGATAGCCGTTGTGCGCGCGGCTGTCCGGCGGCGGCGGTACGGGGTTGCCGATCCAGTCGGCCTGCCAATCGGCGGGCTCGAGCAGGCCCATACTCCAGAAGCCCGGTCGGCTCCAGGGCGAGGGCAGGCCGTGGGAGTCCCACGTGCGGACCTTCCACCAGCAGGTGTCGCGCGACTGCAACGGTCGGCCCTCGTAGAGGATGTGGCAGCTATCGCGGGAGTGGACCTTGCCCGTGTCCCAGAGGTCGCCGTCGAGCCGCCCCAGTGCCGTGCGGCTTGAGGAGACGACGATCTGGTAGGCGTTCTGGCGGGCTCGCCGCCGCGTGTCGCGCACCTCCCAGGAGAGCCGGGGTTGGAGCACGTCGATGCCCAGCGGGTCCGCCAGGTACTCGCACCGTAGCCGTCCCGGCGCCTTGAGCCGCTTGTCCGCCTCGCCGTCCCGTATGGCCAATGCTGTCACCCCCTCCGGCAGGCCGCGCCCGCCGATCCGATGCCTATGCATCAGTATAGTGGACGATCCGGCAACAGGCGGGGCTCAGGCGCGGCAGTCAGTGGGCCACGACGCGGAGACCCTTGAACTCCACGGTGTCGTCGGGGTCGCACAGCTGCCTGGGCGCGGTTAGCGCGACAGCCAGGCGGCCCTTCGCGTCGGTTTGCGCGGTCACCACCAGCCGGTTCCATCGAGCGGACCAGGCGCCGAGGGCCTCGACGCGCCCGGGGCCTTGCGGCGGGCCGGCCGACAGCCGGTAGTCCATGCGGCGACCCGATGCCTGCGCCATGCAGACCACGGTGTGGGGCGTGCGCGGCTTCAGGCCGGTCAGCGTTCGGCGCACCGCCGCGGCGTCGCGCATGGGCCGCAGGACGGCGGCGACCGGCAGCTTCGGGGATCTCGCGGCGCCCTGGCCCATGCCTGCGACCTCCAGGTAGAGTACGCTGTTGGCTTGCAGGACGGTGTCGATGGTGGCCGTGCCCGCGACTACGGCGACCCGGCGCGTGGCCGTCGGGGCGAGGCCGTCGCGCTTTCGGTACTCGGCGGAGCGCTCCAGCCACAGCGGCACGTCCTCGGTTCGGAGCGTGCCGGCCACGTCGCCGTGCCATGGCGCGTACTCCGGCTTGTAGAGGATGCCCGCGCCGAGGTGGCCGCTGTTGGCTCCAGCCACGTAGGGAAGTCCGTGCGCCTCGCGCCACCGCTTCCAGTCGGCCCACCAGTTGTTGTGCGTGGAATCGATCCGATACTCGGTCAGGTGCACCGACGCCGCGCCTGTGAGGCCCGCCAGGCGAATGCGTACGCTCTCCGAGCCGCCCGCGTCGAAGCGCTCATTGAAGTTCACGGCGACCACGCGGTAGGCGACGCCGGGCTCGTCGGTGGCCGAAGCGATCACGCGGACGTCGTTGGAGGCGTCGCCTGTCGCGCCCGCCCGCCGGACAGGCAGCATCCGCTCGCCTTCCAGTTTCTTCTCGATGCGGATGGCGTGGAAGATCGGCGCCTTGGCCTTGTCGGCGTAGGCGCTCGACAGGTCGCCGGTCCCGAGGGCGTAGCGGTTCCATGCCCACCGGAGGCGCGGGCATTCGGCGTAGGCGATGGTCCGCATGGTTCGAAGTGCCGCGCCCCGGTGGTCGGCGTAGATCACGTCGCACGGCACGTCGGCGCCGCTCGGGTTCACGCCGCCTTTGATGTCGAAGTAGCCCGCCTCGGGTAGTCCAATCTCCATGGCTCCCGGCAGGCCGGCCGCGCCCATGCCTCCGGCGATGTGCCTGTACTTCCAGGCGAGGCCGCCGGCATAGGCGCCGGAGGTCTCCACGTTGCCCTGGGCCTGCCGCCGGCGCATGCCGCTGAGGCTGAAGGGGTTCTTCTCGTCGATCCCCACGAGCGTCCAGTCCGAGAACCCGCAGAACGCGATCCGTGTGCCGGTCTGGCCGGTGGCGAAGTTGCGGCCTCTGGCCCAGTGCGCGAGGTAGTCGTCGGCCTGCGTCTCGAACGCGCAGTAGATGCCGACGTAGACCGTGGGGCCGAGCACGTTCTCGCACGCGGCATGGAAGTGGTCGACCAGCCGCATGTACTCGCGGCGGTTGTCGGCAGGGCTCATATCGGTCTGCGTGCCGGGGACGACGGCCTTGGCCTGCCAGTCTGCCTCGATGCCGAAGACGAAGGTCCAGGTCTTCACGTTCGAGCGGCCGTACTGCTGCACGAGCCACCGGAGCGCCGACTCGACGTAGCGCTGCCACTTGCCGTAGTCGCTGGGCTGGCGCACGTTGTAGCCGTACTGGCCCTCTCGATAGCCGCCCTGCACCAGGGGTTCCGGCATGGTGTTGGTGGCCATGACGACCGCAGGACGGACCCCAGCCCGGATCGCCCACTCATCAATGGCGGGCGCTGTGCCGGGACTTGGCTTGAACCGGTACTCGCCCGCGGCGTCTACCTCGTAGTTGTTGCGCGGGTCGCTCAGCAGCCACCAGTCGGCCATCTCCCGGATCGTGCCTTCGAGCCGGTCCACTGCCCAGTTCCGCGGCAACGCAGGCCGGTCGCGCCAGCCGCCGCGAGCCCACGTATCGTCCACATGCCGGAAGACCCGGTTGCCGTCGACCTGCGCGCGGGTATCCGCGGTGAAGGTCGTCCGAACCGCTGCCGCGGGCGCCGAGGCCAGCGCCAGAGCGCAGAGCGCCAATGTGCATGCATCCATCCTGGTGACCTCCCCTGGGGGCCGACGGCGCAACCGGCTGATCAGTCCTTGAGCCGTCTCACGGCCAGGTTGCGGAACTCCACGCTGCCGCCGCGCGCGAAGAGGTAGGCCCGGCCCTGCCCGAGCGGTCTCGCCCGGCGCGAGATCATGGTGCGGCGGCCTCCGATGCAGACATCCACCAGATCATCGCGGAGGATCACTTCCAGCGTGAAGGAGCGGTCGAGGCCCGTCACGTTGCGGATGGCGAAGTCGTGCCCCTCATGCGGCGGGCGGAGCGAGTCGGGCGCCGGGCCTCCGTCGGCGGGCGTGCCGAACTGCACCGAGGCTGTGGCGGGGTCGAAGCGGATCTCGCAGTTGTTCGCCCACGCGCCGGAGCTGCCGAAGGCCAGCCCGAAGGCGGCGGCGCTGCGCGGGATCACGGTCAGCGTCAGTAGCGTCCGGGGCGCCACCTCCTCCAGCGCGGCGCAGGCCTGCCCTTCGCCCCCGCGGATCAGCAGTCCGTCGCCGTGGCGCCGCACCACGCCGGAGATCGGCGTCGGCCTGGGCCTGCGCACGGCGCCGCACGCGGGCATCAGCTCGGGCAGGAAGCGCGTGCCGAGCGAGCCGTCGGGGCCCTGCACCAACTCGCGCAGCACCAGGTGGCCGCCCCATCCGTAGCCCGGCCCGCCCAGCCAGCCCGCCAGCAGGCATCGGCCGTCGCGGTAGGGCGCGGCCTTGGGCACGTAGAGGCCGTCGTAGAGGTCCGGCGCCAGGGACTCCCACGGTCCGATGGCGTGGTGCGAGGTCCAGACGGCGCATCGGCCCAGGATGAAGTAGTGCCTGCCGCCCCAACTGAAGTGGTTCGGGCACTCCTCGCTCACGTCTGGGCCCGGCTCCACGAAGTCGCCGGGCACGTCGGTCCAGTGCCGCAGGTCGTCCGACTCCAGCCGGTTGCCGCCTCCGCGCACCAGGTGGAACCTGCCGGTCTCGGGGTCCTGGAAGACGTCGCAGTCGTGGCCCGGGACGATGGGGAGATGGTCCTTCTTGAAGTGGACGCCGTCGCGGCTGGTGGCGGCGTAGATCCACGCGCCTCGGGCGGGCTTGTCACGGTACTCGCACCTCGAGCCGCAGTCGGTGTAGAAGATATGCGTTACGCCCTCGTGGCGGATGATGTCGCCGGTGCCCATGGCGCACTCCCAGGGCGCGGTGAGCGGCACGGCCATGGGCTGCTCATTCCAATGCACCAGGTCGACGGTGCTGAAGTGGGCATACTGGTGAGCGCCCTGGGTCCAGCGGCTGGCGTGGTGGCGGCGATCGTAGAGCCAGAAGAGGTGAAAACGCTCGCCGTCGAAGAATGGCATGCAATCGCCGGCCGACGTGTTGTGCCCGCGCGGCGCCCAGTACTGGCGGAAGGGCCGGTCGGGGCCCAGTATCTCGCGCCGGCGCCGGTTCGCGTTGCGCTTGCCGCCGGCAAGGCGGCAGACCTCGTCGTCGCTCAGCGCCCTCGCCCAGACCGCGACGCACTCCACACCATCGGCTGCGGCTCCGAGCCGAAGCGGAGGCAGGAGGCTGAGCAGGTCGCCGTGGGGCCACTCCTCGTCCACCAGCACGCCGTCGACCCAGAGCTGCAGGTGCGGCGAGGCGTAGCGGACCAGCAGGTCGTGACGACCCGCGCCGATGCGCTCCATGGGCGCCGAGACGCGAAGCCGCCCCTGCGCCAGGTCGCACCAGGGCTGCCCTGAGGCCGACAGGCGGCGAGCCCAGTCGGCGGCGTCGGGCTGCACGCGCTCGGCCAGCGGCGTGGTGCGGAACGTGAAGACGACGGCGTCGGGCTTGCGCTCCAGCACCGGCTCGTCTCCTTGCGAGAGGAGGGCGCCTGTGGGTCCGTCGGCGGGCAGATCCAGGCGCATGGCGAGCGTCATGGCCTGTCCGGCCAGGCGCACGTCGCCGATCGCGCCGGGCAGGGGAACGGGGCCGCCGTCCGACCGCTGTTCGAAGCCCGTCAGGCCGCGCCGCAACGCTGCGGCCATGTCGTGGCCCGCGAGGCGCCGCGTGCGGGAACCGCCGGGGTCCGGCGCGTCGGCCGGCAGGAAGAGCAGGTCGGGATTGCGTAATGGCGAGTCCATGGGCGCCCCTCGTTGAAGCGGTCTTGCCGAATGCGGCGGAACGCGTGTACCATACCCGGTGTATCCTTGGCTGCGTAGCCAAACAGGGGGTGGGGCATGAGGCCGGCATGGCGGAACGGACGATGGGCGCTGGCGGTTGCGGCCTGCGCGGCGGCGGCGTTGCTGCCCGGATGCAAGGGCGGAGGCGAGGGCAAGTCGGGCGACCAGGTGATCCACGTCACCCGCAACATCGGCGGGCGCGCGGGCTTCCAGAAGCACTGGGACGCATGGAAGGCTGCCTTCGAGAAGAAGAACCCCGGCTGGAAGCTGGAGCTCACCGACCTGGGCAACGCCGACGGCGCCGAGTACTACAAGTCGCGCATCGCCACCGACGACCTGCCCGAGATCGTCATGACCTGGCAACTCACCAAGATGCTGGCCGATGCAGGTAAGCTGCAGCCGCTTGACGACGCCTACTACACGCGCATCGGCCTGCCGCTTCCCACCGCCTACCAGGGCAAGCGCTACACCAGCCAGGGCGGCACGCAGATCCAGGGCATCGCCGTCAACAAGGCCATGTGGGCCAGGGCCGGCATCACCCGCCCGCCCGCCACTTGGGACGAGCTCGTGGCCGACCTGCGCGCCATCAAGGCCAAGGGCATGCGCCCGCTCGTCTTTGGCTCCAAGGAGTGGTCGGCCAGTATGCCGCTCTGCTATGCCATCGCCACGAACCTCTTCTACGACCCGCCGAAGGCCGGGCAACGTTCCTGGACGATCCTGCGCGACCAGGGCAAGGCGAAGTTCGCCACCGACCCCACCATGCGCAAGGTGATGGAGAACGTGGTGGCCTTCGTCGGTGAGTTCGTCGACAAGGGCGCGGGCAGCGACGGCTACAACGAGGAGCAGCGCGACTTCTACGGCGGCAAGGGCGCCACGTGGCTCATGGGCTGCTGGCTGGGCGGCGATATCGAGGCCAACAAGGTCGACTTCGACATCGAGTACTGGCCCATCCCGAGCATGACGGGCAAGGCGCCGGCCTACCTCATGACCAGCGGCATCCCGTCCGGCTGGGCCATCACCACCACCGCCAAGGGGCCGAAGCTGGCCAAGGCCCGCGACGCGCTGGAGCTCTTCTGGGACCCGCAGGTCTTCCAGCTCTTCCTCAACGGCGAGAGCCAGTTCGGCACGGCTGCTAAGGTCGCCGCCACCAAACCCCAGAGCTCCTGGGCGCCCGCGCAGAAGCTCTTCGACAACATGGACGCCAACATGCGCAAGTACCGCCTGACGCCCGGCTACCACCTGGCGCTGGACGACTTGCCGCCCATGTCGTTCGTCCAGTCGACCCAGGCCGTGGTCCAGGAAATCGTCTCCGGCACCAAGGACGTCGACAAGCTGCTGAAGATGCTCGACGACGACTGGGAGGCCGCCCGCAAGGGGATGTAGGCGCGGGGTGCCGAACGGGCACCTTGCGCATGCCCTGTCAGTACGCTCAGTAGGGTCGGGCACACTGCGGTCCGACGGCCGCCATGCCCAACCCGTCCAGCATTACGCGCCCGTAGAGGGCGAAGGAGCAAGTCCATGCCGAAAGCCAGAGCCTACGCCGCCGCCGGAGCCACCACTCCGCTGGCTCCCGAGACCATCCTCCGGCGCGACACCACAGACCGCGACGTCCGGATCGACATCCTCTACTGCGGCGTCTGCCACTCCGACATCCATCAGGTCCGCAACGAGTGGAGTACCATGATCTCCACGACTTACCCCTGCGTGCCCGGCCACGAGATCATCGGGCGGGTGACCGAGGTGGGTTCGGGCGTTACGCAGCACAAGGTCGGCGACCTGGTGGGTGTGGGATGTCTGGTCGACTCGGACCACGACTGCCCGAGCTGCCGCGCCAACCTGGAGCAGTTCTGCCCGAACTCGGTCTTCACCTACAACGGTCCCGACCGGCACCTGGGCGGCGTTACCTACGGCGGCTACTCGGAGCAGATCGTCGTCGACGAGCGCTTCGTGCTTCGCGTGCCGGGCAACCTGGACCCCGCGGGAGCCGCGCCGCTCCTCTGCGCGGGGATCACCACCTACTCTCCCATGCGCCACTGGGGCGTGGGACCCGGCAAGAAGGTCGGCGTGGTGGGCCTCGGCGGACTGGGCCACATGGGCGTGAAGTTCGGCGACGCGCTGGGCGCCCACGTGGTGGTCTTCACCACCTCGGCCTCCAAGATCGAGGATGCCCTGCGGCTGGGCGCCGATGAGGTCGTGCTATCCACCGACGCGGCTGCCATGGGGCGCCACGCGGGCACGTTCGACTTCATCCTCGATGCAGTCTCCGCCGAGCACGACCTGAACGCCTACATCCGCCTCCTGGGCCTGGACGGCAACCTGACCGTGGTCGGCGCGCCCGAGAAGCCCCTGCCCGTGGGCATCTTCGGCCTTCTCTTCGGCCGGCACAGCCTCTCCGGCTCGCTCATCGGCGGCATCGCCGAGACGCAGGAGATGCTGGACTTCTGCGGCGAAAATGGGATCACCGCCGACGTGGAGGTCATCGCCATCCAGCAGATCAACGAGGCCTACGAGCGGATGCTCCGCTCCGACGTGAAGTACCGATTCAGCATCGACATGGCCAGCATCCGGGCCTGACATCCGCTCGCCGCCAGTCCCGCCGCCCGGCTTGTAGTCGCCGGGCGGCAGGGAAGCGGCAACCTCATCACGCGGGAATCACATCACGCCGGCATGCAGCCGGTTGAACCGGGCGATGCGGCGTGTGAGGGCCGGGTGGGTCGCGCCGCTCACGGTCAGCTCCGGCTGCCACGGGAAGTGCCAGACCCAGATCGCCGCCAGGGCGACGCTCTCCTGCTCCAGCGCGTCGATGCCGGCCACGGTCCAGGCCGCGCCGTGGTCCGCCGCAAAGCTGGGCTTCATCTGGCCGAACTCGCCGAAGAACACCGGAACCCGCGCCGCCTGGGTGGCACGGGACAGCACCCGTACCATCTCTGTCGCGGTGAGGCCCCACAGCTTCCAGGGCTCGTCGGCCACCGGGGCGCCGTAGAAGTGGTAGCTGGCCACATCCAGCGGCTCCGGCTGCGAAGCCAGGTTGTTCGCCAGCATCTCCCGCAGCGTGTCATTGCGGTAGCGGAAGTCGGGGAACGTCTCCCGGCGGCTGGTGCATTCGGGTCGTGTGGAGGCGTCTCCGCTGGTCACCAGGTGGTTCGGGTCCAGCCCCTTGATGAAGGAGGCCTGTTCCCGGTAGATGCGCAGGATCATGTCCCAGGTCAGGCTGTCCTCGCGAACGCCCTTCTCGCGGACCTGGGCGCCCGGCGAGTAGACCGCGCGGGGAAGCAGGGCGGCGCCCGCCAGGTCCACGTCCGCCGCGAGCATGGCCTCGTTCTCCAGTTCCCACATGAGGATGGTCGGGTCATCCCGGTAGCGGGTCACGAACTCGCGGATGTACTGGTGGGTGGCCTTGTAGGTCTTGGATGCGGGGTCCAGGATGGCCTGCGCCGTCTCGCCGCAGTAGTGGTACCAGCCATTGACGGAGTGGAGCGAGGGGACCAGCCCGATGCGCCGCCGCCGACACTCGGCGACCAACTGGTCCATCTGCCGCCAGTAGGCCTCCTTGTCCCTGGCGTAGATCAGGTCCGTGTCGCGGGGGTAGCCAGGGCTGGCGAAGAACCGGACGAACGCGATGCCGCTCTTGGCGGCGTCATCTAGCGCGGCCAGCATGGCCTGCTTGGCGCGCGCCGGCGTGCCGTAGATCTGCTCGACGTGGAACCAGGTGCCGAGGTAGGCCTGGTGCAGGTGCGGGATGTTCACGCCGATGGCGCGGTAGGGCTTGCCGTCGCGGAAGAGCGCAGGGCCCTTCCGGCTGACAAAGCCCGGTCCGGCCGGCGCCGCCACCGCGGTCTGAGCCGCCGCCAACGTCAGGGTCAACCAGAAAGCCAACGCATGGCGGTTCGCCATAGCTCACGCTCCGTGCGGAAGGATTGGCCCTATCCTAGCACCGCCCGACGCACGCGGGCAAGGGCGAGCGCCGTGCCCTCCTCACCGCCGCTCCGGGCCCTTTTGAGGGCAATGGTCGGTTGAGCGATCTGGAACCAAGTGTTCATAACTGCCGCAACAGGGGATGTGCCTCCGAGTTCTACTACCGGCCGTAGGCCGAAGCAGGAATACGTACCAAGACCGGTGTACTGTGGATGTGTCGAATCTCAAGCTGCTGTTCGTCAGTTCTCGCGGGCAAGCGTTCACCCAGAAGGAGGTCGTCGTGTTTGGTACTGGGAGGTCTTGGCGTCGGATGGGGCCGACCACGGTGGTGCGCATCGTGGCGTCGGCCGTTCTATGTGTCGCACTCGGGGTTTTCACCGTCCCTGCTCGAGCCGACGGCTCTGCGCGGGCTTGGGGGATGAACCAGCGCGGCCAACTTGGGGACGGTACCACGGCTGATCGGTCGACGCCGTGCCTTGTCACAGACTCCGCGGATGTCGTGGCGGTATCGGCGGGCGACTCATTCAGCATGATGCTGCGCACAAACGGAACGGTGTGGGCGTGGGGCTAGAACCAGGTGAGTGGCGGAGGTCAGTTGGGCGACGGCACGTCGGTCGACAGGTGGACCCCGGTCAAGGTCTTGGGCCTGACCGATGTGGTCGGAATCTCGTGCGGCAACGTCCACTCCCTCGCGGTCAAGTCCGATGGCTCGGCTTGGGCGTGGGGTACGGACCAGAACGGGCGGCTGGGCGACGGAACGACCGCCACCAACAGAACCACGCCGGTTAGGGTCGTGGGCCTAACTGGGATCACCTCGGTCTCCGGCGGGTCGGGCCATAGCCTGGCGCGCAAGTCCGACGGCACTGTTTGGTCGTGGGGGCACAATCTGCACGGCCAACTCGGAGACGGGGGCACGACTGACCGAAACACCGCTGCGCAGGTACCCGGTCTGTCCGCCATTGTCGCAGTCAGCGCGGGGTACTACCACAGCCTTGCCCTGAGATCGGATGGCACCGTCTGGGCATGGGGCGACAATGCTGGGAGCCAACTCGGTGATGGGACGACACAGGAGAGGCGGACCCCGGTCCAGGTGCAAGGGCTCTCCGGCATCGTAGCCATCTCGGCCGGATGGTGGCACAGCCTGGCGCTACAGGGCGATGGCACAGTTTGGGCGTGGGGCGGCAACGAGGCAGGCGAGCTAGGCGATGGGACTATCACCCGCCGTTTCGCGCCCGTGCAGGTACAAGGGCTGGTTGCGCCGGTCGCCATCGCGGCGGGCGCCGCCCAGAGCCTCGCCGTGTTGCGCGGTGGCACGGCCATGGCGTGGGGGTCGAATAGCCACGGGGAGTTGGGCGACGGTACGACGACCGACCGCTTGATCCCGACAGCCGTGCCCGGCCTTGGAGGCGTTACCGCAATCGCGGGCGGGCTCTACCACACGGTCGCGGCAACGAATGCGCAGCCCCTCCTTAACTTCCAGACAGGCGTCGGTACCGTCGGGCAACGGGACTCTGCCCTCTGGGTCCAAGGGAACTGGATCTACGTAGCCAGCGAGGCGTGGGTGACGGCTGTCGCCCTGTCCCTCCAGCGCCCATACATCATCAACCAGAACGCAGCCTGGCATAGCCCGATCCCGGGCGGACACTATGTATCCCCGTCCAGCACAGGGTCGGGCGCACGGGGAGGCTACGAGTACTTTGTGGAGTTCAACCGCCCTGTCGGGCCGGGTACTACCACTCTGGACCTCCAATGGCAAGCCGATGATGCCGCACTTCCTAATATTAACGGCATCTATGTTCCTAACATGTACGCGAGTTATTTCAAGGCTGAACACGAAGTGCGTGATATCAGTGCTCTAGTGCAACCAGGGGTGAACCGGTTGAGCTTCTTCGTCTGCAACGTCTCAGGTCCCACGGCGCTTGACTGCAAGGTCCTGATCACGTTCCAGCCGTCTCCTACCGGCCAGATCACGGTCGAGACCACATCGGGCGCACCTGGGGCGCTTGTTCCGCTCAGAGCGACACTTACGGCCGACGGCCAGCCGCAGACCGGTAAGACCGTTGCGTTCACCGTTGGCGGGCAGGTGATGGGCTCTGATCAGACCGATCTGACCGGCAAGGCGACGCTCGAGATTGGCGTCCCGGACACACTGGGTGCGGGCGATGTCGAGGTACGTGCCGCCTTCGCGGGTGATGCCGGGTGCGGCGCGACGACCGGTACGGGCGCGCTTACGATCCTGAAGGGTGATACGAGGCCCTACGTGGTCGTGCGCTCGGGTCTGATCACGGACTCGGTGCGCCTGAAGGCCTGGCTGAAGCGCCTGACCGACAACGCATGGCTGGTCGGACGCACGGTGGAGTTCGCGATCGACGGCGCTGCGGTCGGCACGGGCACGGTCGGCGCCGATGGAATGGCCTACCTGGACTGGATTATCACGGCCGGGCCGTCGGAGCGGACCATCACGGCTAGCTACGCGGGCGAGGCAGTGTACAACCCGTCAACCGGCTCTGCACCACTCCTGGCGCTGACCACCAACACGAAGCTGTACGTTCCGGACAGGACGGCAGCGATCTACGACTACACGGTCCTCAAGGCGTGGCTGTACAAGAACCCCGGTAACGTGCCGATAGGCGGCAAGCCCCTGGCGTTCACGGTTGGCGGCACCGACCTCGGCAAGGCCACGACGATCAGCACCGGGCAGGCGCAGATCTACTACACCATTCCCGTGGCATCTGGAGCCGGTACTCGGCCCATCTACGTTACATGGTCCGGCGACGCAGGCTATATGCCAAGCGCGTCTTCGGCCGTTCTGAACGCTCTGTACGCCCGAACCTACCTCTGGACCGGCGACCGCACGCCGCTCCGTGGAGAGGCGATCTTTGTCAAGGCGCTACTTCGGTGCCTGCCCAGCTACGCCCCCGTGATGGGTCTGCCGGTGAGCTTCCAGATTGATGGCACCGGCATTGGGTCGGCGCCGACGGCTGTGACCGGGTGGGCCGGGGTCAACTGGACGGTGCCGGAATCGATGACCGGTACGCACCAGATCAAGGCGGACGCGCCGGGCGATGCGACCTTCGCACCGGCTTCGGCCACGGCGACCCTGACGCCGAAGGCAATGGTGCCGACCTATCTATGGACAGGCGACCGCACGCTTCGGCCCGGGCAGGTCCTCACCATCGTTTCACTGCTCCGGCGAACCTCCGACTACGCGCCGCTGTCTGGCCGAACAGTGGATGCCGCGATCGACGGGACCAGTGTCGGCTCCGGGGTGACCGCAGTCGATGGTTGGTCACAGGTCAGTTGGACGATGCCCGTGAACATGACGGGCCAGCATGTGATCAAGGTCAGTTACGCGGGTGAAACGCTGTACCAGCCGTCTACGGGCACAGCCAAGCTGGCGCCGTATCCGGACATCGTCGTGAACGGGAGCTTCGAGTTCGGCGTGAACCCGCCCAATATCGACGGTAGGTCTCTCAGTGCAGGCTCCACGGACCTGGCGGGCTGGAGTATCGTCAAGGAGCAGATTGACTGGCTGGGACCCACGCGCTGGATTGCATCGGATGGGAGCCGGTGCCTTGATATGAACGGGACGCCAGGGGTCGGCGCCATTCAGCAGGTTCTGCCCACAGTCGCCGGGCAGGACTACGTGCTCAAGTTCGACCTCGCGGCCGAACCCGACCTTGGCCCGCGCACATCTTGGATCCGGGTTCAGGTAGGCAGCCTCACGCACGACTTCTCGGCCGTCACCACGTCAAGCAACACGCCATCGAACATGGGATGGACGACACAGACGCTGACGTTTCGGGCCACCGCGTCAACGACTGCTCTGACGTTCACGAGCTTGGACACGACCTTCACAGACACGGGTCCGAACCTCGACAACGTTCGCGTCAACGCGTACTAGGCCTTAGCATCACTGGCGTGGCGTAGCTCGGCTCTGGCGCATGGCGATCCTGCCGCCATGCGCCGGGCAGAGCACGGCTAACAGGCTACACGCCGGGCCGCTTCAGTACGATCGACGCGTGCGCCGCGAACAGGTCTGCGTATTCCTAAAGGATCGCGAACCTGTCCCGGCGGCCACTGGGAGCCAGGACCTCAGAGTGCCCGGTGGCGCGGTCGACTCGTCCGGAGCACCGGAGGCCGTGTTGCTCGAAGCCGTCGAGGTTGATCGCTGCCATGCGGTAACCGGCGGAAAGCAGCGTCTCGGCAGTGGCCTCCGGCGTCGGGGGATCGCGTCGGCTGTTGATCGTATGCTGCAGGGCGCCGCGGGCGGACCCGCAAACGTCGCACCGGTAGAGCGAGGGTCCCCTCTCGTTCAGCCCGCTGCGCAGGACGAACGCGGCCTGCAGGTCGAGGTCGCTCACGCGCGTAGCGATGACACAGAATGCGAGTCGATTCGCCGTTGCATGGCGTTCCACGACTACCTCCGGCGGATCAGACTGGGACGGCCTGAGCAAGCCAGCGGACGACCCGGACTACTGCGTCCCGCAGGGGCAGACGGTCACGACTCAGCCGAGCGCCGGATAGCCCCTGCAGAACCGTGTACGCTCCCTCGTCGTCCCCGTCGACGATGATCGTGAGTACCGTCCGGCTGTTACGCCAGGTCAAGAACAGGCGCCCATCGGGGTCCGCACTGACGGTGGCATCCTGCCACGGCGACGAGCCGGAACATGTCACGGCCCAAGCAGTGCCAACCACCGTCATGGCGCAAGTGTCCGTGCCGCTTGTCGCGTCGCCCGCCTGGTCCATCGGATCGACCATCACGCGGAGACGGTCCATGGCGTGTGCCAGCCGCAACAGGACCTCGGCATCGCCTCTACCGCCGCCTGACCGGCGCGGCTCGGCTTCAATGAAGACTGAACGGCTGTCTGCGTCATCGCGTGGTCTCCTCGCCGGATCGGCGGGGTGGTCTGCGCGCCATTCAATTCACTGCGGCGCCCTGCTTGCTCAAGCCCGCTCCGCGGGGCGCAACAACCCGCCGTCCTCAGGCTAACCCACTATGCGTCAGGTGTGCACGCATCGGCCACGTCCATACAGCCCGCCCGCCAGGCCCTTTGACCGTGCCCTCCTCACCGCCGCTCCGGGCCCCGCCTCGCCGCCCGCACTCGAGCCTCCTGACTGGGGAAGGCGTCCTGCATGTACTCGCGCTTTACCACCGGGGCCGTGGCCATGCGCGGGAGGATGGGCCACCGGTCCGCCTCGAACGGGGCCGGGTCCGGGTCGGCCATGGCGCGTATCTCCGGCTCGCCGCGATAGGGGCAGAGCAGGTCGATCCAGGCGGTGAGCTTCTGCAGCGACACCGGGTCCAGCGCCACTCCGTGGTGCTTGCCGCCCATTACGAGGGCCACCAGCGGGCTCCGGTAGGAGAGCGTGGTCATGGGCGCCACGGTCTTCAGCATCGCGTCGCGGGGCATGGCGGCGGGGATCAGGCTACCGGCGATGCCCGCCGCGCCCACGGGCGGCCAGTCGAACCCGGTGGGATTGGCCAGTCTGCCCAAGACGAGCGTGACGTAGGGCTCCTTGAAGACGCCGGCGCCGGGGCGCAGCGTCAGATCGTACGCGGCCCGAGCGGAACCCGAGCCCTGGTGGCAGGAGCCGCAATGGCGGTCCAGGATCGGCTGGATGTCCCTCTCGTAGCCCAGCGTGTAGCCGGCGCCCCACGGCGGCGGGTCGATGGCCCGGGGGCGCCTGGCCATGGCGGCGGGAGTGGCGGCCTGCGGCGCGGAGCTGTGCATCTCGTGGCAACCGACGCATCCCCGCCGCTCGCCGGGCATGACGTTGGCGAACGAGCGCATGGTCTGGATGGCCAGCCCCCGCTCGTCGAGCAGTTGGAAGTGGAGGGCCCGGCCGGGCGGCGCGTTGAAGCAGACCGAACCATCGGCCTCGATGGGCACCGTGCCGAGGATGCGCTTGATGCCGTCGACCACCGTCACCGACAGCGGCGGACCGCCCAGCATGATGGGCTGGGTCACGGTGTCGCCCGGCTGCTGCGATTTGCGCCCCAGGGTGAAGGTGGACGAGTCCTGCTGGATGACCCGCAGGTACCGGGCCGCGCCGCGCGGCACATTCGGCAGCCCGGCGTAGACGTCGGCGCTGAAGACGACGCCGGGAGCCACGGGCCGCCCCTCCGCCTCGGCGCCGGGCCATGCCACCCGGTCGGGGATGGCCGGCGGCCTGCGCCGCGCGCGGAGCGGCATGGCGTGAAGGATGTTGTACGCGCCCTCAGTGATCAGCTCGCGGTTGCCCTCGACGTCCATCAGGTAGAGGCCGAAGTGGGGTGCGTCGCTCCGCCGGGCCGAGACCAGGAAGAGCGACGGGCTGAGCGGATAGGGCGACCGATAGGCCGCGAACCGGCCCGACGCATGGTAGCCCGCGCGCTCCGGCCGCTCGCCGGGACCATCGCCCACCTCGGCCCAGGGCACATCGGGCGTCACTTTGGTCAGGCCCGCCGGGTAGTTGAGCCCGACGGCGCGGTCCACGATCCCTATGCTCCCGCTGAAGACGTCGTGGTGGCCCACGCCGGCGAACATGACGCGCCGGCTCCCGGGGATCGACCTCGCCTCGAAGAGCATGTCCGGCCAGAAGCTCTGGTTGCCCCAGTAGGCGCTGACGGCCGTGCCGTCCGGGTTGGCGGTCCAGAGGCTCTGCACCCGGATTTGCTCCTTGTCCGTGTACTCCCAGCGCGTGTAGAGCAGCCGCCCGTCCGGCAGCACGGTGGGGGTGTAGTCCGGCTCGTTGTTGGCGCTGATCAGATAGATGCCGCGGCCGTTCGCATCGCACTTCGCCAGCACGGTGCTCTCGATGTAGGGCCCGCAGCGGACGAAGCTGTTGGCCCGCGTGGTGCAGAACCGGATGGAGCCGTCCGGGGCGTAGACGGGGCTGATGTCGTCGTACTGGCCGGAGGTGAGCTGCCGTAGCCCCGCGCCATCGGAGCCGACCTCGTAGAGATGGTACGTCTTGTCGGCGTGGGGCTTGAAGCAGAAGAGGACCCGCCGCCCGTCGAAGGAGACATCCGGCCGGCCGAGCGCGCCGGCGCCGGGCATGAGCCGCGTGAGCCTTCCGCCTGGGTGGAGCCCATCCAGCGTGAGGAGGCGCCCCCCGCTGGATGCCCGCTTGCCCAGATGGTGGAGCGCCTCGTGGGGCCATTCACCGCCCTGCGGGTAGGGAGTGTCCACCAGCAGCAGGCGGCTGAAGTCGACGGCCGGATCGCGCAGCAGGATGCGCCGCTTGACCTGCCGAATCGCCAGGTAGAGGTCCCGTGCGGCGGCTCCGTCCGGCGGACCGGCGAACCGGCGCACGCGTTGCGCGAGGCGGTTCAGTTCGGCCACGTCGGCCGCGAGCCCCGGCCGGGCGCCGGCGGAGGCGATGCGCGCCGCCACCTTGCGCGCCCAGCCGATCTCGTCGCTCGCCCGCCTGAGTAGCGGCGCGCCCTGGGCCTGGTAGAGCCAGTCGCGCCGGAGCGCCTCGGTAGCCTCGGTGGGCGTGAGGGTCCGCGTCTCCGGCGTGGCGTCCTCCGCCGTCATGGCGATACGCTCATCCGGCTGGACCGAAGCCGCCGCGCCGCTCGCAAGGGCGATGCCGTACTTCGCCGCCAGGTAGCCCCGAACCTGCGCGCACTCCTCGGCGCTGAGGGCCTCGTTGTAGATCAGCAACTCGGCGATGTCGCCTGTGAGGAACTCCGTGGGGACCCCCGCCTGCGGGCACGCGCCGATGAAGAGGGGCAGGCCGTTGGCAAGGATGCCCGCCGAGGCCGCGACGCCCCTGCCCGGCGCGCCGTTCAGGCCCTGCGTGATACGGCGTCCGTCGAGGCGCAGTTCCACGATGGAGAGGCGCTCCAGGCCTCCGCTGTGCTGCAGTTGGGCCCCTCGCGTTGTGCCATCGCGCTCCAGGCCCAGGTGGGTCCATGGGTGCAGGCCATCGCGATTGACGGCGATCCCGTAGCCGCTCCAGGGCGGCCCCCAGCTGTTCCTGCTGGAGAGCCACATGTTGTTGGGGCCCGCATCGGCTCGCGCCACAACGAAGGCCGTGAGGCGCCGTGTCGTCAGCGATGCGCCTGAGCCGGCCGAGAGGTACTGCCCGTGGGCCGCATCGAACCGTACAGTGCGCAGTCCGGTGGCGGCGTCAACGCGCACCGCCGGCCTGCGCTCAACGTCCGGCTGAGAGGCGTGGTTGCCATGGCCGCTCTTGTCGGCCCAGACCGACTGCCCCGCATCGCCGGGGTCCTGGGCATCGAGCCAGAGGACCAGGCGCGGACCGGTGACTGGCCCGGCGGCAGGCGATGGCTTCGGGGCTGCCAGTGCATACAGCGCCAGCAGGCCGGCAGACACGCAGGCGGCCACGCCGGTAATGCATCGTCTCCGAGTTGGTCTGTGGGCGCTCATCATGGGCTGTGGTTCCCGTTCTCACTACTCAATGGGTCGTGGTTGCAGAGCCCGATGAGTCCATACTGACACAGACGGCGGTCGGGCGCGGCATTCGCCCATCCACACCTGGATGTAGCGAGGCTTGCGCAGAAGGGGCGGTGCGATGGCCCATCCTCAACGAGACGCGTTCTGCATTCCGGTGGCGCGGTGAGACGCGGGGAACTGAGCCCCGGTCTGCTGCGCAGGATCGTTGAGCGGCTGGGTCTGTCGGGGGCGCCGGGGGTCGACCACGAGGGCCTTCGGGCGCTCTATGCGGGCTGGTGCCTGAACGTTCCGTTCGACAATGTGCGGAAGTTCATCGCGCTGCGCACACCGGACGCTGAGTTGCCCGGCCGAGACGCCGGCGAGTTCTTCGAGCAGTGGCTTGAGCACGGCGCCGGCGGCACATGCTGGGCGACCAGCAACGCCCTCTCTTCGCTGGCCGGCGCGCTCGGCTTCAGCGCGAGGCGGGTGGCCGGTTCCATGCGGGACACGGGTGTCCTGAGCCACGGCACCGTCAAGGTTCGGACCGAAGGGCGCGACTGGCTGGTCGATACGTCCATGCTCTGGGGCATACCGGTCCCACTGGGCGATCAGGCTACGCTGCACTCTGAGGGCGCCTTTGTGGTGGAGGTGGAGCCGGCGGCGGACTCGCATCTATTCTGGTCGGGCATGCGGCCCGGCACGGCTGATCTGCCCTGCCGCCTTCTGGTGGACCCGGCAGACGATACGCTGTACGATGCGCGGCATGAGGCATCGCGACTGCGAAGCCCCTTCAACAACCGTCTCTACGCGCACCGGAACCGGCCGGCGGAGGTGGTGATCCTGAACGGGCACACACGCACAAGCCACACAGCCGATGGGCAGAGGTCCCACGAACTCACGGGCGACGAAGTGTGCCGGGCCCTGCACGAGGATATCGGCATCTCCGAGGCGCTGATCCGGCAATGGGTCAGGTGCGGCGGTCTCGATGCCGCCTTTGAGGGGCCTAAGTGCGCGCCCATGCCCGAGATCGCGCAAAAGCCGCCGTCGCAACGCGAGTGCAAGGACGCCCTCTCTCACTGCACCGACTCGGCCCCGCCTCCCTTCCCGGCAAGCCACCTGCGGAGCGCTATGGCCAGGTCGGTGGGTCTTACGGGCTTGGTGATGTAGTCATCCATGCCCGCCTGAAGGCAGGCCTCACGGTCGCCGCGCATGGCCCCGGCCGTCATGGCGATGATCGGCACGGACCGGTCCAGCACATTGGAGGAGGTGTCGCGCACTCGGCGAGCCGCCTCGAAGCCGTCCATCTCGGGCATCTGGCAGTCCATCAGCACCAGGTCGTAGGGGGTGGTGCGCAGCGCAGCCAGGGCCTCGAGCCCGTTGGCCACGGCATCGGCCCGTAGGCCCAGCTTTCGCAGCATCATCAGCGCCACCATCTGGTTGGTTGGGTTGTCTTCGGCCACCAGAATCCGCCCGGAGAGCCGTGCCGCCGCATCGGCGTCGAGCTCGTCCGGCCTGGCAGCCCCGATCGCTGTATCGGGCCGGCCCATCTCCAGCACCTCGAGGATGCACGCCCGGAGGGCCGCCTGGCGCACGGGCTTGGTCAGGCACCTCGATACCCCGTAGGCCGCCAGCCTCTGCGCCACGCCGTGCTCCGCCAGCGAGGTGAGCATCATCAGGAGCGTGCTCCGCAGGTCGCGATCCTCCGCGATGGCGGCTGCCAGTTCCTCGCCGTCAATGCCGGGCATGTGCATGTCGAGGATGGCCAACCGGAAGGGGCGCCGCGCCTGCACGGCCTCCCTGAGCATGCGCAGGGCGCCGGCGCCGTCCTCGGCCTCGGCGTGGTCGCATCCCCAGGTCTGCAGGAGGGTGGAGATCAGCAGGCGGTTCACCTCGTTGTCGTCCACTACCAGCACACGTACACCCCGCAACGCCGCGCCGGATGCGGCCCCGTCAGCTCCCGTGGCTCCCTGGGTGGCGGCACGGCCCAGGACGGCCGTGAACCAGAAGGTTGAGCCGCGGCCGACGATGCTGTCGACCCCGATGGAGCCGCCCATCAGCTCTGCGAGTTGCTTGCTGATGGCCAGACCCAGGCCGGTTCCGCCGTACTTGCGTGTCGTGGACTGGTCGGCCTGACTGAAGGCGCCGAAGATGTGGGCCTGCTTGTCGGCGGGAATGCCGATCCCGGTGTCGGTTACGGTGAACCGAACGGTGAGGGACGTCTCGGTCTCCGCCACCTTGGATGCGCGCAACGCCACGCTACCGGCGTCGGTGAACTTGACTGCATTGCTGCAGAGGTTGATGGCGATCTGCCTGAGTCTGCCCGCATCGCCGCGCACCATCTCGGGCAGGTCGGCATCGAGCATGCAGACGATGTCCAGGCCCTTCTGCTGCGCCTTGAGGGCCACGACCTCGACGGCATCCTCCATGGCGGTCCGCAGGTCGAAGTCCAGGGGTTCCAGGTCCAGCTTGTGCGCCTCGATCTTGGAGAAGTCCAGGATGTCGTTGATGAGCGCCAGCAGTGAGTCGCCGCTGGATCGGACGATCTGCGCGAACTGCCGCTGGTCGGCCGTCAGTTCCGTGTCGAGGAGCAGGCCCGTCATGCCGATGATGCCGTTCATGGGTGTGCGGATCTCGTGGCTCATGCTTGCCAGGAACTCGCTCTTGGCCCGGCTCGCCTCGTTGGCTCGCTCTGCCAGGGCATGGGCCTCGTCCCGCGCCAGCGCCAGTCGTCCGTTAGCCTCGACGATCATGCGCTCGGCCTCGAGGCGCTCCGTGATGTCGCTTAGAATTCCCACCGCGTGCCAGGTGTCGTCCATCCTGACAGCCGACAGTGAGAGGCGCACCGAGATCTCGACGCCATCCTTGCGGATCGCTGCAAGGTCGAGGACCTTCCCCACTGCCGCGCCTTCGCCGCTCCGAAGGAACGGGCCGAACGCGGCGGCCGCGGCCTGGCGGAACCGCTCGGGCGCCAGCAGCGTGTGAAGCTCCTTCCCCAGCGCCTCGGCGGCGCTGTACCCGAAGGTCCGCTCGGCGGCCGGGTTCCAGTAGCTGATGCGCCCGTGGTCGTCCATCATCACTATTGCGTCCTGAGCAGAGCTGGTGATGGCTCGGATGCGTCCCTCGCTGGCGGTGAGGTCGGCGATGACGGCGTCCAGCCTGGCCTCGGCCTGGCCGGACACAGTCCAGAGCAGGTGCAGCACGGCCCCGAACAGCAGGAGGGCCATAACAAAGCTTACGGCCATCTCGGCAGCGGCGGAGTAGGTCTCATGCGTGACATCGCGAGTTACGACCAGGTCCGCGACGAGGCTGTCCCCGCCGTCGCGGACAGGGATGGCTCCGCAGGCCAGCAGGCGCATCCCGACCCGCGTCAGCGCCGGGGCCATCGGCGCGCTCCGTAGACCGGCGCCGCCGTACCACGCCTCGATCACGCCGGGAGTACGCTCGCCCGTCGGGCCGATGATGCCGTACCGGCTGTAGTCGCGCCACGTCCGCCCGGCGCCGGTGGAACGCCGCACCGAAGCCTGCTCCTCCTGCGACAGGGCCTGCTTCCGAATGGCGATGAAGAGGCCGCCCTGCAGGTCTTTGGCAAGCCTGTCGAGCGCACTGTCAAGCTCCATCCCCACCTCGACGTAGCCCACGAGCCTCCCGCTCCTGACGCAGGGGCGAACGTAGCGGAGCGTGATGATGCCGAGGAGGCCCGGCTCCACACCCCAGGCGTCTTCCTGCGTGCGCCGGGCGGCAACGAGGGAAGCCCGGCCGACGTGATCGCCGCGTCGCTCCGGGGCGTGGGCCCGCCATAGGGCTGCGCCGTCGGGGCTGAACAGGGAGAGGTGGGTCACGCCGTACTCCACCCTCATCCGGTTCAGCATCACCCGCGACCTCGAGGCTGTGACCGCAAGGTCGCGCTCGGCCAGGCCCCTCACCAGCGCCTCATCCTGCAGGATACGGTCGGCGTGCGCCTTGAGGAGCAGGGTGCGGTTGGCGATGCCCCGCGTCCAGACATCCTGCGCGTGCTCCACAAATCGGGCGATCTCGACGCGCGAGGTACGCCTGAACTGCGAGTAACGGTCCATGCCGTACGCCGTCAGCGCCACCAGGACGGCTGCCAACGTCGATGCCACGATCCAGCGCCGAAGCCTGGGCCGAGTCGCTCCGATCCGGGAGTAGCGCCAGCGCACCACGCCGGCGAGCATGGTCAGCGCCACAAGCAGCCCGCCGACCGCCGTCACCGGATGCCACCGCTCCGCGGCCAGCCGCGCCTCCCAGTCCGACGCCAGCACATCCACGCCCACCACGGCGAGCACTCGGGTTCCGCCCGGCGCGGTAACGGGAGCGAACGTTGAGACGAATGTCCCGTACTCATCGGTGTATGGACCCACGGAGCGGGTGCGGAGGTCGGAAAAGACCTGAGCCAGCTCGGGCGGCGGCCGCAGGTACTCGTCTCCTGGATCGCTGGCGAGGGGATCGCCGGCAGGATAGGTCTCTGGCCCGAAGGTGTAGCGCCCGGATCGCAGGCGAACGGTGTAGACGCCGCGCACCGGTGGCTGGAGCGCCGCCGATGCCAGGTGCGCCCGGACGAGCAGATCCGCCGGCGTGCCTCGGTCGGCGGCGGTGAACGTGAGCTTCGATAGAATCCGGGGGTTCACCCCGCCGGCGATCTCCAACGCACGCTGGACCAACTGCTCACGCAGGTCATGATCGACGGCCCTGGCCCGTAGCCCGCCCGCAACCCTTGCGCCGCCGAGGGCGCCCAGATTCGCGATGGCGATGAGGGTAGGCAGTAACCATGCCGCCCGAGGGCGACAGATGCGTCGATCAGATGCCATACGCTTCCTCCGGGGCCTCAGCGCCGCGCCACGCAGGCGGGGGCGCGGCGAGGCCGCTTCCATTCAGGCAACAGCCCGAACGTGGTGCTAAGAGGCTGCAAGGCGGCACGCGGAGAGGTAACGGACGGATAGCAGGTGCGTGGGGTGCGCCACGCCCAATCGGGCCGCGCATCCAAGAAGAGTGTACAACAGATACGGCTCCCGCGGCCCCTGGGGGAGGCCGCGGCCTTTTCCGGCCCGGCACAGGGCAGGAATGCCGGCGCGGCGCGGCTAACCTTGTATGTGTGATGTCGGCTCTGACGAGCCGGCGCGGATGGAGGCAGGCCATGCATCTCCCTTGGGATCGGTTGACCGGCAAGCGGGCTCTCGGGGCGCTTGCGCTCTGCGGGGCCTTTGGCCTGACCTGGGCCGCCGTGCGGGGCGCGCCGGAGATGGTGAGCCTCTACGCCCACGCGCCCAACGTGGTCCGCTTCCCGGCCAGGCAGGCGCGCTTCGTGCGTCTCGAAGTGCGCCACGCGGCGGGCGGGCAGGCGTGCATCGACGAGCTGGAGGTCTACGCCGAGGGCGGCTCGGAGAACCTGGCCCATGCCGTCCACGGCGCCAAGGCCACCGCCTCGTCGTGCCTCCCCGGCTTCGCCATCCACCGCATCCGCAACCTGAACGACGGCCTCTACGGCAACCGCCACAGCTGGATTGCCGGCACGTCGGACCCCGGCGAGTGGGCGCAGATTGAGCTCGCCGCGCCGGCCAACGTGGACCGCATCGTCTACTCCCGCGACCGGCAGGGCGAGTACGCCGACCGCGTGGTGGACGACCTCCGCGTGGTCACCTCCATGGACGGCAAGACGTGGGAGGCGGCCGCCGAACTCACCGGCCGCGTGGTGGCGGTGAATACCTCGGCGCCCTCGGTCACCGCGCCGTTCGGTCAGCAGCACGCCCGCTACGTGCGCCTCTGCGTGCTGGGCACCTCGGACGGCGCGCCGCCTGCGCTGGATGAGGTGCAGGTCTACGGCAAGGAACCTGAGCTGGACCTGGCCTCGAAGCCGGCGGGCGGCGCAGTCGCCGTCTCATCGACGTCCGCCGGAAGCGCCGCCGCGCTGAACGACGGCCGCTACGGCCCCGACGCGGGCTGGCGGGCGGCGCGGCCCGAGCGGCAGTGGGTGCAGGTGAACCTGCCCGGTCGCGTGGAGGTGAACCGCCTCGTCTTCTCGCGTGACCGCACCGGCTCACGGCGCGACGGCGCCCCGGCGGTCTACGAGGTCCGCATCTCGCTGGACGGCCGCCGCTGGAAGACCGTGGTCCGCTGGGGCCAGCCGCCCGTGGCCGGGCCCGCGCCCGGCCCAAGAATCGCAGGCGGACCGGACAGCGCTCTCCTGAGCGCCTACGTGGGCGAGGAGATGGCGTCGCTGAAGACCTACGGCCGCGCGGACTGCGACCCGGGTCTCACCGAGTACGTCCGCGTCTGGCAGTACCCCGAGCACGTTGCCGATGATATTGTGCCCCTGCCCGAGCTGCCGTCGGCGCCCGACCTGGCCGCGCCGGCGCCGGCCGGCGCATGGTCGCGGGCCAGCCGGGGCCTCGTCCGTGCGGTCTTCTACGCGCCCTTCTCCGTTGGCCCCATGGTCGAGCAGAGCGTCTGGGCCGGGCGCTCGGGGACGTCGGTCTACCTGAGCGTGCAGGCCAACCGGATGCTCAGCAGTCACGTGGCCGTGCTGTCCTCAGGCGACTGGTCCGGATGCGGCGTGCTGGCCATGGAGGGGCAGGGGCTACGGTTCCGCCGCTATGCCTACCGGCCCGACGGCGCACTGGCCGTCAGCGACGACCAGGCCGTTGAGGGCCGCGTAGACGCCGACGCCGGCGTGGTTACCGCGCGGCTGCCCGCGAGCTGGTTCCCCGGCCTCGCCAACTACGGCCTCCGTGTGGGGCTGGGCCTGGGCGGCAAGCACACCTCGGCGCTGGGCAGGCCAGTGCTCTTTGAGTGCTCCGACCTGGGCGTAGCGCAGGCCGGATCGCCGGTGGGCGACATCGTCGCCTATCGCCTCTCCCTGGCCGCCGGCTCCGCGCCGCGCACTGTCTCGCTCTCCGCCCATGGCGCGACGCGCAGCGTGGCGCTGCAGCCCGGCCGCACGGTCGGCATCGCGCTCCCCACGCGCCGCGGCCCGCTGGGGCCCGAGGCCATAGTGACCGTACAGGACGGGGCCGCGCTCTGGCAGGCCCACGCCTTCCGGTACGACGCCGCACAGCGGGGCCTGGAGCAGTTGGCCGGGCTCGTGGCGCGCCTTGAGGCGCAGGGCGTGAGCGCCGTAGCCGAGCGCGCCGAACTGACGCGCCTGCAGTCCGACCAGTCGGCGCGCCTGGCGGCCCCTCCCGACGTCCGAACGGAGCGGCAGGCCTTCCTGGCGGCCCGCACCACCAAGCGCAGGGCCTTCATGCGGCTACCCGAGATGGCCGCCGCCCAGCGCATCCTCTGCGTCCGGCGGCACCCCTTCGCGCCCAGCCACAACTACAGCGACCTGCTCGACAACACCGGGGCGCCGGGCGGCAGCGTTGAGGTGGTTGAGATCCCCCGCATCGGCGGGCGGCTGGAACCCGAGGCGGCGGGCACGCGGCGCCTCTTCGACGCGGGCCAGGGCGTCATCCGCGACCCCGCGGCCGACTTCGCCGCCCGCACGGTCACCTTCGCCTGGCGCAGGACGCTCTCCGACCCATTCCACCTCATGAGCGTGGGCGCCGACGGCTCCGGCCTGAAGCAGATCACCGACGGGCCGTTCCATGACTTCTACCCGACGCCCATGCCCGACGGCGACCTGGCCTTCGTCAGCACCCGCTGCCGCGCCCGGTATCTCTGCTGGCGCCCGCAGGCCTACGTCCTTTTCAAGCGGCAGAAGGCCGGGGCCATCGCTCCGCTCTCCTACGCCAACCTTAGCGAATGGGCGCCCAGCATCATGCAAGACGGTCGCCTGCTCTGGACCCGTTCTGAGTACCAGGACAAGGGCGCCGACTTCAACCACACCCTCTGGTCGATCCGCCCCGACGGCACGGACTGCGACCTGGTCTTCGGCAACAGCATCATCCAGCCCAACGGCTACGTGGGCGGCCGCGAGATGCCCGGCGGCGGCAGCCTCTGCTGCACGCTGATCAGCCACTTCGGCGACCTGAATGGCCCCATCGCGCTGATCGACCTCTCCAAGGACAAGTCCGACGCATCCGCCATCCGCAGCATCACGCCCGAGGTGCCCTGGCCCGGCTCGCCGCCCGGCGAGGAGTGCTTCCGCGATCCCTACCCGATCAGCCGCGACGTGCTGCTCGTCTCCCACGCACCCGACCGCAAGTTCGGCGTCTACGCCATCGACCGCTTCGGCAACCGCGAGCTGCTCTACGCCGACCCGGCGATCTCAGTGATGAGCCCCACTGCCCTGCGGCCGATGCGCCCGCCTGTCAGCCCGGCGGCGGTGGCCCGGACCGGGTCCGACGACGCCGAGCTATTCGTGGCCGATGTCTACAAAGGCCTTGAGGGGAACGTGAAGCGCGGCTCCGTGAAGTGGATTCGCGTGAGTCAGGAGGTGCGGGCCGACCTGGAGCAGCTCTCGCCGGGCAGGTACCGCGACGACCACCCGGACTTCACGGACTGGTACGCAACGCCGATCCACCTGGTGAACGGCCCCTACGGATGGCCCAGCTATGTGGCCAAGGCGTCCTGGGGCCTGGCGCCCGTGGCTCCCGACGGCTCGGCCCGGTTCCGCGTTCCCGGCGGCAAGATGCTCTACTTCTCGGCGCTGGATGCCGACTTCAACGAGGTCCAGCGCATGCGGAGCATCGTGCAGCTGGCGCCCGGCGAGCGGAGGAGCTGCATCGGATGCCACGAATCGCGCACCAAGTCGCCCACGCGAGGCATCCGGCCCGCCGGCGTGCGGCTGGCGCAGGTCCAGCGCGCATCGTGGGAGGGAGCGCCCTTCTCCTACGAACGCGTGGTGCAGCCGGTGCTGGACAAGCACTGCGTCCGCTGCCACAACAGCGCCTCTGGCGACGGCCTTGACCTCTCCGGCACACTGGCCGAGGACCGCGTGCCCGAGTCCTACCGGACCATCATCTCGCAGGGGCTCGTCCACTACCACGACTGGAGCTACAACCCCGGCGGCAACGAGAAGGCGGCGCCCCTCACCTTCGGGTCGGTGCGCAGCAAACTCGTGAAGTTGGTCGACTCGGGTCATCAGGGCGTGCGCCTGAGCCGCGACGAGACGCTCAGGCTGAAGGCGTGGATCGACCTGAACTGCCCCCTCTGGCCCGACTACATCCACCGGCCGGAGCGTCCCATCAGCGGCCGGGTGGCGGGCCGCTAGCCGGGCCCGGCTCAGAGTCTCGTGGAGTATACTAACCGTTCATTCAAATGAGGGACCGGTTCGCAGCGGCGGTCCTTGGAGGTGGCGGATTGGACAAGCTGATCGTCGGCGGTGGCAGCCGGCTGGAGGGCGTTGTGACCGCGGGCGGAAGCAAGAACGCGGCGCTGGCGCTCATGGCGGGAGCTGTTCTGGCCGACGGCGTCGTGACGCTGCACAACGTACCGCGCATCGGCGACATCAAGACGATGGTGGAGCTGCTGAACGGCCTGGGCGCCGTGACGCGCTGGACGGACGACCATACCGTCACCATCGACGCATCAGAGATACATAATCTGGAGGCGCCCTACGAGCTCGTGCGCAAGATGCGCGCCTCCTTTTGCGTGCTGGGGCCGCTCCTGGCGCGCTTCGGCTTCGCCCGCGTACCCGTGCCGGGCGGCTGCGACATCGGGGCCAGGCCCGTCAACTTCCATGTAGAAGGCCTCCGCAAGCTGGGCGCCGACCTCCACGTGGAGCACGGCATCTACTCCGCCGAGTGCGAGAAGCTCATCGGCGCGCCCATCTACCTCGACTTCCCGAGCGCCGGCGCCACGCAGCACCTGATGACCGCAGCCGTGCTGGCCAGGGGCGTCACGGTCATCGAGAACTGCGCCACCGAGCCCGAGGTCGCCGCGCTGGCCGCTTTCCTCATCTCGCTGGGCGCCAAGGTGGAGGGCGCGGGAACGACCACGCTCACCATCGAGGGCGTGGAGCGGCTCGGCGGCGGCGAGTGCGAGGTGATCCCGGACCGGCTCGAAGCCGGCACCATGGCCATCGGCGCTGCGATCACCAACGGCGACGTGCTCATCGAGCGAGCCAGGCCCGACCAGATGCGCGCCACGATCACCAAGCTCCGGGAGGCCGGCGTCGATGTGGCGGTGGACGGAACCTCCATCCGCGTCAGCAGCAAGGGCCGCCCCAAGGCCATCGAGATCAAGACTAATCCGCATCCGGGCTTCCCGACCGATATGCAGCAGCTCTTCGCGGCGCTCCTCTGCACGGCCGACGGCACATCCGTCATCACCGAGAACATCTACGAGAGCCGCTTCCGCTACGTCAACGAACTGAACCGCATGGGCGGCGATATTCGGGTGGGTGGGCGTTCGGCCGTCATCACCGGCGTGCCCATGCTCACCAGTGCGCCCGTCACCGCCACCGACCTCCGCGCCGGCGCCGCGCTCATCTGCGCTGCACTGGCGGCCGACGGCGAGACGGAGCTCTCCGGCCTGGAGCATATCGACCGCGGGTACGAAGACATCGTGGGCAAGTTCACGGGCTTGGGCGCCCGGATCCGGCGCGAGCCGGAACCCGACTAGCGGCCCGCCGCACCGAGCAAGCGGCTCCGACCGGAGCCGTGGGCGCCGCCGGGGCGTCCTGAAAGGTCATTTGGATCCGTGTTCTCACTCATTCCAGAACTAGGCATCGACCTGGGGACGGCGAATATCCTCGTCTACCAGCGCGGTCGCGGCATCGTGCTGAACGAGCCCTCCGTGGTCGCCATCAACCAGACCACCAAGAAGGTGCTGGCCGTCGGCGAGGAGGCGCGCCTCATGCTGGGGCGCACACCCGGTAACATTGTGGCCATCCGCCCCATGAGCGAAGGCGTCATCGCGGACTACACCACAACGACGCGCATGCTGGAGCACCTGATCCGCAAGGTCGTGGGCCGCAAGCGCCTCTTCAAGCCCCGCGTGCTGGTCTGCGTGCCCTCAGGCGTCACGGATGTGGAGCGGCGCGCCGTGAAGCAGTCTGCCAAAGAGGCGGGCGCCGGCGAGGCCTACACCATCGAGGAGCCCATGGCTGCGGCCATCGGCGCGGGTCTGCCCATCGCCAGCCCGGGCGGCAACATGGTGGTCGACATCGGCGGCGGCACCAGCGACATCGCGGTCATCTCCCTCGACGGCATCGTCATTTCGCAGAGCCTGCGTGTGGGCGGCAACCGCATGGACGAGGTCATCATCCGGCACATCCGCGCCAACCACAACCTCTGGGTGGGCGACCGGTCTGCCGAAGAGATCAAGATGAAGATCGGCTCGGCCTACCCGCTGGACGAGGAGATGACCATGCCGGTCCGCGGTCGCGACCTGGTGGCGGGCCTGCCGCGCACCGTCACCGTGGCGTCCGAGGAGATCCGCGAGGCCCTGTCCGAGCCGGTGACGCAGATCGTCGAGAAGGTGCGCGCCGTCCTGGAGCAGACGCCGCCCGAGCTTTCGGCCGATATCATCGAGCGCGGCGTATGGCTTACCGGCGGCGGCGCGCTGCTGCGGGGGCTGGACAAGCTCCTGTCGGCTGCCACCGATATCCCCGTATACGTGGCGGAAGACCCGCTCTCTTGCGTGGCGACCGGCACCGGCCGCGCCCTCGAGGAGTTGGAGGCCATCCGGCAGAGCGACGCCCGGCAGGTGGTGGTGGGATGACGGCCGTCCGGCGCGGGATGCTCCTCCTCGCGGCCTTGGTTCCGCTCCCGGCCGCCGCGCAACGCGACGTGCCCGCCGGGCACTGGGCCGCCGAGCCGGTGGCCGCCATGGTGCGTCTGGGTGTCATGCCCCTCGCCGCCGGCAGGTTCAACGGCTCCGCCAAGGTGACCCGCGCTCAGATGGTGGGCATCGTCGCCCGCATGGCGCGTTCGCTGGAGGCCGGCAAGTGGGCCGGTGAGTCGCCGCCGCAGCCTTCCACGGGCAAGGTCGATAAGAGCACGCTCAAGGGGCCCGTCAGTCGGTACGACCTGGCAGCTGCCGCCTACCGCATCGGCGTCTTTACGGCTCGCGCCCTGCCGCCCTTCGCCGGCAAGGCCACCAACGTATCCGAGGCCTTGGTCCGAGCGGCCATGCCCGCCAAGCCGGCCGCAGGCCCGCTCCGCACCGAGTTGGCCTTCCTGGTGACCAATCGGTTCGTGCACAAGGGTTCGCCGCTCCTGAAGGCCGATACCCAGGCGTTGACCGGACTTGAGGCCTCGCGCGCCTTGGCGGAGATGATCAGCGGGCTCAATGCGCGCCGCACCGACGAGCCCGAGAAGCGCATCCAGCTTGAGCGGCCCGGCGGCGAAGGGCACACTCACGCGCCGGCCGACCCCAAGCCCTAGCCTGTCTGGGCGGGCGCGGTTCGCTAATGAGGGGAGTGCCGGCCATGGGTCCGAAGGCGCCGCGTACGGCTTCGCCACTCCGCGCAATACTGGTCGGGGCGGCCCTGCTGCCGATCAACGCGTGGTGGCTCGTGCGCGTCGAGATGGCCTCCTCGGGCAGCGCCCGCGGTACCACCGCTAACGGCCCGTACCCTTCCAGCCTCTCGCTCTTCGCCAACGTCATCTGCGCGCTGGCCCTGCTCACCTTCGCCAATGCCGCGCTGAAGCGCTTCCGGGCGCGCTTGGCGCTGGAGCAGGCCGAGCTCCTCGTCATCTATGTGATGCTCACCATCGGCACCTGCCTGACGAGCATCGACTTCTTCGACGTCCTCGTTCCCATGCTGGGCCACGCGGCCCGCTACGCCACCCCGGCCAATAACTGGGATAGCCTCTTCGTCTCCTCCATGCCGAAGTGGCTCCGCGTGGCCGATCCCGCCGCCGTCAAAGGCTGGTACGAGGGCTCGTCGAACCCATGGACCTGGGCGATCCTGCGGGCCTGGCTGCCTCCGCTGGCGATCTGGGGCGCGGTAGCCTTCGCCCTGCTCGGTGTGATGCTCTGCCTCAACACGCTCCTGCGGGTGCAGTGGACCCAGAACGAGCGGCTCAGCTACCCGGTCATCGAACTGCCCATGGAGATGACTGACGAGCGGACGCCCTTTTACCGCAGGCCCGCCATGTGGGCCGGGTTCGCCGTGGCGGGCGGCATCAGCCTGCTCAACGGCTGGGCTGTCCTGGCTCCGGGTGTGCCGTCCGTGCCCATCAAGGCCGTTGACATCGCGCCATGGTTCCCCAACCCTCCGTGGAACGCCATGGGTTGGACGCCGCTGGCCTTCTATCCCTTCGCCATCGGCCTTGGCTTCCTGCTGCCGGCCGACATGCTCTTCTCAAGCTGGTTCTTTGCGCTGGCCTGGCGCGCCGAGAGGGTGCTCAGCGCCTTCTACGGCCTGCAGCAGACCCGCCCGAACTTCCCCTATGTGAACGAGCAGTCCTTCGGCGCCTACATGGCCGTGGCCGTGCTTGCCCTCTGGGGCGCCCGGAAGCACCTGGCGACCATGGCCGTCTCCGCCTGGCGCGGGAAGCGCGGCGCGAATGACCCCATGAGCCCCCGGGCCGCGCTGGCCGGGGCCGTGCTGGGATTCGGGGCCCTCTGGGCCTTCTTCGCGGTCGCCGGGCTACCGTTCTGGTTGGCGCCCGTGGCGCTGCTGATCTACATGGCCATCGCCGTGGCATGTACGCGCATGCGCGCCGAGCTGGGTCCGCCCGCCCACGACCTGCACAACGGCGGCCCCGACGCCATCCTCACGGCCTGCCTCGGCACGCGCATGTTCTCTCCGCAGGCCATGGCCGCGCTCACATGGTTCTACTGGTTTAACCGCGCCTACCGTAGCATCGCCATGCCCTACCAGATGGAGGCCTTCAAGATGGCTGAGCGGCGCGGCGTGGCCATGCGTTGGATGGCCGCCGCGCTGGTGGTGGCCGCGGCCGTGGGGATCGCCTCGGGTCTGGCCATGCTCTACGCCATGCCCTTCAGGCTGGGCGCCGAGGCGCGGATGGCGTCGCATGTGACCTACTTCGGTTGGGAGGCGTACAACCGGCTGGCCGGCTGGGTGGCGAGCCCGCGCGATACGGATGTGCCCGCGGTCGGAGCGATCGGCGTGGGCGCCGCCTTCACGATGCTGCTGCAGGCCGGCCGCATGCGCTTCGGTTGGTGGCCCTTCCACCCGCTGGGCTTCGCCATCAGCGGAAGCTTCTCCATGAGCACGCTCTGGCTACCCATGGCCATCGCCTGGGTCTGTAAAGTGAGCGTCATGCGCTACGGCGGGCTACGGCTCTACCGCTCCGCCATGCCCTTCTTTTTGGGGCTCATGCTGGGCGACTACGCCTTTGGCTGCGCGTGGCCCATGGTGGGCTGGCTGCTGGACGCGAACACCTATAGCTACTACTTCTGAGCCTGCCGGCGGCGCAGAGCCACCGGCAGGCGGGGTTCGCTACGCGGAGGCCAGTTGGGCCTCGCGGGCCGCGGCGCGGGGATGGAGGATGCTGTTCTCCTTGTGGATATGCAGGTGCAGGTCCTGCTCAAGTCGTGCCAGCGCATCCGTAAGGGCGCGGTAGGTGTTGCAGACGTCGTCCGGCGTGCTGTAGCCGTCGGTCAGCTCGCGCAGGCGTGCCAGCACGGCGCCGGCGTTGTCATGCTCGTGCTCCATGACGGCAATGGGGTTCTTGACCGAGCCGCAGTGCAGTTGCGGAAGCTCGGAGGAGCCTTCGAGTAGCCGGATCATGGGGAAGAGGATCACCTCCTCCTTCTGCAGGTGCCCCTCCAACTCCGCGCGTAGCGCCTGGAACAGCTCGGCCACTTCGATGATGTTGGGGTGAGCCGCGCCGTGGGCCGCCGCGGTCTTCGTCGCGAGGGCGCTGATGCGGGGTAAATCGGACTTCAGATATGTGTGGTGCGTCGCCTCGATGTGCGCCATGAGTTGCGCCAGCGACGCCGTCGACCAATCGGCCTCGTCGGCTCCGCGAGGCTCGGCGTCCACGGCCGCCAACTTGGCCAGCACGGACTGCAGGTCGGCTCCCGCCTTCAGGCAAGCCTCGCTCAGCGCGTCGGCGCCGTTGCAGCAGTAGTCCACGCCGTTCTGCTCGAAGACGCGGGCGCGGGCGGGGCGCTCGGTGACCAGATCGCCTACGGTGGCGTCTGCGGTGTTGTCTGCCATGTGGTTCCCTCCGGGTGAGCGCCGCCGGACAGGCCCGGCCCTCCAGCGCTCAAATACACGACAAGTATATCCGATTATCCGCCGGAGAGGTTCCCGTTGGCCGCCGATCGCCGTCAAACATCGCCCCCATACCTCATCCGGCACGGTCATAGGCCATGATGCTATGGTTGTTGAGTACAACCCGCCCCGCGGGAGGCACCTGTGAGAAGACGCAGTCAAGCGACGCCCGAGCTGACCCAGCGCAGATGCGCCCGGATGTTGCGACGCCTCGGTAGCCGCCGCGCCGACGTCCGCGCCAAGGGCGCCGAGGAGCTTGCCGCCGGCGGCGAGGTGGCTTGGCCCATGGTGGCCACGCTGGTGCGCCGGCAGGCCGACAACCGTTTGCTGCTCCTCATACTCCTGGGCGTGTTACTGGCTTGCGTGGTGGGAGCGGCCCTGGGTGAAGCCCTCATCGGGGTCACCGGGCCTCTCCTCTACGGGCTCACCAACTCGGCCGCATCCATCACCGGTATCGTCGCCGCGGTCGTTCTGGGGATGCTGATCGTCTCCGCCATCGTGGGCCTGGTCTACCTCGACCAGCGCCGGGGCGTGCAGCGGGCCGCTGAAGCTGCGGCCACGGTGGGCGGTTCCCATGCGCTTGGCTTCCTGCTGGACAGCGGCGCCGGGGGGCTCTGTCTGGCCAACTGTCTGGAGGACGCCGAGCGTGATGCCTACGGCCGGCTGGACTTCGACCAGCTCCGATCGTTGCGCGGGACGCTGGCCGCCTCCGGCGACGGGGCCGTGGTTCGCGCTGCCCTGGGCTTCTTCGAGCGCCATGGCGGCCCGGAGGATCTGCCGGCGGTCCGGTCGCTCTTGCGCATGGGCAAGGGCCTCTACGCGCCGCGCCGCGTCGGCTCTGGCGTCAGGGCGGCGGCCGAGCGGGCCATCGAGGCCATGCAGGAGCGCGCCATGGCCGCCGGACGGCACCGCCACCTGCTCCGAGCCGCCGAGGCGCCGGGATCGCCTGCCGAGACTCTGGTGCGCCCGGCGCACTCCGTGGGCGGCAAC
Organism: uncultured Chthonomonas sp.; assembly: GCA_903951425.1. Taxonomy (GTDB): domain Bacteria; phylum Armatimonadota; class Chthonomonadetes; order Chthonomonadales; family CAJBBX01; genus CAJBBX01. Next base: position 59,275 of record CAJBBX010000118.1, read on the forward strand.
GAGAAACTGCTGCTCCGCCCCGCCCCGGTGGAGGCCCCGGAAGCCGCTCCCGCCGAGCAGCCCGAGGGTGAGGTCGCCGCGCGGCAGGTATAATGCCTCGCCCAAATCCCACTTGCACCGGGGATGCTCTTGCCCACCGAACCGACCACAGCGCCCACAGCCCTGCCCAGGGGCTTGATGATGGACAGCCGCCTCACCCTCGACGCGATCCTTCGGCGCGCCTCCCGCGTCTACGCCGACAAGAGGATCGTCAGCCGCGGCAATGACCTGGCCGTCAGCGCCGCGACCTATGCCGAGCTGAGGCCCCGGGTCGCGCGCCTGATGAACGTGCTGCGGAGCCTGGGTGTGAAGCCCGGCGACCGCGTGGCTACCTTCGCGTGGAACCATGCCCGCCACATGGAGCTCTACTTCGCGGCGCCGGCCATGGGTGCCATCCTCCACACGCTCAACATCCGCCTCGCGCCGGGGCAACTACGGTTTATCGTGGACCACGCCGAGGATGCCGTGATCTTCTACGACCGCTCCCTGGCGCCCAACCTGCGCCCCCTGCTGGAGCGGCCCGACCGGCGCGAGGCGTTCATCTGCATGGACGACGGCGCGCCCGATGTGGAGCCCCTGCCCGGTTCGCTGGAGTACGAGGTCCTGATGGCCGAGGCCGATGACGCCGAGCGCTTCATCGACGCCGATGAGAACGCCGCGGCGGCGCTCTGCTACACCTCCGGCACCACCGGCGATCCGAAGGGCGTACTCTACACGCACCGCTCGCTCTACCTCCACAGCGTGGGCATCTGCATGGCCGACAGCCTGGCCATCAGCGAGTGCGAGACAGTCCTGCCCGTGGTGCCCATGTTCCACGCCAACGCCTGGGGCATCCCCTACGCCTGCGCCCTCACCGGCGCGTCGCTGGTACTGCCCGGTCCGCACGTGGTGGGGAAGCCCCTGGCAGACCTGATCGAGAGCGAACGGGTGACGCTCACCGCCGGCGTTCCGTCGGTCTACACCGTGCTGCATCAGTACCTGCGCCAGCACCCGCACGATATCTCAAGCCTCCGCTCGCTGGTGATCGGCGGGTCGGCTGCTCCGGCTGCGCTCATCGAGGCGTGGCGGCGCGACTTCGGCGTTCCCGTGATCCACGCCTGGGGCATGACCGAGCTCTCGCCCGTGGGCGCCGTTTGCCGCCTCCGCGCTTCGATGCAAGACCTGGAGCCCGCCGAGCAGTTGCCAATACTCGCCAAGCAGGGCATTCCCGTCCCCATGGTGGAGGCCGACGTCCTGGACGAATCCGGCGCCCCCGCCCCGTGGGACGGCAAGACCACCGGCGAACTGGTCGTCCGCGGCCCATGGGTGGCTCGCGCCTACTACAAGGAGGAGGGCGCCCCCTCGCCACTGACCGACGATGGCTGGTTCCGCACCGGCGACGTGGCGCGGATCGACCCGCAGGGCTACGTGGAGCTGACCGATCGCAAGAAGGACGTCATCAAGAGCCGCGGCGAGTGGATCAGCAGCGTCGAGATGGAGAACGCCGTCATGGGCATGCCGGGCGTGCTGGAGGCCGCCGTCATCGGCCGCCCGCACGCGCTCCGGGGCGAGGTCGCCGCCGCCTTCGTGGTGCGTCGTTCGGGCACGGAGCCGATCACGGGAGCCGACGTGCGCGACCATCTGGCCGCCACCTTCGCCCGATGGCAGCTCCCGCGCCTGAAGGACATCCACTTCGTGGACGCCCTACCCAAGACCGGGACCGGCAAGTTCGACAAGAAGGCGCTCCGCGCCGGGCTTCAGGCATCGTAGTGACCACCCCGCGCAGACGCCCCGCCGCCGCGGCCGGAGCCGGCGTCGTATGATGCTCAAACGGCTGAACCTGGCGGGCTTCAAGACCTTCGCCGACAAGACGGAGATCGAGTTCGGCGAGGGCATGACCGCCGTGGTTGGGCCCAACGGCTGCGGCAAGAGCAACGTGGCCGACGCCCTTCTCTGGGTCATGGGCGAGCAGAACCCGCGCCTGCTCCGAGGCGCCGAGGGCCGGGACGTCATCTTCAGCGGCACCGACAAACGGCGGCAGCTGGGCATGGCCGAGGTCCGCCTCACGGTCGATAACGAAGACCGATCATTGCCCGTGGAGTACAGCGAGGTCACGGTCACGCGGCGGGTCTACCGCTCGGGCGAGTCCTACTTTGCGATCAACAACACGGCCTGCCGCCTGAAGGACATCGTTGAGCTCTTCCTCGATACCGGCGTGGGCAAGGGCGCCTACTCCTTCGTCACCCAGACCGAGATCGACGCCGTCCTCTCGGCCAAGGCCGAGGACCGCCGTGAGCTGTTCGAGGAAGCCGCCGGGATCAAGAAGTACCGGGTCAAGAAGCGCGAAGCCGTGCGCAAGCTGGAGCAAGCCGAGGGGCACCTGACCCGCGTGCGCGATATCGTCCACGAGTTGGAGCAGCAGCGCGAGCCCCTGTGTCGGCAGGCCGAGCAGGCCCGGCGCTACCTGGAGCTGACGGCGCGGCTGCAGCAGATCGAGATCGACCTCCTGGTGGCCGAGGCCCAGAAGGCCGACTATGAGCTCTACGCGGCCTCCCGCGACCGCGAGCTGGCCACAGGCGCCATCGACGCCCTGAGCCAGGAGATCACCGAAGGCGAGACCGAGGCCGACCTCCTCCGCTCGGAATTGGCGGCCGCCGACGCCTCGCTGGAAGAGGCCGCCGCCGAGCGTGCCCGCCGCCGGTCCGCAGTGGAGCGCGCCGAGAGCCGCCTGCAGGTGGCCATCGAGCGGGGCAAGGGCGCCGAGCAGAGCGCTGAGGCTCTTGATGGCGAGTTGAAGGAGCTGGCGGGCCGCATCGCCGGTCTTGTGCGCGAGGAAGAGCAGTTCGTCCAGGCCTCCGGGAAGGCCGAGACCGCCGAGGCGGAGAAGCGGCAGGCCCTCCATACGGCGCGTGGACGCCTGGCCGAGCTTGAGAAGGCGCTGGCAGCCGCCAACCGCCTGGGCCAGGACCGGCAGGGGGCCATCCGGCGCCTTTCCGAGGAGCGGTCCAAGCGCGAGAGCGCGCTGGCCGCCTGCACCGGCCGCCTGCAGGAGACCGAGGACCGCCTGGTCCGGCTCCGGACCGAGCGCGAGGCGCTGGAGGCCCGCGCAGCCGAAGCCGCGACCCGGCTCCAGACCGCTCGGCAGGCCGCCGAAAGCTTGACGCAGGCCCGAACCGCCGCCGACCAGGCCCGGACCGCCGCCGCCGCCGATCGCCGCGCCCAGCAGGACGTCCACGCGCAGTCGCGGCTGGCGCTGGACGCCGCGCGCCGCAAACTCGCCGAGCGCGAGAGCCGTCTGGCCACGCTGAGGGAGCTGCAGCAGTCCGGCGAAGGCTTCTACCAGGGCGTCCGCGCCCTCCTGACCGCCGTCCGCAAGGGAGCCCTGAAGGGCGCCTACTTGCCTGTGGTCGACCTCTTCAGCGTGCCCGAGGGGCTCCGCGTGGCCGTGGAGGTGGCCCTGGGCGGCAGCGCGCAGGATGTGGTCTGCGAGACCGAGCGTGAAGCCCGCGACGCCATCGAGTGGCTCAAGCGCGAACGCGCCGGACGCGCCACCTTCCTCGCCCTGCCCATGCTCCGGCCTTCAACCGCGCTCGAGGTCCGCGACCGCCCCGTCGGGTTCCTCGGCGTGGCCGCCGACCTCGTCGGCTTTGAGCCGAAGCATGACCCCGTGGCGCGGCTGCTCTTGGGCCGCGTGGCGGTCTTCGAGAGCATGGAGAGCGCCATCGCGGCCTCGCGCCGCATGCAGGGCTGGAGCCGCATCGTCACGCTGGAGGGCGAGCTGATCACGCCGGGAGGCGCCATGACGGGCGGCTCGCTGCAGGGCCGAGGGGCGCACCTCGTGGGGCGCAAGGGCGAGATCGATGACCTGAGCCGCGCCATCCCGGGCATCCGCGCCGAGGCCGAGGCAGCCGCCAACAGCATCGATGCCTGCGCCTCCCGCGTGGCGGCCGCCGAACGCGCCCTGGATGCCGCCGGCGTGGCCCATTCGCAGTCCCAAGCGCAGTTGGCAGCCGCCGAGAGCGACGTTCGCTCGGCCGAGCGCGAGGACACGCGGGTGCGCGCCGAATTGGCCGACTTCGGCGCCGAGGTGACGCGCTTGACCAACGCCCGTCAGACCCTCGCACGGGAGGCCGACGAATGGACCGCCGCGCTGGCCGCCCACCGGGAGCAGGATACCAACTTGGACGACGCCCTGGGTGCCGCGCAGGCTGAGGCCCAGCGGCTTTCCGATGAGCGCGACACGGCCCGGTCGGACGCCGTGGGGCTGGAGGTCGAGGTGGGCCGCACAGCCGAAAAGCGGTCGGGCCTGCGGCGTTCCCTGGCCGCCGCGCAGGAAGGCCTCCGCCAAGCCCGGGCGAGCCAGGCCGCCAAGCAGACCGCGCGGGAGATGGCCGGCGGCCGGTACGCCTCCTCGGAAGAGGAGCAGCGGGCGATTCTGATCGAGCGCGAGGAGGCGCAGCGCCTCGGCGCCGATGCCGACGCCGCATGGGATGCCGCGCGGTCGCACCGGGCCGGGCTGGCCCAGCAGAGCGCCGAGGCCGGAACCGCCCTCCGAGCCGCCACAGCCAAGCGCGAGGAGTTGCGCCGCGACCTGCACGACGCCGAACTCCGCTTCGCCCGCATGGAGGTGCGCTTGGCTCAGACGTCCGAGCGGCTGATGGAGGAGTACAGCATCGAGATCAAGGATGCCCTGGCGCGGCCCGATCCTGGTCCCATGGAGCGCAACGTCGTCAACGAGGTCGCCCGACTTCGTCGCGAGGTGCGCTCCATGGGGCAGGTCAACACAGGCGCCGTGGAGGAGTACGACCGCCTCTCGGAGCGGTGCGCGTTCCTCGTGGAGCAGCGCGGCGACCTGGAGAAGGCCCGCGAGTCGCTGCTGGGCACCATCACAGAGATCGACGACAGCACCCGGGGCGTCTTCATGGAGACCTTCGAGGCCGTCACCACCGAGTTCGCGCTCCTCTTCGAGCGGCTCTTCGGCGGCGGCTCCACACGGCTCACGCTCTCGAACCCCGACGATGTGCTGGAGACCGGCATCGAGGTCTTTGCCCAGCCGCCCGGCAAGAAGCCCCAGCACCTCTCGCTGCTCAGCGGCGGCGAGCGGGCGCTCACGGCTACGGCGCTGCTTTTCGCCTTCATGGCGGTGCGCCCGAGCCCCTTCGTCGTCTTGGACGAGGTGGACGCGCCGCTGGATGGCCCCAACGTCGAGAAGTTCGTGAAGCTGGTGGCCGACTTCAGCGACCGCACGCAGTTTCTCGTCATCACGCACAATCCGGTGACCATGGAGCACGCGCCGCGCTGGTACGGGGTCACCATGCAGGAGGCGGGGGTCAGCCGCGTGCTCTCCTACCGTGTGCCGTCCGATACGCTGGAGAGCGAGCCGGAGGAGCCCATCCTCCCGGCCTGAACGCGGTAGGTATACTCAGACCCACCGAGCAAGGGCCACAGAGCGAGCGCGGGAGGGAGCCAGAGCATGCGGGTCGTCCACATCGCCGCCGGAGCCGGAGCCATGTACTGCGGAGCGTGCAAACGCGACGCCGGGCTGGCGCGAGGCTTGGCGGGCCTCGGCCACGACGTTGAGGTGGTGCCGATCTATACGCCACTCCGTGTGGATGACATCGAGCCGCCGAACGTAGGCCGCGTCCGCATGGGCGGCGTCAACGTCTACCTCCAGCACCGGATCCCGTTGCTCCGCCACACGCCCGCGTTCCTCGACTGGTTCTGGGACACTCCGGGTGTGCTGGCCGCGGCCTCCAAGTTCGCCGTACGGACGAAGGCGGCAGACGTGGGCGCCATGGCGGTACAGGTGTTGCGCGGCATGCGCGGCACCCAGCGCAAAGCCGTTAACGGTCTGATCGCTTACCTGGAGGCGCAGCCCAAGCCCGAGGTGATCAGTCTGACCAACACGCTGCTCTCAGGCATGGCGTCGGAGATTCACCGGCGCATGGATGTCCCCGTGGTCGCCTCGGTGCAGGGCGAAGACGGCTTCGTCAAGCAGATGCGCGACCCCTACCGCGCCCGCGCCATCGAGGTGCTACGGGCCAACGCCAAGGCGCTCGATCTTGTCCTGTGCCCCTGCGAGGCGTACATGGAGAGGATGGAGTCTTTCCTTGACGTGGAGCGGTCCCGCATGGCCCTGGTTCGTCCGGGCATCTATGCCCCGGCGTACCGGCGCCCCAAGGGAGCCCGTCCCGACGGCCCGCCCATCGTGGGCTTCCTGGGGGCGGTCACCTTCGTCAAGGGCATGGACCTCGTGGTCGAGGCTGCCGGGCGCCTGAAGGCCAAGGGAGCGCCGCCGATCCGCATCCTGGCCGCGGGATCGCTGCTTGACAAGCGCTACCTGAAAGCCGTGGAGCGGCGCGCCCACAAGCTGAACCTCGACGGCGTCTTCCAGTACTGCGGCGAACTCGACTTCGCGCAGAAGGTCCAGATGCTCCAGACCTGCGATATCGTCTGCCTGCCCTCGCGGGCGTGGGAGTGTCGGGCCATGGCCGGCCTCGAGGCGCTTGCGGCAGGCTGCCATCTGATCGCACCCAACAGCGGCATCTTCCCCGAGCTGGCCGACGCCACCGGCAATGTGACTACCTTCAAGTCCGACGACTACCGCTCCCTCTCGGATGCCATCCGCCAGGCGGTCAAGGGCCTGCCGGAGCTGGGCGCGCGGGGCGCCGACGCGGCAGACGCCGTGACCCAACGGTACAGCATCGAAGCCATGGCAACCGACGCGCAAGCCGCGCTGGTCAAGGCCAAGGAACGGTACGTGGTGACCAGGGAACTGCGCGAGCAGAGGCGGGCCGCATCCGAGGCCGCCACGGCCGAGGCGGAGAGCCGGACCGACAAACCGTAGCCCGCCATGGCGCGAGGGGGCCGTTCTGCCCGGTCGGCAGAACGGCCCCCTCGCTACGTGTCCGTCGCCGGTGCGAACCTACAGGATGTAGTCGGTAGCGGGGATCTCGATGCGCATCTGCTTCGTCATGGCCTCGTTGGCCCGGATGCCCGACACTGCGGCGCGCAGCCCGTCCTTCCAGCCGCACGAGACAGGAGCGCCGGTGCGGACGCTGTTGAAGAAGTCCTCCATCTCCAGCAGGTAGTCGTCCTTCCCGGCGACCGCGCCGGTGATCACCTTCTCGCCTACCCTGGCTCCCGTGCCACCCAGCTTCTTCGTCGCCTCCGGGTCGAGCTTCAGGCCGCTCTGTCCCCGGGCGCCGGTCTGCTTGTTGGCGGGGTCCTTCATCCAGTCCTCGGCCTTGGCGGTGGGCTCGCGGTAGTACTGCCCGCCGCTCTCCTGCGACACGATGAGCGTGCCGTCTGTGCCCATGAACTGCTCGTAGAATCCGTCGTACTGATTGGTGGTGAGCGAGGTGTAGTTGAGCTTCACCTTGCTGGGGTACTCGTAGACCACCTCCACGTTGTCGAAGACCGTGCGACCGTCCTTCCAGTAGTCGATCCCGCCGATGCCCACCACGGCGCAGGGCGCCTCGTCCAGGTACCAGTTGGCCACATGGATCTGGTGCGTTCCCAGCTCTGCCATGAGGCCCTGGGAGTACTCCTTATAGAGGCGCCAGTTCCAGCGGCGGTCGGTGGTGTCCGCGGGCACGGGCAGGCGCCGCCAGGAGCCGTTGCGGTTCCACTGGGCTCGGATGTGCGTCACCTTGCCGCAGACCTTGACCTTGTTCAGTAGCTCCCAGCCATGGTTGTAGATCAGGTTGGAGCGGCGCTGGTGGCCGATCTGTAGGATGCGCTTGCCTGCGATGGAGGCCCGGGCCATGCGCTTGGCGTCCTCGATGGTGTAAGCCATCATCTTCTCGCAGAAGACGTGCTTGCCGGCCTTGAGCGCGTCGATGGCAATGGGCGCGTGCATGAAGAGCGGCGTGGCGATGAGCACGGCCTCAATGTCCTTGCGTTGGAGCACGGCCCGGTAGTCGGCATAGCCCTTGGCGTCGGGGCAGAGGGCCAGTGCGCGCTTCAGATTGGGCTCGTAGTTGTCGCACAGCGCCACCATCTTAACGCCCGGCACGCTGAGGGCGCGCTTCAGGTCGAAGGTGCCCTGCGAGCCGACGCCGATGAAGGCGCAGTTGACGGGGCGGGTCTCCTTGAGACCTTCGGCGCGGCGGCCCTGGGCCAGGGCGGCCTGATGCAGGTCTATGCCGAACGCGGCGGCGATGGCGGCGCCGCCCTGCAGCAGGTCGCGGCGGCTCATGTCGCTGGCGGTGAACGACAGATGCGGCTCGATGCGGTCGTTGCTCATTTCAGTCCCCCCGATAGGAGCCCTAGCGCCTAGTGCGCACGGCCTATTGCAGACATAATACATCACCGAGCACCGGGGTCGGCGCGGGAACCAATGGACCCATGGACTCGTCTGTTACGTTGGCGACCGGCACCAGTCAACTACTGGACCGCAAGCGGACATAGAGGTCCCAGTCGCTGGATGTCGGGCCTATGTGTTGTGTTATGGCAGCCATGTTGTTCTCGCGGTATAGCTTTACTTGTTCTGATAGGAACTGCCATGCCCAGCTGTACGCCAAGCCTTGCGTCGACGCCTTACCGGCGCCCACAGGCGCCGTCTGGTAGCTTGCCATGAGCGACCGTTATGTGAACTGCCCCAAATGCCTCTTCGTCAGCGCTGAGCTTCGCGGCGTGAACTGGCGCGTCGTATGCCGTGTGGCGCTCGCGACCATCCTTGCGGGGATATTGCTGGTCGAGGCCATGCTGCGCGATTACCAGTTCGTCAACCACATCATCGCCTCGGCGCCTGTCACGTTGCTGCTGCTGATCGGCTCGTTCATCCTACCGGTGCCCTGGGTCTACTGCCCCCGATGTGCCGAGGAGCGAGCCAAGGCCCGGCGCAAGAAGGAATGACCCGCCGCCTGTTGCTTGTGGGCCTGCTCATGGCTGCCGAGACCGCCTTGGCAGGCCCGCCCGGCAAAGCTCCGCAACGGCAGGTGACGGTTACCTTCCTCCACCGCGATGTGCGTTGCCGCGATTGCTTGCGCATGGAGCAGTGGGGTAGGGACGTGGTTGTCTCCGCCTTTGCTCCGGAACTGGCCTCCGGCGTTCTTGCCTGGCGTGTGCTCAACCTCGACGCAAGCGGCAACCTGCGCCTGAAGCATGAGTACAGCCTCCGGACGTCGTCCCTGGTGCTCGTTGAAACGGTGGGCGGCAAGCGGGTAAGGTGGAGCCGTCTGGATGGCGCGTGGGAGTTGCTGAAGAGCCGTCAGGCCTTCGCGACCTATGTCACTGCGTCGATCCGGTCGTTCAGGCGCGAGCAGGCCCCCGCATCACCATAGGCCGGGCGGGCCGCGCCGGAAAGGCCTGCCGCCATGATCCTCGCCCTCCTTGCCTGCTTCGCACTGGTCGGCTCTCCGTCGCAATGGAAGCACCCCCTGTACCTCGGTGGCGGCGGCGTCTGGCGCCTGCGGGTCGCCGTTACGGTGCGCAACGCCGGCGCACACGCGGCATCGGGCGCGCCGGTGTCCATTCGCGTGGGGGATGGCCCCGGCGAACTGCATGTGATCGGGCAGGCGGCGGCGGCGCTTCGCGTGACTGACGCCGCCGGGGTCGAGATGCTGCATGATGTCGTGGGTCCCACCGGCGCCCCGGCTCGGACGGGCGCACTACGGTTGGGCTCCACCCTGGTGATCCCCGCAGAGTGCGCCGCAGGATCCCACGCCACCTACTACGTCTACTGCGCCAATCCGTCGGCCTGGGCCGTGCCGGACTGGCTCGAGAGCGGCGGCGCGCTTCGCAACGGCGGCGTAGAGGAGGGCGAAGGCGACACGCCCGCAGGCTGGGCTCACGATGCGACCGACCCTGGCCACCGCGCCGATTGGTCCGCCGAGGATCCACACACGGGTCGCCGATGCCTGAAGACCGTCGTTCGCGAGGGCGCCGAGCCCTCCTGGATCGCCACGCGCCAGAGCGCCATTCGCATCGAGGGCGGCTCACGATACCGGATGAGCGCCTGGGTCCGGGCCGAGGGCGTCCGGGGCCTCTGCGGTTGGTACATCCACATGGGCACGACGGCGAACCCCATGATTGAATCGCCCATGCTCAGCGCGGGCGAGGGCTCCTTCGGCTGGCGGCAGGTGCAGGCCGAGTTCACCGCCCCGGCCGAGGCCGACCGGGCCGACCTCGGCACGGTCCTTCGGGGCACCGGCACGGCGTGGTTCGACGACCTGGAGCTTGAGCGGCTGGACGCAGGCGCGCCCGTCCTTTCCACAGAAGCGGGCGAGCCGGAGAAGCTGGGCGTGACCCCTGCATTCCCCCGGACGCCCTGGCCGTCGGCGCCAAGTCCCGAGGCGTCCGCCCGCCTGCGCACTCCAATCCGTCTGCTCAACACATCCGACCGGCCCACCGAGGGCATCGTCTGCGTAGAGGCTCCCGCCGTCCTATCGCGGTTGCAGGCGCCCGGCGCCCTGCTTCGGGTCGTTGCCGACGGCAAGCCGACGCCCCACTACCGCCTCCGCGACGTGCTTCTGCTCAAGGCGGCGGCGCCGGCCCGCACGGAACGGGTGTTCCACGCCTACGTCATGCCGGCCGCGTCGCCCGTGCGGGGCGCAGCACGCGCCGCGGTCCAGTACGCCCTGAACCCGGCCGTGCCCGGCGGTGCGAACGTAGCCGCGGGCGGCATGTCGGTGAAGGAGTACGCAGCGCTGCTGTCCGCCGTGCCGTCGCTCGTGCAGAACGCCGGGTTCGAGGAGGGCGCGGGCCCACCGGCCGACTGGCAGGGCGGTTCCGAAGGCGAGAAGCCGGCCGGGACGGAGATGACGACCGTCGACGGCGGCCTCTTCGGCAAGCGGTGCGCACGCATCGCAGTACCGGCCAATGCCACGCCTAGCTGGACCGGTTGGCGGCAGGATGTGCCCGTTCGTCCGGGCCGCACCTACCTGTACGCCGCGTGGCTCCGGTGCAAGGAGCTCTCCGGCGGGGTACAGCTCCACGCGCACATGCGGACCGCCTCGGGCGAGCTCTGCAAGCAGAGCCCCATGGTGGGAGCGGGGCCGCCCATCTCCGGCGACCAGGGCTGGACGCTCATCACCGGCCTCTTCCGCACCCCGGACGACTGCGCCATCTTCCAGGTCCACCTGACCATGATGGCCACCGGCACGGTGTGGCATGACGGCGTGCTCCTCACCGAAGTGCATTCCGCCGAGGCGCTTCCTTCAGAAAGCCACCCGGGGGTCGAACGCGGCATCGCGGCTTGGGCAGTCAACCCCATCGTGAAGGTCTTCCGCGAGGACACGCCTCCCGGCGCGCCCGCCCTTGCGGCGGTCACCGCGGCCGGCGGCGAGCGGGAGCCCGTGCAGGTGGCGCTACGCTCCGGCCGGGCCATGGGCGGCGTGCGCGTCGTCGTCGATGCTCCCGTGGGCCCCGGCGGCCGGAAGCTGAGCCGGTACGAAGTGGGCATCGTGGGCTACGTGCCCATCGACCAGGCGACAAACTACTACAGCGACCGCGGGCCGGCCTACACACGCAAGGTCCCGAACGCACCCGCGGGCTCAGACGGCTGGCCAGGCTGGTGGCCTGATCCCATCCTGCCCGGCGACCGGTTCGACCTCGCCGCCGGCCGCACACAGCCGGTATGGGTCACGTTCAGCATCCCGCGCGGTTGTCCGGCGGGGCTCTACAAGGGCGCCGTCCGGTTCCTGGCACAGGGCAAGGAGATCGCTCGAATGCCCGTCGCCGTCCGGGTCTGGGGCTTCGAACTGCCCGAGCGGCCCAGCCTGAAGGCGATCTACGACTGCCGGCAGTCCGGCCCCATGTGGCGGCTCCCAGGCAAGAGCGAGCAGGAGAGCCGCCAGGCCTTCTGGCGCTTCATGGCCGAGCGGCGCACCTGCCCCGACGGAGTAAAGCCGGAGCCCGAGTTCCGCATGACCGACGGCGTCGTCACCGCCGATTTCGCTGAGTATGACAAGGCCGCCCGGGTCTACTTCGACGAGCTGCATTTGCCACACTCCTACACGCCCTGGTTCTTCTACTCGTTCGGCTGGGGCCACCTGCCCGCCGAGAAGCTGGGTATCCAGCCCTACGCGGGCGTCTACCCCTTCGACGGCGCCGACCGCCGGAAGCTGAACCCCGCCTACAAGAGGGCCTACCAGGACGCCCTGCGCCTCTTCTGGAGCCACGTCAAGGAGAGGGGCTGGGCCGACAAGATCACGCTCTACATCTCCGATGAGCCGTTCGACACCGACCCGAAGATCCGCGACCAGATGCTGGCCGTCTGCGAGATGATCCGCGAAGTCGACCCGGCGATCCCGATCTACAGCAGCACCTGGCACCACCAGCCCGCCTGGGACGGCGCCCTGAGCGTCTGGGGCATCGGCCACTACGGCGTCGTTCCGGAGGCCGCCATGCGGCGCATCCAGTCCGGCGGCGCGACGATCTGGTGGACCACCGACGGCCAGATGTGCACCGACACGCCCACCTGCGCTATCGAGCGGCTCCTGCCGCACTACGCCTTCAAGTACGGCGCGACGGCGTACGAGTTCTGGGGGATCGACTGGCTCACCTACGACCCCTACCAGCGCGGCTGGCACCAGTTCCTGATGCACGACTTCGGCCCCGGCGTGCCGAAGGAGTACGTCCGCTATCCCAACGGCGACGGCTTCCTGGCCTACCCTCCGGGCCCCCGTAAGCTGGATCGCCCGGTTACGAGCGTGCGGCTGGAGCAGGCCCGCGAGGGGATGGAGGACTACGAGATCTTCACCCTCCTGCGCCACAGGACCGGGGCTGCCCGGAAGGCAGGCAAGCCCACCACTGCGGCGGAGAGGGCGATGGCCATGGTCCAGGCTCTGGTAAGCTCCCCTTGTGACATCGGGCGCTACTCAACCCGTATACTGCCAAGTCCCGACCGCGTGCCGGCAGTGAAGGCAGCGGCGGCAGCGGCAATCGAGGCGCTGAATTGATCTGCGACGTCCTAACGAAGCCCAGGAGATCGTGAATATGCCCCTGCATACCGTCGTGATGTCGGTAGCCGTTGCCGTGGCGCTGGGCGCCCTGAGCGGACCGGAGCCGCGGGTGCCGCTGATCCGTCCCGACTCGCTCGACGCCGCCCTTACCGGGTGGGAGAAGCGGGGCGATGCGAAGTTCGAGGTGGAGCCCGCCGGGGGGCCTGACGGGAAGCCCGCGCTCCGCATCATTGTCGCGCCCGGCGTCGAGCTGAAGTGGCAGCAGGCGGCTCGGACCCTCACTGACGAGGTGCGGACGGGCGATGCATTCCAGGCCTCGGCCTTCGTGCTCACGGATGGCGTCACCGACGGTACGGGCGCCTACATGGCCGTGGAGTTCCTGGCCGAGGGCGAGGCCCGCGCCGGCATCGCACATAGCGCCGTCTCCATCGGCAACGGCTCCAAGGACTGGCAGAAGCTCACTGCCGAGGGCGTGGCGCCTGCCGGAACCCGGGCCGTGCGGCTCAGCCTCATCCTCAACTCCCACGCCACGGCCAGGTTCGCCGCGCCGGAGCTTGTGCGCACGGGCCGGATGACGCCGTGGCCCGACCTGGGCTCCTCCGTCCGCACCGTGAAGATCCGCGGCGACAAGCCCGTGCAGGCCGCCTTCGCCGGCGTCGGCTTCCACGCCTTCCAGCACTCGCACCCCGGCATCACTGACGACGAGATGAACGAGGTGGTCTACAAGCGTTGGCGCGAGCTGCGCCCCTCCTTCGTCCGACTGAACGACGAGTACGACTGGAAGGGCGACAAGTGGAGCGACGTGGTGCGCCACTTGCGCCAAATGCAGGCGACCAAGACGGAGATGTACCTCTGCTCCTGGAACCCGCCTGTGGTGAAGGACGATGCGGAGTTGCGCGCCTGGGCCTCCAGGGTGGCCGACAACCTGCAGTATCTGGTGAAGACCAAAGGCATAACGCAGGTGAAGTGGTACTGCATGTCCAACGAGCTCTCGCTCAACGGCTGGGGCGCCATGGCGCAGGACCTGCCCACGTTCAAGAAGTACCACGAGGCGCTCCATGCCGAGATCGTCAAGCGCCGCCTGCCCGTGGGCCTGCTGGCCACCGACGCCTCGCCCGTTGAGTACTGGCACACGCTGGACTGGGCGGCCAAGAACATGGACGCCGTGACCGAGGTCTACGGCGGGCACCACTACTTCAACAATCAGCCGCCGGACGATGAGCGCTTCTACCCCTGGTGGCTGGAGAAGCTGAAGGCCGCGGTGGCCGTGGCCAAAGGCAAGGGCAAGCAGTTTATCCTGGGCGAGTTCGGCTCCAAGCAGGACGGCGCCACGGTGAACGGCGTCAAGATGGACCGCTGTATCTACTACGAGACCTCCATGGAGCCCATGGTCGGCCTCCAGATCGCCGAGTCCGCCATCGCAGCGATGAACGCAGGCGTCCGGGCGCTGGGCTACTGGACCTTCATGGACTTCCCGGACGACTACTCGACCAGCTACAAGAACAAGTGGGGCCTCTTCCGCTGGAGCTTCGACGACAAGTCCACACGGGCGCCCTACTATGGCTACGGGCTCATGACCCGCTACTTCCGTGGCCCTGCCGCCACCTACCCGGTCGAGTGCGCCGACCCGCGGCTGCGCGTCGCGGCCCTGCGGAACCCGGCGGGCAAGTGGTCCATCGCTGTGGTGAACAGAGGCTCGAGCGCGGCGCCGTTGCACATCAGCCTGCCGGCCGCCGCCGCAGGGCAGGCCTTCCGCAAGTACGTCTATGACCCCGCCCGCGTGAAGCAGAACCGCTTCGGCGACATGCCGCCGTATGCCGCCGTGGTGAAGGCGCAGGGGTCGTCGCTGGCCGATACGGTGGGGTCCATGAGCCTGACGGTGTACACGACCGGCTACGACGCCGTGCCGCCGGCCGCGCCGCGCGCTCTATCGGTCGATCCCATCGGCGCAGGCGATATCCGGTTGACCTGGAAGCCCTCTCCCGACGCCGATGTCTGCTACTATCGGGTCTACCGCGGGCCGAAGGCCGACTTCACGCCGGCGGCGCAGTACCAGATTGCCAGCACGATTGGCCTGAGCTACGTGGATGCGAACGTGGTCTTCACGGCGCCCATGCACTACAGGGTCGTGGCCGTGGACAACTCGGGGAACGCCGGCGCCGCCGTCGCGCCGGAGTAGTTGCCGCACTCCAGAAGCCTCGCCGCAGGCCCTGCGCCGGCGGCGAGGCTCTGTCAGGTTTGCCGAACCCCTTGAATCACGAGGCGGAACGGCCCCTACTTGTAGTAACAGGGACAGCAGCAACTGGCCGCATAGGTCTCGTCGCCCATGAACCCAGAGCGGATCGTGGAGAAGCCGTTCACCGCAGCCGCCTCCACGACTCGGCCGGCTCCGTCTGTCACCCGATCCGTGCAGTGGGTGACGCAGTAGCAGATGTGGATCGGTTTGTTCGGCAACGGGATGTAGGCTCCGCCGACCATCTGGTAGAGCGTGATGGTCGCCCGGTGGGTGCCCACGTAGGGTGCCGGGTTTTTCGTCACCAGCATAACCATGGCGGTCTGGGTCCTGGTCGTCTCCCACCAGTCCCAAGCGACAGCCGATTCGTACACGTCATCGCCTGGGAATGTGACCCTAGCCGTCTGCCCCGTACCGACGCCCAGGTCGGCAGGCACGAAGTAGGTGAACGCCACGAAGCCTAGGCCCGACCGCAGGGTCGTGACCTGGGTGTCAACGGTCGTGCCGTTGATGGCCAGATCGAGCCCCTTCTGGGCCAGCCCTATGCCGTGGTAGGGCGCCACGGTAGACTCTCGCAAGGTCGCAGTGAACCGGGCGAACGAGCGCAGGGGCACCGCCGTCCTCGGGCATGCTATCGCCAGCATGACCGGGATCCTCTGGGCCTCGGCTTGCGCCGTCAGGGGCGCGACGGTCGCCAGTATGGCGAAACCCGTCGTCGCCCACCTCCGAAGTGTGCGTGACATCTGTCTGCCTCCCATGCTGGCCAGGCATCCTTGCATCACTCACAGACAATCAGGCCTACAAGCCGGTCGCCTGCGTACAGCTCCATCGGACGGCCCGTGCCAGCGCGTCACGAGCGCCGTCAGGGGGCATTCGGCCCCGAGCGGCGCACATCGAGTTGTTCACGGTCGTTGGATTGCCTCCTTACCCGGGCATCCCCCGTGGTACTGCGCCTGCGGCGGAAGCCCCATGCCTTGGCCGTCCTGTGCCCGGCCACCGTCTGGGACCCCGGCAGCGCACGGGCTGCGCAGGCACCTCCTGCGGCCTACAAGGTGGCCGCATTGCGATCGTACGACTGATACTCGTAAGGTGCAACACCCCTGTGCGCGAATTCGGTGGCCGACCCGCACCGAACACCCAGCGCCCGGCCTGAGCCGGGTAGTCTTCATCAGCCCGGGCGGGCGCACCGATCCTCGGCTCGCCCACAAGGAGGTCGACCATGTTCGTGCTGCCGCTCATCTGCGCCTTGGCGCCGCCGGCCGTACCCTCCGTGCCGCGAGCGTGGGATGTCGCCACCTCTGCCCAGTTCGTGGCCGCCGCGTCGCGCATCGGCCGCTTGGGCGGGACGATCCGGCTGGCGCCGGGCGACTACACGCTCAGGAAGCCGCTGGTCTTCCGCAACACGAACCACATTGTGCTGGCCGGGAGCGGATGGAACACCACGATCCGCATGGAGGCGGCAAGCGACGCGCTCACGTTCCAGGACTGCGCCTTCTGCTTCGTCCGTGACGTGCTGATCGACGGCGGCGGCAAGGCGGCCTCGGGCATCGTCTTCCGGGGCAAGGGGTCGAGCTCCAACACGGTGGACCAGTGCCGCATCAGCAGCTTCGCCGTAAGCGGGATCCGGTTTGAGGGCGACCCGGCGTCGCCGCAGTCGTCGAACACAGTGAGCCGCTGCCACCTGATCGGCAACATGAAGGAACAGCTTTACAGCCGATATAACAACGATTTCTATATCATCCGCAACCAGTTCGGGACCCACGGCAAGTTCCCCGAGGTCGGCGCCTACCTGATCAACTCATCGGCGGGCTCTTACACGCTGAACTACCACTGGGGCAATGGGGTGGCCTTCCGCATGGCTGCGGGGTCGCACTTCAATCGCATCGGGAACAACCGGTTCGAGAACTCGCGCGCCGAGGGTGTCATCCTGGGCGGCGAGGCGCCGTGGGCCTGCATGCTCACGGTCTTCTCGGGAAACACGGTGCACACCAATTCCGAAGGCGCCCCGGGGAAGCATGCGGCCATGACGGCCACCAACGTGCATGACTGCACGTTCACGTCGAATCAGGTCTTCAGCTGGGACACCAACCATGTCAAGCACCTGCACAGCCTCGTGATCGGAGCGGGGTGCCGGAACTGGATCGTGAAGGACAACATCATGCGGCACAACGAGGGCCCGTCGCTGGTCTTCCAGGAGGCCGCGGGACATATCGTCAAGGACAACCTGGTCGACTGACGGGCGGGCGCCTCGTTACTCCTCCGGGGCGCCTTCCGGGCGAACCGGTAGGCGGACGCAGAAGGACGCGCCCCGCCCGGGTCCGCTCTGCAGCGTCAGCGTCCCGCCGTGGTCGCGGACGATGCCGTAGCTGATGGAGAGGCCCAGCCCGGTTCCCATTCCGGCCGGCTTGGTGCTGAAGAAGGGGCCAAAGATGCGATCGGTCAGGGCATCCGGCACACCCGCGCCCTGGTCGGTCACAGTGAGTGCGACCCACTGGGCGCCGTCGCGCTCGTCCGACTTCAGCGTAACCCTGATCCGCTTGCCCGGGTCGCGTCCCGTGAACTGCTCATTGAGTGCGTCACGGGCATTGAGCACGAGGTTCAGGATGACCTGCTGGATCTGCTGCGGGCGGCACCAGATCTCGGGTAGCCACTCCTCCACCTCTTCCTCGAGCGTGATCATGTCGCGCCGCATGGAGGCGCGCGTAAGCGACAGGGCGCTCTCAAGGACATCGGCGGGACTGGCAGGGATCAGGTCGCCTGCGTCGGTCCGGGCGAAAGTCAGGAGATTGCGCACCAGCTTGGCCAGCCGACTGCTCTCGGTGATGATCTCGCCGGCGAACTCCGCGGCGTCGGCGCCCGCGGGGGCGTCATCAATGATCAACTGGGCATAGTTCAAGATGCTGTTGAGCGGATTATTGATCTCGTGTGCGACGCCGCTGGCCAGAGTGCCTATGGACTCCAGCTTCTGCGCCTGCCGCATCTGGGCGTCCACAGAGTCGCGGGAGACGTACTCAGGGTTCGTCGTGATGTCCGTGCCGACGACGTAGAGGGCTCCGTCATTGCACAGCGAGCCCACCCAGCTGATCGTCCGCACCGCGCCGCCGGCGCTCGTGGCGTTGAGGACAACAGGAGACGTCATAGAACCGTAGGAGACATCATCACGAGCTCGGTACAGGGCCGGCAGGTCGCACTCCTGCACGAACTCAGTGACGGAGCGGCCGAGGAACTCCTCAGGCTGCAGCCCGACCAGGTCGGCCGCCGTGCGGTTGGCGCGCAGGACGATTCCGTCCAGCGACAAGATGAGGAAGATGCCGGGAGCCGTGTCGAAGAAGCGGGCGACATCACCGTGAACCTCAGAGCCCTGATTGCAGCCTTCCGCGGCCATATGGCATCCTCCAGCGCGGGTGCCCTCTCGGCTCGCGCACATTTGCTTCCCATTGTACTCTAAGGCTCCTTTGCGCGGCGGCGGCTTGCGGCACTTCGGCTCGGTTCGCGGCGGCAGTCGGCGCCGCAGTATGGGCCGTCGCCCTGGCCCGCCCGGAAGAGGTACCCGCACCGGCGGCACACGCGGCTCTCCAGGTTGCCGGAGGGCTTGTGCGGCGGGTGGTAGATCGGCCGGCGGCTGAAGGCGGCGAAGCTCACGGGAGCAAGGTCGTAGAGCGCCCGCAGGGCCTCCTGCACATGGCGCTGGGCGGACTGCGGCGTGATCCCTTGTGTGCGGGCCGTATCGGCCAGGCTGTGGCCGGCAAGCCAGAAGTCGAGGACGGCGCGGCGGCGGTCAGGCAGGTCGGCCAGTTGGAGCAGGAACGTGAAGGTCTCGCAGGCGCCCTGCAACGTGCGGTCCGGCATGATGGCTCCAACCATGGTCAGGCGAGTATCCTGGCGGTCGCTGCGATGCAGGCGACGATCGATGCGATCCATCTCCTGGCAGGGGTTCGAGGCTGGCTCCATGAAGGCATCGGCGGGCAACGGCATCTGATGATGGGTTCGGCGCATGTGGGCCTCCTGATCTGGAACGGATGTCTACGGTACTATAGCACGACCAGTGCCTCAATGTACAGACATCCGTCAACCGGATCAGGTTCCCCACAAGCGCCTAAGAACTCCGAACCACCGCCTATGGGGCGTCGAACTGGACCCGCCGACCTGTACGTAACGCCTCACGCCCTGCCTCCGCCATGCGGATCGCCCAGACGCCGTCCTGCACCGGTATGGGTTGCGGCGCACCGGTGAGGACAGCGTCGGCGAAGCCCTCCATGACGCGCTGGAACGTGGCAGGCTTTTGGACGCCGAAGTCCAGAGGCGCCTCCTCGATCGTGTCGGCGGTGATGATGCGCTGCACGCCGGCGCCGTCGGGCATCTGGATCTCATGCGTCACCACACCGCCGTCGGCGTAGCACTCCACGCGCGCCCGGAAGAAGCCCCGGCAACGCCAGCAGAAGTCGATGATCGCGGTGTCCCCCTGCCCGAAGTCGTAGATGAGCGTGAAGTCCTGCCCCGCCACATCGGCGCCCACGCCGGTGACGGCGATGGGGTTGCGGCCCCAGAGCCAGCGGCCCAGGTCGATCTGGTGGATTGCCATCTCGAAGAGGGAGCCCCCGGTCAGGTCCGGATCGCCGCGCCAACCGCCCCACGCTCCGGGCGAGAGGGTCATGCCGATCACCACCTTGCGCAGGCCGCCCAGCCGCTCCACGATGCCCGGCAGGTCGCGCACACCGTCGGCCAGCCGCGTCTCCTGATCCACCATGAGTACGAGGCCCTTCTCGGCAGCCAGCCGTGCCTGCGCCGCGGCGGCCTCCGAGGTGAGGGCCATGGGCTTCTCCTGCAGCACATGCTTGCCGGCCGCCAGCGCGGCGCGGGCCATGGCGTCGTGAAGGTGGTTGGGGATGCCGATGAAGACGGCGTCCACGTCGGCGGCGGCCAGCACGGCGGCGGTGTCGTCGGTCCAATTCGGGATGCCGTGCTCACGGGCGAAGGCCTCGGCGTTGGCGCCGGTGCGTGAAGCCACCCAGGTGACCTCTGTGTTGCGGGCCGCGGAGAACCCGGGCCAGACCACGTTCGTCCACCAGCTGACGCCCAGCAGACCCACCCTCACCTTCGCCATGCTTCCCTCCTCGGCCAGTGTGCCGGGCTCTGTTTCGATACGGCCCGCCCCGACTCCTCCGCGGGCCCGCAGGCTGGGGTACCTTCTCGTCAGGGATTCACTGGGAAGCGAGGGCCGCCATGCGACTCAGCAGGCGCGACGTGGTGCGGATGGGAGCCGGGGCCGCCCTGACGGCGGCGGGAGGGCGGGCCATGGCCGACGGGACCGTGCGGATCGGGATAGTGGGCACAGGCGCCCGGGGCACGGGGTTGCTCGCCACGCTGCTCCAGATGCCCGACGTCAGTATCCCGGCGGTCTGCGACATCGACGCGGGCAGGGCGGCCAACGCCCGCGCCCTGGTGCAGAAGGCCGGCCGCGGCGACGCCGATGCCTACACGCGCGACGAGTGGGACTACAAGCGGCTCTGCGCCCGCGACGATCTGGACGCGGTCCTCATCGCCACACCGTGGAACTGGCACGCGACGATGGCGGTGGAGGCCATGAAGGCGGGCAAGACCGCGGCCACCGAGGTGCCCGCCTGCCTCACCGTGGAGGAGTGCTGGGACCTGGTGCGGACCTCCGAGGCCACGGGCAAGCCGTGTATGATGCTCGAGAATGTCAACTACTTCGAGAACGTGCTGGCCGTGCAGCGCATGGTGGAGGAGGGCGTCTACGGCGAGGTTCTTCACGCCGAAGCCGGCTACCAGCACGACTGCCGTTTCCTCGCCTTCACCGACGACGGCAAGCTCACCTGGCGCGGGGAGCATCTGGCCCGCCTGACCGGCAACCTCTACCCCACCCACCCGCTGGGCCCCGTGGCCTGGTGGATGGGCATCAACCGGGGCGACCGCATCACATCGCTCAGCAGCGTCAGCACGCGCGGCGTATGCCTCTCCGAGTACGCCGCCAGGAAGTTTGGCGCCGACCACCCGCTGGCGCGCCGCAAGTACGCCGTGGGCGACATCAACACGACCATCATGCAGACCGCACGGGGCCGCACGATCACACTCTACTTCACCATCAGCACCCCGCGTGCCTACGACCTGATCCTCCGGCTGCAAGGCTCCAAGGGCATCTACGAGGGCGGCCACGACCGCACCTACATCGAAGGCGTCTCGCCCGCGGCCGACACGCCGGAGCCCTTCGCGCCGTACCTGCAACGGTACGCGCACCCGCTCTGGAAGAAGCTGGAGCCCGAGGCAGTGCGGAACGGCGGCCACGGCGGGTGCGATTACATCGTGCTATACGAGTTCGTCCAGGCCGTGCGCGAGGGTAGGGGCACCCCGCAGGATGTGGTGGACGCCGCCACCTGGAGCGTCGTGACGCCCCTGTCCGCCCTGAGTGTGGCCAAGGGCGGCGCTCGGGTGGCCGTGCCCGACTTCAGCAAGGGCGCCTGGCGCAAGCCCCGCCCGGTTCCATAGCCGCATCGAGAGGAAGCGCAAGCACCATGAAGAGGGCCTACACCGTTCGCGCGTCTGTCCGGGCGGCCGCGACGTCACTCCTCCTGATCGGCGCCATGCGTCCCGCGGCGTGCGAGCCCCTGGGCCGTCCGACCCTCGTCAGGACCGCATCGGGCGCCGTCGTCGCCTCGGCGGTGGCGACCGAAGCGCCTTGGAGCGCCGATGCCACGGGAGGAGGCGACGCGTCGGCCGCCATCCAGAAGGCGCTCGACGCCGTGACGGAGGCCGGCGGCGGCATCGTCTACGCGCCGCCGGGACGCTACCGCCTCGACCGCGGCCTGCGGCTGGGGTACGCTACATCCCTGCAAGGCGCCGGCGGAGACGCCGACCGCACGCCGATCGCCCGGCGCACGCTCCTCATGGCTTGCGGCGCGCCCGGCGATGAGCCGCTGCTCGATGTGACCGGCGGCGAGGGCGCGGTGATCGGCGTGACGATCTGGTACCCCAACCAGCGGCCCGAAGACCCCACCCCCTACCCGTACGCCATCGTCGCCTCCATGGCCACGGTCCGCAACGTCTGCCTGCTGAACGCCTACCACGGCCTTCGCCTGAAGTCGGCCAACGGCTGCTTCGTGGACGACCTCTGCGGCACGGTCCTGGCCAAGGGCCTCTCAGCTCCCCACAGCACCGAGTTCTCCTGGGTGCGCGGCGTCCGCTTCGCCAACCGCACCTGGCGCCGCGCTTACCGGGAGCTGGCGGGCCGCGAGATGACACCGGGCCAGTCGGCATCGCTGGACCGCTTCACGCGCCGGAACCTGGTGGGCGCGGAGCTGGGCCGGCTGGACGCCATGGCCATCGACGGCCTCTCAACCGCCGACGCGGCCGTGCCGCTGCGCATCCGCAAGGACGACCAGCAGAACCAGCACCCGGTCTTTGGCTACGGCGGCGTGGCGCGGGGGCTACCGTCTCGGCGCGAGGAGTATGGCTGGGATCCCTGGTACTACGGCATGCGCTACGCCGACCTGGACGCCGTGCCCGAGGCCCGCGCCTGCCCGCCGCTTGGGGCGCTGCCGGAGCCGCTTGTGGGGCCTGCCGGCCTCATCGTGGCGACCGATGCGCCCTACGGGGCGCGAGGGGACGGTGCGGCTGACGCCTGGCAGGCCATCGATGCCGCCCTGCGGGCATCCGCGAGCCGGGGAGGGGGGATCGTCTACCTCCCGTGCGGCCGCTACCGCCTGACGCGGCCGCTGGACGTCCCCCGCGGCGTGGAACTGCGCGGCCCGCTGGGCTCCGGCAAGGCGCGCTCCTTCCGCGCGACCTGTGCGCTCCTCTCCGAAGCGGCGCCGGGGCCGGGCGTGGAGGGGGCGTTACTGCTGCAGGGCGGCGCAGGCGTGCGCGGCCTGGAGATTGCCTTTGCCGGCCGATCCTACGATGTGGCGAAGATGCGTCCGTCACCACCCGCCATCGTGGGGCTCGGCGCAGGAGTGCGTGTCACCGATGTGCTGATCCTTAACGCCGACGACGGGATCGATCTCGCCTCGCACCGCTGCGATCGGCACGTGGTGCAGGGCGTCTGGTGTACCGCCTTGGGCATGGGCATCCGGGTGGGCGGCGGCTCGCAGGGCGGCAGGCTGGAGCGTCTCGCCTTCTCCCATGGTCCGTGGAGCGAGTGCTGGCTGCGCGGTGAAGCAGAGCGAGGCGCCGACCTGACCACCGCGCTGGCCACCCGGCGCCGCACCAACGCGGTGGACTACCAGTTCGGCGACTGCTTCGGAGAGCGGGGCTGGGGGCTGGTCGGCTTCAATCCGCGTATCAGTATGCGGTTTGACCGTGAGCCCGGCGGCGCGTGCCGTGATGCCGAGTTCCACCTGACGCAGTTCGACGTGCCCGACCGCACGCTGCTGGAGATGCAGGCCGGCGCCGACGTGCGTTTCGTGGGTCTCTTCGGCAGCGGCGGCAGCGGGTCCGAGAAGGCAAACTGGGTAGAGCTGGGGCCGAGCTTCCAGGGCCCGCTCACCGTCATGGCGCCGACGCTGCAGCCCGGCTTCCTGCATCGTTCCATCGGCGGCGACCGCCGCTTGCGCGTGCTGGAGGAGGTGGGCTTCTGCGCCGGTCGCGGAGCCAGGGCCGTTGGGACCGGCGCGGCGGCCATCGACCGAAACCCGGCGACCCGTTGGGCGGGGCGATCGGGCGATGCAGTGACGGCTGACCTGGGCGCCCTGCGTACCATCGACAGGTTCGCCGTCGACTTCTGCGGCACGGCCGCCGATCCGCCGAAGAAGGCCGTCAATGCCACGCTGCTGGTCAGCGCCGACGGCAAGCGCTTCACCGAGGTCGCCATGTTGTCCACATGGGGAGCCGGATGGGGGAGCCGCCCTGTGGAGCCGTTGCGCGCCCGCTGGGTGCGTGTGCGGCTGGACGTGGCCGGCGGCCAGGGCGACGTGCGACTCGCCTCGTTCGAGGTATACGGCCCGAAGGAGGCGACGAATGGCGCCCGGTAACCTCGCGATCATCCTGGCGGCGGCATTGGCGGCCCTGCCCGCAGGCGCCGTACCCGGACATGGGCAGGCTAAGCGGCAAACGCCGGGGAAAGGGAAGGCGCCGGTGGTCACCACCATTCGAGTGGACGCGCACGGGGCCGTGGGCGACGGCAAGCATGACGACGGCCCGGCGCTGGCCGCCGCGGTGGAGGCCCTGCGCGTCGCGCCGAGGCCCGCGCGGCTTCTCTTCGGCAAGGCGAAGACGTACCGGCTGGCGTCCGGACCCGGCGTCTGGGCCATCGACCTGCGCGGCCAACGAGACGTGGAGATCGACGGCTCAGGTTCGCACATGCTCCTGCATCCAAGCCGCCGCATGCTCTCGCTGGTGGGCTGCACGCGCATCAACGCGCATGGCTTCTCGGTGGACTTCGACCCGCTCCCCTTCGCAGACGGCGCCGTGGTGGCCCGCAACGCCACCGAGGGCTGGGTGGACGTGCGCGTGGCCGACGGCTACGAACTGCCGCCGCTGGGCGGCCCTACCGGCGTCGACGAGCAGGCCTACTTCGCCATGCTCTGGTACCAAGGGCCCTACAGCATGCTGGGCGAGCACCTCTTCATCGTCGACACCCGCGCGGCCTACGCCGGCAGCTTGGTGCATCGAATCATCCGAGTGCAGCCCGCGCCGGGGTTTGCCGGCTACGGGCGCATCATGGAGGGGCGCACGCGGATCAGCCTGCCCGTGCGGGGCATCGCGCACAGGATGCTGGGCCAGGGCGCCTCGCCCGTCTTCGTCATCGAGGAGAACGATGACGTGACATGCAGCGACATCGACCTCTACTCGGGTCCGCTCTTCGGGGTCAGCGTGGCGCGGAACCGTGGCGCGCTGGCCTTCCGGCGGTTCAACATCGTCCCGCCGGCGGGCGGAAAGCGGCTCACCTCGACCTGGCGCGACGGCTTCCATGTCAAGGCCAACTACGCCTCGCTCCTCTGGGAGGATTGCCGCCTGGAGGGGATGAACGACGACGCCTTCAACACGGCCACGCACTCGTCGCGGGTGGTCGAGGCCAAGGGCGCGGCAGTGGCGGTGCGCCAGAACTTCCCGCTGGCCATCGTGCCCTTCGGCAAGGGCGACCTCGTGGCGGCCTACGATCCCGATGAGGGCCGACGCCTGGGCGCCGCGCGGGTGGTGGCCTGCGCCGGATCGCTGCAGCCCGACATGAGCAAGCCGTACCCCGTCGCGCCGCTGTTGCGCTTGACGCTGGACAAGGCCATCCCGGGCCTGAAGCCGGGCGCCATCGTCTGGAACCTGAGCAGCGCCAACCCGCACACCGTCATCCGCAGATGCACGATCCGCAACAGCTGCCGGTTCCAGTCGCCGGTGACGCTGGAGGAGTGCGACTTCGCGGCTCTGGCCTGGTTCTACGCCGAGCCGGTGGAGGGTCCGCTGCCGTCGGACGTGACCATCCGCAACTGCAAGCTGCGGCTGGGCCGCGGCAACCCGGATCTGGCGGTGGTCTTCTCTGCTGACCAGGAGAACGTCTCGGGCAAGCTGGTACCGGCGAAAGAGCCGGTCATCCGCAACGTCCTGATCGAGGGCTGCGAGATCGACGGCAAGGCGAGCCTTTCCCACGTCTCCAACGTGACGCTCCGCGGCAACCGGTTCGCGGCTCCGCGCAGCGGCTTGACACTGACGGACTGCCGCGACGTGACGCTGGCCGACAACCGCCTGGGCGACCGACCCATGGCCGGCCGCGAGCAGGTGACCTTCGGCGACGAGGCCACCGGGCTGTCGACGCGCTACCTGCAGTCGCCGCCCGCTACGGTGCGCCCGTTGCCGCGTCTCCGCGTTCGGGGCGGCAGTTTCGTGGAGGAGGGCTCGGACCGGCCCTTCCAGCCGCGCGGGTTCAACTACATCCGGCTTCGGATGATCGGCGAGCCGGGCAAGGGCGTCCTTTGGCACGACACGCTGAACCCGGCTACCTACGCGCCCAACGACGCCGAGACGGCCCTGACCGAGATGCAGCGGCGCGGGTTCAACGCCGTGCGCATCTTCCTGGATCATGCGCAAGGGGCCGGGCTCGCCGCGGCGGGCGGAGAGGGGCTCTCGCCGGGATACCTGGCCAACCTCGTCGACCTGTTGCGCCGGGCGCGGCTTCACCGCGTTCGGGTGATCCTCTGCTTCTGCTACGTGGCCGACGCGGCGCCCTACCGCGCCCTCGTCGCCCCGGCGGCGGAGGGGATTGCCGGGATCAATCAGGTCTACCTCGCGCCGGGGCATGTGGCCGCGAAGGCGCTTTGCATGGCCGACGTGGCCCGGGCCATCAAGCAGCGCGAACCGAGCCTGCTCTCAACCGTCTTCAGCTACGAGATCGAGAACGAATCGCACTACGATGCGACTGCGCCGCCCTTCTCGCTGCGGACCGGGACCGTGACATTCGACAAGCGGGCTTACGACATGGCATCCCAGTCCGAGCAGCAGCGGTTGGCCGACGACGGGCTGGCATACACCGTCCGGGCCTGCGCCAAAGCCGTGCGCGAAGTGGACCCTCGGGCCCTCATCGGCGTCAGCGCCTTCACGTTCCGGGCGGTGGGCCGCAGCGGACCGGCGCGGCACTGGACCGACAAGACGCCGGACCCACGTTTCCCGATCCGCCCGGTAGCCGCGGCGGCTTCGGCGGCTTCCTACGTGGACGTCCACTTCTACCCGGGTAGCGAGGCGGATATCGATCGGGACTTCGCCTCCATCGAATGGTCCGTGGTGAAGGAGGTCTGCGCACAGCGCGGTAAGCCCCTGCTGGTGGGCGAGATCGGCGCCTTCCGAGGCCCCTACCCAACGCCGGCGCTGGCCGCCGAGGGCATGAAGCGCGCCATCGGCCGCCTGTTACGGGAAGGCTTCGCAGGCGCCCTGTACTGGACGTATGACACGCGCGAACAGGACGCCGACCTATGGCACGCGCGTTCCGGCACGGGGCAGATCATGGAGGCGCTGGAGGAGGCCTTCGCGGACGTTCCCGCTCCGCAACCGCCAAAGCCCGCCGAGCCCGTCGCGGAGCCGTCTGCGGGAGAGTAGACTAAGCATAACCATCCCGGTTGGCCCGGGACCCATTCGTGGGAAGGAGAGACGATAATGCAGATTCGGACTGCGGCCGCCCTGGCGGCGGCGACGCTGGCGGTATCAGGCATAGCCGCCCAGGCCCAGCAGGCCGGCCAGGGCGCGGGCAACCAGAACCGCCGGCCGCGCGTCGGTATGCAGAAGCTCGGCTGGAGGCTGGCCTGCCAGGCCTGGACCTTCAACCGCATGACGGTCTTCGAGACTCTGGACACGCTGAAGGGCCTCGGGGTCCGCTACGTTGAGTTCTTCCCCGGCCAGAAGGTCTCCAAGGAGCAGGATGTGGCGTTCGACCACAACGCTTCGCCCGAGATCATCGCGGCGGTGAAGGCCAAGCTGCAGGAGACCAACGTCCGCGCTACCGCGTACGGCGTCGTGGGCCTGGGCAGCACCGAGGCGGAGGCGCGCAAGGTCTTCGAGTTCGCCAAGACGATGGGGATGCGCACGCTCTCCACCGAGCCCGGCGAAGAGACGCTGCCCATGCTGGACAAGCTCGCCACGGAGTACAAGATCGGCGTCGCCATCCACAACCATCCGAAGCCCAGCCACTACTGGAGCCCCGAGTCCGTACTGAAGGCCACCGAGAAGTGCTCCAAGCTCGTGGGCGCCTGTGCAGACACCGGCCACTGGCCCCGCTCCGGCGTGAACCCCGTCGAGGGGCTAAAGCAGCTGAAGGGCCGCATCGTATCGCTGCACTTCAAGGACCTGGACAAGGACAACGGCGACGTGCCCTTCGGCACCGGCACCGGCAACGCCGAGGCCCAGCTGCGCGAACTGCGCGACCAGCGCTTCAAGGGCACCTTCTCCATCGAGTACGAGCGCACCACCGGCGCTCTTCCGATCTGCTTGAGAACGTGCGGAAGTGCGTGGAGTGGTTCCGCGCCACCTCGCTCAAGCTGGCCGCCGACGTGCCGGACGCCCCCGCCGAGAAGCCTTAACGCTCGGCCGCGCCGCCTAACCCGCTGAAGGCCGCCCTTGGTTCACCGGGGGCGGCCTTCGGCGCGTCTGAACCGGTCACGCTGCCATACTGAAGGCGAACTGCTCAGAAGGAGATACAGGCCATGCTTGCCGCCCAGCTACTCGACTTCAGCCGCCTCGAACTCGTCGACCTGCCCATCCCGACGCCCGGACCGGGTCAGGTGGTGGTGCGCATCCGCTCCTGCGGCTTCTGCGCCACGGACTTCAAGGCGATCAAGGGCATCCGGCGCAACGTGCGCTTCCCGCTGGTGCCGGGGCATGAGCCCGCCGGCGTCATCTCCGCGGTGGGAGCCAACGTGGCGGGCTTCAGCGATGGCGATGAGGTCATCGTACAGCCCAGCGGCTTCTGCGGCGTATGCACCTGGTGCCGGCGCGGCCTGACGCACTACTGCGAGGTCTCCCACACCACCGGCGGCGACGGCCCGGACGACGTGCGGCCCGGCAGCTTCGCCGAGTACCTGCTCACCGACGCCGCCACGGTCTACCGCAAGCCGGCGAGCATCTCGTTCGACTCGGCGTGCCAGGCCGAGCCCGTCAGCGGCGCATGGAAGGGCATTATCCACCTCTCCGAGATGAAGGTGGGCGACGACGTGGTCGTGATCGGCACCGGAGGCATCGGGATGTATTGCCTGCAGGTGGCGCACGCCGCCGGGGCCGGTCGCCTGATCGCGGTGGACGTGAGCGAGCGCGCCCTGGAGACTGCCCGCAAGCTGGGCGCTACGCACTGCGTGAACCCGGCCAGGGTCGACGCCAGGGCCGCCATTACCGACATCCTGCCGGCGGGCCCGGACCTGGTGGTGGAGGCCGCAGGGCCCATCGAGGCCGTAAAGCTAATGGTGGGCCTGCTGCGGCGCGGCACGCGCTGGAACGTCTTCGGCATCACCACGCACGAGACCTTCGAGCTTGACGGCGGACTGATGCACTTCCTCGAGGCCCGCATGGACGCGAGCTTCGGCACCAATCCGCTGGCCATGGACCGTGCGATTCGTCTCATCGAGCGCGGCCTGGTCGATCCCGAGCAGGTGATCTCGCACCGCTTCCCGCTCTCGCGCATCCATGAGGCGGTGGAGGTGATGGCTGGACCGGACCGTAACAAGGTGATCATCAACCCCTGACGTCGGGGGCTTTCCAAGGGTGATCGACGCTCTCGAGGCCCGTAGCCGCGTATAAGGCAACGGTGAAGCGGCTTGGGGCCGCGCCGCGCTTTGGCACGTTCTGAAGCGCCGAATGGAGGCGTCCGACCACCCATGGAAACACGAAACGCCGAGCAAGTTCGTAGCGGGCTGGCGCTGCTGGCGATCCGCGTCGCCGGCGGTACGGTCTTCTTCTACCACGGCAGCGGCAAGCTCTTCGGCCTGTTCGGTGGCCCGGGACTTGCCGGCTTCACCGAGCACTCTCACCTGCCTGCGGCAGTAGCGTTCCTGGTGGCGCTGGCCGAGTTCTGCGGCGGTGTGTCGCTTCTGACCGGCGTACTGACGCGTCTGGGTGCGGCGGCCATCATCCCGGTGATGCTGGGCGCCATCTTCCTGGTGCATGGCAAGAACGGCTTCAGCCTGCAGCAGCAGGGCTACGAGTACGCCTTCACGCTGCTGCTCATGGCCATTGCACTCCTCATGACGGGCGCAGGCCCGTATTCACTGATACGTTTCCTTCCAGACAAGTTCAATCCGGCCCGCTCCAAGCCTGTAGCCAGGGCCGAATAAGGGGTACGCCCATGTCCAAGACTGCCAACGTAGCCGTTATCTTCTACTCCCGCGACGGATCGACGGAGACGCTCGCCAAGGCCATCGCCGAGGGGGCCCAGTCCGAGGGCGCCGAGGTCAGGTTGCTTCGTGTGCGGGAGATCGTCGGGCCCGAGGTCATGGCACACGCGCCGGGCTGGGCCGAGAACGCCGAGCGGATGAACGCCCTTTACGCCGCCCCCACCGCCGCCGATGTGGAGTGGGCCGACGCGGTGGTCTGGGGTTCGCCCACGCGCTTCGGCAACGTCTCGTCGGAGTTACGCGCCTTCATCGACACGCTGGGCGGCCTCTGGGCCTCCGGTAAGACCGTAGGAAAGGTGGGTGGCGCGTTCGCCTCCACCGCCTCGCCCCACGGCGGCAACGAGGCGACGATCCTCTCCATGTACACGACCATGGCGCACTTCGGCATGGTGATCGTCGCGCCCGGCTTCGGCGAACCGGCCGCCTTCGGCTCGGGCACGCCCTACGGCGCCTCGTCCGTTGCAGGCCAGGGCCCGAACCCGCCGACGGACGGCGACCTCGCAGTTGCCCGCTACCAGGGCAAGCGCGCGGCGCAGGTGGCCGCCAAGCTCAAGGCCTAGAACGCAGACGGCCCCGGAGCGCCATGCCCCGGGGCCGTCCCACAGCCTGAGCTATAGGCGCGGCACCTCGCCTACAGCCCAAGCTCCTCCGGCGAGCGGGCGTCGAGCATCTGCACGCCCAGCAGGCTCGCCTCTTCGTCGGTGAGCGTGGCGGTCCTGCCGCGGTGTGCGTCGTTTGGCGGACCGAACCGACGCTCCAAATGGGCGGATCAGCATCGCGTGCGCCGCTTCCATTCGACCCTCGTCCACGCCCAGGCGGCGGCCCTCGTCCACGCCGATCCGGCGCCCTTCGTCGACGCCCAGCCTGTGTCCCTCTCGCATCAGGGCCTCGGCCCCTGTCATGGTCATTTCATTCACCTCCTCATGCCTCTCGCCCTGGGCCTCCGGCGGCAAGGCCTCCAGTTCGCGCATGGCGGTGGCCAGAGCCGCCTTCATCGCCTCGGTGTCACCGTCCGCCGCCAGCAGGACCCGCAGCACGGTGGCAAGCGGCGACAGGCCGTCGGACGCCTCGGGCAGTCCGTCAAGCCCGACGAACAGCGTTTCGTGCCTCGGCACGAACCGTTGTAGCGCGGCGGACGCCTGCATGACGGCCTCCAGCCCCGGCACGCGCGCCCAGCGGCGCTTGCCCGTGTAGAAGACCAGAGGCACGATGGGCGCCAGCCTGCGCCGACCGGAGCGCGGTCGCTCCTGCTCCCAGCGGTGCCGCTGCATGTCCCATACCTGTACCATATACGAGAGCACCCGCAAGTTCATCCACAGGTCGGGCTTCGACGGGTGCTCCACGAGCAGGTGAATCCAGACCTCCGACTTCCCGGTGCGGAAGGGCACGCGGTAGAGGAGGTCGGCCTCCTGCTTATGCAGGTCGGCGGGAACGAACGATCGGTTCACCCGTTCGGCGCTCCCGAAGTCCAGCGCGTCGGCCACCAGGTCGCGCAGGTTGGAGGTCGACTCAAGCAGCCAGAGCGTGCCGCGGTCGGCGAACTCACGGATCGGGGGGTCGTTGGCATCGTGCATAGCGGCGGAAGCCCCCTCACACAATAATCGCCGACACGGGCCGACAAGCTGAACAACGGAGCGACTGTCGCCGATCTGATCATCGCGGCACGTACCTGACAGGCGGTGGCCGCAGCTGCTACGACCCGCCGGGCGTGCTGGGCCAGACGTGCCGAAGGGCCGGGCATCACACGATGCTCGGCCCCTCGGTTCGCGTGTAGCAGCCTGCAGGCTACTGCGGAGGTCGGTTGCCGCCGCCGCCGGGGCCACCAGGACCACCAGGGCCGCCGCCGCCCATCATGCCCGGACCGCCCATGCCGAAGCCGCCCATGCCGCCTCGACCGCCGCCCATACCGCCCATGCCGCCCATGCTCATGTTGACGCCGATACCGGTGGCGAGGAAGACGCCGTCATCGGCCTCGCCGCCCATGGCCATGATGCGATCGCCCACCTTAACGCTGGCTAGCGTGACGGTGGTGATCTTGGTGATCTTGGCATCGGGCGCGAGCTTGATGATGACCGACACGTCCTTGCTGACGGCGATGGTCAGCGGAGAGGTGGCGGAAACCTTGCCCGTCACCGACCCGAAGGCCATGGCAGGCTGCTGCGGCTGCTGGCCACGGTTGCCCTGGCCCTGCGCCGCCTGGCCGGGCTGGCCGCCCTGCCCCGGACCACCTGGCCCGGGACCACCCTGTCCCGGCTGGCCGCCGGGGCCGCGGCCCATGTTCATGCGCAGGAAGTCAGGCATCTGGCCCGCGTTGATCGAGTTGGCCGTCAGGCCGGTGGGCATGCCCTGGATTTGGACCTGGTCGTCGACCTTCAGGTCGGAGACCTGGATGGTCACCTGACCCGCTACCTGGGTCTGCGCGTTGACGCGGACCGCCGTCTCACCGCCTCCACCGAAGGGCGAGTTCACCATGATGGTGCTGGCGGCGCGGTCGATCGATGCGACCGTGCCCATGACGAAAGGCATCCTGCCCATCTGCCCGGGGCCGCCCATGCCCGGTCCGGGTCCCATCCCTGGTCCCTGTGCCGAGGCCGCGGTTGCGACTGCGGCCAGGGTCAGAGCGGCCAGCCAACGTGTGGTTCGCATGTCGGGAATCCGTCCTTTCTGCCGGTTGGCTTCAGCCGGCATCACGACTTACCGGGGACCTTGGCGCCATCCTTGGGAGCTTCAGCGGGTGCGTCCTTGGCGGGCCCGTCCTTCAGCGGCACGAGCTTTGCCGGCTCGTCCTTTGCCGCGGCTTGGGGCTGGCCCAGCCGAGAGTTGAGCACCTTCTCAAGGGTCTTGGGCTGCAGCTGCCCTTCAACCTGCTCGCGTAGTGCGCGGGCGTCGGCCTCGTCCCTCACCACCTTGGGGCTGAGGAAGACAAGGAGCTCGGTCTTCGACTTGGTCTGGTTGGTCGATCGGAAGGCGGCGCCCAGCAGCGGGAGGTCGCCCAGGATCGGGATCTTGTTCACGGTAGAGGAGAGGCTGCCCTTGATGATGCCGCCCAGCACCACGGTCTCGCCGTCGCGGACGCTGACGGTGGTCTGCGCCTCGCGCTGGTTGACGACCGGTGCGTTGAAGTCCGTGTACCGCACGAAGTCGTTGGCGGTCTGGGTCACGTCCATCGTCACGTAGCCGTTCGAGGTGATGCGCGGCGTGACGGTCAGGACGATGCCTACGTCCATGAACGAGTAGCTGTAGGAGTAGTTGCCGTTCGAGTCCACCCGCTGGTTGGTGACGTAGGGCAGGCTCTGACTGATATTGATCTCGGCCTCGGAGTTGTTGCTGGTGAAGATGCGTGGCGTGCTGAGGACCTCGAACCGGTTGTCGGTCTTGATGGCGCCCAGGAAGCCCGAGTACTCCTTGGCTGTGAGTGTGTAGCGCATGCCCTGGGGCTGCGCCGCATCGGCCGCCAGGCCGAAGGCCGTCGTGATGGCCGAGCTGCCGCCCTTGAAGTTCCACTCCATGCCCAGCTTGTTGGTGGCGTCCAGGCTGGCCTCGACGATGAGCGTCTCGATCATCACCTGCTCGGGTATGCGGTCCAGCTGATCCAGGATCTTCTGCAGGACCTCGCGGTTCTGCGGCGAAGTGACGATGATGACGCTGTTCGTGTTGGTGTCCGCGATGGCGGAGACGGTGCCGGAGAGGTTCTGGTAGGTGACCACGCGGCCGGAGCTGTCATAGCTCACGGCGTTCTGTGTGGAGGACTGCGAGGAACGGTTGCCGCCGCCGCCGCCCATGATCTGCGAGATCATGCCGCCGAAGCCGCCCATGCCCTGCGCCCGAGCGAGCGCCACCGCTTTGGGGTCGACGCCGCGGCGTACAGCATCGACGATCTCGTCGTCGGTCAGTACTTCGGTAGGCTCAACCTCGGTGACCTGGGCCGGAGCGTTCAGGCCCGGCAAGCCGCCGGTATTCCGGTTGTTGGTGGTGCGGGTGGTGCCGGTGTTGGTTCGGGTCGATCCGGTGCCCGTCCGGTTCGTCGTTGACCCGGCGCGTCCGCCGCCGAACGAGCTGTTGAGGAGCGAAGCCACCGTATCGGCCCGAGCGTTCTTCAGGCTGATGACGAATGCGCCGGTCTCGAACTTGATCGGCTTGTCGAGCTCCTTGATGACCTGCTGGACGACTTCCTGGTTGTCCGGCACCGTGGTGACGATTAGCGAGTTGGTGCGCGTCTCAGCCGCCACTGTGCCCACGCCGCCGGTGGCGCTACTGCTGCCGCGGTTGCCGCCGAACATCCCGCCGAACATCCCTCCTCCTCCGCCGGTGTTCTGCTGGCCGGTGTAACCGCGGCCGCGGCTTGCGTTGGCGTTCAGGACGTTCATGATGATCGATGTGAGGTCGGAGGCCGTCGCGTACTCCAACGGGTAGACCTTGGAGATCTGGGCCTTGTCGGCCTCTTTGTCGATCTCGCCGATCAGCTTGAGGATCTGCTCGTGGTCGGTAGCCGAGGCGTTCACGATCACGCTATTGCTGTAGTCGTCGGAGGAGGCGCGCACCGTGGATGACTGGCTGCTGCTGCCGCCGCGCCGCCCGAAGGGGTTCATGCCACCGCCGAACATGCCGCCGCCACCGCCGAACATACCGCCGCCGCCGCCGAACATGCCGCCGCCACCGCCGCGCTGCGCCACCAGCTCAAGGTTCGATCCGGCATCGCCGCCTTGCGCCTGGTTGACGGCCGGGACGATCCGTCCGCTATCCGTGCGCTGGCCGGGCGTGGGAGTGGTCGTCGGAGCGGCGCCTGGCGCGCCGCCCGGCGTAGCGGGTGCGCCGCCGGGTGTGCCACCGGGCATCCCGGGCATGCCGCCGGGCATCCCGGGCAACCCCATCATCCCGGGCATACCGAACATACCAAAGCCCTGGTTGGCCGTGAGGGCGAAGACGTCGTTGATGACGCGGGCCACCTGGCTGGCGCTGGCGAACTTGATGCTGTAGACCCTGAGCACGGTGTTGGACTGTTGGCTCGAGCCGAACATCGACGCCATGGCTGACATGTCGAACCCGCCCGTCCCCGACGAGCCGCCGCGGCCGCTTCCGCCGCTACCACGCTGCTGCTTCTGCTTGACGACCATCATGGCGCCGTCGCGCTTCAGCTCATAGCCGCGGAGGCCCAGGGCGACGCTGAGCATCGAAAACGCGTCGCGGAGGGTCTGCTGCTTGGGGCTCTGCAGGGTGATCGGCTGCGTGAGCGACGGGTCCTTAACGATGGGGATGCCGCTGGCCCGGCTCAGCACCTGCAGAACGGCGTCTACGCTGGCATTGCGGAAGTCCAGCGTCACCTTCACCTTGGGGTTCAGCCTGTGCGTCGACCAGAGCGTCTCGTCCTCACCGAAGAGGTCCATCTGCGCAGGCGACGGCGCTACCGTCAACAGGAGCAGAGCCGCTCCTGCCAGAAGTGTGAGCGATCTCATTTCAGTTCGCCTTCCTTTCAATTGCCATGCCTCGCCCCCGCAGTGCGGACAGGTCGATGCGCAGAGGCTGTACACCCGTTGCGGCCGGAACGGGCCGGACGGGCTCATTCTTGATGTCGCCGCCGGCCGCTTCGGCCGGATCGGGGAAGCTCAGCTTCGTCACATGATTCTTACGATCGCGCAGGGCAACCGCAACAGCATCTATGGACTGCACCAGCAGACCGTCCCATTTCTGCCCCGATTGGAGCTCCATGGCTTCTTTGGTGGCGTCGTTCTCAACGACGGCGATGCGGGACCCGTTGACCACGCTGATGCCGGTAAGACGCCATGTGCCGCCGCTGCCCACCACCCCAGGCCGTCCACCGTAGGCCGCGGTCCGGCCGGAGACCACCTGGGGGTCGAAGGCGTTCCGGCCCGTTCCGGCGTAGCGGGCGAACTTCACCGATGCGACGTCGGCGCCGCCGGCGGTCTTGCCCGACCTATTGGCCGCCACGACGCCGCTCTGCGTCGTTGTTTGCGGGGTCGTGAGCATCACAGCCGCTATGATCACCGCGGCTCCAACCGCGATGTAGAGGACAGGGCTCTTGCCGCTAGCCATTTCGCTTGACCCCCTTCGCTGCCTGCGCAGGCGCCACAACCGACCGGATGAAGGCCGATACACCCAGCGTGGCGCTTACCGTGTCAGTGGCGGCATCGGCGGAAGCCAGCTGCGCCGAGCGGAGAAGGATACGGGTGCCCGGCTTGTCCAGCATGGCCAGGAAGGATCGGACTTCGGGGTACGTACCGATCACCTGCACCGAGAAGGGCAGTTCCGTGATGCCCTGGTAGTCCACCACGCGCTGGGCGCGGAAACCGGCCATCTTCAGGTCGCGAGCGTCGGCCTCACGGGTTAGGCCGGCCATGAGGGCCGAGGTGACGGCATCGGAGTCGCCCGGCCAGATGCGCTTGGCGGCGGCCTTCTCGGCCGATGTTGCGTCGAGCTGGGCCTGGTCACGCGTGCTGTTGAGCTTGGCCAACGTCTTGCGGTGGCTGTTCTGCGCGGCCTCCGGGTCGGGTCGAGGCGCTACGGTGATGAGGCCCACGGAGGCCAGGATCACGAGCAGCGACAGGACCAGAACCGTGATGGAGACCATACGGCCGTGGCCGGCATCCTTCATTGCGCACCTCCGGCCGAGCCGGCCGTCTGCCCCGGCTTGCGGATGGGCTTGGCGGCCTTCTTCGGGGGCGTCGGCATGGCAGGGTTCCCCGCCGCCGCGGCCGACACGCTGAATTGCACGACGGGCACCATGCCGATGCGGCTGGTGTTGGCCGAAACGAGCCGGGCATCGGCCACACGAGGCGTGCGGCCAAGGCTGTCCAGGATGCCCGCCACCTGCGTCGGGTTTCCTGCGGTGCCGCGAACCTGGATGGGCTTGCCGCGCTCCACGCTGAGGCCGGTGATCCAGACCTCCTGCGGGAGGCTGTCCGCCACGACGTTCACGAGATCGCTGATTGGTTGACCTGGCTCGAAGGCGTCCCTGAGGGTTCCCTGCACGGCCGTGGCATGCTTGGCCCTGTTGATAGCGGATTGGGCGGCCGAGCGGCGCTTCCCGGTCTCGCGGGTCTGGGCGCCTGTCACGCGGGCGGCGTCGGCCATAGCCGCCCCACGGTCGCGCCATGCGGTCACGCCCAGGGCCAGGGCCACACAGGCGGCCAGGGCGGCTGATCGCGCCAGGATGGCCGAGCCGCGCGTCTCCTGCCGAACCCTATCCTCGGGGAGGACGAAGTCGAAGAGCGGCGCGTCGGGTAGCAGGTCCACCGAGTGGCCCTCGAGGGGCTCGCCGCCGGGGATATCAACCGAGCCGATGCAGAGCACCGGGAGGCCCTCGGCCTCGGCGGCGGCAGCGGTGCGGCGCACCTCGGTGGCGTCGTCGCCAGGGGCGGTCAGGCGTGCGAGTACGGGCAGGCCGTCTCGGATGACATCCACGGCCAGGCCGGCATCGGTGGCCTCGGCCACCACGGCGTCATGGCGCCCCGCGGCGGCGGCCAGCGCGGCGGCTCCGAAGGAGGCCGGCACGATGCGGAGCGGCACGAGGCCTGCGGACCGGGCGGCGGCGAGGAGGTCGCGCAGGTCGCTGACGCGCATGGCGGCGACCAGGGTCGTGCAGCCCTCGGAGCCCTTGCCCGCCGACTGCGCGACGTCGAAGACGATCTCGTCCGGCGCCATGGGGAAGTGCGTGGCGATCTGGGCGCCGACCATCTTGCGGAGGTCGGCGCGGGCGGCGCGGGGCAGCGTCAGCACCCGCAGGAACACATGGCTGCGCTCCACGCCGATGACGACCTTTCGGCCTCGCCCCAGGATCGGGGTCAACTCATCCAGCCTTGCGGCCGCCTTGCGGCTCCCCGTGGCGGGATGGACCGCCCTGACCGACCCTGGCGACCAGACGACCGCCGGAAGAGCGTGATGTCCGTGTTTCATGTGGATCCTACCGTTGTCGAGTATGTAGCATCTTGGTTCCAGCCCCACCACGAAGGCGCTCCGGAGCCGGGCGCCCTTTGCCAGGTGATCACCCGGACCCGATCACTGTCCTTGCGAACCACCACCTCCACCGCCTGGCCTTGGCCACCGCTGGACCCGTAGGCCCGAATGATCCAGACGTCGCTGCCCACCACCAGCCGGTCGGCGATCTCGCCGAGGAGGCTACCCTCCAGGCCCGGGATCGTGGCCAGCTCGCCCAACGACGCAAGCCCGGCGGACTGGCGCGAGACGATGTTGGCAGCGATATCGGACGTCATGTTCGGCAGCGTCATGAGTACAGCCTGCGAGACGGTATTGGCGTTCATCTTTCCGTGTAGACGTGTGCTGTTGGTAAAGGTGACCGCATCGAGCAGTTGCTGGGCCATCTCGGGGCTGACGCCGGGCGTCGTGAGGAGCTGCTGGAAGTTGGAGTAGGGCCCGGCGTCGGCCAGCCGTTGGGCCAGCATGGGGTCGGCGCCCATCTGCATGAAGAACATGGGGCTCAGTTGGCCCGAGCCCACGTTGCTGCGCGTGCTGCCGTCGGCGCGGGTGTTGGGCGCGCCGCTGTCGGAAGTGAAGACCCGCGCAAGCGGGATGGCGTTACCGCTGTCGTCGTCCAGTGAGACGCCCGTGCGGAGGTCCTCGTCGAGCGTCGTGTAGAGGCGCCGCGCGGTCCAGCCCTTGACCAGGAGCAACTCGTCGACGGTCTGGATCGTCCCCCGGCGGGCGTTGTACGGCGGGGTCAGCGAGTTGTAGTAGCTGTCCTTGGCGCCGACGGCTCGTGGCAGGGTGCTTCCCTCCCGCCAGTCCAGCAGGCAGTCCCGCATCTCGTCGTCGATCGGCAGGAGGTCTAGCTGCTCCTCCTCGGCGAAGTTCACGTCGATCATCGCTCCGGCATCGACGATCTCCAGCCGAAATGTGCTGTTGCCGACGGTGTACTCGGCATTCCCGAGGTCGCCCAGGGTCGCCCAGTCGTCTGCCAGGGTGACGAGGTTCGAGTCGGCGGCTTCAAGCGTGGCGATGGCCAACGCCACGGCCGACCTGGCGGCGAAGTCGGCGCGCTGCAGCCTGAGCCGGTTCTGCGCCGCTTGCATGGACTCCCGCTGGTCGGCGGCCAGCATGGCCATCAGCGCCACGAGGCACGCGACGAGGACCAGCACCTCGACCAGCACGAAGGCTCCCTTGCTGCGCCTCATTCGACCGACCCCGTGACCGTGCTGTTGGCGTCCACGTCGCTTGCGGGCACGGCCACCGTGAAGGTCCGCACCGTCTCAGTGGCGTCATCGGCAAGCACGTAGCTGACGAGGATAGCACCCGGCAGGCGACGCTCGGTGGCGGTATCCCAGGTATCGTCCCATGATTCGCCGTTCCAGAAGCGAAAGCCGATGCTGCCCACATGGCCGGAGAGGACGCGCTGGTTGCCGCCCTGGGTGTAGTCGCCGTCAGAAGGGCGCTGGATGCGAACGAGGAGGCCGTCGACGCTCTCGGTGCGCCCCTGGAGCTGGCCGCCAAGCTGCACCTCGGTGACGCCGCCGGCCGGGCCTGCCGCCGTGTACTGCGTCTCGTAGTCATCCTCGCTCAGGAGCGGACCGAAGTCGGGCGCCCCGGCGGTGGTGGTGAAGACGAGCGTGTCACATCCCAGTGTGCCGGTGTCTCCGGTGGCGTCGGCCGTGCCCACCATGTACGTGGTTGTGTCCTCCGCGTCCTCGGTGAGCTTGGCGCCCTCGATGAGTCGGGTGATCTGGCGCTCCAGTGAGGCTACCGGGTCGGTATCGGATTGGCGGGCGGTATGGCGGCGCTGCTGGTCGAGTCCGGCCATGAAGCCGTAGCCAACGGCGCCTGTCAGCGTGGCCGTGAGGGCCAGCACCAGCACCAGCTCGATCAGCGTCAGGCCCGACCGGCCCATTCGTCGCGCGCTCATTCGCTCACCGATGTGAGCGGGCGCACGTACTGCAGGAACGTGAGCGACTGCTCGTCGTCGCCGAGCGTCGCGGCCACGGTGACCTCGTCCACATCGGTGGCGCCGCTGGTCTGGACGTCGATGGTCCACATGATGTCGGGGTACCCTGCGTCCGTGAAGTCGCCGCCGTCGCCGAACGACGATGGATCGGTCGAGGCGATGACCTCGTTCGCCTTGGCGGTCACGAGCCGCTGCAGAAGTTGGTTGCGGGCTACCTTCACGTCGGCCTGGCCCAGGGCGCGCAGGCCACCCATGACGGCCGTGACCGCCACAGCCACCAGCAGGGCGGCCATGAGCACCTCGACCAGCGTGAAGCCCCTGCGCCTACTCACGGACCTCGATCTCACCGGCCGTCCACTCCGTCTCGTTTTGCTCTTCCGGCTCGCCTCGCAGCCAGTAGGCGCGCCCCTCCTTGGTGAGCGTCAGTGTTCGCACATCGGCGCCGTCGACGAACGTCAGCGAAGCCTCGGCGGCCCTTCCGTCCGGGTAGGCCCACCACTCCCACTCGCCCTGGTCGATCTCGGTGCCGGCCTGCTGCTGGGAGTCCAGGGTGAACCAGTCGGCGAACGCAACCCGCGTGACTTCCTGCGCCTCGCCGTCGATTGGCACCTGCTCCACGACCAGCGCATCCTCCAGCACGGTCATACGGACCGGGTTGCCTGAGCTCTGGGCGCTGTTCAGGGCCGTGATGGGTGCACGGGCCAGCTTGGCCATGACATCGTCACGCTCACGGGAACGGCGAATCATCACCAGGTTGGGCACAACGATGGCCGTGGCAAGCAGCAGCACCGCCACCACCGCGTTCATCTCGATGATGGTGAAGCCACGCTGTCCAGCCAACCTGCGCCTCATGTCGGTGCCCTGTCTCCCCGCCTACTCACTGGTGATGTCGGCGTTTTCCGCCGAGCCGCCCGCCGCGCCGTCGGCGCCGTAGGAGGTGATTGAGAAGTCTTCGCCGTTCGCGCCCGGCGACTCGTACACGTACGGGTTGCCCCACGGGTCCAGCGGAATCTCCCGACTCGTATAGGGGCCGCGCCAGTTGGTGGCGTCGGAAGGCTGCACGCGGAGGGCGTTGAGCCCCTCGTCGCTGGTCGGGAAAGCGTCGTTGTCCACGCGGTACTGCTGCAGGACGCTCCCCAGCGTGGCGATATCCGAGGCCGCCTTGGCGATCTTCGCGTCCTCGGTGCGGCCTACCACGCGCGGCACGACCAGCGAAGCCAGGATGCCCAGGATCAAGATGACCACAAGCAGTTCGATGAGCGTGAAGGCCCCCCGCCGGCGATCCACACGGGGCTGCCTGAGCATAGGCCCGATCATGGCTCTCCTCCTCACTTCACCAACGCCTGCGCCTGGAAGATAGGCAGCAGCACTGAGACGACCACATAACCGACGAAGACGCCCATGGAGAGCACGATGACGGGCTCCACCAGGGCTACGAGTCGACGCATCCCCGTATCGACCTCGAAGTCGAGGCTGT
This sequence comes from uncultured Chthonomonas sp., assembly GCA_903951425.1. Taxonomy (GTDB): domain Bacteria; phylum Armatimonadota; class Chthonomonadetes; order Chthonomonadales; family CAJBBX01; genus CAJBBX01. The sequence goes on from CAJBBX010000118.1 coordinate 100,634, forward strand.
CGGAGACGCGGCTGAGCATGAGCGGCAGGTCGCCGGTCTCCTCGCCGATGGCCACCATGTGGGTCAGGACCGGCGGGAATGCACCTGCGTCCGCCATGGCTTCGGCGATGGGACGGCCCTCGCGGACGTCGGACTCGACCTGCTTGGCGCTGACCGCGAAGAGGCGGTTGCCGGCCGCCAGGCCGCTGATGTCGATGGCCTCCAGGATCGGCACTCCGCCATAGACCAGCGTGCCCAGGACGCGGGCGAAGCGGGAGACCGTTGCCTTGGTGATCACAGGGCCGACCACGGGCAGGTTGAGTAGCGCCTTGTCACGGGCGAATGCGCCCGCGGGCGTGCCCAGCCAGACCCGCAGGCCCACCACGATGGCCACGATCGAGCTGATCACAACCACCCAGTTCTCAACGATGAAGACGGCGACGGCGATCAGAATCCGCGTAGGAGCGGGCAGGTCGCCGCCGAGGTCCTTGAAGACGCCGGAGAGCTTGGGGATGACGAAGGTCATGAGGAACGTGATCACGGCCAGGGCGGTCATGGAGAGGATCGCCGGGTAGACCAGCGCGCTGACGATCTGGCTACGCCGGGAGACTTCCTTCTCCTGCAAGTCGGCAAGTCGCGCCGCTACCTCGCCGAACTGCCCGCTGGCTTCGCCTGCGCGGAGGGTCTGGGTGTAGACCTCGGCGAAGAGCCTCGGGTGCTTGGCCAGCGCCTGGCTCACCGGCAGTCCGCCGCGCACATCCTCCAGCGCCTGTGCGCAGACCGCCTGGAGCACGGGGCTCTCGGACTGCTCGCCCACCACGTGGAGGACGCGGTCCAAGGGCAATCCGGCCCGAGCCAGGTCCGCGAGGCGCCTGGTGAAGACCGCCATGTCCTGCGCGGCCACCTTGCCGTGGATGTCGTGCCCCGAGTGGCGCTTGCCGCTGGAGCCTGCCTGGGCGATGTCGGTGACGAACCGGCCCTCGGCGGCCAGGCGGGCGATGGCCGCCTCGCGGGTCTCCGCCTCCACCACGCCGGTGCGCTTGGCGCCGGAGCTGTCGAGCGCGGTGTAGTTGAAGGTGACGGCGGGCATCAGAGCGCCTCTCTCTGGCAGACCCTGAGCACCTCATCGGGCGACGTCTTTCCGTCCAGCACGGCCAGGCGGCCATCGCCGAGGAGGGTGCGCATGCCCTGCCGGCGGATCGCGTGGTCGCGCATGTCGTTGGAGCTGGCGCGGTCCACCGTGAGCCGCCGGATTGGCTCGTCGACGATGAAGAGCTCAAAGAGCGCGTGACGGCCCTTATATCCCGTCTGCTGGCATCGGTCGCAACCGGCGCCGCGCATGAGCGTGCCGCCGGGCAGGTCGGAGCCCTCGATGCCGATGGCCTCCAGCGCCTCGGCGCGCGGCTCGTAGGGCTGGGCGCAGTTGGCGCAGATGCGCCGCACCAGCCGCTGGGCGACGGTAGCCACCAGCGATGAGGCCACCAGGTAGGGCTCAACGCCCATGTCCAGCAGTCGGGTCACGGCGCCGGCGGCGTCATTGGTGTGCAGCGTGCTGAAGACGAGGTGGCCGGTGAGCGCCGCGTGGATGGAGATGTCGGCCGTCTCATGGTCGCGGATTTCGCCGACCATGATGACGTCGGGGTCCTGCCGCACGATGCTCCTGAGGCCGTTGGCGAAGGTGAGCCCGATCTGCGGGCGCACCTGAATCTGGCTGATGCCGGGTACCTGGTACTCCACCGGGTCCTCGATGGTCAGGATGTTGGTGGTGGACGACCAGATCTCCTGGAGCGAAGCGTAGAGAGTGGTCGACTTGCCGGAGCCGGTGGGCCCGGTGGAGAGGATCACGCCGTGGGGCACGCGGATGATGGTTCGGAACCGGGCCAGCGCGTCCTGCCGCATGCCCAGCTCTTCCAGCCCCAGCATGGCTGTGGTCTTGTCCAGGATGCGCATGACGGCCCGCTCACCGTAGACGGTGGGGACGATGCTCACGCGGACGTCGATGGCGCGGCCGGCGATGGTGATCTTGATGCGGCCGTCCTGCGGGAGGCGCCGCTCGGCGATGTTCATCTCGCCCAGGATCTTGATGCGGGAGATGATGGCGGCGTGCATCCGGCGGGGCGGCTGGAGCGCGTCGCGGAGCATGCCGTCCACGCGGAACCGGACCTTCACCTGCCGCTCGTAGGGTTCGACGTGGATGTCGCTGGCCCCGTCGCGCACGGCCTGGGCGAAGATGAGGTTCACCATCTGCACCACGGCGGCCTCGCCGGCCATCTTCTGCAGGTCGGCAAGGTCGGTCGTGTCGTCGATCTCGGCGCCGGCCTGGTCGTCGGCCTTGTCCGGCAGGCCGGACAGGATGCGCTCGATGAAGATCTCTTCGATGAGGGCCCGGATGAACGACGGAGCGGCCAGCACGGCGCGGGTGGGGTACCCGACCAGCTTGCCCACTTCGTCGGCCGCGGCGAGGGCGGTTGGGGCGCCGATGGCCACCGTCAGCACGCCGTCGCGGAGCTCCACGGGCAATACCTGATGCCGGAGGGCCAGTTCGGGCGGCGTCAGACGGACGGCCTCCTCGGACGGCTTGACGACCTCCAGGTCTATCCACTCGAAGCCCTGCCGGCTGCTCGGCGTCTCCAAGGACCCCATCGTATCGCTCACTGGCTGCTTCCCCCACGGTTCGGCCGGCTGCGCCCATCGGGCGGCTGTACATACTGACGCGCCGGACATGAACGAATCATGAAAGACCCGGCTGGGCGGGTCTCGCGTGCGGCCTTCATCGACTTTTCATCTCCATGGCCTATCCTACAGACAGGATTACGGCCGATCGGTATCGGGTGCGGCCCGGAGGGCGCCATGAGACTACTCATTGTAGAAGATGATCCAGACATCGCGGAGGTGGTGCGTCGTGGACTGGTGGCCGGCGGCTACGATGTCGACGTCGCGGCGGACGGGGAGGCGGGCCTTCGGGCCGCGCAGGAGCACGAGTACGCCGCCGTGCTGCTGGACATCATGTTGCCCGGGCTCAGCGGCTGGGAGGTTTGCTGTCGGCTGCGGACCGGCAGGCGCACGACGCCGATCCTCATGCTCACCGCCCGCGACGCCGTGGAAGACCGCGTCAAGGGCCTCGACCTGGGCGCCGACGACTACCTCCCCAAGCCCTTTGAGCTCTCCGAGCTACTGGCCCGGGTGCGGGCGCTGGTGCGACGCGACCGCGTCCACCGGACCCGGGTGATCCGTCTGGGTGAAGTGGTCATCGACACCGGCGCCCGGCAGGTGACCGTGGCGGGCCGCGAGGTACATCTCACCTCCCGCGAGTACACGCTGTTGGAGGCCCTGGCCTCGCATGAGGGGCGGCCGCTGACGCGCGAGTACGTCCTCGAGCGCGTCTGGAGCGACGATGAGAGCTACAGCAACACCGTGGACGTCTACATCGGCCAGTTGCGGCGCAAGATCGACGGCGGCCGGAAGCCGAGCCTGATCCAAACTCTGCACGGCGTCGGCTACGTCCTTCGAGCGAGCCACGAGGAGGAGCCATGAGGGTCGCGGCATGGCGCATCACATCGATCCGGGCGCGCCTGACGCTCTGGAACGTGGCGGCGCTGGCGCTCATCCTCCTGGGTCTGGGCGCCGCCCTGCGCTGGAGCGTGGAGCGCAACCTCATCGCGTCGGTGGACAGCGACCTGCGGCTCCGTATCGCGCGGCACCAGGAGTTCTGGCAGAACCCGCCGCCGGAGTTCCGTGTCTACGGCCCGGTGAACACCAAGGCCATGGGCGGCGCCTCGTGGCTTCCCGATCGCGGAGGGCCGCCGGGACCGCCGCCGCAGGGGGCGCAACCCGACGGACAGGACAAGGGAAAGCAAGGCGTGCAGTCGGGGCGGGCGCCCGGGCCCCCGCGGCAGGGCGGGGCCTTTGCCGGGCCCGGCCCGTGGCGGCGGGGAGGCCGCCGGCCGCAGTGGACCGAGCGCGCGTCTGAGGCGGGGTACGACCTGGCCGGGCGCGCCATGTTCCCCATGGGCGCCGGCAAGGCGTGGCTGCGGTCGGGCTTCGATCGGGCGGCAAAGGGCAAGCAGACCATTGCCACCATCCGCCGCCAGGGGACCGAAGTGCGGGTCGCCTACGCGCCGCTGAAGCGCGACGGCATCGTGCTGGCCGTGGTTCAGGTCGCCTACTCCCTCGGCGACGTGGGCCTGGCGGTGGCCAACCTCAGCCGGACACTGCTCATGCTTGCCCCGGTCGGCCTCCTGATCGCCGCGCTGGGCGGGCTCTTGCTCACGGGGCGCATGCTACGGCCCCTGCGGCGGCTCACTGCGGAGGCGGCCTCCATGGGCGCCGATGACCTCTCGCGGCGTCTGCCCGTCGCCGGCCGCGACGAGTTCGCCACACTGGCCGAGACCGTGAACGACATGCTGGGACGGATCGAGCATGCCTTCGAGCAGCAGCGGAGGTTCACGGCCGACGCCTCGCATGAGCTTCGTACGCCGCTCACGGTGATCAAGGCGAATGCGGGCCTGGCGCTGGCCGACGAGACGCTGCCCGCCGAGCACCGGCGTTCCGTGGCGAGCATCGACCGGGCCGCGGGGCGCATGCACCAGACGATTCAGGACCTGCTCCTGCTGGCACGCTCCGACGCAGGCGAACTGACGCCGAGCCTGCGCCCCACGCGCCTGGCCGGGACGCTGGAGGATGCCGCCGAGTGCGCCTTCCCGCACGGAGACGCGCGGCTGAGGCTGGAGTGCGGCGATCTGATGGTGATGGGCGACGCCGGCCACCTGACGCGTCTCTTCACCAACCTGCTCGACAACGCCGGTCGCCACACGCCGCCCGGCGGCCGGATCACCGCGGACGCGCGGCGCGAAGGGGGCAAGGTGGTCGTTACGCTGCGCGACACCGGCGCGGGCATCGACGCCGAGCACCTGCCGCACGTCTGCGAGCGCTTCTATCGGGTCGACAAAGCCCGCGCGCGGCAGCACGGCGGCACGGGCCTCGGCCTCGCCATCTGCCGGAGCATCGTGCAGGCCCATGGGGGCTCCATGCGCCTGGAGAGCCGCCCGGGCGAGGGCGTCACGGTGACGGTGGAGCTGCAGGCGGCGTAGGAGCAACGGCTGAGGCGACCGAGCCCGCCTCAGCCGTGACGCCGAAAGACATGAGGCGCGGCTACGGCACGGCTGTGTGCGGCGCTACCTCGCTACGGGTGGCCACCGCCGTCTCCGCCGTGTTGACGGCGGTGTCAGCCGTACAGCGGACCAGTTGCCCCATGCCGCAGATCAGCACGCCGCCTACCCAGAAGAAGAACCCCTGCAGGCAGCCACCCACCAGGTAGGCCAGCAGGACCACGCCGCCGGCCAGTGCGCCGTCGGAGCTGAAGCGTGACACCTCGGACAGCTTGGCGGTTACCACGACACCCAAGATGCAGATGAGTGCGGCAAGCACGAGGCCGACGCCCTTGACGATGGCCCCAATGAACTCCAGGCCCGCTGCTACTCGGTAAGCATCGGAGTACCTGGCTAGACTTCTGTCGCTCATACCGGCTCGGTCCTTTCGCATGGAACGGGCCGCGGCTCGTCCGCGGCGGCGCTGCTCGGACCGTGACGATCTTGGCGGGCCCCCATGTCCGAGCAGGTATCGAGCATTCCATGTCGAGCCGGACTGATGCGTGACCAGAGCGTGACCGCACCGGCCGCGTCAGGATTCGTTCAGTTCGCCTCGCTCCTAGCGTGGGCCCTGGTTGGGCCAGGTGACGCGGGGCATGTCATGGCGCCTCCGTGAACGTGACCGCGTCGAAGAGGCAGCGGGCAAGACGGGTGCCGAGGATGATGATCGCTGAGGCCGCGTTGTCCGGCGCGGTGAAGACGCCGCCGTGCGCCGCGTAGTCGCGGGGCTTGTCGGCGCCCGTCCAGTCGTTGGCGTAGGCGATGTGCCTGGAGGCGGCATCGAGCCACTCCAGCGTCACCTTGTAGTCGCCGTCGCCTGCAAGCTGGTGAACCATGGCGGACAGTCGGTACCGCACCGAGGGCTTCACGCCGAAGCGCGCCGAGGTGGCCTGGGCTTCGGCTCCCGCCCCCAGTCCGTCGCTCAGCAGGGCGTTCCGGCCTTCATAGGCGACCCCGTCGGCGACCAATCGGGCGCCCGGCTCCAGGGCCCAGCCCTCGGTGGCGGCCTCGAACCCGCCGTTGCGGAGTTCGGCCTTCAACTGCGGGGCGCGGTAGCCGGCGGCGATGCAGCCGTCGAGGAGCAGGTCGCCCTCCTCCTGCGCGAAGGTGACCCGGACGCAAACCGCGCCCTCGGCCGCGCCGGTCCACCAGCCGTCGCCCTTGGCCGGCGCGAACTCCAACCGGGGTAGCGGCCGGCCCTGCCAGGTCACCGAGGCCGGCGGCGTAACGCCGTAGAGGACGCCCCCCGCCGAGGCGCCGGCGCACTGTCGCAGGCGTAGCCGGACGCCTCCGCCGTGGGCCGACGCCTCGATGGGCAGCGCGAACGTCACGCCGCGCAGCGTGCCGCCGGGCAGCGGAGCCGAAACGATGGACGGCTCGAAGGGCGCGCGCATCTTGCCCAGCAGGTTGCCCACGATGCCGGTGGGCGCCAGGCACCACTCGTAGGCGTCGGCGCCCGTGAGGAGCGAGTAGGAGTCGGGGTAGAGGCCCACATGGCCGCACTGAGCGCCCTCGGGCTTCTGCTGTTTTTCCGCCGAAGCGAGGATCAGGTCCGCCACGCCCGCCCAGTCGAACCGGGGATCGTAGCGGGCCAGTTCGCGGATCACCTCGGCGTAGGCGAGCCCGACCCACTGGACCGGCCAGCCGAACCAGCCCTGGTCGAAGAAGGTGGTGCCCATGACCGAGATCGTCGCACCGGGCATGACCGGCCGATCGGCGGGCTCCCAGAGGCAGACAAAGGCGAGCCCCGCCATGGCCCAGCGATGCGCCGATGCGAGGTGTGCGGGGTTATGGGTGATCTGGTAGCCGCGCAGGAAGCAGCGCGTGGCCAGCGCGGCGGCCCGGAGGTTGGGGCAGGTGAGAGGCACCTCCCAGCTCTCGGCGCCAGCAGGCTTGATGAAGCGGTCCAGGCGCTCCAGGCCCCGTAGTCCCGCTCGCACCGCCGCTGGGTCGCCCGTGGCGGCGGCGTAGGTCAGCACGGTCTCCAGCGCCGTCGCGCCGGAGCCGAGCTCCACGTCATCGGGCTCGGCCAACGTGGCCCGCGGCCCCTGTGCTCCGAAGATGTGCCGGAAGGCCCAGCCGCCGTCGGGGAGCTGTTGAGCCATGCGGCCATACGCCGCGCCGCGCAGGGCTTCCATTGCGCGCTCGGGATCGCCGACGAGCAGGTGGGTCGCCGGGCCGCCGGGCCCGCCCACTGCGTCCATGGCCTGGCGGGTCACGTTGGTGGCCGACAGGGCCGCGTCGCCTGGTTCCATGGCCGCGCCCAACTGCCGCACCCGGGCGGCGAGGTCGTCGGCATAGCCGGGCTTCAGGCCCACGGCGGTGTACCAGCCCTGAACGCCCGGCACCCAGCAGGTGCGAGCGAAGGCACGGGTGCAGAGGGCCATCTCGGCCTGACCGGACCGGGGACGGCGAAGCGCCGGCATGGGGTGCGCCGCGGCCCAAGCGGCCACGGCGTCCGGGACGGTCGAGCCGCCAGGCAGGACCAGAAGTTCGCAGTTCAGGCTGACCGCCTTGCCTGCTGCGCCGGGAAGCGGGGCGGGCAGGCGGTTCTCCGGCAGGCCACGACGGAAGCCGGGAGCGGAGATGCCCATGGCCAGGTTGTCGGCGCCGTCGGGGCTTGGCGCCTCGAACCGGGCCAGAGGGAGCGGGTTGCGGCCGTCCCAGCGCTGGTTCGGGTCCCAGGCGATGCCGCAGAGCCCCTGCTCGCCTGCCGCCACCATGAGCGGCACGGTGACCTTGTAGGGATGCGGGACACGCCGGTCGCGGATCTTCCACGCTACGCCGCGGTCGCTGGAGGAGGCCTCCCCCGGCGCCAGGTACTCCAGCCCCGCGAAGAGCGCGCCAGCGTGGCTGCGCCCGAAGGCGCCGTCGCCGGCCCGGAGCAGCGGGGCGGTGAGGCAGGCCACCGACTTGCCGGCGGGCGGCGTGGCCGTCACATGCAGCGCCACCATGGGGCTATCGGGCGAGACCGTGAAGCGGGCGACGACGGCGCCGCCGCCCTCCGAGCCGCGCAGCACCGCCTCGGCCCGGCCGTCGCGCACCGTGATGGCCGGCGGACCGAAGGGCACGTCCGCGCCGGGGATCGGCGACAGGGCGGGCGCGCCGGAGCCCAACGCCAGCCGCGCCGGCGAGGTGATCGTCCCCACCCGCGTCCAGCCGATGCCGGACCTCGTGTATAGGATCACCGGCCCGTAGCCCCCTCCGGCGGGCGGGAAGAGGAGCGCTACCCGACCGTTGGCGAGGGCGCCGCACCGCCCGAACACACGCCCGTAGGGCCGCGGCGAGGAGTTGATCGGCGGGCTGGGCAGCGGCTCCACCACGACGGGCTCGGCGATGCCGGTGAGGGTTCCGGCGCGAGCCCCCAACCGGACGGTGCCCGTGCGCCCGAAGGCCAGGGCATAGCCGCCGCCGGGCAAGGCATGCGCCGCCGCGGCTCCGTTCCAGCGCACGGGCGGGTCCGGCGCCGCGCAGACGTTGCCCCACCGATCCAGAGCCTCGACGCGGGCGCCCACGGGCTCGCCCGCCTCGACAACGCTGGGGCAGACCACGCGAAGGCGGACCGGACGGTCCGGCACGACGTCGAAGCGGCCCCCCTCGGTGTGGGCCAGGTCCAGCGCGTCGCCGTCCGCCTTGCAGTCGGAGCCGACCACCCAGCGCGCGCCTTTTACGGCGGTGCGTTGGGCCCGCAGGCCCGGCCCGCCGCCGGATCGGTCGCCGATGGTGATCTCAACGGCCTGCCCCGGCTCCAGGGCGGGCCAGACGAGGCGCACCAGCAGCATCCCGGCCTGTCCGCGCTCCACCTGGAACTCGGAGCCCTGCGGACCGCGAACGCGCACGTACCCCTGGGCCTTGGGATCGATCCCCTGCGGGTCGGACCAGTCCAGCGATGTGGGCATCCGGCGCAGGGCGATGAGCCCGCCCGCGGGCAGGCCGCTGGTCCCGCACGTGAAGTCGGCGCGCCATGTGGCGTAGGCGCCGGCGGCCACGCGGTCGGGACCGGTGACGACTGCGGCGCCGTCGCCGTTGCGCCGCGTACGTGCGGCGATGGGCTCGGCGGGACCGGCGTCGGCGAGGCTGATGTCGTCGAACAGGCAGCAGGAGCGGGGCTGCACGCCCAGGATGAGAACCACTCGCGCCGCGCCCTCGGGAGCCACGAAGACGCCGCCGTGGCGGGTGAAGGGGCCGGGTTCGCCCCGGCCGCGCCAGTCGTTGTCGTATTTCAGGTGCTTGCCCGCCGCGTCCTGCCAGTCCAGCGTCACTTTGTAGTCGCTCTTCGGCGCCAGGGCGCGCACCCACGCGGCGAGGCGCCAACCCCGGCCGGCCACCACGGGCACGGGCGCGGAGTAGGCGTCCACCTCGGCCGAGCGGCCGCGGGCATCTAGCTGCAGGGCGGCCGAGCCGGCGCGGCCGAGGCCCTTCGCCACGCGGGCCGCCTGGGCGGAGCCCTGCGCCGGGCGGCCATAGGGTCCGGCGGTCAGCGTCCAACCCGCGGAGCCCCGCTCGAAGCCGCCGTTGGCGGGCGTTTCGGCAGCGGCAGCGGCCGTTGCGGCGCAGGCCGCCAGCAGGAGCGTGGCGAGGGCTCGCTGGATCATGGAAGCCTCCTTGCGTGCGTGCCGTCGCGGTAGTCCGCCAGAGCGCGGCCACGCCACCAGACCAGGCCCGCCACGAGGACGCAGGCCAGGCCGCCGGATGCGATCGAGAAAGGTACGCCCCAGAGGCCCGCCACCAGCCCGGCCTCCAGGTTGCCCAACTGCGGGCCGCCCATGACGAAGAGCATGTTCACCGCCGTCATGCGGCCGCGCAGGCGGTCGGGCGTCACCATCTGCCGCAGCGTCTGCCGCAGGATGGTGCTGACCGTGTCGCCCGCGCCCAGCAGGGCCAACGCGGCGAACGCTGCCCACATGGTACGAGACAGGCCGAACAGGGCGGTGGCAACGCCATAGAGCGTCACGGCCGCCAGGATCGCCCGTCCGGTTCGGCGGGGCGGCCGCAGCATCGCCATGACGGAACCAGAGGCCAGCGAGCCCATCCCCTCGGCAGCGGCCAGCAGGCCGTAGCCCTCAGCGCCGACCTTCAGCACGTCGGTGGCGAAGATGGGCAGCAGGGACGAGGCCGTGGAGAAGAACGTGGCGGTGAAGTCGAGGCCCATGGTCCAGATCAGGATCGGGGTGCGGAAGACGAACCGCAGCCCCTCGGCCGCCGCCGCAAGGCCCATGCCGGGACCGGGGCCCTCGGGTCGGGCGTCCTTGGGGCGGATGGCCAGCAGCGCCGCGATGACGGCCAGGAACGAGGCCGCGTTCACCCAGTAGACGGCCGCCATGCCCACTCGGGCCACCAGCAAGCCCGCGGCAGCCGGGCCGACGATGGCGGCCGTGTTCGATGCGATGGAGTTGAGCGAGACGGCATTGCCGAAGTCCTCTCGGGGCACCAGGTTGGGCATGAGGGCCTGCCGGGCCGGGTTGCCGAAGGCCTGGGTAGCCGCGTTGACTGCGGTGATGCCGTAGAGCAGCGCCGCCGTGTCATGCCCGGCTCCCGTGGCGGCTGCCAGCGCGGCGGCCGAGAAGCCCAGCAGGATCTGCGTGACGATGAGCACCCGGCGTCGGTCGGCGGAATCGGCCATGGCGCCGCCGGCGATGGAGAGGGCGACCATGGGTAGCGCCCGGTAGAGCCCCATGAGGCCCAGTGCCACGGGCGAATGGGTCAGCGCGTTGAGATGCCACAGCAGCGCCGCCGACTGCATCTGCGTGCCCGCCACGGAGATCGTCTGGCCGATCCAGATCAGCCTGAAGTCGCGGTGCGCCAGCGCCGGGAAGCGTGCTCCACGGCGGGCGTCCTGGGGTGGTTGCTGCATTCGGCGGCGCTCTCCTGCGGGCAGTCTACCTCGCGTCCGTGAGCCGGCTCGCGGGTATCCTTGCTCGGCGCGCCGGAGCGGCGCCACCCGTTTGGAGGAAGTGCCATGATCTGCCGCCGTCTCATGCCCCTGCTGGCCGCCGCAGGCGCCCTGCTCGCCGTGCCTGCCCGCCCCGACGACCTGGAGCGCGGCTTCCGCAATCCGCCGGTCTCAGCCTGGCCGCAGGTCTGGTGGCACTGGCTGGCGGGCAATGTGTCGCGCCCCGGCATCACGGCCGACCTCGAAGCCATGAAGCGCGTGGGGATCGGCGGAGGCACTATCGCCAACATCCCCTTTGCGGCCGACGGTCCCGCGCCGTTCATGACGCCCGCCTGGCGCGAGATGACGAAGCACGCCGTGCGCGAAGCCGACAGGCTTGGGCTGGAGGTGGGCTGCTTCAACTGCGAGGGCTGGAGCAGCAGTGGCGGCCCCTGGGTGAAGGCCGCCGAGGCGATGCAAGCGCTGGTCTGGACCGAGGCGCAGGTGCAGGGCGGCGGTCACGTCGTGGCCCGCCTACCCCAACCAACCACCCGGCTGGGGCACTACCGCGATGTGGCGCTGTTGGCCTTCCCCACCCCGGAAGCTGAGCATATCCGGCCCGTGCACGACCTTCGGCCTGCCGCATCGACCGGTTCGGGAACGCCCGTAGACGGTGCGAGCCTCTGCGACGGCGACCCCGGCACCTTCATCGCCACGCCCTTCGACGGCCGGCGCGACGGACATCTCGACCTCACCTTCGATCGCCCCGTCAGCGCCTGCGGCTTCCGCCTGACGCCGGGACCGCAGTGGACCCGAGACGACGTGGAGCTACTGGTCTCCGACGACGGCGCCGGCTTCCGCAGCGTGGGTCGCTACCCCATGCCACAGTCATTCCTGGACATCGGCGTCGAGTGGCAGACGACAGCGAGCTTCGCGCAGGTCACGGCTCGGGTCTTCCGGTTCGCGTTCCACCTGAGCCAGGGGCGCACGTTCCAGGCGGACGCCACGGCGAACACAGTGGCAGACCTGGAACTGACAGCTGAGCCGGGGTCGCGGCTCATACCGGACAACACAGTCGTTGACCTCACCGTCCGCATGGGCGCCGACGGCTCCGTGCAGTGGGACGCACCAGCCGGCGATTGGACGCTCCTGCGGCTGGGCCACACGCCCATCGGCAAGAAGAACCATCCCGTGACCAAGTGGGGCGAGGGCCTGGAGTGCGACAAGCTGAGCCGCGAGGCCGTCGAGAGCCACTGCCGCAGCTTCGTCAACAAGGTGATAGCCGATGCGGGGCCGCTGGCAGGCAAGACGCTGGCCTACAGCCTCATCGACAGCTACGAGTGCGGCGACCAGAACTGGACCCCGGCACTGCCCGATGAGTTCCATCGGCTCCGCGGCTACGAACTGAGGAACTGGCTCCCGGCCCTCACCGGCAGGACGCTCGGCGACGAAGCGACCACCAGGCGCTTCATGGATGACTTCCGCCGGACCGTGGCCGACCTCTGGAACGAGAGCTACTACGCGGCATTCACCCGCATCGTCCGGCGGCAGGGGCTGAAGAGCTCTGCCGAGGCTTACGGCAACGGCGGGTTCGACGCGCTGCGGGCGAGCGGCGTCAGCGACATGCCCATGAGCGAGTTCTGGTTCGGCAACCTGGACGACGGCGGCATCTCGCGCATGGCCGCATCGGCAGCGCACGTCTACGGGAGGCCCATCGTCGGGGCCGAGGCCTTCACATCCGGCGACCTCTGGAACTTCGACCCGTGGAGCATGAAGACGCAGGGCGACTGGATCTATGCGCAGGGCGTGAACCGGTACTACTTCCACAGCTATGCCGGGCAGCGCTGGACCGACGACCGGAAGCCGGGCTGGGCCTGGGGCAACGGCATCCACCTGACGCGGAACCTGACCTGGTGGGAGCAGGGCAAGGCCTACTTCGGCTATTTGGGCCGGTGCCAGTACCTGCTGCAGGCAGGCAAGCCGGTTGCCGACATCCTGTCGTATGCCGGCGAGGACGGCTACTCCTTCAACAGCGAAGGCCGGGCGCTGCGAACCGCACCGGAAGGGTACGCGCTCGACGGCGTCGATCGCGATATGCTCCTGCAGGGCCTGCGCGTGGTCGGCTGGCGCATCGTGGCTCCGAGCGGGGCCACCTACCGGATCCTCGTCCTGCCCAACGAGCGCGCCATGTCTCCTCGTGTGCTGCGCCGCATCGCCGATCTGGTGCGCCAGGGCGCGGTGGTCGTCGGCCCGCGCCCAAGCCGTGCGTTCGGCCTCGCCGGGTTCCCTCGCGCCGATGACGAGGTGATCGGCCTGGCAGCGAAGCTCTGGGACGGGTTGGACGGCAAGGCGACGATCTGCAATCGGGTCGGCAAAGGGCGCATCTACTGGACCGGCGATGCGGTCCGCGTGCAGCCAGCGCTCGATGACGTGCGGCTGCGGCCCGATTGCGCGATCCGGACCGACGACACCACGCGCATGCTCTGGCTCCACCGCCGCGTGGGCGGCGCAGAGGTCTACTTCATCACCAACCAGGAGCCGCTATCGGCACGGGCCACCTGCACGTTCCGGGTGGCGGGACTGCTGCCGGAGGTATGGGACGCCGAGACGGGCGCCGTGCGTGTTGCCCCGGTCTGGCGCACCGAGCCCGGCGGGCTCACCGCCGTTGACCTGCGCTTCGGGCCGGGGCAGGCGCTCTTCGTGGTCTTCCGCAAGCGGGCCCAGGCCGTCGATCGGCTGGTGCGGCTGGAGTGGCGGCCGGCATCGCCCGAGGCGGCGCGCCGCCATACGCTGGATATCAACCGCGCGCTCTACGCCGCATCGGATGGCTTCGGCGCCCCGCAGGACCTGACGGCCCGCGTGGCGGCGCAGGTGCGAGGCGGGGCGATCAAGCTCGACGCCACCAACACGCTGGCGGGTGGCGACCCGGCGCCCTTCCATGTGAAGGAGCTACGGGTGGAGTACACCTACGACGGGCGTCCGGGCTCTGTCACCGTGCGGGAGAACGGCGTGCTCCGCATCCCGGCCGTGCAGGCCGATGCCGAGTCGCCCACCTACGACGTGGTTGCCGGCACCGGCACGCCCGTGCTCACGTCCTGGCAGCCGGCAGAGGTCGCTGCCGCCTACGCATCCGGCAAGGTGGTGCGCCGCGCGCTCCCCGGAGCGGAGACCGCGCAGGTGGCGGGGCCGTGGAAGGTCACCTTCGCCACGCGCTGGGGCGGCCCAGGCCGTGTGGCTTTCGACAACCTCACCGACTGGACGACGCGTCCGGAGGAGGGCATCCGCCACTTCTCCGGCACCGCGGCCTACGAGACCACCTTCCAGGCGCCGGCGGCATGGGTGGCAAGCAAGAAGGTGGTGACGTTGGACCTGGGTTCGCTGAAGAATCTGGCGGAGGTGAGTCTCAACGGCCACGCGCTGGGCGTGATCTGGCGGCCGCCGTGGCGCGTCGATGTCTCATCGGCGCTGAAGCCGGGCGCCAATCGGCTGACCGTGCGGGTGACCAACCTGTGGCAGAACCGCCTGATCGGCGACGCGGCCCTGCCGGAGGCGAAGCGCGTGGCCACGGTGACGCACAACCCGTACCGGTCCGATTCACCCTTGGCGGAGTCGGGACTGCTGGGGCCGGTGACGCTGCGTGCCGCGTCACCGACGACCCTGCGGTAGCCGTGGACTATGGCATAGCGACCAGCCTGCCGTCCAGCTCGATGGCGGTCACCTTGCCGTCGGAGCCTGTCATCACGAAGGCGCAGGCTCCGGCGGGCATCTGCAGGTTGGCCGTCATGCCGGGCAGGCGGACGGGCAGGGCCTGCTCGCCCGTGTCGGTGCGGGCTAGCATGGTCAGTCGCCCGCCGCGCCGATCGGGGATGGTGAGGCAGCGGACCGTTCCGCCGGGCGCCCGCACGGTGTTCGGATGGACCCCGGCCCGATGCAGGGCCACGGCGTAGAGGGCCTCGTCGGTGTCGTGCGGCCGTAGCTCCAGCGGGTAGGGCGCGAAGAGGACGCGGCCCTTGCCGGCCTTGGCTTCCATGGGCGGCTCGCCCCAGATGTCGTCGGGCACATCGAAGGGAGAGACATCCTGACGCCTGGCCAGGCCCAGCATGGCGTAGCGCGCCTCCTGCGTGGGCCGACGGGCCCCGTCGAATCCGATGCCGCCGCTGAAGTAGAGCGTCCCGCCCGCCACAACCCAGCGTGCCACCACTTCAAACGCCGCGTCGGTCGGGCAGTAGGGCAAGGGCCAGAAGATGGCGCGCGCACCCTCGGGAACCGCGGCAAGGTCCTCCTCGTTGAGCACGCCGAAGTTGACTTGCTGGCTCAGCAGCAGCTCGACCGAGCGCTGGAGCGCCGAGTGGATGGCGTCGAACCGCGGCCCAACGCGGTGCGCGTCGGGCAGGAGCAAGTAGACTTTGGGCCGCTCGTAGACGGGCTCGAAGTCCTTTAGGAAGGCGCCGAGGGCGGCGTAGGTCTTCATCCACGGCTTGGCGACGGGCGTTCCCCGATGCCAGAGGCCCCAGGGGAAGACCATCTCGTCCATGTCTTTCCAGCACCAGGCCGCGGCGAAGGCCCCGCCCAGGCCCACCGCGTGGTGGACCGTCCAACTGAAACGGCGCTTGCTCTCGGCGTCCGGTGCGCCGATGGCTCCGGCGTTGCGCGCCTGGTGCGCCTCTTGGGCGCCGAACTCGCCGACGCTGAGGCCCTTGCCGTAGGCGCGGCGGTCGATGAGGCTGAACTCCAGCGGGAAGCCGCGAAGGTCGCCGTAGTAGTGCATGTTCGAGAAGTCGGTATGCCGGACGCCCAGCACCTTGTCGGCGGGCGGCATAGATGGTAGGTAGCCCACGCAGACCGGCGCCTTCGGGTTGCCGCGCTTCACGCCCTCGACGTTCGCCTGGAGCCACCGGTTCAGCACCTCGGCCTCGAAGCGCTTGCGGTCGGCGGTGCGGACGTCGTCCCACCGATCGGAGCCGCCTTTCAGCGGCACGTTGGGCAGGGCGGCCTCGGGCGGGGTAGCGTGCCAGGCGGCCTTCAGCGCGGCGTCGGAACCGTACTTGCGGGCCAGCCAGGCGTTCCAGAGCGCCGCCATGTCCGGCCGGTCGGGGATCGACACGGCAGGCTCGTTCTGGATGTCGAAGAAGACGCCAGTCGCGTCCTTGTACCGGTCGGCCCAGAAGGCGTTCCAGTCGGCCTGTGCGCGAAGGTCCTCATCCGTGAGGGCCACGTCGAGCCAGTCGTGGAGCGTCAGGAAGATCGCTACGCGGCGCTTCATCGCCAGGTGGACGATGGCGTCCATCTGCCTGCAGAGCCGTTCGGGCCGGTTGGCCAGGTCTAGCGAGTTGTGCGCGGCCTGCCCCTCGTAGCCCGCCTTGGCGAAGGGCGAGAAGTGGAGGATACGGAGGATGCGCACGTTGCTGGCGGCCATGCGCAGGAGGTCAGCATCCCAGACGGCCGGGTCCTCACGATCTGAGTAGAACATGAAACCGGTCTGGTTGGCGCCGAGCAGGAAGCGGGGGACGCCGTCGACCGTCAGGTAGTTGTCCTTCCACGCAACCTTCGGCCCGATGGCCAGGGTCGTGGCCTTGCGGACGACCAGACCGGCGAAGGCGGTGTCGGCCAGCGCGATGCCCACGGTCAGATTGGCCGTCAGGCGCACGATGGATGGCAGCGACTCGTCGATGGCCAGCCGCATGCGCACCATGGCGCCCGTGTGCGGCTCCAGCTTCACCTTAACGGAGGAGACGGACCTGGCCTCTGCGTAGACGGAGACCGTGCCGGTCTTGGCGGTTGCCGAGTCGTTGCGAACGCGAATCTCAAGCACAGCCGTCTCGCCCGGCGAGTAGGATGCGTACTCGGACCGCAATCCGCGCAGCCACATGTTGCCGGCGCACGCCTCGGCGGCCAGCGCGAGCAGCTTCTCCTGCCCCTGGCCGCCCAGCACGACCTTCTGCCCGGTGACGCCGCTGAAGGCCCAGGTCGAGCCCGCGTAAGGACCCGTATGGTTGCGCATGAGGCTTAGGGCGGAGCCGCGGGGCCTGCCGTCGGCGTCGGCCAGTTCGAGCATGGGCACCCAGCGGCGGTAGACCGGCGGGAACACGGGATTGTTGTCGCCGATGAGGCCCGACGCGGCGAACCCCTCGGCCGGTTTCGGCAACACCGCATCCAGCCGGCTGGCGGCCGTGGGCCAGATGCCGGTGAGCCATGCCGACGGCTGCGAATGCGTCGCGCCCTTGAGCTGGAACGACGGGTCGAAGATGCCGATCTGCTCGGGCGCGAAGGTCATGGCGTCGCCGGCTCGGCCGAACCGCGTGGTCATGCCTTCGGCGGCCGGGATCGGCTGGGTCATCTCACCGGCTGTGACGCCGCTGCCCGCCTCGACCCACGCCTGCCCGTTCCATTCGACCAGCTTCTGGAATGCATAGCCGCCGAGCGCGATGAACCCGCCACCCTCGCGCAGGTAGGCGAGGAAGGGCTCGCGCAGCGCGGCCGGGAAGTAGGGGGCGCTGGGGAGCACGAGGGCCTGCATCCGGCTCTTGGACAGCAGCCCGCTGGCCAACAGGTCGCCCGCCCTGATGATCGGAACCGAGTAGCCCCGGTTCTTGAGCGCCTCGGCCAACTGCTCGGCCTTGTGCGCCGCAACGAAGCCGTCAGGTAGCCCCGGCCCCATGTCCAGGATGCCGATGACGGGCCTGCCGTCCTGATTGACGCTGAGCCCCGGGGTCACCGGTAGCTCAGATCGTGTTGGTCCATCGTCGATATCCCACTCCATGGAGTTCATCACGACTTCCAGGTCCGCGTAATTGCACCCTACTAGCATACGGCTAGCCGCGGCCATATGGCGGGTACCTGCGCCCCTTGGCTCAAAAGCAAACCGTGTTACTGGGATCCGCAGCGTACGTCTCCCGGCCTTCCATTGGCCGAACGGCACTCCGTCAGCGGTAACCGGGGCCATCCAGGCGTCCTGGTCGGGCTCCCATAGCCAGACGTGCATGGCCGCGCTACCGGACGAGCGCACCTTGGTGAGCGTAACCAGTAGCGCACGGGCGCGCGGCGGTACCGTGCAGGGAGCAGTCAGGTTACCCCAGTGTGGTGCAGCATCATGGTAGGTGATGCGCATTCCACCCGGCGCGGCGGCCACCTTCGGCGCCAGTCCGCCGTCGTTCTGGTGCCGCCAGACACCCGGGTCCTTAAAGTTGTGCAGGGGCGTCCGGTCGGCCCTGCCCGCCGTCGGCGTCGCCAGTAGCGCCGCCATGGCCAGCACTGCAAGCACGTACCTAGACATTGCCTGCCTCCCTTGCGACCAATGCCGCTACAGCCCCAGAAGCCGACGCTTGGCGGTGAGGAGCCACGCCGCGCCCCGCGGGAAGCGGTCGTAGCCTTGCAGCGGCGCCAGGAGCGCGTCGGCGGGGGTGGAGCCCAGCGTGCGCAGTAGCGCCTGGTCTCGCAAGCCGTCGGCGAAGACCTCCCACCGGATGCTGTCCAGCGGCCCCTGCGGCCCCGGATAGACGACGAACGGATCGCCGTAGGGCCAACCCGGCCAGGCGCCGCCGGCCTGCTCCGAGAAGGGGTCGACCAGCTGCCGCGACTGTGACCGGTACCAGTAGTTGTAGCCCCAGTGGAGGAAGCCGCCGGCCTCGAAGCGATGGAGCAGCCAGCCGATGGAGCGGATCTTCACCAGCGGCGTGTCCATCAGGCGGTTCACGAACCGGCCGCGCGGCCCGCAGCAGAAGTAGGCCCACGCCGGAATGCCCGCCTCGGCAAAGGCCCGGGACTCGGAGATGGAGGGGATCGGGATGTCCACAAGCCCCAGTTTGCCGAACTCCAGGTTGCTCAGCGCGTCGGACGACCGGAGCCAGGGCGCCAGATCGCGGAGCATGGCGCGGGCGCTGCGATAACTCTCCAGGTGGTCCAGCCCCGGCTCGTCCGAGACGTGGAAGAGCGACACATCAAGCAGCTTGCGCTCGCTCAGGAAGGCGTGGAACCGCGGCAGGAACTGCGCCAGGAAGCGGCGGTAGATCGGCGAGACGGCGCCGGTAGAGGCGGGCCAGAGCAGCGAGGCCGGGTCGGCGTTGTCGCGGTAGACGCGGAGCGCGTGCTTCACGCCCCACTGGCTGAAGAGGTGCGTCCACTCGAAGTAGCTCGCACCGGCCTTGCGGGCCGTGGCGACCCAGCGGTCCACATCGGTGAAGTCGAACTCGTAGCGCCCCCGTGTCGGCTCCGACACGCGCAGGAGCTGGGTGGGGCGCTTGACGCCGTCGGTGGGCGGTGTGAAGATGGGCACGTACTGGCTGGAGCCGCCGTGGGAGGCGTGGTCCGTCATGTACCGCCGGCAGATGGGCCAGAACGCCTCGGAGAAGGGCTCCACGCCGTACCAGTCGCAGAGGGCGTCGGCGTAGAACCAGTGCGTTACCCAGAAGGGCTTGCGGAGGTCGATCGCCGGCTCGCCCACAAGTAGCGTCACGCGCATCTCGGCGGGCGGCTGCCCCTCGATGCTTGTGCGGACCAGCAGATCGTGGGCGCCGGGGTCCATGCCTCGGGCCGTGGAGAGGCTCACCCAGAACGCGGCGGTCTCCGATGGTCCCACCAACGCCGCCTGCTCCGGGTAGAGCGGGTCCGGCGCCAGGCCCGGCACATACCCGGAGCCCTCGCACTCATCGGCCGGCGTGTCGGTGTTCAGGTGCGCCATGGCGACCATGCCCACGCGGCGCACAAGCGCCGCAAGTCCCTCGCATCCCGGCTCCACAGCGACCTCGGCCCGAACTGCGGAGGTCGAGCTGTTGCGGACGCAGACCTGGAACGAGGCCCGGTCATTGCGGGCCGCACAGACGGTAAGCGACGTGGCATCCCGCGCAGGGGATGCGGGATAGACGCGGCGCAAGGATGATTCGAGCCAGGCGCAGGCGGACATGGTGGTTCCCTCCCGGTGACGGCGCACCCGCGCCGCCGTGGCCTAGGTTCGGCGGACGCACAGCAGGTTCCTGCGGCGGGCGAGGCAAGCGCCGGGGTCGGGGCCCTTCACTTCGTTCAGGGCGACGTCAACGGCAGGCGGTGCGCGGCCCAAGACTGGTCGGTGGGGCGGTCGTTAGTGGGGTCAACGCGGTCATGCCCGTGCCGTCGGGTCGCCGGAGGGCGACTTCGCGCCGTTCGTAGCCGTCGGCCCTTGCCGGTGGCCCTACCTCGGCAGGACTTGCCGCACTTGCCGTGGAACTTGAGCGCGGCTGGGTGGAGTTGCCGGCCGACACCGGGAGGGCGGAATGCGCGAGTGCTTGCAGTGGGGCGGACCGGCATGGCAGATCATACTGGCGGCGGCGCTGGCCGTGGCGGCCTGCGCTTGCGCGGCGGGGCCGCAGATCGGCGACGGCGTGGTGCGTGACAAGACGCTGGTGGTCTGGGCCGCCGTGAGCGATCTGAAGCAGCAGGGCGGCAGCGCGCTGACGCTGGACGACGGCGG
Source organism: uncultured Chthonomonas sp. (assembly GCA_903951425.1). GTDB lineage: Bacteria > Armatimonadota > Chthonomonadetes > Chthonomonadales > CAJBBX01 > CAJBBX01. The sequence goes on from CAJBBX010000118.1 coordinate 121,074, forward strand.
GCCCATGTTCGACGGCATCGTCTTCGGCGAGCTGGCCAAGGCGCGATGGATGCCGGGCAGCGACGGCTGGAACCGCACCCAGCGCGAGCAGGACGCCTGGCCCGCCGAGGCCGCCGGCCCCGACGAGTTCGTGCAGGTCGCCGTCAGCTACCGCGGCAAGGAGGTCTCCCTCTACCGCAACGGAGCGCTGGTGGCCCGCTACGCCATGGGCGGCGAACCGGTGAGCTTCGGCCCGGCGGCCGTGGTCATGTTCGGCAAGCGCCACACGCAGGCCGGCGCAAGCGACACCTTCGCCGGCCGCATCCGCGACGCGCGCATCTATGCCTCTGCCCTGGACGCCGAGGCCATCGGTCGCCTCAAGCCGGGCTCGGTGGAGGGCGGACCGGCGCCCTGGGCCTGGTGGTCCTTTGCCGATGAGGGGCTCCGCGAGCGCACGGGCCGCTTCGCCGAGATCAAGCTCGTGGGCGATGTGAAGCTCCGCGACGGCTGTCTGGTGCTGCCCGGCAAGGGCGCCACGGCCATCATGACCGCATCGGCGCAGGGCGCAGCTGCCGCCGTGCCGCAGCAGTGGGGCTTCACGGGGCCGGTGCCCGACGCAGCGCTGCAGTCGGCACGCCTCCTCCGCGAGCGCTTCCTGGCGGACCCCTGGCGGCCCGGCTACCACTTCTGTGTGCCCGAAGACATGGGCGAGCCCGGCGATCCCAACGGCGCCTTCTACGCCGATGGCCGCTACCACCTGATGTACCTCTACAACCGGAGCGGCTCGGGCTTCTGCTGGGGGCACATCTCCAGCGTCGACCTGCTCCATTGGCGGCACCAGCCGGACGGCATCGGACCCGGCGGGACCGACGAGGGATGCTTCAGCGGCGGCGGGTTTGTGGATGACGACGGCGCGGCGTACCTCTCCTACTGGATGCTCTGGGGGCCCAAGGGCATCGGCGTGGCCCGCAGCGCCGGCCCACCCTACGACTTCTGGCAGAAGTCCGAAGCCAACCCCGTGATCCGCAGCACCGAGTTCGGCCTCACCGAGACTACCGACGCGGCGGGCATGCCCATCACCATCGGCTCGGCGGATCCCTCCAACATCTGGAAGCACAACGGCAAGTACTACATGCTCACCGGCAGCCTGCTGGTGCTGAACAAGATCGGCCGAGCGCCCGACGCGCCGCTGAGCGAGCAGGGCGACCGGCTCTACCTCTTCGAGTCGACCGACCTGAAGAGCTGGACCTACCGCCACGTGTTCTACGAGCGCAGGCCCGAGTGGACCGACCGGAGCGAGGACAACATGTGTCCCAGCTTCCTGCCGCTCCCGTCGAGCCCGGACGGCGGCAAGGCGAGCGGCAAGCACCTCCTCCTCTTCATCAGCCACAACATTGGCTGCCAGTACTACGTGGGCGCGTACAAGGACGACCGCTTCCTGCCCGACAACCACGGCCGCATGACCTGGGTGGACAACACCTTCTTCGCCCCCGAGGCGCTGGTCGACGGCAAGGGGCGGCAGATCATGTGGTCCTGGCTTACGGACAACCCCGGCGGCGACAAGGCCAAGGGCTGGTCGGGCGTCTTCGGTCTGCCGCGGACGCTCTGGGTCGGCTCGGACGGGACGCTACGCATGCGCCCGGTGGCCGAACTCGAGCGGCTTCGGCTGAACCCAAAGGCATGGCGTCCCACGACGCTGTCCGACGCCGCCAAGCCGCTGGAGGGGGTAAAGGGCGACTCCTGTGAGATCGCGCTCCAGATCGCCCCCGGCACGGCGCAGAAGTCCGGCGTGAAGGTCCGCGCATCTGCCGGCGGCGAGGAAGAGACGCTGCTCTACTACGACGCCGCCAAGCGCGCCCTGGTGATGGACAGCACGCACAGCGGCGTTGCGGGCCGCAAGGTAGTGGAGAGCGCGCCGCTGGAGCTGAAGGCCGGAGAACCGCTACGGCTGCGGGTCTTCGTGGACAAGTCGGTCGTCGAGGTCTACGCCAACGACCGCCAGGCGATCTGCCGCCGCGTCTTCCCCGGCCGGCCCGACAGCCTGGGCGTGTCGCTCTATGCCGAAGGCGGCGCGGCCAAGTTCAGCGGCGTGAAGGCATGGGAGATGGCGGCATCCAATCCGTACTGAGGGGGTGACACCGTAACGCGAGTGTCCGTGTCAGTCCGTGTTCGCCCGTGTCACCCTACCCCCACTCCGCTACCAGCGGCAGGTGGTCTGATGCCGGCGAGGCTACGGTCCATGCCCTGGCCTCGCCCAGCTTCGGGCTGCGCAGGATGACATCGATGCGGGCGTTGGGAGCGTCGGCCGGATAGGTGGGCTGCGAGTCGGCCGATGCGGCGTCGGCCAGGCCGGATCGCCGCACGAGTTGGGTGACCTCCAGGCTGTCCGGTGGGGCGTTCAGGTCGCCGCAGAGGATCACGGGCTCGGGGCATCCGCCGGCCATCTCCGCCACGGTGGCTGACGAGAGCAGGCGGTCCGTGGCGTTGAGACTCCAATGGGTCGTCATGACCCGGAGCGGGCCGCCCGGCGCATCCACCACCAACTCGAGCAGACCGCGGCTCTCCCAGCGCATGGCCGGGCGCTCGCGCTCGCGGTCGTTGGTCAGGCGGTGCATGCCGATGGAGTGGATGGGCAGGCGCGTGGCAACGGCGTTGCCGAACCGCGCGATGCCCAGGCGGCTCACCGGGTGGAAGGCGATGCGCATGCCCAGCATCCGCTCCAGTTCCGCGGGCTGATCGGCGAAGCGGCTCACCGGCAGGAAGCGGTGGACCTCCTGCAGGCAGACCACGTCGGGCCGCAGGTCGCGGAGCGTGTCGGCCACGCGGGCGAGGCTTCGCACGCCGTCGCAGCCCAGCCCGCCCCGTATGTTGTAGGTCACGATGCGCATGGGCGCCTCTCGCGGCTCGCCTTCGTTGGGTAGCATGGACACAATGGCGCGCACTCGCGCCCGCTCACGCGTAAAGGATAGAGCACAATGGTCACCTCGTGGCATCTTCTCAGTACGGCATTCGCGTTGGCGCTCCTGGTGGCGGCCGGAGCCAGCCAGGCCGTCGGGGTCAGCGTCTGGCCCGCACCGGCAGGCGAGAAGCTCTCCAGCCTCTACAGCGTCCGCGTGAACGGCAAGGCTGTGCCGGTCCAGTTCTGCCGGGTCTCAGCAGTTCCGATCAACCAGGTCTGGCCCGGCTACCAGCGGCCCATCGACCAGAGCGAGGAGGCTGCCTTCGCCACCTGGGGCATGGACGGCCCCGTCACTGTGGAGGTGACCTCCGCCCGTCCGTTCTCGGCCGCCGTCGTGCGGCCGCTCTCGCGGAGGGTCCGGGTCACCCGCAAGGGCGCCAAGCTCACCTTCACCATGGCCAAGCCCGGGCAGGTCACCGTGGAGCTGGACGGCCGCCACCACGCGCTGCACCTCTTCGCCAACCCGCCCGAGGCCGCCGCGCCCAAGCCCAACACGCCCAACGTGCGCTACTTCGGGCCGGGCGTCCACCGGCCGGGGCGCATCGACATGAAGAGCGGCGAGACGCTCTATGTGGCGGGCGGCGCGGTGGTCCACGGCTCCGTGCAGGTGAACGGCGTCACCGGCGTGCGGATCCTGGGCCGGGGCGTCATCGACCTGAGTGAGTATGAGCGCGACAAGGGCGGCGGCTGCATCCGCCTGTCGAACAGCTCCGACGTGAAGATCGAGGGCGTCATCCTGCGCGACCCGGACGTCTGGTGCCTCTCCGCGTTCGGCTGCAGCCGCATGGAGATCGCCAACGTCAAGCTCGTGGGCCTCTGGCGCTACAACGCCGACGGCATCGACCTCTGCAACAGCCAGGACGTGGTGGTGCGCGACAGCTTCGTGCGGGCCTACGATGACGCGATCGTGCTCAAGGGCCTTAACTGGGGACCGACCGGCTTCAGCGACCGCCCTGTGCGCGGCATCCGCGTCAGCAACTGCGTCATCTGGTGCGATTGGGGCCGCGGGCTGGAGATTGGCGCGGAGACCTCGGCGCCGGAGTTCACCGACATCGTCTTCTCCGACTGCGACATCATCCGCACCACGCATATCGCCATGGACATCCAGTGCGGCGACCGGGCCAGGGTACACAACGTCCGCTACGAGGGCATCCGGCTGGAGACCGACGACATCTGTCCCTCGCCGAAGATGCAGGCCACGCGCGACGAGAAGTACGTCGAGAACCCGAACGACGCCTACGTACCGTTCCTGCTGGTGATCGTCATCGCCCAGAACCCCTACTCGCAGGACAAGGAGCGTGGCGTGGTGACGGGCATCACGTACAAGAACCTCTCGGTGGTCGGCAAGCGTATCCCCAAGTCCTGGTTCCAGGGCCTCAACCCGCAGCACGGCGTCAGCGGCATCGCCCTCTCCGGCGTGACCTTGAACGGCAAGCCCGCGACCACCGCCGAGGCCATGGGCCTGTCGCTGGGCGCCCACGTAAGCGAGGTGACCGTGGCGCCGTAGCTCGCGCCGGTCTACCAGGCCGGCGGCTTCACCCAGTCGAGGCCGTTCTCGGCGTGGTAGATGGCCACCAACTCGCGCAGGGCCTGCCGGCCCGCCTCGGTGCGTTGGCCGGGATGGGCGTAGTGGTCGCGGTCGAGCAGGGCGCGATTGTACAGGATGCGCCACCGCCAGGCCTTGACCGCCCGTGCCGGCATGGTGGTGGCGGCGCGGTCCAGGTGCGCCAGGGCCTCCGCCGAGCCTGCGTCCTGCGGCGGGCGTGTATGGTTGCGCTCCAAGATCGCCACGGCGGCGAGGACGTCGTCGGCCGCCTCCGGACCGAACTCGTAGGCGGCGTACTCGCGTAGGATGGCGGCAGCCGGGCGGTTCTGCTGCCAGTAGAAACCGGCGTAGAGCGCCTTGTTCATGTCCTCGTAGAGCCCCTCGGAATAGGGGAAGCCGCCCGCCAGCTTCGCCCTGGCGCTGTCGTAGAGCCCCTGGAACCGCCCCGGCAGCGGGTTCGCGCCGTATCCGCCCCAGGGAGACATGCCCCACATGCTGATCTCCGGAAAGCTCACCAGCGGCAGGCCTCCGGGCACGCCCTTCTCCAGCGGATAGCGCGGGAACACGGTGTGCGAGTCGGCCATGATCATGTCGAGCCAGCCGTGGTCGTTGCGCAGGGCCTCGGTGAGGCCGGCCCACTCGCCCTCGTCCTTGTGGGCATCGAAGAGCCACGTGGAGAGAATCACCTTGATGCCGGGGTACATCGACCGGGCCAGTGCGGCGATGGGCCTGGCCATCCGCAGGAAGCCGTTGGAGCCGTACGGCGCGCACTCCTTGCAGCCGCAGCCGCCCTGGTCGTAGGGCCAGATGGAGATGCAGTCCAGGCCGATGTCGCGATAGGTCTCGAACGACCGGCGCATGGCCTCCAGCACCACCTCGCGGGCGCCGGGCTTGCTCGGGCAGAGCTCCACGCCGTACATGCCGCGCACCTCGATCTGAGTGGGCGGCGTCAGGCGGAGGGCGGCGGGGCTGTCAGCATAGCCCTCGTTGGCGAGTAGCGTGAGCCCTGCGCCCATGCCGATGCGCTTGGCGGCGGCCAGGATGGCGTGCAGGCGGGCGCGCATGGCCGCTGCGGCCGGGTCGTCATGCCCGTTGAAGTGGTGCATGTCGTACCAGACCACGAGGGTGTTCGTGCCCCATAGGCCAAGCTCCTCAACGTAGCGCTCGACCTCGGCGATGGGAGCGTCGTGGTAGAAGTTGTGGAAGTGCGTGGCGAAGTAGATGGCCCGGAAGGGCTTGTCCGGCGCCGATACGCCCCGCCACGGGCCGGCCTGCAGCCCGTCGTCGGACCAGCGGGCATCGCGCAGCCACTTGCCCGCGCCGAAGAGCAACCCGCGGTCGTCCGGCGCCGCAATGCGTACCGAGCCGCCCTTGCCGTCGGCGATGCGGAAGCTCTCCGGCCGGAGCCGCCGGTCGCGGGCGAGTTCCAGGGTCAGATCGGCGCGGCCGCCGGTGACCACGCGGGCGCCGCACCGCTCCTCGATCTTGCGCTGAAGCAGGCCTCCGATGCGTTGACCCACGGCTCCCGGCGCCGTCACCTGGATCCGTACCGTTCGGGCCATCGCCGTCCTCCCCTGTCCCGTGGCGCACGGAGCCGCTGCAACGCACACGCTTGCACACACCGCTACCCTGACCCACGCACTCATTGCCGATTGGTCCTCCGCAGGCACGGGAGTGTTATACGCTCCGCCACCAAGGTACGCCGGGGCGGGGGCGCTTCCCTGCACCGTCGGGGTTCACACGCGCAAACGCCCCGCCTGCCGAAGCAAACGGGGCGTTTGGGATGCGGCACACGCCGGCCGACGCCGGCGCACCGGAGCTTAGTAGAGGCCCCAGAGGTTGAACTTGGCGGTCCACGCCGGCGGCGCGGTGATGTAGAAGGTGTTCACGCCGCTACCGGAGCCGGGGTTGGTGCGCAGCGTCACGATGCACGCGTTGTACTGGGCGGCCGTGGGGCACTGCGACAGGAAGTTGTTTACGTGCATCCACTTGGCGTGGCCGTCCGCGAACGAGAGGTTCAGGCCCTCGTTGTGCGGCGCGTTGCGGCGATCGGTGGTGCCGCTGGGCTTCAGGTAGGGCTCCCAGGACTCGCGAAGGGCGGCCGGGTAGAGGACGTTGCTGCCGTTGTTAATCAGATAGTTGTAGGTGACCTGATTGTAGAGCTCCTGGATCAGGAACGTCTCGGCCACGGTCTGCACACCGGAGAGCGAGCCGCCCAGGAACGAGGGGCGATCCTGCAGGCCGTTGCTGGCGCCGGTGATGGAGAGGTTCAGGGCGTAGGCGTTCTTGAGTTCGCCGTTCACGGCCCAGGCCTCGGCGTCCTTCTGGCGGCTGGGGCACTGCATGATCTGGACGTTCTTCACGTACGGCAGCAGCCAGGACTCCCACTTGTAGTGGTTCACGCGGGTGGCGAAGGTGCCGCTGGCCGACGGGTTCAGCGGGCTACCCGATCCGGCGGGGAGGCTGTAGTCGGCGTGCGGGTACATCTCATCGTAGTCCTGCACGTACATGTAGATCGCGGTGCCGAGTTGCTTGATGTTGGAGAGGCAGGAGACCTGGCGGGCCTTCTCTCGAGCCTGGGCGAAAACTGGGAACAATATCGCGGCGAGTATCGCGATAATGGCGATCACTACCAGCAGTTCGATGAGTGTGAACGCCTGCCTGCGGCGCTGGTCCATGCTATCTTTTCCCTTCCCGAATAGGAGTTGAGGTGCGTAGCCGACGGCGCCGCTGCCGCCCGGGCCCGTACCCCTGCAGCAAATATACCACGGCGCTGTCAAGCCGCCATGAGGCGGCCCCGGACAGGATCGCGCCCCGCCGAGATGCCTGGCGGGGCGCGAGGGGTCAGGCGATGCAGAGCGGACGGGCTACTCGGCCTGGATGGTCCAGTCGGCGGCGGCGGTGGTGCCCCAGCGGCGCCACTTGGCGTGGCCGTCGCCGAACACGGCCTCGAAACCGCCGGAGTGGCGGCGCGCCACCTTGGAGGCGGTCGCGTTCGAGAAGTGGTCGGTGCGAATCTCCTGCTGGATGCCGCGGATGGAGTTGCCGAGGTCGGCGGTGCGGGTCCAGGCATCCATGATGTGGATGGTGCCGGCCGCGTCCTCAACGTCCGCCAGCGCCACGGAGAGCGTGGTGCCGGTGGTAACGAAGCCGCTCTTGTTGCCGTTGTAGAATCCGGCCGTTGCCCACGAGGAGGCGGTGTTCGGGATCAGGTTGCGGCCGTACGAGAGACGGTTCACCAACTGGCGTCCCAGGGTGCTGCCGTCGCCGGCGTTGCCGTAGGGATTCGGGTTCGCGTAGCTGCTGGTGATGCCGACGTAGGCGGAGGTCACGCCGTTGCCGAGGTCCTGCTGCACGGGGCTGGGCTCGCCCGAGGGGCAGACGAAAACACCCTCGTTCTTAACGTAGCTGAAGAGCATGGTCGGCCAACTGGTCGTTGGGGCCGAGGAGGGCAGCTGGCTCGGCGGGTAGATCTCGTCGTAGTCCTGTGCGTACATCAGGAGCGCCGTGCCGATCTGCCTCATGTTGGACATGCAGGCAGCCTGCCGGGCTTTTTCCCGCGCCTGTGCGAATACGGGGAACAGGATCGCCGCCAGGATGGCGATGATGGCGATGACGACTAGCAGTTCGATCAGCGTGAAACCGTGCGTGCGGCTTCGGTGCATTGTGGGCAATCTCCCTTGTTGCGGATCGCCTCGGGCCTCATGGTTCACCGCATTCCTGTGGCCGACCCGAATCCGTCCGTCAACGCACCAATATACCTGCGGCTTGCACTCGTTGCCGTAGGACTCCGGCGTACGGTTTGGGCGTAGAATGGAGGACGCAAACGCCCATCGCCACCGAAAGGTCATCGCCCATGCCCGCCACACGGCAGCCCGACTTCAGCCAGTTCCTCAAGGTGCTCACCCGCACAGGGAAGCCCGACCACCTGCCCTGCTACGAGCATATCACCAGCCCCGGGTTCGTGGATCGGCGCACGGGCAAGCCCTTCAGCCGCATGCCCTACGGCTCGGAGGAGTACTGGCAGACCTACGTGGACTTCTGGATCGGCATGGGCTACGACTGCATCCCCATGGAGATCACCCCGCGGCTGGTCCTGCCGCCGCGTGAGGCCCACGAGGGCGCCGTGAGCGTGGAGAGCGAGGCCACCGCCTGCATCCGCAGCATGGCCGAGTTCGAGGCCTACCCCTGGCCCGATCCCGCCGACCCCATGGAGTTCAGCCACTTCGAGACCGTGGGCCGCCTGATGCCCGAGGGCGCAAGGATCGTCGGCGGCGTCTGCGCGGGGCCCTACGAGTGGTCCACCTACCTCATGGGCGTCGTGGGGCTATCCATGGCCATCTTCGACCAGCCCGAGCTGGTGGAGGCGCTCTACAGCCGGCTGAAGGCCATGTACGTCAGCGCCGTGCGGCAACTGGCCACGATGGACTGCATCGGTGCGTTGCGCCAGGGCGATGACCTGGGCTTCAAGACCGCCACATTCCTCAAGCCCGCGACCCTGCGCCGGCACATCTTCCCGATCTACAAGGGCATGGCCGCCGAGGCACACGCTGCGGGCAAGCCCTTCATTCTCCACTCCTGCGGCAACCTGGCCAACGTCTACGAGGACCTCATTGACGACTGCAAGATCGATGCCAAGCACTCGTTCGAGGAGACCATCCTGCCCGTGGAGGACTTCAAGGCTCGATACGGCGCCCGTTGCACGCCGCTGGGCGGTCTGGATGTCGATATGATCTGCCGGGCCGACGAGGCCACCCTCCGCGCCTACACCCGCGATAAGGTGGAGAAGTGCTTCGCCGACGGATACTGGGCGCTGGGTACCGGCAACAGCCTGACCGACTACATGCCCGTTGAGAACTACATGATCGTGCTGGATGAGGCCGCTAGCGTGGCCGCAACGCTGTAGGCCTGCCGGAAAGGAGCCGAACCATGCTGACGCCCGAACGCGCCAAGCTCGAGAAGCAGATGATCAGGATCGCCAAGGCCGGCGACGCCATGGCCGTCCGCGAGATGGTCGAGGCCGATCCGTCGCTGCTGGAGGCCCGCGACAAGGACGGCTGCACTCCGCTCCAGTGCGCCGCCTGGCGTGGCGACACCCAGATGGCCGCGCTACTGCTCGACCTCGGCGCCGACGTGGCCGCGCGGAACCAGAACGACCACTACGGCGACACCGCGCTCCATGCCGCCGCCCACGGCAACCACAAGGAAGTGGTGGCCCTCCTCCTGGAGCGAGGCGCCGACCGCGAGGCCGTGAGCGCTGCGGGCCGCACGCCGCTGCAGGAGACCGAACAGCACAGAGCGACCGCCGCCGCCAGGCTCCTCAAGGCCTGAACCCGCACCCCGGAGGGAATACACCCATGAACCTATCCGCCATCCTGATTTGCGCGGCCATCGCGGCCGCCGGCGCAGCCCTGGCAGCGCCCGACGAGAAGGCCGTCATCTCGCTGGAGGCGGGCATCCCCGAGACGCTGGTGCGCAACAACGTCACCGTGGAGCTGATCAAGGGCGGCGCGCGGCAGGGATTGCAGGTGCAGTACGGCGTCACGGACTGGCCTAACGCCTTCTTCCGCCCGGTGATCGGGGTGTGGGACTGGTCGGGCTGGACCGGCATCGCGGTGGACGTCTTCAACCCTGAGCCCGAGGCGCAGACCGTCAATATGCGCGTGGACAACGCGGGCGCCGACGGCGTCACGGCATGCAACCAGCTCGGCGGCGCTGTGAAGGCCGGCGAATGGACCACCTTCCGTCTGCGCTTCAACAAGGGCGGCGACAAGGGGCTCTGGGGCATGCGCGGCCTCCCCGTCACCGGTCCCACAGGCGGCGGCGCGGTGCTGGACCTCTCAAAGATCACCGCGTTCCAGGTGTTCCTCGCCAAGCCCACGCGCGAGCATACGCTGATCCTCCGCAACTTCAGGCTCTACGGCAAGGGCGACGCCTCGGCCCAGGTGAAGTACCCCTTCGTGGACCGGTTCGGCCAGTACCGCAACGCCGAATGGCCCGGCAAGCTCCACTCCGAGACAGAGCTACGGCAGAGGCTCGCCAGGGAGGGCTCCGAGCTGAAGGCCGCGCCTCGGCCTGCCGACCGCGACGGCTACGGCGGCTGGGCGTCCGGCCCCAGGCGCCAGGCCACGGGCTGGTTCCGCACCGAGAAGGTCGACGGCCGGTGGTGGCTGGTGACGCCGGAGGGGCGTCTCTTCTTCTCCAACGGCGTGGACTGCGTGGGCCCCGGCGAATACACCTTCATCGACGGCCGCGACCGCTGGTTCGAGTGGCTGCCCGAGGATGCCGGCCCGTACGGGCAGTTCATCGCCCGGCAGGAGGGCGTCCACAGCATGGCGGAGGCCATCGGCGGCAAAGGGCGCACCTTCAGTTTCTACTGCGCCAACCTGGTGCGGAAGCATGGGTCCGACTGGCGCAAGGAGTGGGAGAAGACCAGCGCGGCGCGGCTGAGGGCCTGGGGCTTCAACACGGTCGCCAACTGGTCCGACTGGGACTTCATGTCGCGGGCTCGCATACCCTTCACCGCCAGCGGCGGCGTCAGCGGCACGTCGCGGCGCATCGAGGGGGGCGGCGGATACTGGGCCAAGATGGTCGATGTCTTTGACCCGGGCTTCCCGGCGGCGGCCGAAGAGGGCCTGTCCGGCGTTGCCAAGCGTTTCGCTGCCGACCGCTACTGCATCGGCTACTTCGGCGACAACGAGATCTCCTGGGACGCAGTGGAGCGTGGGGCCCTGGCCAGCCCGCCCGACCAGCCCTGCCGCGTGGCGCAGGTCGACGCGCTCAAGGCGAAGTACGGCTCACTGGAGAAGCTGAACGCCGCCTGGGGCGCGTCGGCGGCATCGTGGGAGGCGCTACGCGTGCCCGAAAGCCCCAACGCGGCGTGCCGCAAGGACCTGGACGACTTCATCCACGCATTCGCGGTGCGCTACTTCGAGGTCTGCAAGGCCGTCGTCCGCAAGCACGCGCCCAACCAGCTCTACCTGGGATGCCGCTTCGCCTGGGCGCCCCGCCCCGCCGTTCGGGCCTGCGCCGAGGTGGCCGACGTGGTCAGCTTCAACATCTACCAGGGAGCCGTTAACGGGGCCGACTACACCGGCGCTAACGACCTCGGCAAGCCGATCGTCATCGGCGAGTTCCACTTCGGCGCGCTGGACCGGGGCATGTTCCACGAGGGGCTGGGGCCGCGCACCAGCCAGCGAGAGCGCGCCGACGCCTACCTGACCTACGTGCGGAGCGTTGCGGACTGCCCGAGCTTCGTGGGCTGCCACTGGTTCCAGTACATCGACGAGCCGCTCACGGGCCGCTGGTTCGATGGCGAGAACTACAACATCGGCCTGGTGGACGTCACCGATACCCCCTACCCCGAGCTGATCACCGCCGCCCGCAAGGCCCACGCCGAGGTCTACGCGCGGCACAGCAAGGCGAGGTAGGGGGCGGACGGAGGGAGAACGTCATGGCTGACACCTTCTTCTGGCTCGCGCTGTACTTGATCGAGACCGTGCCGATCTACATGGTTGCGCGGAAGTCCGGGCAGCAGAACGCCTGGCTGGCGTTTGTTCCCATCGGCAACCTGTGGCTGCTCTGCGACATGGCCGAGATGGAGGCCTGGTTCCTCATCATCTTGCTGGTGCCATACGTCAACATCGTATTCCTGGGGTTCGTCTGGTGGCGCATCGCGGAGAACACCAACAAACCCGGCTGGGTGGGCCCGCTCATGCTGATCCCGCTGGTGAACCTGGCGGTGGGCTGGTACATCGCCACGGCTGAGGGAGGCCGGTTCGTGGCGTAGGTCGGGGCGGGAGGAGGGCTGTGCGGCACGGCTCGCGGCGGGGTGGCTGCGATGGGCGATACTACGTCCGGAGGGGACGCGATATGCCTGTCGTACTGGATACCCGCGATATTCCAGCGCGGATCAACGAGATCATCGGCCTCGTCCGCGATGGCGTCGAGGTCATCCTGACCGTGGACGGAGCGGCCTCGGCTCGAATAGTCGCGAGCGGCACGAGCGACCAACCACGCCGCCCAGGCCTGCACCGAGGCGCGACGGCCATGCAGGATGGCTTCGACGAGCCGTTGCCGGATGCCTTCCGGCTGGGTAGCGCGTAGTCGGAGACGATGGCCCGGCTGAGCATCGCCTCAGTACCGCCGCCCCTCCTCAACCGGTTCGCGGACAGTCAATCCGTCGAGATTGAGTCCGCTTCGGAAACCTTGCATCGCAGCCACTGCCTTAGCGGTGGCGGTCGCCGAACCCGACGAACCTGGCTGGTGCGTGATGGGCGCCTGCGCCGCCGAAACGATATGACCGTCATCGCTCATCGGCCCCTTCCCAGCGCCTCTTCAGCCTCGGCCAGCGCCTGCGGGGTGCCTACGTCGGACCAGAGGCCCTGCAGCTTGTAGCCGCGGACGGGCTCGCCCTGGGCTATGAGCCAGCCTATGGCGTCGGTCAGCTCGTACTCGCCGCGCGGGGACAACTGCACCGAACCGAGGGCGGGCCAGATGGTGGGACCGTAGACGGACAGGCCGCTCTGGTTCCAAGGGCCCACGGCCGTGCCGGCCGGCGGCTTCTCGATGATGCTGGTCATGCGCCGTCCATCCAGCGTGATGGCCGCACCCACCGAGACGTCGCTGAGGTTGATGCCCACCAGGGCGGCGCAGGGCTCGTCCTCGAAGTCGCCCACGATGCCCTGGTAGTTGGCCACGTCCGTCAGGATGTCGCCGTACCCGCCCACGATGGCGTCGTCGCCGGCGAACTCGCGACCGTGCTTCAGGGCCGCCGCGGTACCGTGGATTTCAGTCTGCCAGACGTAGGAGAAGCGGGCATCCCACCGCGAGCCGTCACCGAAGTAGTCCTCGATGACCTTCCCGAAGTGCCCGATGACGAACTGGAACTGGTCGACGCCGGCGCCTCGCAGCCCGTTGACGATCCGCTCCAGCACAGGCACGCCCGCCACCGGCACCATGGGCTTGGGCCTGTCCGCCGTCAGCGCGCCCAGCCGCTTGCCCTTGCCCGCCGCCATGAGGACAGCCTTACGAACCTTCATTCAGATCCCCCATACCGTGAACCGCCCATCCCGGTCGTGCCTCGCAACGAGACGGAGCACCGCGACGATCCGCCGTCGCCGTACCTTTCGACTTTAGCCTTGCCCCTGTCGACTTCCTCGCCCTATCTGGACGCCAGCAGCTTCCGCACCAGTTGCAGTGTCATGCGGCAGTCCGCTATGGCCGAATGGGCGTCGAGGACCGGGATGCCCTGGTGCTGGCAGGCGACGCCCAGCTTGTGCCACCGGAAGTCGCCGGGCCGGCGGCCCGGCTCGCCCTTGAACTCGGCGTAGGTCCGCATGGCGCAGAGCCAGGAGAGTGGCGTACGGGACCAGTCGATGAGCAGGCCGCGCATATTGGTGGACGACTTGAGGATGCCCAGGTCGTATTCGGCGTTGTAGACGACGCAGTGGTGATCCGTCAGCAGGGCGCGAAGCTCGTCGCAAACATCGCTGATCTTCGGCGCGCCGGCCACCATGGCGTTGGTGATGCCGTGGATGGCCACCGCGTCCGGCGGGATGGGCCGCAGCGGCTGGACGAGCGTGTCCATCAGCACGTCGCCGTCAGACGAGAGCACGCCGATCTGCACCGCCTCGGCGCCCGGCCCGATGCCGGTGGTCTCAGTGTCCAGCACGACCCAGGGGTCCGACGCCAGCGCGGCTTTCAGCCTCTTCATGAACATGGTCGATCCTCCCTAGCCGACGATGCCGGCCACCTCGGCGAAGTCCTCGCGGAGGTGGGCGTAGAGCTTGCGATAAACGCCGTGGTACCGCTTGTAGGCGGCGTGGTTCACCGGGCAGACGTCGGACCCGGCGTCGGTGACGCGGATCACCTGTCGGCAGGCCGCCTCGACGCTGGGATAGACGCCCGCGCCCACGCCCGCCAGCAGGGCAACGCCCAGGGCCGGGCCCTCGTCCACGTTGGTCAAGACGTGCGGGTGGCCGGTGACGTCGGCCTGGATGGCGCGCCATAGCGGGCTGCGGGCGCCACCGCCGGAGGCCCGGACCTGGCGGATGGGCAGTCCAATCTCCTCCATGATGCCGAAGCTGTCTGCCAGACCGTAGGCCACTCCCTCCAGCACTGCGCGGGCGAAGTGGGCCTTGCCGGTGCGGCGCGTGGCGCCGAAGAAGACGCCCCGGGCCGAGGGGTCGGGGTAGGGCGTCCGCTCGCCGGTGAGGTAGGGCAGGAAGAGGAGCCCCTCGGACGCGGCGGGCGCCTGGGCGGCCTCGGCGCAGATCAACTCGTAGGGATCGCGGCCCAGGGCGGCTGCCACGGCCTTCTCCTCGGTGCAGAAGGTGTCGCGGTACCACTGCAACGAGCCGCCCGCCGAGAGCATGACGCCCATGAGGTGCCACTTGCCGGGCACGGCGTGGCAGAAGGTATGGAGCCGCAGGGCGGGATCGACGATGGGTCTGTCCGAGAAGGCGAAGACCACGCCGGAGGTGCCCACGGTGCTGCTGACGATGCCCGTCTCCACGATGCCGCTACCCACGGCGCCGGCGGCCTGATCGCCGCCGCCTCCGACCACAGGGGTGCCCGGGGTCAGACCGGTGAGGCCCGCGGCTTCGTCGGTGATCGTACCGGAGACCTCGGGCGACTCCCAGGCGCGGGGCATCCAGTCGCGGGGGATGCCGCAGCCGTCCAGCATGCCGTCGGCCCAGCGTCGGTTGGGCACGTCGAAGAGGGCGGTGCCGGAGGCGTCGGAGACCTCGGTGGCGAACTCGCCGGTGAGCTTCAGGCGGATATAGTCCTTGGGCAGCAGCACCTTGCGGACACGAGCATAGGCCTCGGGCTCGTGGTTGCGGAGCCAAACAATCTTGCCCGCCGTGAAGCCCGTAAGCACCGGGTTGGAGATCATCTCGACCACGCGGTCGCGGCCGATGGTCTCCATAATCCAGTCACACTCGGCCTGCGTCCGCTGGTCGTTCCAGAGGATGGCTGGGCGGATGACGCGGTTGGCCTCGTCGAGGAAGACCGCTCCGTGCATCTGCCCTGAGAGGCCCACGCCGCGCACCTCGCGGGGGTCGATGCCGGAGGTTTCCACCACCTGGCGCACGGTGGCGCAGGTGGCCGACCACCAGTCGGCTGGATCCTGCTCCGACCAGAGCGGGCGAGGGCTGTAGAGCGGATACTCGGCCGTGGCGCGGGCGAGCACGAGGCCCGTCTCGTCGATGAGGATCGTCTTGGTGCCGCTGGTGCCGATGTCGATGCCGATCAGGTAGGCCACGGGTTACTCCTCCTCTTCAGCGGCCGGGCGCTCCTGCGCCTTGTCGGCCTCGCCGGCGTTCTTGGTGGCGGCGGCCCGGTCGGCCTCCATCTCCGCCACGCTCTTGGTGTGCAGCCGCGCGGCGCCCTGGTAGCCTTCGCGCACGGGCAGCATCGGCCCCTTGGTCAGTCGCTTGCGGGCGGCGGCGATGGGCTTCTTGTACTGCGGGAGCCACTGGGCCTGCCCGACGAGGAGCTCGTCCACCATCTGCCAGACCTCGGGCGGGTTGCAGACCGCGCCGGTGAGCGGGTCCATCATCATGGCCTGGCGGAGGAGCGTGTCGTCGCCATGGACGGCGGCCTCGACGGCCATCCGCTGCACGGTGACGCTGGCGTTGCAGACGGCGGCGCAGCCCAGCGGCAGGTCGCCCACCTTGGGGATGCCCATGCCGTTGTAGTCGACGTAGCCGGGGGTCTCGATGATGGCGTCATCCGGCAGGTTGGTGATGCAGCCCCGGTTCACCACGTTGAAGTGGCCACGGTAGCAGCGACCGGTCTCCAGCGACTCGATGATGTAGGAGCCGTGCTCGTGGCCGCGGTTGGCAGGCTTGTAGTCGATGGGCGGCGAGGCCATCCAGTTCGGGAAGTCGTGGTCGAACCAGTTGCGGCCCTCGACGCAGACGCGGAGGTAACCGCCGGTCTCGCCGTTGATCCAGCTGCCGAGGTCGATCCAGTCGCGAATCTGGCCCTCGCGCTTGCGGTACCAGGGCAGGTACTCGCTCAGGTGGCCGTTGGACTCGGTGGAGTAGTAGCCGAAGCGGCGCATCATGTCGATGCGGACCTTCTCGGTGCGGCTCAGCTCCGGATGGGCCTCAAAGGCGGCGAGGACCTTATGCGTCAGGTCGCGGCCCTTGTGCTTGACGCTGATGTACCAGGTCTGGTGGTTGATGCCCGCGCAGATGATGTCCACCTCGTTCTGCGGCAGGCCCAGGGCCATGGCGATCTGCCAGTGCCCGCCCTGCACGCCGTGGCAGAGGCCCACGGCTCGGACGCCCCCATACTTGGTGATGGCCCACGTGTTCATGGCCATGGGGTTGGAGTAGTTAAGGAAGAGGCAGTCCGGCGCCGCCACCTCGCGGATATCCTTGCAGAAGTCCAGCAGCACGGGGATGGTGCGCTGGCCGTACATTATGCCGCCGGGCGCCAGCGTATCGCCCACGCACTGGTCCACGCCGTACCGCAAGGGGATGTCGATGTCGGTCTGGAAGGCCTCCAGGCCGCCCACACGGACAAAGGAGAAGACGTAGTCGGCCCCCTCCAGCGCCTCGCGGCGGCTGGCAGTGGCGGTCACCGTGGCGGCGATGCCGTTGGCCTCGATGTCCCGGGCGCAGAGCCGGTACACCATGTCCAGGTTGTGCTCGTTGATGTCGGTGAACGCGAACTGGGTGTCCTGAAGCTCGGGCACGCACAGGATGTCGCGAACGATGGCTCGGGTGAACCCGACGCTCCCGGCGCCGATGCATGCGACCTTGATGGGCATGGTGGTTATCCTCTGGGTGGGTGTGATGGCGTCGATCAGGCACTACGGCTGCAGCGGCAGCTTCACCTTGGCCGGACCGAAGACGCTGATGCCGGCCAGCGACGTGAAGTCCGTCTCTTGGTCGCTGACGATACGCAGATAGCGCGCGCGTACGGGCCGCGCCCCGTATGTTACCCAACGCCGCTGGGGCCGCTGGGGGTCGATGTCGCGGTCGTTGGCCATGGCGTAGGCGAACGAGAGCGGCCCCTGCCGTGCGATCGTCGTAACGCCGCGGCGGAACTCGGGCTCGTCGGAGACCTCTATGTGGAACCGGGGGAAGAACCGTCCGTGGTCCTGCGATTGTTCCAGGCTCACGGCCGCCACCTCGATCGGGCGACCCAGGTCCAGCCGGATCCAGGAGCCTGCGACGGCCGAGCCGCCGATCCAGGTCGATCCGTGGACGCCGTCGACGAGGTGGTCGATCCCCTCGGCGACGAGCGACGTGGTGGCGCGGCGCTGGTCGGCCAGGTCGTCGGACCAGTTGACCTCCGCCGGGACGATGTTGGTCTGCACCGGGAGTGCGTAGCGGGCGCGGTGGCCCTGCCAGGTGGCCTTGTTGAAGTCGAAGAGGCGGACGAACCGCCAGTCGGTCTGGCCGAGGGCCTCGACCTTCAGGAGGAGGACCACGTTGACGCCGACCACGTCGATGCGGCCGAAGGGGTTACGCTTGAGCAGCGTATGCCCCGTAGCAGTCGTCGCGTCGGCCTTTTCGCCGCTCTCCTGCATGGGCAGTTCGAGGAGACCGATGGCGTTGGGTACGAGGCCCTCGGCCACCAAGCCCTTCTCGTCGATCCGGTTGTCGGAGCACTGCCAGATAGTAACCCTGGCCGCGGGCAGGCCGGAGCCGTCGGCCGCCAGGAGACGCACGGCGCAGGAGCGGGGCAGGTCGTACTGCCACTCGCCGTAGAATCCGTTGCGGTAGGGCGTGCCCGCGTTGAGCCCGCAGACCGTGTGCGCCTCGTAGAGGCCCGTCCCCTCGGTGTAGGCCGGGTTGGGCCGGCAATCGTCGCCGCCCATGAGGCCGGCGTAGGCATACATGGAGCCTCGTGTGACGTAAGTGTCGCCCTGCTTCAGCTTCACCTTGCCGTTGGGCTCGCCGGGCATGGAGGGCTCCTGATTGGACCAGTAGGCGTCGAACGCGCCCAACACCTGGTGGCTCAGCTCGTGGATGAGCGAGCCCTCCAGGAAGATGCGCGTGGCCCGCACGAAGTCCTTGAGCTCCTGTACCTTGGCCGGATCGGCCGCGTCAGGGCCTTCCAGCCATTCGGCGCCCCACTCGCCGTCGAAGTGGAAGTCTGGCTTGTCGGCCAGACGGTGGATCGGCCCGTGGAGCTTGCCGTCGGCGACGATCTCGATCTCATCCAAGGTCACGCGCTGGCGGCAGCCGTCCGGGGCCAGGCCGTCGAACCGGGAACGGTCGAGGAAGGTCTCGTTCCAGATTTGCTCGTGCCACTTCAGGTAGTCCTCGAAGCTGTAGGAGCCGTAGGCCGAGAGGAACTTGCGGCCGTAGTCATAGACCGAGCGCTCGACCCAGTGCTTCCAGGTACGGGCCTTGATGTACTTGGTCTGGGCGTTGTTGTTCTTGGTGATCTCGGGGACCTTGCCCGCCGGGTCCACCTCGAGCATGAGCAACTCGTCGCGGATGTCCGCCATCCCGCCGCGCCATGCCAGCCGCACGCTGAGGCGCACTTCGGCGTCGGGCGCCAGGCGGACCGTGGTGGTCCCGCCGGCGATGCGCTTGCCGTTGTAGGTCCAGACGTAGTCCAGCGGCCCGGCGTAGGGGTCGAATCCCGTGTTCTTGATGTGCGCCGCGTAGGTGAGCAACTGGCCCGGCTTCGGCCACTTCTGCGTGGCGGCGTTCAGCGGCCGGGTCATGATGCCGGGGTTGTCGGATCGGAAGGGCTTGCGGGCGTAGGCGGTCTCGCCGTCGTCGTGGTAGCGCAGGAAGCGCGGAGTGCGTTCGATGAAGGTGACGTTCAGGTCGATGCCCCTGGCTTCGCCTTCGCCCTCGGTGGGCGCGAAGGTGACCTCCAGCGCGGGCCGGAGCCGCTCGTCCATGCACTCCGAGCTGTAGAACGAGACGGGCTGCCTGCCGCCGATGGGGTCGACCGTCTCCAGGACCCAGCCGCGGTTGCGGTACTGGCGCGCCAGCCAGCTTCGCACGTCCTCCGTGAGCCCGGAGCCCTGCAGGACCAGCGCGCCCGTGGAGGCGTCCACGCTGACCGAGGTGTCCCAGCTACCCGTGGGGCGCAGGCGACGATCCTCGCGGCCCGAGGCGCCGGGCAGATGCCACGCCACGCGATTGCTGCGCGGGCTGTGGAAGGCCGAGCCCCACGTGGAGGTCCAGTACTGCCCCTCGCCGTCGCCGCCGCCCTCGCGCCAGTCCGCCTCCATGCGGCTGAGCCGGAGCCGCACGTTGGGTCCGAAGCGCCCCGGAACCGGGTGGAGGATGAGCCGTGCGGAGAGTACTTGCGAGCGACGCCAGACGGCGCGGTTCAGCTGCCCGAACTTCAGCAGGATCCGGTCCCGCCGCCCCGCGGCGAGCGTCAGGGCCTGCGCCGCACCGAAGTTGGCGCTCGGACGCCCGGCGTCCAGCGTGGTGTCCTGAACATCCATGTAGGTGTAGGACTTCTCCGCCCAGCGCACGGCCATGGCCCGGTACGGGTCGATGCGCTCCATGCGGCGAAGCAGCACCGTCTGTTCGGGCAGCGCGGCCGGGGCCGGTCCGGCGGCGGCGCACACCAGGGCCAACAGGGCAAACGTCCAGCACATGGCGATAGGCTCCCCTCGACGATCTGCGACACCGATGCGGTTCACCAAACGGGCCGCTCTTTCCTGCGCGGCGTAGCGGCCTTCAGCGCGCCGGGCGGTACCGGATGGCTCCGGGCGCCGGCTGCAGCAGCATCATGCCGCCCGGCTCCGCGGCAACGGCCGCCCGCCCGATCTGCGCGCCGGATGCGTCATGGACTGTGAACGCGGCGCCACGGCCCAGCAGCGCGGCATCGGCTCGTAGCGGGTAGGGCGTGCCGAAGATCACCTCGGCGGCGCCGGGAGCCCCGCGCACCACCACCATGCCCGCAGTCACCAGCCCGCCGAAGTCGTGCTCCTTGCCGCCGCCGTCGGCGAACCGGAGGGCGTCGTCGCGGACGAAGCCGATGCGCCGCCCTTCCGCTTCGGTGCAGTAGGTCAGAAACCCGTCCGGGCCGGTGGCGGCCCACGAGGAGGGCGTCAGCACGATGCCCTGTCCCGCGGGGACCTCCCACTTCTCGGCGTCCGAGCGGTTGACCCAGACCGTGAGCCCGTTCCGGTAGCGGACCCGCACCGTGCCGCGCTCGTTGGCGCCTGTGATCAGCGCCTCGGAGACCTGCTGGAACCGGGAGCCGTCCCAGTAGCCGATGTCGACGACCGGCTCCTGGATCATCCGCCGCTGCAGGGCGCCCATGAGATGGTAGTAGCGCAGCGAGTCGGCGGGATCAGAGACCGGGAAGTAGCCCGCGTGGCCGTAGGCGATGGTGGTGGCCATGGTGTGGTAGAGGCCCGCCGACCAGGCTTCGCCGGGGAGCATGGAGAGGTCCGCCCCCTGCGGGTGGAGCCGCAGCAGGTCGAAATCGAGCAGGAGCGGCTGCTTCGGCGGGTCGGGCAGTCCCATCTGGCCGTAGCTGCCGTCAATGAGCCCGGCGTAGAAGGCGTGGTGGCTCCCCTCGGAGAAGCAGGGCGTGCCGTAGGTGCGGCGCTGCATGGCGAGGATTCGTGCATAGGCCTCGAAGGTGGTGCGCAGCTTCCCCGCGCCGGGCAGGCCCGCCTGGTAGTCCACATAGACCCAGGGCGCCACCGCAGTATGCACGTCGCAGTAGGTGGCGTTCACGCCGAACTTGGCGACCTGCCGGGGACCGTAGAGCGCGGACATCTCCACCGCCTTGCTGGGCTTGATGCTGAAGGTGGGCGGCCACGCGCGCTGCCACTCGTTCTCGGGCGTCCGCGTCACGTAGGCTTCGTCCCACGACTTGCCAAGCGGCGAGTAGTCGCAGTAGTTGTTGTACGGTCCTACCCTGTAGCCCAGGGCTCGCATGGCGGTGTAGTAACGCCGGATGCCCGCATCACCGCCGGCGTCGGGCGGGCCTTCGGCGGTCATGGTGTACTCCTGCGGGCCCTGGCCCACATCGCCGCCCTCGGTCCAGGAGTCCTCGTGCTGCGTGACGATGAGGTTGTCGATGCCGTACGCCTTGTACTCGCGGAAGCGGGCCAGCCAGGTCTCGAACCGGTTCGGAGCGGTGCCGCCCAAATGCGTGTACATGTGCGAACGCAGCACGGCCGTCATGGGACTGGGCGGGTTTGGGATGGAGGGCAGCACCTCCTCGAAGCGGGGCGAGACGGTAAGTACACAACGCTCGTTCAGCGGGACGCGCATGCCGTCGGTGAGGGGTCGGTAGGTCACGGAACCCGCGTAGGCCACCTCCGCCGGCGTCTCCAGCAAAGCGCGCCCTTCGAACCAGGATGCGTTGGTGGCGTACCAGTCAGGTAGGTGCGTGGCGAAGGCGTCGACGTCGGCCACGGCGCCCGCCCCGCCGGCGCCCATGAGCGAGTAGAAGGGGATCGGGATGTAGCGTCCGGCGGCGAGGCCCGAGGCGCGCCCGAGGCGCAGGCCGGCCATCTCCGGGCGCGAGCAGGACCAGCTATGCACCAGCGATCGACCCACGGCTCGCAGCGATAGGACCACCTCGACCGAGCGCGGCCCCAGCGACCAGCGCCACCGGGTACGCAACGTGTCGCCTGCCAGGACGGCCGAGAGGAGCGTCCGGCGCACGTCGCGGCGGTCGGGCTCGACGGCTTGGCCGTCTACCAGCCAGACAGGCCCGCAACCCACAGCAGGCCGGAAGCGAGACCTGCCGCACCGGACTTCCAGGTCATCCAGCGTGCCCGTGTTCGGTGTGTAGACGTAGCCGACCTCGCCATGTGCGTTGGAGGAGGCGAAGACGAAGGAGCGGCCGGTTCGGCGAACGATCAACCGCACGGGGCTCAGGGGCGGCGGCACGATCGTGTCGCGCCGGGTGGGGATCGGCAGGGGCGGCTGCGGCGCGAAGGCGACCCTGGGCAGAGCCTCGGTGTAGAAGGCGACCGAATCGAAGTAGAGCGTGCGCGGGGCCTTGTTGCCGCAGTTGCGGATCTCGAGGCCAACGAACGCCGCAGGACCGTCCAACCGGCCGTTGCGGTCGCCGCCCTGGTAGGAGCGGCCGGGGTCCGCCGCGGGAGCCGCCGGGACGGTTCGGTGCAGCAGGCCCCAGAACTTCCAGTTGACGCGACCCGTGGGCAGGCGGTGCGTCTCGCCCGTCCGGTCGCGGACCAGCAGCACGATCTCCACCTGCGGCGTGGTGGGGTCAGGCATCCAGTCCCAGTTGTTGCCGAAGACCCACGCCTGCACGGCGTTCCAGCGGGCAGGCAGCGCGATGGGCCGTGGAGGGATCAGGACGATGCGGCCCGTGCCGTCGCTGGACGAGTAGGTCAGCTTGCCCGTGGGCTTGCCGAAGAGCGGCTCCTCGGGCGAGCGGACGAACCGCACGGCCATCTCGCCGTAGGCCGTTGCGGTCCAGCCCGAGATGTTGTCGAACGTGACCTGAGCCGGGTGCGCCCGGCGGCGGCCCACGAAGCCGCGCAGGGCTGGGCGGACGGGGCCCGGCGACGTCTCCACCCCGGCGAGGGTCTTCGTGCCGGTCCGTGGCGCCACGTCGGACGCCTCAAGGGCGTCCATGTGGAAGGCGAAGGGCCTGGCGCCGCCGGCGGCCTCGTGCTGGGCGACGAAGACCATGCGGCCGATGCGGGCCGTATCGAGCTTGCCGTCGGCGTCCACGGACCAATCAGGCTGGGTCCATTCGCGCAGCGGCGGCAGCTCCACCAGGCTCCAGCCCCGCCGCTGGTAGACGCTGCCGGGGATGGGGGCCGTCCACTGTGCGTCAGTCCCGTCGGCGGCGCCGCCACTCTCGCGAAGGATGAGGCCGCCGTGCGCCGGGCCGCCCGCCTTGCTGCCCAGGATGCGGAACCGGATGCGCGTATCGGGGCTGAACCGAAGGTGCGAGACATCCGTGCCCCAGGTGGCGCGAACCATATCGACGCGCTGGTTGCTGAGCGTCACCTCCAGCGACCAGCGGCCGTCGAACGCGGCCGACCGGCTGCGTCGCACGGTGGGATCGGGCCCCAGCTCGGCCCCCCAGCCGCCGGAGTTGTCCTCGAAGCCGTCCAGCAGCGTATAGGCGCCGGGCCGTGCGGAGCCGTCCGTAGCCACGGCGGGACCCGCGGCGCAAGCCACGGCCAACAGAGCAAGCATCCAGCGCATCGTTCGGGGCTCCCCTCGCGGTTTCGAGTGCGACGCTGGTTCGCCGGGGCGGGCTCTGTTTCCTGCAAGGTATGCTACGTCGGCATGAGCCATGCGCCCGGATACGGCGGCGCGGAGGAGGCCCCATGGTTGGACTTACGGCGGGTGCGCTGGCCCTCCTGGCCGTGCCTGCGCTGTCGCACGGCGAGGCGGCGATCGACCGGAGGGCGCTCGTATCGCGCCACACGATCCGCTGGAACGATGCGCGAGGCGTGACGCCGCTGGGCAACGGGGAGTTCTGCTTCAACGCCGACGGAACCGGCCTGCAGACCTTTGCCGGCAGCACGCTCTCGCACTGGGCGTGGCACTCGGAGCCGCTGCCAGCCGGATGCACGCCCGTCGATGTGCCTCCCACGGGCACCGTGGAGCAGGGCCGCATCCTGGGCAACATGAAGCGGGCCTCGGGCAATGGCGCGCTGGACGGCTGGATGTTCCGCAACCCGCACCCGCTCAACCTGGCGCGCATCCGCTTCGTCCGGCCCAACGGCGACGCCATCCGCCCCGACGAGGTGAGCGGCATCGAGCGAAGCCACGACCTCTGGACGGGGCTACACACGGCGCGGTTCGTGCTCGACGGCGAGGCGGTCACCGTCGAGACCTGCGTCCACCCGAAGCTCAGCGCCGTGGCCATCCGCGCGCGGTCGGTCCTGCTCGGCTCGGATCGCCTGCGGATCGCCGTGGAGTTCCCGTACCCCACAGCCGACGCAAGTCGGGATTGGATCGGCGACTGGTCGCGCCCGGCGGCCCACTCCACCCGCAGGGAGGCGGCCCTCGGCGGGCTACGCGCCGATCTCATCCGCGAGGCCGATGGCGCCCGTTACGTGGCTTCGGTGGCCTGGTCGCGGGGCTGCATGCCTCGGCCCGCGGGCGATCCTCACGCCCTCCCGATGGCGACCGGCCCCAACGGCGTGCTGGAGCTGGTCTGCGCCTTCGCGCCAGAGCGCACGGCCCGGATCCCCTCGTTCGCCGCAACGGCCTCGGCGACTGCGCGCCACTGGGAGCGCTTCTGGCGGCAGGGCGGCGCGGTGGACCTCTCCGGCAGCAAGGACCCGCGCTGGATGGAGCTGGAGCGGCGCATTGTCCTTTCGCAGTACGAGATGGCCGTGAACTCCGCCGGGAGTTGGCCGTCGTCCGAATGCGGGCTGACGAACCTGGACCCCTGGCACGGCCAGTTCCACATGGAGATGGTCTGGTGGCACCTGGCGCACTACGGCCTCTGGGACCGCCTGCACCTGTCCGACGAGGCGCTGGGCTGCTACCGGACCTTCCTCCCCACTGCGCGCAAGCTGGCCGCCCAGTTCGGATATCGGGGCGCGAAGTGGGGCAAGCAGGTGGGTCCCGAGGGCCGGACCGCGCCGTGGGAGGGGAGCTTCGTCCTCCACTGGCAGCAGCCGCACCCGCTCTTCTTCGCCGAGCTGGAGTACCGCCTCCGGCCCACGCGCAAGACGCTGGAGAAGTGGCGCGACATCGTGCAGGAGACCGCCGAGTACATGGCCGACTTCCCCACGCGCGACGCCCAGGGTGTCTACCACCTGCGCCCGGTGATGGCCGCGTGCGAGGAGCCGACAACCTATGACCCGGTCTTTGAGCTGGCCTACTGGCGCTGGGGGCTGGACGCCGCGCAGAGGTGGCGCCGCCGCCTGGGGCTACCCACCGAGCCCCGGTGGGACGAGGTGCGGCGCGGGCTGGCGCCCCTGCCGAAGCGCGACGGGCTCTACGTCCTCTCGCCCGAGCGCACCGAGGTCCATGGCGGAAGCCACCCCGACGCGCTGGGCGTCTACGGCATGCTGCCCCCGCTGGAGGGGGTCGATGCGGCCGCGGCCCGCGCCACGGTGGAGCATATGGCGGCCACGTGGGACTGCATGGGCTGGGGCTGGGACTTCCCCTGGATGGCCATGGCCGCGGCCCGCTGCGGGCGCCCGGACCTGGCCGTGGAGGCGCTGCTGAGCCCGCACCCCAACAACCGGTACGACGAACGGGGCATCAACACCGGCGGCCCCTGCCCCTACCTGCCCGGCAACGGGGGCCTGCTCTACGCGGTGGCCATGATGGCGGCGGGCTGGGACGGCGCCCCCGCGGTCCACGCGCCCGGCTTCCCCGCGGACGGCCGCTGGAAGGTGCGCTGGGAGGGGCTGAAGCCGGCGCTGTGATCCCCTTGACCCAGTCCGCCCTTGCCGTCACTCTGAGGCGGCCCCAGTGCCGAAGCCCCCCCCTGACGAGCAAGGGCCACGGCGGGCCCGTGTTGACGACACTGACCGGACTGACGATGAGGCGGCGGGGGCTCGGCCCGCGCGCCGGGGAGGACCTGCCTTTGCCTGACACCAAGCTCACACGCCGCGAGGCGCTGGCGGCGGCTTCCGCCGCCGCGGCCCTGGCCGCCGACGGCGCTGGGGTCGCCGGAGCCGCCCAGCCGGTCGCGACGTTTCCTGATGACCCCTTCTCGCGGCCTGCCGCCTTCCGGACGCCACACTTCGAGACCATGGCGGGGTGCCAGATATCCGGCGACGTCAAGGCCCGGGCCACGACCTACCGCACCACGAGCCTGAGCCTGGACACAGCCTCGGAGCCCTACCGCACGCTCTGGTGCTTCAACCTGCGGGCCGAGGGGCAGGCGGTGCTGGTGTTGGCCGAGCGAGTGCGCCATGCGCCGTCGGCAGTCACCTTCCGCGCGGCCAACCTCTCGTCCCGGCCCATCACCTTCTCCATGCAGATGCATGAGATGCCCTGGCAGCCGGGGAAGGAGGGCGACGCCGTGGCCTGGGGCGCGGGAGGCCCACGGCTGGAGCCTGGCCAGGAGGCGCTCCTGCGGTTCGACTTCGCCGCCGCCAAGCCGTCGAAACCCGTGGAGCGCGGTCCCGCCTGCCCGCTGGGGCCGCTCGTCATCGCGGCGCAGGGACTGGAGGCCGGCATCGACTACACGCTGCGGCTGGGCGAGTTCACGCTCCACACTCCGCCTGCGCCGTCGGTCGCGAGCCGCTTCGAGTGCCGCGCCGAGCTGCAGGCCGGGACGGAGATGGCTGCCGCGCTGCACCTGGCGCGTGGAGGCTCGGGCGGCCTGTCGCTGGAGTTGCGCCGCGACCCCTGGGTGCTTTGGCGCGTCCACCTGACCGACGACGAGGCCCGGCAGGCGCGCTCGGCTACCGGCGTCCAGCTGCGCCGCACCCTCCCGTGGTACGTTCGCGCGGGCCGCTACCGGCTGGGCCTGGCCGAGGCAGGCCTCCGCGCGGCAGGCGCCGAAGCGGACCTGACCGTGCGCAACAGCCGCCGGCCGCCCCTGCCGCGCGCCGAGAGCCGGACGCACAACGGCCGCCGCTCCCTCGTGGTCGACGGCAAGCCGGTGGCCTGGCGCGGCTACGCCTCGTACGACTACCAGCCGGGCAACGTAGCCGAGTTCGGCGCGCACGGCGCGAACGTCCTCTGCGTGCCCACGTGCGCGGGTCTGCACGTCTACCAGATCACGTGGCCCACGTGGGTCACTTCCGGCCGCACCGACTTCGGCGAGCTCGACGAGGCCGTCGCCTTCTCGCTGCAGGCCAACCCGGAGGCGCTCCTCTTCCTCCGGGTCTCCATGGCGCTGCCCCACTTCTGGTCGCAACAGCACCCCGACGAGATCGCCCTGGCCGACATGGAGCCGGGCCGCGTGCCCTGGTTGGAGTACGGCTCCACGCCGGGCGCCTCGATGGGCTCCGAGACCTGGCGCCGAACCCAGGCGCAGGCGCTGCGGGCGCTGATCCGCTACTGCAAGGTGCAGCCCTGGGCCTCCAGGCTGATCGGCTTCTGGGTCTGCGGCGGCACCACCGAGGAGTGGTTCGCCTGGGGCTCCAACGACGGCCGCTACACCGACTACAGCGCCCCGGCCCAGCGCGCGTTCGACGAGTGGCTGGACGAGAACCGGCTGCAGGGCCTCCCGCCGGGCGAAGCCTCCCCGCCCGCGCCCGCGCAACGCCGAGCGCCCGGTCGCGACCTCTACGAAGGGACGCCGCAGGGCGCGTGGGCCGCCGCCTACCACCAGCACCTCTCGGACCTGGTGGTCGATACCATCGCCTACCTGGCCCGTGTGGTGAAGGAGGAGACCGCCGGGCGCTCGCTGGTCTGCACCTTCCACGGCTACGTGCTGCAGCTCGCCGGCGAACCCCGCCAGGCCCTCAGCGGCCACTTCGCGCTCCGGCGCCTGCTGGCCTGCCCCGATGTGGACGTGCTGGGCGGCATCCCGCTCTTCGAGGGGCGCGACCTGACCAACGGCTACGCCTCCTACGTCACCGCCTACGAGAGCGTACACGCCTCGGGCAAGCTCTACTGCAACGAGAACGACCTCTTCTCGTGGCTCCACCACAGCCTCTGGCACACGCTGTATGACGCCAATGACCCCCGTGCCGCGGCCATAAGCCTGCATCGGAGGGCCTGCGCCGAGGATGCCGTCTGCGGCGCCATGGCCCAGAAGTTCAGCCTGCTCGCCTCGTGGCACCACGACGCCCAGCTTCAGCGCGACTTCGCCAGGCAGGCCTCAGTCTACGCCTCGGCGCTCGCCATGGATCGGTCGCCCGTCGAGGAGGTCGCCTTCGTGGTGGACGATGCCACCTTCGCCTGGACGCCGCCCGAGTCGACCTACCTCGCCTACGCGCACAAGCACCTCCTGCTCCGGTTGGCCCGCACCGGCGCCCCGGTGGGCGTCTGGCTGCTATCCGACCTGCACCGGCTGCCGGCGCGCATCCGCTGCGTGGTGATCGCCTCCGGCGCGGCTGCCCGGCCCGAGGAGTTGGAGGGGCTGCGCGACCTCCTGCGCCGGGGCGGACGCACCGTGGTGGCCGTGGGGCCGCTGGGCCTTGTGGATCTGGCGGCCGGTCGCTGGCGCCCCGAGGCCGTGGCGAGCCTGCTGGAGCTGCCTCTGGTCGTGGAGGATCGAGCCTTGCCCGGCTCCCTGGCGCTGACAGACGGCGGCCGCGCCCTGGGCGGCCCCGGCGAGGTGCGGCCCCGGGTCCACTCCCGCGAGCCCGGCGCCTTGCGCTTCTCCGACGGCGCCTGGGCCTCGGCCGAGCGCGCTCTGCCCAAGGGCGGTCGCCTTGTCTGGTGCGGCGCGCCCCCGTGCGACACGGCGCTGCTGCGCGGCTGGCTTCAGCAGGCGGGCGTCCACCTCTACGCGCCCGAGAACTTCTCGGTCCACGCCGCCCGGGGTCTGGTCAGCATCACGGCGGCGACGGCAGGCGCATTCGAACTGGCTTGGCCCCGACCCGTGGCAGTAACCGACCTCTTCGACGGCTGGACCGGTCGCGGCGCCCGGTTCGAGTGCCCGTTCGCTGCCGGTCAGACGCGGCTGTTCAAGGTAGCGCGCATGGGGTAGGGGCGCCTACGACGCGCGTGCCGCCTCCGCCATCCGCGACCGTAGGGGCGAAGCATTGGCCCGCCGTTGGCCGATGCTTCGCCCGCGCACCCCTACGGCGTAACGGAAAGCGTTCCCGTCCGCTCGGTTGGACCGTAGAGCGCGTTGCCGTAGAAAGTACAGGTGAACGTGTGGTCGCCCACGGTTGAGTTGAGTGGCGCCACGTAGTACCAGTCGGCGCGGCCGTCGGCGTTGGTCTTGGCCATGCCCACGTCGGTGCCGTCCACCGCATAGCCGATGGCCAAGCCCGCCTTCCAGTTGTAGTAGGGCAGGGACCGGGCATAGGCGCGGAGGTAGACGGCGCCGCCCCTCGTGACGGAGCGCGGCTCCAGCAGCCAGAGGTAGATCGTCCCCGGCGTGACCGTGAGGGTAGAGGAGGCGCCGGCTGAACCGTAGGCCGTGTCGCCCGCCCAGGCCGAGGTGAGAGTGCGGGCTCCGGGCCCCGAGCCCTCCGGGATGATGTAGGGCAGAACCGCCTGGCCGCCTGCGTCGGTGTCGGCGGAGCCCACGGCCGCGCCGTCCACGGCGAAGGTGATGGTCCGTCCCGCGGGCCGGCCATGGTCGTGGCGGCGGTAGAGATAGGCCTTGAGAAGGCACTCCGTCTCGATCCGCGCGGTCCGGTCGGGCAGG
>CAJBBX010000119.1 GCA_903951425.1 uncultured Chthonomonas sp.
AGTCGGCTCTGGACGAGGTCGAGGCGTTCGACCGGTCACAGTCACAGGACTTCGATAGGCTGATTACGTGCGAGAATCGGGAACTAGAACACCAGGCGGCGTTCGACTCATGGGTCGTGGACGCCCTGCAACTCCGGCGGATCTCATCGCCTGCCATGCGCTTTGAGGCCACTGAGCGAACGCTTCTGCCTCGCTCCATAGGCGCCGGCTTGTCTTCACCCGCCGGGCACTATTCGACATTCCGCCGTAATTCGGCGTGCGCTCACCAAGGCCTGGCACTTCTCCGCATCGGCGATGACGTTGTTGGTCGGTTCGCTGAGCAGGTAGAGGGTGATGACAGAGGGCGATCGTTCGTGCTCTGGCGCCACGTCTGTTCCTGGTCCGAGCCAGACGAGCGCTTGTACTTCCGTCTTGACTTCATCATGGAAGCTGATACCGACCTGGCCCGCAGGGCTGTGACGGAGCTTGGGTGGCCCGCGTCGAGCCTCCACGCGCTCAACCGTCGGTCGGATGCTTGGTTTGGGCCAGCGTTTCGCACACTCTATGTGGATCAGGAGCAACGGCAGGTCGAGGATCCCAGCATCGTCTCCTTAC
This sequence comes from uncultured Chthonomonas sp., assembly GCA_903951425.1. GTDB lineage: Bacteria > Armatimonadota > Chthonomonadetes > Chthonomonadales > CAJBBX01 > CAJBBX01. The sequence goes on from CAJBBX010000119.1 coordinate 595, forward strand.
TTGGCCACTCCTATTCGGCTGGGAAGGCCGCAGCCACTGATTACAACATTCGGCCAAGCCGGGAGTGGGCGCTAGACGAGGTCATCGCTCGCGAACACTGGGGAGACCTGTGCCGAAGCGTGCGCACTGAGGCTGTTGCTTGCATCGAGCGCGATCCATGCTTAGTCCAGCGGTGCGAGGAGAGTGCCCGGTTGGCAAGTGAGGAAATGGACCGGCGCATGGCCCAGTTGCGCCAGGGGGTGGCGGTCCGCAGGTACCACGAAACCGCAGATGGACAAAGCGATCCAGTCGCCGCGTTGGCCGAAGAGGAGCGAGTCTACAGGGCACTGATTGCGGGCATACGTAACCCCCGAATCAGGATAGATGCCGTAGGTGTCATCGTTCTTTCTGGGCGCAATCCATTCGCTCAGGAACATCGGTACTCCTGATGGGAGGTGACTTCGACCTTGCTAGGGCCGTACTGGCAGGCGAGATGCCAGCCAGCCACTGCGATTTGGAGGCGGTCCGCACTCCATGCATCAGGCGGCTTCTGGGAGCCTTGGGACAGGGGAGCGCCGGGAAGGCAGACATCGCTGCGCTGGTACGCCACGTCCTGCGACGGGAATCTGAGATCCGAGGCGGACGGGCTGAGGCCCTCTGTATTCAAGGCGGCGCGCACTGGCCGAGTCAGGAGCTATGGACGCGGCAAGGAGTCTCTGCGCGCCCAACACCGAAGGGCCTGTTCCTGCTGCACGCGCTACCGTGGTGCCCTGCGTGGCTGCCAGGGACTAAGGATGCGCCGGTAGAGGCTGCCGCATACCGGCATGAGTGCAGACGCAAACTGGATCCCGCTCCGGGAGATCCACTGTTGGCCGTGCTGCACAGAGACACGTACCTGTGTCCTGGTCAGAAGGAGGCCGTACGCGCGACACTCACCGCGCCGGCCGGCTCGACCGTTGTAGTTAACCTCCCGACGGGGCACGGCAAGAGCCTCTGTGCGCACCTTCCGGGTGTCCTGCCCACCCCATTCGGAATGACCGCGGGAGTAACGATCGTTGTGGTACCCACTGTCGCCCTGTGCATCGACCAAGCTGAGCCAATCCGGACAGTGATCGGACATGACGCGGCGTACCACAGTGGGGCCAGCGATGTGGTTTCGGAACGCAACCGAAGTATCCGCGGCCGAATCGCCGATGGCACCCAGAGGATTGTGTTCACATCGCCCGAGGCGCTCGTGACCGGTTCTCTAAGGACGTCCGTCTTTCAAGCGGCTCGGCGCGGATACTTGCGTCTTCTGGTCATCGATGAGGCCCACATCATCAGCCAGTGGGGCGATGGGTTTCGGCCGGCGTTCCAGGAGCTATCTGGATTGCGGTCGGCGCTACTTCGCGAGGCACCAGAACCGGCCTTCAGAACCCTCCTGCTTTCTGCCACTCTGACGCAGACCTGCTTGGATACTCTCAGCACGTTGTTCGGACGTCCCGGTCCGTTCGCCAGGGTGTCGGCGGTCCAGTTGAGGCCGGAGCCCTCGTACTGGACGGCGAGATGCGACTCGCGGGTTGAACAGGAAGAGCGTGTCTTGGAGGCGGTGCATAACCTACCTCGTCCGCTGGTCCTGTATACGACCGAAGTGGCTGATGCCGACGCCTGGTACCAGAGGCTTGTCGATGATGGCTACGGGCGGGTTGCAGTGATGACGGGCCGTACCGGCTATGAGGAGCGCGAGGCCATCGTTCGACGTTGGGCAACTCGCCAACTCGACGTAGTCACCGCGACCTCAGCATTCGGCCTTGGCGTAGATCAGCAGGACGTCCGCACGGTTATTCACGCGTGTGTACCTGAGACGTTGGACCGACTGTACCAGGAGGTCGGTCGTGGCGGCCGCGATGGCAACGCGTCCATCTCACTCATCATCTACACGCAAAGAGACTGGGAAACAGCCGGTTCACTGAGCCGGAAGCGGCTCATCACCGTGGACCTCGGCCTCAAGCGCTGGGAACGAATGTTCCACACCAAGGACAAAGAGCCGGTCTCTGAGGGAGCCTACAGGGTGCATCTTGATGTGGCTCCAGGTGTTGATGAACGCTACATAGATATGGTGAATGAGACGAGCACGGAGTGGAATGCGAACACCCTGTCACTCATGTGCCGTGCAGGGCTCATCGAACTAGATGATGAGGCACCGTCGACATACTCGGCTGATGACGAAGAGCCCCAAGGTCGTGCCCCCAACACTCGGGTGGTGAGGATACTTGACCCGGCACACATGCGGGCTGAGCGCTGGACCGAGCGTATAGCGCCATACAGGGACCTTGCCGCATCCGCGCAGACACGGATGAACGGGTTGCTGCGGGAGTTCCTAGCTGGCCGGCGCTGTGCGGGCACGATTCTCGCTGATGCGTACCGCATCGATGGGGCTATCGGCACCCGAATGGCTGAAAGGGTTCCAGTCGCTCACGCATGTGGTGGTTGCCACTACTGCCGACGTACCAGGACGGCACCGCACGCGTTGCCCTCGCCACGGCCCAGCGTGCCCTGGGTGCCGTCTCTCGAGGTCGGTGGGCGGCTGCTTTCGTTGCTCGGAAGTCAGTCTCTGTTGGCCATCACGTACCCATCAGCTATTCCGCAGACTGAGGCCCTGAGAGAGTGGTGTAAGGTGCTCCTTTGGGCCGCGAACCAGGGGATCTCGTATCTGGTCGCGCCCATTGAGGAGTGGTCGCAGATCAGGGAACGGGAAGCATGGCTTTCAGCGCGGCAATTCTTCTGGGATGAAGTCTACGATAGACGGCAAGCGCTACCAGTGCCGACCATGGTGCTCAAGCCAGACGTGATCACAAAGAACGGCATGGAGTGCTGGCTCAGACTCGCACGGGACCAAGCGTCTCTACGCACACCGCATATCCTGCTCTTTGCTGACGCGACTGTGGACCCTGGCCGCCCAGACCGCAAGGTGCAGGATGTCATCGCCTGCCCCTGCGTGTCACTGGCCGAGCTCAAGGCAAGGGAGAACATATGAGTGTCCTCAGGACCGTGGAAGCTGTTCCCAGCCGCGTTGCTGGACTGGTCCGCTATCTGCTCAGATGTCCTCGGCAGCGTGAGGATCGTGACAGGTTGGAAGCTGCCCTTTCGCCGGCATCGCTCCGATCGGAGCAGCGCGACACACCCATGGTGCGGGAAGTGGTCCTGGAGTGCCATAGGCTGGGCCTGACGGTTGCTGATGGCGGCGATGTGCGGTTGGCCGACTTGGTCTGTGAGCGTATGGGCCGCGGTCGGTTCAACGATAGCACCTACCGCGACACACTTGTCGACCTCCTTCTGGGAGATCCAAACGGCGAGAACGGTGACCTCGCAAAGCTTCTGACATGGTTTCTGGCACAGGATCCTGCACGCTTTGACGGTGAACAAACTGCTGTCATTCAACAGGTACGTGAGCAACTCGGCGCTGACGCATTAGCAATCAACGATAACGTATTCCGTGACTTCCGCTATTGGGGCGTGTACCTAGGCTTCGCGAAAGTACTTGCGCTCCCGGCTAGGGGAGAGCGCCTATTGCCAGATCCGACGCCGTACATCGAGCGTTCCCTCCCGGCGCTCTTCTTTGAGGGGCGCCGACAGCAAGTCGGGCTACCTGAGATGCTGTCGCGCCTTGCTGCTAGATGCCCTGCGTTTGATGGCGGACGGGTGTATGACGAACTGAGAGCATTCCTGCCGTCCCGTCCTGACGGGCACGCTGCCTGGTCACTCTCCTTGGCCCTACTCCGCCTCCATGGTCGCGGACTCATCCAACTGTCTATTCAGTCCGACGCTCCCTCCGTTGTGCTACTCGACGGTCTTGCGCAGGAACGGTTCACCCATGCGGCGTGGGCAGGTGCCGCCAGAGGAGGGCAATGATGCCGTTCCGGAATGTCATCTGCTGGGACCAAGGAATGGTACCGCGGGTGATCGACACCGAAGCGACTGAGACGAGCCAAGAGGTGTTCCTCGCGACGCACCATCCTGTCGGCATGTTCCGCAACCATGGACTTGGAGCGAGGGCAGAACGAGAGCGGATCACTCAGGCGGAGCTTCGAGCCGAGTTGCTGGACCCAGCCAAGCAGCATGCGCATGTGGTCGTCCAGGGCACCGCGGGATCTGGAAAGTCGCACCTCATCCGCTGGCTCTTTGAGACAACACAATGTGAGGCGGGTCGTCGCGTGCTGCTCATCCGCAAGTCGGGCACCAACCTTAAGCGAATCGTCGAGTCCATTCTGGCTGGCCTGGACGGGCCTGAGTTTGAGGAATACCGCAGCCGCTTGGCCCGTGCGACCGACAATCTGACGCTCGACCGAGCCCGCATAGAGTTCCTCGACCGACTAGCAGTGGCCGTAGGCGAGCACGGTCCAGGGGCCGCAAACACCTTGCCGGACAGGGGTGCACAGGAGGAGCGTGAGGACCTGATGCAGTGTCTGCCCGCCCTCCTCCATGATGATGCGTTTAGGCGAGCCGTGGTCGGGCACGGTGGCATCGTGGACCAGATCGCTGAGCACGTCCTTGGAAACGCTGGTCGCGAGCGACGCGACACGCGACGGCGGTTCGAGCCCGATGATATCCCGCTGACGATCCGGCATACTGACCTGACGCGCGCAGCAAGGGACTTCTACCAAGAGATCGTTTTCCAGCCGGAACAGCGTGGCAGAATCACTGATTGGATCAACGCGAACATCGACTGGGCGATGCTCCGGATGCTGGACTTCAGCGGTGACGACATCTCCCAACTCATGCTGGACGTGCGCCAAGCCTTGGCTGCGCGCGGCCAGGAGCTCGTCCTCCTGATAGAGGACTTCGCTAGGCTTCAGGGCATTGATACCGAACTCCTCGAGGCACTCCTGGTCAGACCGACGCAAGACGGTAGGGTTCTGTGTGTTCTCCGTTCCGCCATAGCGGTTACTACCGGCTACTACGCGTCGGCGCGCGATACGGTCCGGGCCCGTACGGACCTTGTCGTTGACCTGGACGTGCCGGCAACCGGCGACATGGTCGCCAACTTCTCGGCGCGTTACCTGAATGCAGTCAGATTGCCGAGGGACCGAATCCGGCAGTGGTATGAGCAGCAGCGTAGTGATCTCAACTCGGACGAAGAGGTACCGAATGCCTGCCGCGAATGCGAGCACCGCGACCAGTGCCACGCTGCATTTGGGGCGAAGGACGGGCGCGGCCTGTATCCATTCACAGCGCATGCTCTACGCCGGATGTTCAACGCTTACACCAAGGGCATCGAGAACAGAAGTGGTGCCTTCAACCCACGCGATCTCCTGAACCATGTGATCAAGCACACTCTGACGCATAACGAAGCAGACTTGGTTTCCGGAGTGTTTCCTGGCGCGGCGATGCTCGCGCATTTCGGCGGCCGGCGCATGCCAGCCGTGCGCTTCGACGATCTGCGGCGATCAGTGCCTGCGGACCGGCTCGACCAGTACCTGACGCTCTACGAGCTATGGGGCGATCCCGAGCAACTCCGAGGCGTATCGCCGGAGGTGCTCGCCGCTTTCGGCCTGCCGGAGCGCTCGGGTTCGTCAGCGCGCGACGAAGATGCACCGGACCCGGTGCCGACCCCCGGTGTTCCGCTACCACCGGTGCAGGCCCTTCCTTCCACGCTTCTCGCGCAACTGGCGGAGATCGACAGATGGGCCAACGGCGGGTCCTTGTCGCAGGGAACCAGCCAAGCGCTGCGCGAACGTCTTCATCCCGCAGTGGATGCTTACACGGATTGGGATGGTGAGTTGTTGGTCGGCTCGTTCTACGTTGGCGCCACGGACAAGGCGTTCAGGCGAACGAGCATAGACTTCAAGAGGCAATCAACTGGTGGTAAGAAGTCCCCTGTCACGGTTGTCGTGCCGCTCGGAGATGACTTCGATCGTGCAGCACTGGCGCTCCAGGGTTGTCTGCTGTACGAGCATCACGGCCATTGGGCCTTTGAGCGCGGTAGCGTCCACTTGCGAGCCTACCTCGATCTTCTGGATGAGCTATCAGCAGAGGTCCTCAGACAGGTTCGGCGGCTGCCATCGGAGTCGCAGGCATGGGATCCGGTTGGAGCCGCTGTTGAGTTGCTCACGATAGGGGCCAGACTGTTCGGAAAACTCCCGCCCACGAACGCCACAATTGAGCAGCGCATCGATGCGTTGTTCAGCCAGTGGCAAGAACTCGCGCCGGGGCCGGGGTCACCGCGCTCCACGGCGTGGAGGAAGTTGGCGACCACATTTGCCGAGAAGGGCACGCGACTTGCGGACATACTTGCCTCCAGGGTTGCGTGTACCAAGGGCGGCAGAATGGGCTTGCAGATCTTGGATGTCTCGGCACTCCTGGATTCCATCGAGCTCACCCGCGCTGGCGAGGGACTTGGGTACGCCATCCCCGAGCATCGGAGACAGGACTATATTGAGATATGGGAGGTACGCGCAAGGGCCGATCAGCTTCTTGCTGACGCCATCACGTCCGAACGGCAGCGTCATCTGGAATGGCTCACGCGCGTTCGCGAGCACATCGGCAAGTCCGATGTCAAGAAGGAGGTCATCGCGGCGGCAGGCGACGCATACGCGTCTGCGGCGTCCGCCGCGCTTCTGCCCTCTTCCGCTGACGCCCAACTGCACTCGCGGGTAGTGGAGCGCTTCCGCCAGTGTGGGTTTGAGAAGGCGCTCGATGCAGTCGAGGGGTTGGCGGCCCAGACGGAGGGAGCTCGTGTGCTGGCACTGCTCGGCCGCATAGACCAGGACGCCTTGGTAGCCGCCGATGAGTTCCTGAAGGAGACGGCAAAGGTGCTATCGGGCGTTCAGCGCGAGGTCCAGCGTGCCGAGGACAACCTGAGCGATGAGGCGCATGATGTCCGACGCATACGCGAACGCGTTCGCCAGGAACTCGACTCGTTGATGGAGATGCTGGAGGACATAGGCGAAAGCCAAGCGGTCGGTCTTCAGGAGGAGGGCGGCCATGCTGGTTGAGGAGTGCGGTCGGATACAGCAACGGATCCAAGACTACCTGGAACTGCGAGCTGCGGCGGAGGTGGCCGACGCATACGCGACGCGCCTGAATATGCTCAAGAGCGCGGCAGACGTGCTGTACCCACTGGTTCAGTCGCACCGTGCATTAAGGGCACGCGGCATCGCCGACGATCTTCCCACGTCCGTGTCAGACGGCATTCGCTCGCGGCTTGGGCAGGTGCGCTCCGAGTACGTAAGGGGGCCGGACAGTATTCTGGCCCAACAGGCGCTTGGCACCATACCGCGCGACCTCCAGGGGTTGGCGCAGCGGATCAGTGCGAAGCTCGCAGCTTCCTGGACAGCCTATGTCGATGGCCAACATGTCGAGATCAGCGAGCAGTTGCTGGCGGTCTTGGACCAGGTTCCAGACCTTCGGGCTGCAACAAAGCAGGTCCGGTCATTGCAGGTGCAGATCAGTGTTCGACGTGCGACGCTGCCTAAGACTGAGCCGGACATTGACGCACTAGACCGACTCGTCGTCGAGTTGCGGCTGAAGTGGCACCAGTTGGCCGGCGACGGTCTACCGACATCCGTGCTGGCGTTCATCCGGGGCGCGGCAAGTGGCGGCGCGCAGTTGGAGCTCCTAACAGACGAGGTCCGCGAGTGGCTCGTCTCTCGCGGCGTCAAGGATGCATTTCATGTGGTCGTCCGCAGAACCGTCTGACCGACTGGCCCTCGCTCTACTCGATCGGCTGGAGGCGCTCGAGACCCGACTGCTCGTGTGGGCGTATACGGACGGCTTCTTCGACCAGTCCGAGATAGAGGACATCGCGCGAGAGGTGATCGACGAGGCCGGCGAGTTCGTCTCGCCCCAGGTGATCATCGATCGATTGCGCGACCGCAGACTGCTCTTTGAGCTGAACATGGCTGGCGCAACCGTCTTCAGAACACGCTTTGCGGAAGCGATCCGGCTCATGGCCTCGATGCGGCAGTTGTTCAGCGACACTGATTGGGCGACCGCACCCCATCTCGTGGCTGATTACCGCCTAACCGTCGGTCCGCGCCGGTATCCAGATAGGACTCGGACCGTTGAGGACTTGCTGTCTGCGGTTGCTGCCATGCGTCCGCTCCAGCCGCTTGAAGAGCAACTGATCCGCGTGATCCTATCGCGCGACGGAGAGCCCATGCGGCTTGCGCGGTTCCAGACCGAAGCGGCCTCAACAATCCTGGGCGAACCAGGCGGGCAGACGCAGGCCACCATCATCTGTGCGGGCACCGGTACCGGCAAGACCCTGGCCTTCTACTTGCCGTGCTTGGCACGCATTGTGACGCGCCTATCGACCGATCCATGGGTTCAGGCTCTCGCGATATACCCACGCAACGAGTTGCTCAAGGATCAGTTCAGCGAAGCATGTGTCTTCATCCGCACGGCTAAGCACATAGTTTCCGGAGTGAAGGGACGAGGCATCCGGATTGGTGCCTTCTTCGGACCAACACCGTACCAATCAACCACGCAGTCCCTTGAGAACGCGAAGTGGCCGAAACGTGGCATGGATTACGTCTGCCCATATCTGCGATGCCCTCATCCCAACTGCGATGGAGATCTCGTGTGGCGTCGGCAGGACATCTTGGCCGGCCTGGAACGGCTGTCCTGCCACCTGTGCTCGACCGAGGTGGGTGCGGACGAGGTGTTGCTTACCAGGAGCGCCATGCAGAAGGCGCCCCCCGACCTCCTGTTCACGACAACCGAGATGCTCAACCGTCATATGAGTTCCCAGTGGTCGCGCGAACTCCTTGGACTCGACCGGAACCGGCAACGCTCGCCACACACGATGCTACTTGACGAGGTCCACACCTACGGCGGCTCGCACGGAGCACATGTGGCGCTGCTGCTGCGGCGGTGGCGCCATGCAATTAAGTACCCGGTCCACTTTGTCGGTCTCTCTGCGACGCTAAGCGACCCGCAGGGCTTCATGGCCAGAATGGTGGGGTTGTCAGCAGGGGCTGTGACGCCTATCTACGCCACCAGCGAACTGGTAGATGAAGGTCGGGAGTACAACCTGGTCCTTCGCGGCGATCCGGTGTCTGGAACGAGTCTTCTGTCTACTACCATTCAGACCGCCATGTTGCTTGGGCGAGCAATGGACCCCATTGCCTCAACTCCAAGCTGCGACGCGTTCGGACGTAAGGTGTTCGTCTTCACCGATGACCTCGATGTCACCAACCGCCTGTACCACAACCTGCTCGACGCTGAAGGGCGCGATAGCTATGGTCGTGAGAAGACGGGCCAACAGCCATTGGCCTACTACAGGGGCCAGCGTCACCTGCATGACCTGCAGCGCTTTCGTGAGGGCCAGGTCTGGTCACTGTGCACGTGGGTCGGCCACGCTCTTGACAATCCACCAGGGCGCCTGCGTGTGGGCCGGGTGAGTTCCCAGGATACCGGGGTACGGGGGGACGACCAGGTCATCGTCGCCACCTCTGCTTTGGAGGTCGGGTTCAATGACCCCCTGGTAGGTGCAATCATCCAGCATAAGGCCCCCCGGGACCCAGCATCGTTCCTTCAGCGGAAAGGCCGGGCTGGTCGCCTCCGTGTCACGAGGCCGTGGACCGTTGTCATTCTGTCAGACTATGGCCGCGACCGGGTGGCGTACCAAGCGTACGAACATCTTCTCTGCCCCGTACCCCAGAACCCGGCACTCCCTACGGGTAACCGGTACGTGCTCAGGATTCAGGCGGCATACAGCTTCATGGAGTGGGTTGCGAGCAAACTCCCGCCAGGTCTCGGCAAGTCGAGTGTGTGGACGGATTTCACACGGCCAGCGACATCGGACGAGACCCGGGCCCGCCAGCAATGGGAGGCGGAACTCATACGCGCGGTTCTGACAGATCCCGAGCAGCGTTCCGAACTGACGGCTCATCTCGGTCAGGCGCTACGCCTGAGCTCGGACGAGACACAATCGCTGCTATGGGAACCACCGCGAGCACTACTAACTGCGGTGCTTCCGACGCTCCTGCGGCGGCTGCACACTGGCTGGCGGCTGGCCGGTGCTGCGGGTACCAATAGTGATCCCGGCGCAGACTACCAGAAGTCCAACACGCCGCTGCCCGACTTCGTGCCCGACAACCTCTTTAGCGATCTGAACGTGCCCGAGGTGCGCATACTGAGCGAGCGCCACGGGGGTGTAGATCCCGACGAGACATCGATGCCAATCGCCCAGGCCCTACGGACGCTGCCACCGGGACGCGTGACACGGCGCTTCGGCGTCCAGCATATTCGGGCCTCCCACTGGGTTGCTCCGGCGAACCTGAGTGATCGCTTCCAGGCTCTCCCAGTGGAGGACTACTGCATCGAGTTCGAGGATGTCGGTACATTCGAGGCCGCCATAGATGGTGCAGTGGTGTCGTTCCGGTGCGTTCGCCCATGGACAATCCTAGCTGCTGAATGCCCCAGTACTGTCAGAAACACGTCGAACGCGATGCCCGTCTGGCATTCACAGTTCTGCCCGCCAATCTCTGGGGATCTCGGGGACCTACCAGAGGGGGCCACAGTGTGTGAGTTGCTCCGAGACGTCACGTTCTTCACTCATAACGGCGGAGCTCCGCTGCGTGTCAGACGGTTTGCGATCGGGTCTGAAGCCGATCTTCGCAGGAGCAGTGGGCAAGAGGGCCGGCTTTCCATACGGTTCACCGATGGTAGCACTGGACAGCGCGCGGCTGTCGGCTTCGAACAAGAAGTCGATGGCATTCTCTTTAGGTGTCACATCAGTTCGTCAGCGGTCGAACGTGCCATACGGGGACAGGCCATGCACGCATGTCGCACCGCCTATTTCCGACACAAGGTGCACGCAGACCCAGTGCTGCGCGAGTTGGGCAACCCCTTCCGTTTGGAGTGGCTTGCGCAGGTCTACCTCTCGATGGTTCTGTCCGTTGCGGTCGAACATCGATTGGATATGTCGGACGCAGTGAGTGAGATGGAGCACATTGACTGGCGCCCCATGGTCACGCGGGCGCTAGACAGGATCTTCCAGGTAATCGATACGCCGGACGAAGACGCCGAACCAGTTGAGGGCGATTCAGGAGAAGCGCGCCCGAGGGTCCACGATGCACTCCGGGAGTTGTTCGCGCAGGAGGTAGTTCAAGAACGCCTGGTGGCACACTCCGGCACTCTGTGGCAACGGCCCGACAGGGGATTCGATGACTGGCTTAGGCGACGGCTCAAAGCAACTCTTGGGGCAGCGCTTCTAGACGCCTGCTATCGGCTCGTACCGCATTTCGAGACGGGTGACCTCCTCTTGGACATCGTGAGTGGACCCCGCCCGGTGGCACCGCCAACACTACCCGTTGACCAGACCGAGGGCATTGGCGAAGAGATATGGATCACCGAGAGCGTGATCGGTGGCGCGGGCATCGTGGAGGAGATACGACGCTGTTATGGCGAAGACCCGCGACGTTTCTTCATGCTTGCTGAGATGAGCCTGGCTCCTTCGGATCTGGAGACCGTCGACCGCGAGATAACCCGGGTAGTCCGCCTCGCACGTACTTCGTCAGCGGTTCAGAATGCGTTCAGCGCGGTGCGGGCGGCATCCTCGAACCACGACGCACGCATCGCACAGGACAACCTCAGGCGGATGCTCCGCGAACACCGGGTTATAGTGTCACACGCGGTGGTCACGGCATTGAACGCTCGCATCTTGCGCCCAGGTAGTTCGCCGAGGGTCGAGGAGGTCGTGGAGACCTCTCTGCAGCGATGGTGTGATGAAGAGAGCAGGCTCGGCATTGAGATTGACTCTCGCGTATTCTGCTTCCTGGCTGCAGCCGAACCGGACACGCAGAAGACGATTCGGGAGGCTCTCAACGTGGTGGGAGTGCCAGAGGACTCCGATGGAGCCCTGACGTACGCCCGCCTCTACGCTCTTCTGTGGCCACGAGGAAGTACGGTTCGTGAGCGCTCGTTGGAGGTCTACAACCCGTTTGTCTCATTGCCCCGAGTCGATCCGCTAATGCTGGCCCAGGTACTCGACGCCGGTCTCCGGACCGTTCAGCTAGGTACGCCCGGTTGGCAGGATCAGGTCGAGGAGGCACTGTCCAGTTGCGGAGCCGTGGTTCTTGCCGGTAGTGCCTCACAACGGGGCGAACTCGCCATGGCAGTGCTGGTGATTGTGGCCACCCCGGTCGATTCGGCTTTCCTCCAGCTCTATCCATATGTGGCGCGGGCCGAGGCCGTTGGGGATAAGTCCGCGATCACGTTCCACATACGCGAGGCAGTCCAATGACCAGTCAGAGAGACCTCCGATGGCGGGCGAGCGGCCGAACTATTGCGGACCTACTGCAGTCTATCTTCACAGCCGAACTGCTCTCCCCGAGTGAGAATCTCTGGCTCGTATCGCCATGGGTGTCTGATATAGCTGTTCTAGACAACAGCGCCGGCCAGTTCGCGTCGCTGGTACCCGAGCTTGAACGTGCGCCATTGCGCCTATCCGAACTGCTCGCGTACCTAGCCGAACAAGGCACCCACGTTCGGGTCACCGTCCGCGAACTTGAGAGGAACCGCCCGTTCTGCACCGTGATGTCGAGTATCGCGGAGCGCATGAGCGGACTGGTGGCTGTTCGACAAGCGCGCGACCTTCATGAGAAGGGGCTGCTAGGTGATCGATACTACCTCTGTGGGTCGTTCAACTTCACCTTCAGTGGCATCTCCCTTCACGAGGAGGTCGGGCATTTCATCACCGATCCAGCGACTATCTCGGCGCACCGGATAGCACTGGCGAGCCGATGGCCATGAGCCTGCCAACCGAGTTTGTCACCAGACGCACACGGTTTCTTGATGCGTTCTATGGGGAGGGCAACGGCCTAACCAGAGAGGGCCTAGCCAAGAGCCAGACTCAAGTGGCCCGTGTCGCACGCCAATGGGAGGAGTTGCTCTGTGATGAGAACTCGGCAGCGGTTCTTCCACGGAGACAGGACAAGCAGTGGACCTGGTACGCGATCGCCTTCGATGCGCCTACCCTTCGGGACCTCGGTGAGCAGTTGATGGCATTTGTGGGACCGTCATATTCGGCGTTTCGCGGCAGGCATGGCACGCTCAGACCCCAGGATCCGGTCGAGGCAGCGATCATTGAATTCACGGGGCCTTATGTGTTCCAACTGGTCCCACCAGACGGCAGTGACGCTTGCGCCGAATTCATCCAAGCGCTTGAGTTGATGTGCCGCGTACGCATGTCAGCAGTGAGCCGTCCACGAGAGCGGGTCCGGTCGACGGGCCGGCTAGTACGTGACTTCCAGATGGCGCTCGCGGCCGGTGATCAAGACCAAGCTGCCAGTTGCCTGCAGGTCCTGGGAACCCAGAACCTGCTCGATGCACTGAACCTGAGGTTCCTGGAGGTCCAGGCCTCCGCGGCACGAGGCGACTGGAAGGCGATCGTGGAGTCCGCGCATTTTCGCGACCTCGTCCAGGTCCGCCGTCCCATCGCGGTTACCAGCGCAATGGTCCAGGCGGTTTACCGGGTCTATCTAGCCGGCTTCGAGGCGGCGGGACGTCCAGAAGATGCGGCCCGGGCCTTCCAGAACGAGGTCCTCCCTCAGTACGCTCCGCTGTATAGAGCACGGAGTGGTCTCACGCATCCGGATTCGATGAAATCGTTCATGTTACTTGCCGTCGCTGCAAGCCCGCCGTCACCGGAACTACGCGACGAACTTCTCGCGGTTCATGGGCTGCCGGAGACAGAAGCTGCCTACTTGGTGCGGTTAGCAGCATTGCTTCCAGAAGCCTCGTCTCGGCCCGCGCAGATGCTGATGCTGCAGATCGACAGAGCGCGCGAGGCTCTGCTGGCTGCGGATTTCGACCGGGCGAGTAGTCTTGCGGCGGCCGCCCCCGTGAGCGTTGAGCGCGCTGCGATTCTGCTCCGATCTGCGTACGAGTTGTCATCGACGACTGCTGCTGGCTATGCTGTTGAGGCGGTCCGCGGGCTAGACGCCATCGAGCGCGATGAGCTCTTTGTTTCGCGAGCACACCGGGGCTTCTGGGAATCCGTGAGCGGCACCAGTTCGCAGAACGCTGCCAACGCCGTTGTCCCATACGACTGGGCCAGTCTCCTCGCCCAGATGGACGACGCTACGTGGAGCGACGCACGGGCCAGTGAGATCGCGGCTGCAGCGCCCGACCAGTGGGATATCGTTGGATTGGCCGCCGACCCTGGCGCCGTCCAGCGATTGGTGTGTGCCATTGATCAGGCGGCAAATTGCACGTCTGGCCCGTTGCTTGAGCGCTTCGAGTCGGCGCTGCCGCACCTTCTGCGCCACCTCGAGCAGGATCCAGGTTATCCGCGGCGAGCGTTCGGCCCGGTGTACGACCGTCTCAGGATGGCCTTGGTCTATGCGTGTGTGCCCGCGACAGTGAGCGACTTGGCTCTCTTCGACGACCTGTGCGTTGCATCGTTGGAGTTGGGCTGCACTGAGCAAGCCTATGGTGGCATTGTCGGGGACGCAGACCTGCTCTGGCGGGACGTCGGCGCGCCGGCTTCGCTAAGGCCGATGGTGGACCTACTTGACCAGTTGTTCTACTACCCCAGCCCACTTCCGTGCGCCCGAGCACGCTTGGTGTCGCAAGTGTTCGGGCGCGCAGCACCTTGGGTCTCTTCGGGCCGGGTTGACGGCGAGTTGTTGCGTCTCCTCCGGCAACTGAGCTGCGAGTACGGCGTCGAGCAGATGCTTCCAAGCGTGCTCGCGTCTGCATCAGATGACCCGGAGGTCGTCGAGGACCCGCTCGGACGGTTGGCCGGCCTTGTGGCAATTCACACGTTGACCTATCCTGCAGGTCTGCGCGCGAAGGAGATTCTGAAGGTTCGAAGCCCGCAGTGCGAGGTGGTGGTGAACAGCGATAAGGTGGGCACCAACCAACTTCGGGATCTGGCGCGCGCTGCAGACATCTTTGTTATCGTTACCGGTAGCGCCAAGCATGCTGCCTCGGAATTTGTGTCAACGCACCGGCCAAGCACCCGCCCGCTAGTGCGGCCACGCGGCAAGGGCACCACTAGCATCCTGCAGGCCCTGGCGGACCATGCTCGTTCGGTACACTGACCTAGGCGACCGGCGCCTTGGGTTCTGCTGAGCGCACACTAAAGAACGCGCGCAGGAAACTGCGCCTGGACGGCACACATATGGTGTGACCATCGGGTCTGCCACAGGGCCGTCTGCAGGGAGTAGGTACTTGGACGCATCGTCCTGCGAGGGTATCGGTCAACGCCTCAAACGCATCCGAGACAACCTGTTGCTGACTCAAGCCGAACTGTCGGAGCGTTCACGTGTTCCTCTGGCTACGATCAAGGATATCGAACGTGGCGCCACGCAGCGTCCCCGCAATGCGACCCTCAAGGCCTTGGCGTCGGCACTGGGTGTGCATCCGCTGCAGCTACTTCAGGGGACAGAGCGTGTTGACGGGAACTGGCCCGGCGGAGTATCATAGTATGGCTGTGGTATGATTTCGGTATGGCTCAGGAAGAGCGTTGTCGCTCGGAGGGGGATCCCCGTCGTGTCTCAGATGCTCGTGTTGCCGTGCACCAAGCGCAAACGTCCCTCTGTAGCGTCTCACCTCGTTTTTCGGACGATGTCATCGGGTAGTACGGACTCTGTCGCCACCAGGTGGCTTACCCGGATCTCAGAGGCGCAAGACCTGGTACCTTGCACGAGGCTGTATGCTGGGAGTGGGTGGCATCACAGCCTCGAGGCCCTGCAGCATGCCCGGCAGTTGGGCGACAGTATGCTGTATGCGATGTCTGCTGGATTGGGCCTGGTCGGTTCTGATGACCTGGTACCTCCGTACTCAGCGACGTTTGCTCCAGATCCTGACCAAGTGGCTCGCGCGCTCCAGGAGAGCGTGAGTGTCACGGCGCGGCATGGCTTGTGGTGGAGAGTGCTAAATGGTCGTCGGACAGGCGCCGAGCATCCGATTACTGCGCGTGCACAGCGTTATGAGGTGTGCGTGTGCGGACTAGGGGCTGACTACCTAGCCGCCGCAGCAGCAGACCTAGAGCAGGCTGCGCTGGCCCTCGGCCCTGACCGATTGTTCGTTGTGTGTGTAGGAGCACGCCGCATGGCGGTGAGTATCGATCTGCAACGCTGCCTTTTGCCCTTGGATCTGCGTATTGAGTGTGTCCTGCCTGGGGTGCGGTCAACTCTCAACGCACGGTCGGTCGCGTGGCTCCTGCGGGACGTGGTTCCGGACACGGGTTGGAGCCGAGGCACAATCACCCGACGCGTAGAGGAGTTGATGGGGTCGTGTAACTCTGCTTGGGCGAACAGGGATAGGAGGCGCTGTGCCTACGATGCCGAGGTCTTCAGTTGGATCCGGCAGCAACTGCTGGTGAGCCCTGCGACGAGCCGATCAGTCCTCCTTCGGCAACTAAGAGCGTCTGGGACAGCGTGCAGTCAGAACCGCTTTGCACGAGTGTTCGAGACATTGCACAGCGCGATGTCCTCCGGCGGCCTGGCATGAGCGCGATGAAGTTCATCTTCGCCGACAGCCAGGACTTCATTGACCCGGGCTTTGATTTTGAGCGAGACGAGTTCACAGCTAACCGCCGTGTGCAACACGATGACGTCTACCCCCACGAGTTCTACCCGCGCCCACCATACGACGGAATGCTGGTGTCGCGTGCCATCGTGGGTGATGAACGCTGGAAAGGCAAATACACCACTTCACAGAGTATGCGATTCCGAAGGGAGGGAGCTAGCGCATTCTTGCGGTATGACCCTGCACGCTGGAATGGCATGCTGATAGGGGACTGTGGAGCGTTCTCGTATGTTCGGGCGGAGGTGCCACCGTACACTGTTCCCGAGATGGTCGAGTACTACTCCTCCTGCGGCTTCACGCATGGTGTCTCGATTGACCACGTAATACTCCAGTACTGCGAAGAGCTCGATGGTCCCAGTCTATTCCCAGACGCTGTTCCACCGGAGTGGATGCGTAGATTCGACCTGACATCGCGCTTGGCAGAGGAGTTCCTGGACTACTGTGGCCAGAGTGGAGTGTCCTTCCATCCAATCGGGGTGGCGCAAGGATGGAGCCCGAAGTCATATAGCGAGGCTGTGCGGCGCCTGGTGGGCATGGGCTACGACTACGTGGCGTTAGGCGGAATGGTACCCCTCAAGTCCGCCCAGATCCGGAGGGTGCTGGACCAGGTGCGTGCAACGGTTGGCGACAGTGTGCGCTTGCACATGTTCGGGTTCACTCGGGCAGATGATCTTGCCTCATTCGCGGGCTACGGGATTGAGAGCTTTGACAGTACCTCCCCACTCCTACGCGCGTTCAAGGATGACAAGAAGAACTACCTTGGATCTAAGCGGTGGTACACGGCGATCCGTGTACCAATGGCAGATGAGAGCCTGCCGCTGAAGAAGGCGATTCTATCTGGAAGCAAGAGCCAATGCGCCCTCAGGGACATGGAGTCAGCGGCCATCGCAGCACTGAGGGGCTACGCTATGCACGAGCACAGTATGGACGTTGCTCTTGAACCGGTTGTACGCTACGGTTCGGAGCTAGGCAAGCCCGTTCCAGTTGATGCCTACAGGGATACCCTTCATGATCGTCCATGGGAACAGTGTCCCTGCCGCGCGTGCAAGGAAGCCCAGATCAATGTTGTCATCTTCAGAGGAGCCAACCGCAACCGTCGGCGTGGATTCCATAACCTATGGGAGTTCTACCGACAATTGTGCGAACTACGTGGAAACGGGGACTTCGATTCGTGATAAGCGTCAAAGCAATCCGCATTGTTCAGCCATCGGGTCGTGATGTCTTCACGTTCGCTGCTACGGCGGACGTGATCCTCCGCATGACAGAAGTGCCCCATATTGGGCGCAATGCCCAGTGCGAGTTGGTCGGCTATCAGAGGCCCGAGGTTGCTGCTCACATAGCCGAGATCCGCCGGTACCTAGACAGCGACGAAAGTGTGCTGCCGAACACGATTGTGATCGCGTTTCGCGATTGCCTGACCTTCATCCCTGATGAGCGCTATTCTAGCACTGGTGAGTTCGGCGAACTTCGCATACAGATGCCGACGACTGGGGAAAGAGTTGGCTTTGTCGTGGACGGACAACAGCGACTGGCCGCGATCGCGACGTGCCGGCACTCCGACTTCCCATTCTTCGTGACTGCGATCATGGCGCCCAGCGTGCGAGAGCAACGAAAGCAGTTCGTTCTGGTCAACCGAACCAAGCCGCTGCCGCAGGGAATGATCTATGAACTGCTCCCTGAGATAGACGGTCACCTGCCGCAATACCTGCTGAAGCAGCAGCATGCGGCGACTCTGGTCGCACGCCTGAATCTTGACCCCTCCTCATCTCTCTACAGGCGAGTTAAGACCCCGACTTGTCCTGTTGGGTTCATAAAAGATAACAGCCTACGCCGGGCCATGCTCAATAGTCTCACGGATGGGGCACTTCATGGTGTGATGATCGCTCCCCATGGTGATGGAGACGCAGTGACCGCAATGTGGAGGCTCGTCTCGGACTTCTGGGATGGGGTGTCCCGGCTGTTCCCGGACGCCTGGGGCCAACCGCCGAACAGGAGTCGCCTTACACATGGAGTAGGGGTCGTGGCTATGGGTTACGCCATGGACGATATCTTCTCTTGGCTACCCACTGGCATACCATGGGCGCCAGAGTACGTGGAAGAAGTCCTACGGCCGCTCATTCCTCACTGCGCCTGGACTGAGGGTAAGTGGCGTTTCAGTGATCGTGATGAACGTCCATGGAATGAGCTGCAGAACACGGATAGGGATGTGAGGACGCTAGCTAACCACATACGATCATTGCTGTCATCAGGTAAGATTCAACGATTGTAACATGGGTTATGTGAGCTGCCATTGCACTGATCCGCGTACAGCCTGCCGCGACTGCGTCTGTCCTGCCCGACTGGCGGGCCGCTTGTTTGAGGGTCTTAAAGCAACGTCATCTGATCCGCTGATCGTATATCAGTCCAGCTTGTGCTTATACATGCATACACCGCCTCGAGCGGACTCAATCGATGCTGGACTGGTTCTCCCGGGAATTCGTTCTGGCTGCCCGTATGGCCCACGGTACCACCGTCTGCGTGCTTCAGCACGGTGGCACCGCATGAAGTGGCCACCACTCGATGTTGGCGCATACCCGACTACTGCGATGTGCAGACCAGGACACGACATGTCCGGCCATCGTTCTACAGTGCGACGTAATGGCTCTACGATCGATGGAGACAGCGTCCACGGCCAAAGCCCACCCCCTGGGGGGGGGGGGGGGCGCAACAACCACGGTTGCCGCGGACGGCTTACCGCGGCGCGGTCGTTCAGCGTTTCGGTGCGGCTGGGTTCCTCGGTCGAACCGCCCGTCGGAGTCGTGGCTCAGGCGGTGCATCGGTCGGTACCAAGACCGAGTGTGCCTTTGGGGATTGCGGCTTGATAGCCGTCAGGTTCGCGATCTCCCTCAGGCGCTGCTCATCGCAGGAGAGGTAGACAGCGGTCGTAGCAAGGTTGGCATGCCCCAGAAACGCCTGCACAGCCCTGATGTCGGCGCCTGCCCTCAACAATCGCGTCGCCGTGTTATGGCGGATGCTGTGAGGGGTTAGCCAGGATTCGTCCTTGAGCCCCGCGATGGCACGCACCTGGTCAAGCATCACCTTTAGACCTGCGTGGTGGATGCGCCGACTCCGGTCCAAGAGAAAGAGCCAAGTGAGCTGCGAGTCGCGGGGGCGAACGGCGAGGTAGTCGCGCAGGGCGCGCAGGCAATCAGGATGCGGATAGACGACCCGCCGCTTCTGTCCCTTGCCCTGCTGCACCACCACACATCGCTCAACGAAGTTCACATCAGCGGTCTGGAGGTCCAGGCATTCCTGACGACGGAGACCGCAGTAGACGAAGACGGACAGGATGGCTCGGCTGAGCGCGACCCGATAGGGGTCGGATTGGCGCTCGCACGCCGACAGGAGTGCAGACACCTGGTCATCTGTGGTCAGATGCCGCGTCGCGGCGTCGAGCTTGGGAAGTGAAACCGACAGCGCCGGGTTCTCCGGTATCGCCCGGATCTCATCGCACAGCCAGGTTCCAAACGACCGGATTACGGTCATGCCGCAGCGAATGGTCCGAGGGCGCTTGTGCTGACCGCTGAGGTGGTACAGATACTTCCTGACGGTAGCAGTGCTGAAGTCCTCCAGCGCAGGGGCATCATAGCCGGACGACATCAGCCACGTCACATATGCGCGGAGCCAGAAGCCGAAGGTCTTCCGCGACTTCGGCGTGAGCCCCTTTTCCACCTCGCAGTACGCCATGAAATCAACCACGGCATCAGAGAGCAACATAGCAAGAAACCCGCCTCTCCTGTTAGTTTGCAGGGTCTGGCGGGCAGTATGAATATGAGAATCGCCACAACGACTAGCGTGAGCGTTCTATTTACCGCTTTGGGATGTCCAATAGATAAGCATTTCCTCGGTGTGAACGAGGCGCTCTACCACTGAGCCAACCGCCCGCGGTCACCTTCGATTATACCAAGCCGGGCACCCTTGATGTCAAGGATGCCCGGCCGTCAGGCTACCGCCGGAGCGGCGAACGTCAGCCTAGAAGCGGTACCCCAGGTAGGTGCGGAAGCCGGAGGCGTCCGGCACGCCGCCCGTGCAATCGATCCACTCGTAGCGCCCCTCGAAGTAGAGCTTCTCGGTGAAGTTGGCGCCCAGGATCAGGCCACCGCCCCAGCGGGTGGTATTGGAGAGGCCGTCACCGCTGATGGTGGCGGCAGTCAGGCAGAAGCCGGCGTACGGCTTGCAGTTGCCCTCAGCCTCAAGGGCGCAGACCTGGTTGATGGAGACGGGGATTATGCGAACGATGCCCGCCTTGCGCTCGGAGTAGTGGAAGTCAGCCGAGACGCTGGTGGACCAGCCCTCGCCATTGAACAGGCTCGGGATGCCCTTGAGCTTGTAGTCGAGGCCGCCGCCCCACGCGCCGAAGTCGATGGAGCTACGCAGGCCGGGAGCGTCGGACGTGCCGCCGCCACCGGCGACCACCACGGTTGACTGCCCCGACGACGGGATGTTCATACCGACGCGGATGCTGAGACCCTCGATCAGGCTGGCTCCGGCCACGGCCGGCGCCATCGCGGCGGCGGCAACCACCGCCACTGCCGCGACCTTCGCGATCATACGTACCACTGTTGCTGTCCTCCTTGATGCCGCGCGGCGGCATTCCTATGTTCCCCGCCGCTCAGCTGCAATCTAGATACCCCAATTCGGCGACTGAACGCTCAATCCCTCCCGAATGCCCCGGTAACCTCAAGGCGCTTGGGAGCCTCACGCGAAGACGCCACGCCCGGTCCCCGAGGCAGAGACCGGCGTGGCGTCGCGCAACAGCCGGTCTGAAGTGCGCCGGCGCGGTGTCCTTGTCCCGGCTAGAAGCGATATCCCATGTAGGTGCGGAAGCCGGACGTATCCGGCACGCCGCCGGTGGAGTCGATCCACTCGTAGCGCCCCTCAAAGTAGAGCTTCTGCATGAAGTCCGCGCCCAGGATGAGGCCGGCGCCCCACCGGGTGGTGTTCGCCAGGCCGTCGCCGCTGACGGTGGCGGCAGTCACGCAGAAACCGGCGTAAGGCTTGCAGGCGCCGTTGCTTTCCAGGGAGCAGACCTGGTTGAGGGCGACAGGGATGACGCGGACGATCCCGCTCTTGCGCTTGGAGTAGTGGAAGTCAGCAGAGATGCTGGTGGACCAGCCCTCGCCGTTGAACAGGCTCGGGATGCCCTTGAGCTTGTAGTCCAGGCCACCGCCCCATGCGCCGAAGTCCACCTGGTTGCGCAGTCCAGGAGCTTCGACGGTGGGAACGAACCCACCGCCGACGTTGATCGTCCCACCCGATGACGGGATTGCCATGCCGACGCGGACGCTGAGCCCATCCGTCAGGCTCGCGCACGCCACGGACGGCGTCATCGCCGTGCCGGCCAAGACCACCATCGCCGCCTTTGCGAACAAACGTACCACTGCTTCCACCCTCCTTCTCCCTTGAGAGGAAATGCGCACGTTCCCGCCACCATGGCGTTGCGCATGGAAGGCTATTCGACATGCGAGTGGAGATCACCTCCCAAGGCTGGCAGCAAACGGCTATCCCCGCCTTGGCGAGCGGTAGCGTGCCCTGCGATGTCCCAGAGCATCAGATCCGCGCACGTGTGCCCAGATAGCAGTGCCGACCACCGGGCCTCATGCAGGAGTATGGCGTCGGCTGTATCGATGGCGGCGTGGCTCAGGTACGCAGTCGGTCCAGGCATGGAGCTTCCCCCACTCACCGGTACGACGACTGGTCCTCTGCGTGACGGGGAGTGCGGCCTCCGTGCGGCGGGCGGTATAAGCGTATAATGGCGCCATGAACCCATCGCCACGTCGCACGATGATCGGCCTCTTTGTGAACGTCGGCAAGCCGGCGGCCGTTGACTTCGGCCGGCATGCGGCGGCTATGCTGGGCAGACGAGGCCTGGGCCTCTGCGCGGACCCCGACACCGGCGAGGCGCTCGGCCTTCCCGTGGGCTGCATCAGCCAGGAGCAACTGGGGCAGGCCGATGTGATCATCACCCTCGGCGGCGATGGAACGATCCTGGCGGCGGCCGCGTTGGCTGCACCGCTGGGCATACCCATCCTAGGGGTCCACATGGGCCAGTTCGGCTTCATCGCCGAGGCCCATCCCGACAGCCTTGAGCGACACCTGGAGGCGTTCCTCGATGGCCGGGCGCACATCGAAGAGCGGATGATGCTCAGCTGCGCGGTGGTGCGCGACGGAGTGCACGTGACCGGCGCCGAGGGGCTGAACGATGTGGTGGTCACCAAGGGGACGATGACCCGCATGCTGCAGATGAGCGCAGCATTCGGGCCGCATCCACCCATGGAGTTCCCGGCCGACGGACTGGTGATCGCCACACCCACCGGATCAACGGCCTACGCGCTCTCCGCCGGCGGCCCGTTGGTGGAACCCACCGTGCAGGCGCTGGTGGTGGTGCCGATCTGCGCGCACACGCTGGCCGCCCGCCCGCTGGTGACCCCGGCGGACATGGAAGTGACGGTCCTCGTCATCAGCGCGAGCGGCGAGGTCATCCTCTCGGCGGACAGCAACGAGGTCTGCCGCCTGACGGCCAACGACCGGGTCGTAGTTCGGCGATCGGAGCACAGGACTCGCATCGTTACCTGCGGAGGCCCAAGCTTCTACGGCAAGGTGCAGGAGCGGCTGCTATGGGGCGAGCGCCTGAACGCGTGACCTGCGCGGAAAGGCATGTGAAGAATGCCGGGGCGGCTCCATTGCCACCCCGGCCTTTCACGTTGGCGCCGAGCGGGTCTAGCGGGTCTGGAGGAGGATGCGACCGTCGGTGCGGCTGAGGTTGAGCCGAACCGAAAGCGCATCGCGGATGAAGCTCAGCGGGACGATGGTGCGGCCGCTCTCGACGAACGCCTTGTGGTCCATTGCAACCGAGCGGTTGTTGACGGTTGCGTTGGCGCTACCGATCTTGAGCTCGATCTCCCTGGTGGAGTTGACCGCCTTGACCGTCTGCGCATGGCCGCCGTTCCAGTAGAGCCGGCCGCCGGTATGCTCGAAGATCTGGCGAATCGGGGCCAAGTGGACGCCGGCAACCACCCGAGGCGCCACGTCGAACGCGATGGCAGTGCCGTCGAAGGCCACGTCGAACGCGCCGACGCGGGGCACTACCAGCGACCGGCCTGGGGCCAGCTTGGCGGTGGGCGCCATGTTGTTCAGCCGGGCGATCTCGGTGGGGCGGAGGCCGGCGCGAGCGCCGAGCGAGGTGAGCGTATCACCGGGCTGCACCTTCACCATGGCCAGGCCTGCCGAGCCGGCGGGAACGCCGCGCGACTGGGACGAGAAGTCGAGGCCGGGCAGTACGGCATTGCGGGCGGGCTGGGCCGAAGCGGTCCGAAGCCTGGCGTTGGGCTGGATGGCGGCTCCGCCCATCATCTTCGGGCTGAGACGGGGCAGCTTGGCGGCGACCGAGCCCTCGGCCACGCCAGTTGAGGTGGGCGCCGACTGCACGCCCAGGCCCGCGTCCGACGGCTCACTCAGGGCGCCCTCCGCGGCCGAGGCGGCGCTGTGCGGCCCCATGGCTACAGCCGGAGCCGAGCCGGCGTCAACATCGGCTAACGAGCGCGCATCCGAGACTGAGGGATCGACGCGCGGAGCCATGACGATGGGCTTCGGGCGCTTAACGGTAGCGCGAAGGTCCTCAACGTCGGTCTGGCGCTTGGTCTCGCCGCTGATATTGTTGACGTTCACGTTGACGGGTCGGGCCTTGAACGGCGTCAGGGCATCTGGCGCCTGGGCCCAGGACTCAAGCATATGCCAGCCGTTCGGGTAGGTCGTGGTATCCCACGAGTACTCGTAGGGCGGGTAGTTGCGGAGAACCTTCAGCTCCTTGTCAACGAAAAAGCTGACGTAGGGCCGCTGGCGCTGG
This sequence comes from uncultured Chthonomonas sp., assembly GCA_903951425.1. Taxonomy (GTDB): domain Bacteria; phylum Armatimonadota; class Chthonomonadetes; order Chthonomonadales; family CAJBBX01; genus CAJBBX01. The sequence continues at coordinate 24,983 of CAJBBX010000119.1, forward strand.
AGCTCAGGATCAAGCTGCACGCGAACCGGAACAATGCCCGCGACCATGATGCCGTTGGCCGGGTACGATACCCGCACAGGGGCTGACAGGTCCGCTCCGGGGATACGCACTCGAGCAGTGGTGACGCCCGGTTTGCCGTCGCCGCCCCATGCCCGCACGGTGAGATCATGGTCGCCCTCGGTGAGGAGCGCGGTCTCAAGCCGGAACGAGATGACGCCGCGGCTCTGGGGAGTGTCGAGTTGCCGCTTGGCCACCAGCGCGTTGTCCATGTACAGCTCGACGGTGTCCACCGGGCTGCCACGGAAGCTGACATCCAGCGAGAGGATCTCACCGATGCTGCCCGGAGCGGGAGCGATCACCGATATCTGGGGCCCACCCATGGCTGCCCGCCCGGCGGCACAAGCCTGCTGCAACGGCGCGACAGAGATCGCTGCCGCCAGCAGGAGCGCTCCGAGCCATCCGTGGCTCTTCATGGTCTGCTTCTCCTTAATCGATTCGAACCGCCGCCCCCCGGGTGCGCTGACGCGCAGGGACGGTAGAATGAGACTCTAGCACACGCGCAAGCGCCTGTCAATGCTTCACCGCCGGGTTTGGCTCCGCGTTCGTCTTGACGGAACCGGTCCGGGGGTGATAGAGTCGCTACAGTTAGATGTCGCTGAGCAAGGAGCCCACTAGTGAACCTTCGCATCCCCGGCTCGATAGCCTGTCTTGCGGCGCTGCTTTCCGCCGCGCGCCTCACCGGTGCACAGACGCCTCCGGCCGACGGCCCGGTTGTCGTCGCTCCTCCCGCACCAACGATCAACTACCGCGTGCGGCCGAGCTACCCGTTTGAGCCACAGCGTCTGCGCCTGCGGCCCACGCTGGACGGCGTCATCGGAGAGACGGAATGGACGCCGCTCTACACCATCGGCGACGGCCCTGCCACCGGTGTGGTCTACTTGAACTGGGACGCCGAGTGCCTCTACATCGGCATCAAGGCCGCCAAGCCCTGCTGGGCCGTGGTTGACCTCGATACCAACGGCGACGGCTGGCTCCGCGGCAATGACAACGTGGAGCTGACGCTGGCGCCGCGTGGCGCCACGGGCGTACCTGCGCTATCGGCGCGCGTGCTTGATGCCGCGTCGGACAAAGACGCCCCGGTGTGGAACGCCAAGGCGGTGGATGTCTCCCTGATCGGTATCGTCGTAGGCGACGCGGCCGGCGGCCAGGTGACCGAGATATCGATCCCGCGAGGCATGGTGGGTCTGGAGCCGCGCTCCGGAGCCGCCATCGGCTTCCGAACCGACCTGCTGCCCGCCGCCGCCGCTCCGGCCGCCACAGCGCCCTACGAGCCGCACCTGCTGCTGGAGCTCTCCCTCGTAGCCAGCAAGGCGGCCGCCGCCACGGGCATCGTCCCCAGGCTGACGCTTGAGGACGACACCGTTATCGCCGGCGCCACGCTGCGGGCGACGATGCAGGTGATGAACCAGATCGACCAGGCGCGCACCGTGCGCTCAGTAACGTGGCAGGGACAGGGCGCGGCCACGGACGTGGTGAAGTCGGTCCGCGAGGTCGCCGCCCCGCCCGTGCCCGGCCTGGGTGATGTGAAGCTGCGCTACCAGACCGTGATCCCCGATACCGCAGTCCCGGGCTCGTACCGCCTTAACTCGGCAGTGCAACTGGACAATGCCACCGATGTCAGCGCCACCGCCAGCTTCGAGGTTGTGGAGGCATACAAGCTGAGCGCGGTGATGGACCCGCCGTCGGTCACGATCCTCGGGCCGGTTCAGGTCCGATGCAACGTCGAGGTCGTCTGCAACGTGTCGCGCTACTCGTCGGCAGACCTGGAGATCAGCGCACCCGCCGCGTTCGAGCTCAAGGGAAAGACCAGGCGCCGCGTGAGCAGCCACAGCGACGGCTCCGTATCCCGGGTCTCCTTCATCCTGACCGTGCCCTCCGCCACCCAGGCCGGCGACTACCCCGTGAACGTCACGCTGACCTGGAAGGGCAAGACCTGGAAGACGCAGGCCACCCTCAAGGTGACGCGGGCTGACGGCCCGAAGTAGCGAACCGAGCCCGCAGACCATGCGCAAAGCACTCAGGAGGATGGCCCTGGTCATCCTCCTGCTATGTGCCCAGGCATCCCAGGCCCGCCAGGAGCCGGTCGGGGAGGCGCTGCCCATGGGCGGCATCGGCTGCGGGTACGTAACGCTTCGGCCGGACGGCCAGTTCGGCCCCATCTGTATCACCAACAACTGGGCCGCCCCGCTCGTAGCGGGCCCGGGTTGCTTCGTCGCTGTCTGGGCCAAGAGCGATGCGGGGGCCAGAGCGGCGGCGCTGGGCGCCACGGCGCCGCACGGCCTCCCGGCTTTGGCTGTCCGCGGATTCGCGGACCTCTACCCCTTTGCGACTGCTGACCTGCCCGACCTCGCCCCCAAGCTGCAGTGGAAGCTGGAGGCGTTCTCAGCGATTGCCCCGAACGACATCGGAACATCAGCCCTGCCCGCATGCTTCGTCACCGTGCGGCTGCTCAACACCGGGCGGCGACCTGTGCAGGCTGCAGCGCTCCTATCGTTCGAGAACGTCCTGGGCCTCGGCGCCACAGAGGCCGGACGGCGAACCGATCTGCGCCGCGGCGGCAGCATCACCCACGTTCCGCTCGTGGAGGGGCAGGAGGGGCTCAGCATGGCCTCGGCGCCCCTCAGCGCCGTCGCGCCGGACAACCGCATGGCCTACAACGCACGCGGCACCCTGGCAGCGCTTGCCGAGAGGCAGCAACGGACGGATGTATGCAGCGTTGCGGCATGGGACGCGGCGGCGGCGCCGGCGTGGTGGCCCGCGTTCGCCGCCGAGGGCGCCTTCCCGAACGTGGCCCAGACCGGTGAACCTGTAAGCCCGGCCGGCGTCGTGGCGCTACGTGTGGAGGTGCTACCCAACGAGACCCGGTCGATATCCTTCGCGCTGGCGTGGCACACGCCGAGGCTCTACCGGCCGGACGGCGAGGAGGTCGGCCACGCATACGAGCCGAGGTTCGGGAACGCCACCTCAGTCGCTCGGTTTGCACTGGCAAACCGAGC
>CAJBBX010000120.1 GCA_903951425.1 uncultured Chthonomonas sp.
CGCCGCGGGAGGGGATGCCGCCGCGTTGCGGGCCGCGGCCGACCGCGTGGCGCCGCTGCGGGCCCGCTGCACCGGCCCGGCAGCCTCCGACCTGAACAAGCTGCTCACCCGCGCCCAGAGCGAGCTCGCCGCCGCCACGGCGCCGTGAGACGCAGCGCGGCCCCATCCCAAGGCGGCAAGAGGGATGGGGCCGCTCGCATGATGCTTCGGATGGTGCGCTACGGCGTGGGATAGCCGGTCAGCGGGCGGTACCAGATGTTGCGGAAGCGGACCAGGTCGCCGTGGTCCTGCAGCGTCAGCGGACCGACGGGCGGCTGCGGCTCGTAGCTGGCCAGGGTTCGGTGCTGCGTGGGCCCCTGGAGCTCAGTGCCATGGTGCAGGACGACGCCGTTGAACATGACCGTGACGCGGGCGGGGCTCACCAGCGTGTCGCCGTCGAACCTCGGGGCCACCCAGATGATGTCGTAGCACTGCCATTCGCCGGGCTTGCGGCAGGCGTTCACCAGCGGCGGGTACTGGCCGTAGATGGCTCCGGTGGTGCCGTCGGCGTAGGTCGGGTTGTCGTAGCAGTCCAGCACCTGGATCTCGTAGAGGCCCATGAGGAAGACGCCGCTGTTGCCGCGGCCCTGGCTCTCGCCCTTCACCTCGGTGGGCGCCGCGAACTCGACATGCAGCTGGCAGTCGCCGAACTCAGCCACCGTGTGGATGTCGCCGCCGCCGGGAACCACATGGAGGACGCCCGCCTCGGCCTTCCAGGCCGCAGGGCTACCGTCGCGGCAGGAGACCCAGCCGTTGAGCGTCTCGCCGTCGAACAGCACGACGGCATCGGACGGCGGGGCGCCGGCGCATGCCTGTGTGCTGGGCGTGGGCGGGGTAATCACAGGCGGCTGGGGCCGCTCACTGCCGTGGACCTTGAAGCCGATGCCCGGCAGGACCGGGGTGTCGTCGTAACCGATATTCGCCATTTCGTGCTCCTTTGCTGCCGCCTTCGGGGCGGCGATCGCAGTTAGTCGGCCGGGCGCGGGCCAGGCTCCAGCCCCTCGTCGGAGGCGCGGCGAGCCACGCGGACGGTCATGTCGCCCAACACGCGCATCTGGCAGGAGAGGCGCGAGGCGTCGTCGATCTCATGCTTCTCGAGGGTCTCGCGCTCGAGTTCGCTGATCGGCTCGGTCTCGCCCGCGAGCGCCTCAACGCGGCAGGTGGTGCAGAGCCCCCTGCCGCCGCAGCGGTGCAGGATATCGATACCCGCGTCCTCGAGGGCCAGAACCAGCTTCGTGCCGACGGGCGCCTCGATGACGCCGAACCCTTCAACAGTGATCTTGGCCAATGTGTCGCTCCTATGCCCGGCTCAGGCCGAGCGCTTGAAGATGGGCTCAACGCCCTCGGACCGCTGCATGAGCCGGTCCAGATCGGGGGCGGTCCACTGCGCCGTGCGCGCGGCGATGTCCAGCGCCAGGGCGAAGAGGCGCGCATCACCGGGCGGGAGCAGGGCCGTGACGGGCAACGAGAGCGTGAAGCCCAGCGCGTCGGCGGCCTCCGCCTCGTCGTCGATGGGGTGGTACCAGCAGTTGCCGTACTTGCGCTCCTCGCCGGCGCTCCAGGGTCGACGGGCCAGCGATTTGAGCGCAAGGATGCCCATGTTGCGGCGCACGGCCTCGGCCACCACCTCCTGGCCGAACCCACCCCGGTGCCAGCAGACATAATTCAGCGGGAAGAGGACCGTGTCGAAGTCGAACCGGGCCATGGCCTCCAGCGCAACCTCAACAGAGTGGGCGGAGAAGCCCAGGAACCGGGCCTTGCCCTCCTGCCGCGCCTCGGCAAGGATCTCCAGCGCGCCGCCCGAAGCGGTGGCGCGGTCAAGCTCGTCCATGCTCGCCAATCCGTGGAGCTGGTACAGGTCGAACCGGTCGGTCTGCAGGCGTCGCAGTGACTGCTCCAACTCCGCCCGGGCGCCGTCGCGGCTCCGCTCGGCGGTCTTGCAGGCGAGGAACGAAGCGTCGCGCAGGCCCGCCAGCGCCGGACCCAGCTTCTCCTCGGCTTCGCCCGCGCCGTAGCTCGGGGCCACGTCGAAGTAGTTGACGCCTGCGTCGTGGGCGCTACGGACGATGCGGTTGCACTCGGGCTGCTCGTAGCCCATGAGCACGATGGCGCCGAAGCCAATCACGGAGAGCTCGGCGCCGGTTCGTCCCAGCTTGCGGCGCTCGGGTGCACCGGCCACGTTGGATAGGGTCATCATTGGGTCCTCTCTTGCGTCTCTGATCCGCCCATCTCGGCCCTCACTTCAGCCAGGTGGACGCCGATCTTGCTGCCGGCCGTCACATCCCAGAGCGTGGTTTGCCGGCGGCGCATGGCCAGCACGGCGCTGATCCAGGTCTGCGTCCATCCGCTCTCCACGGCCCACGCGCCCCAGCCCGCGTCGGCGTTGGAGGCCCAGTAGCCCCAGCCACCCACGTCGAAGGCACGGAACCATACCCCGTTCAGAGCCGGATGCGCCTTACTCCGGGTCTGGGCGCGGCACAGGAAGCCCGCCAGGCGGTCCTCGGCCTCCTTGTAGTATGGATCGCGCGTGGCGCCGGCGGCCTCATGCAGGCCCAGGAAGGCGAAGTTGCATGCATAGAGCAGGTCGGCGGCCGCATCGTCGTTGGTCTGGATGATGGGCGTCTCCGCGGTGCCGTAGGCCTCGTTCGATCCCGGCGGCGGCAGGTTGTTGGCGGGCGCCCCCAGCGACTCCAGGATGGCGCCGGAGGGATGCATGTGGGCCAGCAGATCCCCCGCCATGCGCCGTAGCCAGCCCCGATGCTCCGGCGTATCCTCGGCGCGCACGAGCCAGGCCAGGCAGAGGAGCATCCGCGAGCGCTCGAGCTGTGCGCTGCCCACCCAGGCCCAACGGTCGGGGTAGGCCTCCATCATCTCGCGGATCGCCTTCTCCGTGACCCGGAGGAAGGGCGCGTGGCCGGTCCGTGTGGCGGCCCATAGGCGGCAGGCCCACATGTAGGACTGGTAGTGCGGCGAGTAGCTCACTGTCGGCGCGGCCTTGTAGGCCTGCCAGCCCTGCCGCACCAGGTCAGGCTGGTCCACGCGGTCGGGCTGGAACCCCCGGGGCCCGGTGATGCGGTCGTTGGCGAAGAGCGCCTGCAGGATGCGCCGGTCCCACCGGTCCGTCTTCAGCACCGAGGCGGCCAGGCACATGCCCAGAATGGCCCGCGCGTTGTCGTCGCCGTAGTAGACGCCGTAGCCGTCGAGGTTGCCCCAGTAGAGCTTGACGTCGTTCCAGCCCAGTAGCCCGTAGGCCGGGTGCGACGGGTCGGCCCGGTCGCCGCCGGCCATGATGGAGCGCGCCAGGTACCAGTCGCCCACTCGGGCTCCGATCTCGGTGAGCTCGCGGTCGTTCAGCGCGAGCCCGGCCATGGCCAGCGCGCCCGCAGCCTCGCCGTTGCAGTCGCCGCGCCGCCACCAGCGGACGGGCTGGGCGCCGTCCGGCTCCACGGCCGCGTTGAAGCCCTCCAGCAGGCCCAGCGAGCCGTCGCCTGTTGCGCGGGCGGGCGGCGCGGGGCCGATGCGGTCCGGCCATGCCGCCGCCGGGCCGTCGTAGATGCGGGCCGCGTCGGCGTCCAGCAGCATGCCGGAGTTGCGGAACCAGGCGGCGGAGAGGCGCAGGGCGGTCAGCTCGGCCGACCGCGGCAGCGGGCCGCCCGGACCCAGGGCTGGCGCGACCGAGGGCGTCCACCTGAGCCGAACCGGCGCCGCGCCGGGCTGCAGCCGGGCGACTATGGCCTGCCAGAGCGGCTCCCACGCCGACGTCGGCGCATAGCGGCCCGATGCGAAGTGGCTGAGCGAGGTGGTCGCCACCACCGTGCCGGTCTCGGCATCGGCGTAGAGGAGCGGCGCGGCGTCGGCGGGTAGCCCGAAGAGCGCCTTGTCGAAGCCCGCCACCCGTGCCGCCACCAGGTCGGCCCGCTCGGCCGCGGCCGGCGCGTAGCGGAAGTTGTGCAGCCCCAGGATGCGGAGCTTCGGCAGGCCGGGCAGAGCCTCCGAGGCCACCACGGCCCGGCGCCAGCCCGCGGTCTGGGCGGCGCCCTGGCGCACGCCGGGGCCGCGCTCGGGATACTCCAGGAAGAGGCGAACGCCGCGCTCCGATGCCCGGGCCGCAAGGCCCTCCGGGACCGCGGTCCTGGCTATCGGGTAGCCGTCAGCCAGCAGCAGTAGCGACCCGCCCTTCGGCGCGGCGGCAAGCGCCGGGTCGGCGGCGTCGAACCGTGCGAAGCGGCGCTTCATGCCGGAGCATATCGCCCGGTAGAGGTCGTTCTCAGCCCGGCAGACGAACACCAGGCGCGGCGGCGGGGCAGGCGGTGTCAGGGTCATCATGGCCGGCTTCCTCCCTATCCGAAACCCATGGAGCGCATCTTGCCGCGGAGCGCCCGTGCGGCGCCAACCGTGCGGCGGAAGGCGGATGTATCCTCACCCACGTACCAGAGCGAAGTGACCGCTCCCTTCATGGCCAGGCCGACCGATCCGCCCTCGGGCCTGGCTCGCCGCATCGTGTCATTCCAGAAGTCGTAGACCAGGCAGACGCCCGGCCCGGCCGCCACATGCACCGTGCGGTTCACCGTGGGATCAGCGTACTCCATGGGAGCGATGCCCGGCTCGTACCGGAAGGTCCAGCGCGACATGGCTGGGGTGTCCCAGGCCACCACGGACTGGCCGCCCGCCACACCGAAGCGCTGCACCGACGCGCCGAAGTCCGTGCGGCAAGTAGACGGAACTCCGGCCTGGCGACAGACCTCGCGCAGGACGGCGGCATCGACCTGCTGCACGGCCTCGCCGTCGCCCGGCGTGTAGTGGAGGTAGATCACGCGGCCCTTGCCCACGCGGGCCTCAGAGACCAGCGCACGCTTGCCGCAGCGGACCAGCGGCCTGCCGGCGGTCGTCGCGGCCAGTGCGCCCAGAGCCTTCACGTCAGCGCCCAGGGGTAGCGCCGAGGCCCAGCCGCCCTGCGCCCAGGTCACCGGCTCGGATGCGGGCGTCCCGGCGGCGATGCTGCCCAGGCCCAGCGCCGGTCCGCCGCCAGCGACGCCGAGGCGCATCGACGGGTCCGTGCCGCCATACTCGCGGGTATCGCGCGTGGGCACGAAGCTGTGCGTCACCAGCACGCGCCCCGGCTTGGCCTGCAGCCAGCGTCGCAGCAGCGCCAGATCGCCCACGCGGGCCGCCCAGGGCGAGTAGGCGACCACGTCGTAGCGGGGCAGGACGCGCTCAAGCTCTACGCCGTCCCGCAGGTCGAACACGAGGTGCGCCCGCGACAGGCCCACCGCCAGTGTGTGCGGCTGGTCGAGCTTGAAGTAGACGCTGCCGCAGGAGCGCGCGGGCGGCGTCTCGGTCACGCAGAGAATGCGCGCCCTGGGCCGCATGGGCCGCTCGATTACCGCCTGCCGGAAGGCCAGCGCCTTGGCCGCGCCGTCGCGGAAGCGGTTGAACTGCGTGGGGTTCTTGTCCGGGCTTCGCATCTGCTCCAGCGTGGCCTCGTCCAGGAAGTCGTTGTCGAGGTCATCCATTCGGCCCGCGGCCGCCAGCGCGTAGACGCCGTTGTAGGCCGGCCGCCAATCGAGATAGGGCGCGCTGTGGCCGCCGGCGCCGGTCTCCTGGATGATGGAGAGCCTGTGCCCGGCGTCGGTGGCGTCCTCGCGAAGGCTGGGCAGGCTGGCGTAGCCGGCCTCGGCGGCGGAGCCGATGCAGCCGAACCACTCCGGGAAGAGGTTGCCCACGCCCGCTGAGCGGATCAGGTAACGGTAGTCGCTCGAGCCCCAGCTGTCCTCGGGGTTCGGGACGATCCAGAGCGGTTGGCCGCCCCGCGAGCGGTAGTGGCGGCCCACGCGGTCCGGCAGCTTGAGCCACTCATAAGAGCGCAGGTAAAGGAACAGCGTCTGCCGCACACCGCGCTTGGCGTCGGTGTCTGCCGCGCCGGGCGGTGTGAACTGCGCCCAGTCGGTCAGGCCCAAGTCGGCGGGCTTCGGGGTGAACCCGTTGTGCTCGCGGAAGTAATCGGCGAAGCGCATGACGCGGGTGCGGCCCTTGGAGACCACGTGCAGCCCCTCGTCGAGGCCGCTCAGGTCATCCCGGAAGGCCTTCACCATGGCGTCGGAGTAGCCCCAGGGCGCGCCCATCCACGGGAACGTGTAGTCCACCACCATCCAGGTCGAGATGCCCGCGCTGATGAGCGCGTCGATCCGGTGCTTCTGGGCCTCGAAGACGGCCGGGTGCGCGGCGGCGTACGTGTGCTGGAAGTCCCAACCGGTGCGCGGGCCGGGCATGGTGTTCAGCGAGGTCCCCGCAAGGTTCGCGTCCCAGGCGCCGCGCCGGGTGAAGGTGCGCGTGTAGCCCGAGCCAAAGGTGCTGTAGGCGATGACGGGCAGGCCCAGCGCGCGCATTCGGCGCACGTGGCCGGGAAGTCCGGGGCCGACCCCCGCCAGCGGGACGCCCACAGGCCCGAAGATCTCGGCGAACCCCGGCGGCGTCAGGCGCATGGCCGGGTCGCCGAAGCGGGCCTGATCAAACGGGAAGAAGGCCCGCCCAGCGGAAGGCGCGCCCTGCAGCGCCGGTGCGGGACCCGGTAGCGGGGCCCAGCCGTCGTCGGTGGGGCTGAAGAGCTCGATGGGCGCACCGGTTGACCGTGTCAGGCGCACGTTGTCGAGATTGAAGGTGGCCGAGCCGCTGGATGCCTCGATGCCGATGGCCGAGATCGTGTCCCAGTCGTGGTCCACCGAGGCCAGCTTCCACTTCCCCATCTGCGGCCGCTTCACGGCGATGTGGACCCATCCGTCGCGCGGCTGCTCGTCCAGCTTGCCGGTCCAGCAGACCCACCGGTTGTCCGTGGGCTCTACCAGATAAAGGGCCAGGTTGCACCGGTTGCTCCGGCGCACGCGCAGGTCGAACTCCAGGCCGTCGACCTGCGCGACGTCCTGTCCGGGCGGAAAGCCCTGCCGCACGGACCAGAAGGTGGGTTCGCCGGGACGGTCCATGAACTCGAAAAGTACCGAGAAGTCCAGCTTGTTGCCGGGCGCCACGGCGTCTCTGTCCGCGTCGACTACGCCCACGTCGCCGAAGCCGCCGATGCCGTTCAGGACAGTCAACTCATCCACCGAGTAGGCGCGCTCGGCAGGTCTCTGCGGCGAGGCGGGGCGGATCGGCGCAACAGTCAGCGCCAGAGCGAACGCAAAGAGGGTCGCGAGTCGAGTGTGCATGGCCCCTATTGTGAACCACTCCGGCGGTCGCGGGCAAAGGGGCTGGCCGGCGGTCGGTGACGTCAGGTCATTGATGCCGCCAACGGGTTGTGAACGCGCACGCCGCCGAAGTCTTGCCCGTCTTGCAGGTCCTCGGTCAGTAGCAGGGAGCACCCCGTCATCCTGGCGGCCTCTACGATGGCGGCATCCCAGTAACTGATGGCCCAACGGTCCTTCGCGGCGAGGGCCGCTGTGACGAGCGCCACCGAGGTTGCCTGGACCGGGAAGCGAAGCCATGATGCGATCAGGGCTGCGGCATCGGAGTGGGCGAGGCGCGAAGGCGAGGACGGGCGCGTTGCCTGGACGTAGAACTCCTGTAACACCTGCACCGAGAGGGCCAGGTCGGTTTGGTTAAGTAGCGCACATGCAGATGCCGCCTTGGTGGCCTCGCCGGGATCGACGCTGACTGCGTATAGGAGGATGCTCGTGTCAACGAACCGCATCGCGGCTGTGGACCTCCTCCCGACTGAGCCGGCCTGAAGCTGCGGGGCCCGTCCCCGAGGACCGCAGACGCAGCAGGACGTCGTTCTGCTCCCGCTGCATGCGCTCGAATGGTGTCTCCTCGTTCACGATGCCCTGCACAAACCGCCGAACCAAGGCCGAAAGCGTGGTTCTGCGCTCTGCGGCGCAGAGTCGAGCGCGGAAGTAGAGGTCGTCATCCACTGTGACTGTGATGTTCTTCATAGAATCACAGTCTACCCGCTCGCTCAGGCAAAGACAAGGGCCGCCCGCGGAGCGCGGACGGCCCTATCACCGGCACGAACAGGGGCTGCTTAGCGGCCCGTCGCCATGGGAGGCGTGGCCGTGCTGGCTCCCTGCGGCGGCGGTACGTACCCGCCGCGCACGTTCTTTGCGCTGGCCGGAGGCGGCCAGTTCTTTTCCTTCTCGCTCGCCTTCGGGCCGCAACCGGCCACGAAGGACATGGTCACTGCGCAGAGCGCCCAGAGCGCGACTACCTTGCGCTGCATGCTCTCTCCTTGTCGGCCCTGCGTCTACGGCTCAGTGGCGCCCGGCCAGACCACGGGGCGCTGGCGGTTGTCGGTCCAACCCGACGGCATGCGGTAGCTGCGCATGGCGCCCTTGGCGACGAACTTGCTGTGGCCGTCGGCGTAGGTGATGTTGGTGCCGTCGTGGTTGGGCTGCCACGGGTTCCAGGTGTGGTACCGGATCCGGTTCAGGCCGTCAACGACGCCGCCGTCAAGCGTGGGGCCGTCGCCTTCCCAGTCCATATAGATACCGGACGAGAAGCACTCGCTGAGCATCGAGACCTTCGCCACGCCCTCGGGCGCGTTGCCGACCTTGGCCAGCTTGTCCCAGCCCTGATCGTAGTTGTAGAAGTACTCGGAGTAGCAGTAGGAGAGGCCGTTGGCGCCGGACCATCGATCATTCTCGGTGGCGCTCGGGCACTGAAGGATGGCCCGGTTCTTGATGTACGGCTGCATGGCGAACGTGAAGACGCCCGTCCAGTCGTACGTACCCGGCCAAACAGCCCACGGCCAGCTCTGGCCGGCGCCGTTGCCGAAGCGAACGCCCGGCAGCGTCTCGTCGTAGTCCTGCGCGTACATCATGAAGCCCAGGCCCAGCTGCTTCAGGTTGGACAGGCAGGAAGTCTTGCGTGCTTGCTCACGAGCTTTGGCGAAGACCGGGAACAGGATCGCGGCCAAGATCGCGATGATCGCGATCACCACCAGGAGCTCGATGAGCGTGAAACCGCGCTTCTGCGCACCCTTGCTCATGTTCATCCTCCGAACGATGTGATAGCCTGCAGTGGAGGTCTTCGCCCCGGGCAAGAGAGCCAGGCGGTTGGGACTCACCATCAAGCACCAATCTGATTCACCCCCGGCACCGGATGTTCCTGCCGCGCGTCTTAGAATCTACGGCGTTTTTTGGGCGCAGTCGACGGGACCGTTGCCGCCGCCCTGTTCGTCCGGCCACACTGCATCCCAATGGCAGCAAGATCGCGCCCCAAGCGCACCAATGCGCAGGCGGAAACGCCTGAGGAACTGATCGATCGGTTGGTCCGGCTCCCGGCGCCGGCGCACGTCTCGGCGCGCCGCAAGCTCTGCCGCCTGCCTCGCGAGGCCGTGGAGCAGCCCCTCATCGCCGCCCTCGCCGCCGCCGGCCACTGGGCCACCATCACACGCCTCCTCACCACCGCCGCCGACGTGGGAGGCGTTCCCCTGCAAGCGGCCGTGGTCGCCCTGGCAGCGGGCAAGATCGCCCGCTGCCGCATGGCTGTCCGCGCCCTGGTAGCCTTCCATGAGCCTGAGCCGTGGGATGCGCTCACACGCCTCGTGGCCGTCCGTAGCCGTACCCGGGCCCGCGTGGCGGCCGAGGCGCTCGTCCGAAGGTACGGCGCCGCCGCCATCATGCCCGTGGCAGCCGCCAGCCGCATGCAGGACGGGCGTAGCGATGAGGCGATGCTCCGGACGCTCACCCGCCTCGGCGGCCCGGCGGCCATGGTGGATCGCGTCCTGGCCGATCAGCGCATGGACACCAAAGCTCGCGTAGCCGCGCTGGTGGCCATGGCCGCCCTGCACCGCCGCTACGCCCGATTCGATGTGCAGCGCCACCTCGACCGGCGGGCGCCCTCCAGTCGGGAGGCGGCCCAGACCGCCGAGGCGTTCCGCCGCTACGCCACGCTGGGCCGCGCAGTCGCCGCGCCGATCGGCGACCTGCTGGTCCGCCCGGCGATGCAATC
>CAJBBX010000121.1 GCA_903951425.1 uncultured Chthonomonas sp.
AGGCTCCGGGCCCACCAGGATCACGGCGCGGGACTTGTTGAACGGGACGGTGTCTATTTCGCTGCCCTGCCCGACCTGGCCCGACTGGCCCTGCGCTCCACTAGAGGAGGTGCCCGATGTCGAGCTGTTGGCCTCAAACATGGAGCTGGCGCCGGTGAGCGGGCGGAACTGGGCGCGCCCGGGCACATTCGGCTCCGGCGCGGCAGCGATCACCACGCCCGGCAACGCCTTCTTGATGGCCTCTTCGGCACGCTTGGCGTTCAGGTACTTCATCTGGTACACGGTCGAAATCTTCTGCGGGACATCGGCCGGCTGCTCAACGTCGATCGCCTCGACCGCCTTGCCGGCCGTCGCCACATCGGCGGCCGCGCCGATCAGCACGAGGGTGCGCTCATGCCGGGTCAGTTCAAGCGTCGGCAGCGCCTGCTTCACGATCTGCTCCACGCTGACCGGGTCCGCGTACTTCAACACGAGGATGCGGCTCTCCGTCTTGACCGGCGGCGCGACAGCCTCGACATCAAGCTCAGTCAGCCGCTCGCGAGCTACCTGGACATCCTCGACGACGCCCGACAGCACGACGACGCCCTGGCCGGCCTCGGCTTTGACCGTGGGCGCCGCCTTGGAGAGCAGTTCCACTGCCGATTCGGGCTTCAGGTGCTTCAGCGAGACGATCGCCGTCGAACCGAACTCGCCCAGCGCCTTGCGCACGTCGGCTGCCTGCCCGACGATGTACGCGCCCTTCGACTTCACCATGGAGAGCCCGGCCGACGCGGCCAGCATCCGGATCGCCTCCTCGGGCGTACGGTCGCGGAGGCTGACGGAGACGACGCCCTCGACGCCGGGACACAGGAGCACGTCGATCTTGGCATACTGGGCCACGCGCACAACGGCTTCGCGGACATCGACGGCCGAGAAGGACATCGATATGCGTGCCGGGCTCGCGGCGTCCGGGGCGGCCGATCGGCTCGGCGCCGAGGCGCGAGGCGACGGTCGAGGCGCCGGACTCCTCCGCTGCGCCGTGGCCGACGGTGTCGATAGGGCTACAGCGAACAAGGACGCTCCGATGAGGCAGGCTGCCCGGGGGCAGGCCTTCCATGCGCGCACACTTCTGCCGTTTCGGGGTGCTGGACCATCAGCCATGATGCGCCTCCTGTACCATCACTTCGCCGCCGCGACCTTGGCCAGAGCCACTGGGTCGACAATGTAACGCTCGATTTCGACAGCCGCCCGGCAAGTAGCGCCGGCCACCAACTGGGAGCGCGACAACTCGAGGCTGGTGATCGCGTAGAGCCTCGGCGCCGACAGCACGGCCGCCACGAAGGCGCGAACCGCTGGATAGCCGGCCTCCACTTCGACCTTGGCGCGCACCGTACGGACGATCTCCGGAGGCTGGTTGGGGTCCGGCTTCTCCGGCTCGTCGGTGGTAGCCCTGGGCTTGGTCGCGTCCTTCGGCGTCAGGTCGAAGCCGACCATGCTGCAGCGCGAGGAGCGTACCAGGGCGCGCACATCTTCCAGGAAGCGGGGCGGCTCGTCGGGCCTGGGATCGGCCGTGGCGGCCACGGAGCGGCGCACGGGCACGGGGCGGCTGAGGATCGCCTTCAGCTGCGCTTCCTTCTGCTCAACGTCTGCCCGGAGACGGGAGTAGCGCCCCCACGCCGGGTAGACCACGAGTACCGAGATGAGTACGGCCACGATCGGCACTCCGACTGCGGCCCGTTGCATGATGACGGGATCGACCTCGCGGTTCATTGGCGCACGCTCCCATCCATGCCCGCCGCGCCGCCGCGCCACGTTCGCTGGGCGTTGGAGAGGGCGTCCAGATCGCCGCTGGAGAGCGCACCGGCAGTCGTCTGCGGAGCCGGCGGGTCGTAGCGGCGGCCGGCGACGTCGGGCCAGTCGGCAGTCACCCGGAACTCATACCCCCCGGTTGCCTGCTGCTTCATCATGTCGAATATGGGTACCACCAGCACGTCGCCGCGCGCAAGCGTCGCGGAGAAGGTCTGCATAGGCTCAGGCGTCGTGGCCAGCCCCTCAACATCGAGCTTCCGCTCGGCGTCGAGCTTGACGCGGTTCACCGTCATACCCGGCGTCCACGCCCGGGCGACCCGTCCGAGAACCTCCCCGGCAGGCACGGCCGAGAGGTCAATCCTTCCGACGGCAGCCGCATACACCTTCTCGTCGCGCTCCGGCCCAGCCCGTTCGGCGACGGCGGCGGCGACCCTGGCCGTCACCGCGGTTCTGCGGGCCTGGAGCTTCCACTCCAGCACGGTCAGCGTCACGGCCGCCGCCAGCGCGCAGAGCATCCAGACCGTAGAGCCCGCCAGGCGGAATGCCAGCGTCGTGGGAGCCTTGCGCCTTGAGACTGCGTCCGCCTCCTGAATCGCCACGTTGATGGGCGGAACGCTGGAACTCGTCTCGGCCAGCGCCGCACCGAGCGCCGCCAGGATGGCATCATGCGTCGGCAGGAGGCTGGTGGAGAACGGAGGCAGACCGAACGTGTCCAGCGGATCATCGGTCGTTACGGGCAGGTTTAGCTGCTCCGACTCCAGCACGGTGCGAACACGTTCAGTGTCGTTGGCCGGACCTAGGACCCATAGCCGACCTGGCAGCGAGTCTGGCGCCCTTCCGCGAGCATAGTAAGTGAGTGAGCGCGCCACCTCTTGCCAGTACATACGAGCGTCGCCCGCGTAGGACTGGGCGATATCTGTCTCGGAGGCAGCGGGGTCCTCGGCGCCCCAGATCGGAGCCGAAGCATCAGGGGCCGTCCCGTCCAGGTCGACACCAGCCGTTCCGGTGATCTCGCGCATCCCGGCGGCGATGCGGCGAATGTACCTCACGCCTGTGCCATCGTGGAAGCAGAGGTCGGAGTGGGCGGCCCCGGGCATCAGGTAGGCACACCGCCTGCCTCCGGTAGCGCCGGGCCCATGGTGTTCGGCGCCCTCCGCGTGGTCGCCGACGACCGGCAACGTGGCGGCCGCACGCACGAGCGATAGGGAGGCTGCCTCAAGGCACTCGACTGTCAGGCCGGCGGCCCGCATGGCGTCGCGTATGCCGTCGATGGCGGCGTCGGGCGCCGAGCAGACGAAGGCGTCGGCATCGTGGCGGTCGTCCTCGCGCTGCGTGGGAACCCATAGGAAGTCCAGGCCACCCTTCCCATGGGGCAGGACGCCGATCTGCTCCAACTCACCGCGCACGAGCACGCGTCGCTCGCGCTCAGGAACATCGGGGACCTGGAGGGCTCGGAGGTCAACCAGCGACGAGGATACCGCCACCGAGACACTGGCGCTCTTGGCGCCGAGTGCGCGGCAGAGTTGCCGTACAGCGTGGCCCAGGTGCGCCGGATCGCGCACCGTCCCCTCCGCGAAGCAGCCGGCCGGCGTCGAGACGGCTCCGAGGGCCCGAACGCTCACCGACCCTCGCGCACTGCGGGCCAGAACGCCCGTGATGACATCTTCCGTCACGTAGAGCCCGAGGGTCACACCCCTGACATCACTGGCCATTGATCAGTCATCCTCGCTGCACACCCGGTGCGCTACCCAGGGATGCCACCACGACCGGAACCGTAAACACAGAGCGTACGCGATACACAGACGGGCAGGCTATCAGCCCGGCGCCAGCACGCGCAGGGACGCTCCGGCATTGGTTGAAGTGAAGACGTTCCCGCGCCTCACCGTTAGCGTCACAGTCACTTCATTGGCCGCCGCCGGCGCGCCGTCCGTTATTGTACGCGGCCCGGCGCTGGTGACGTAGTAGTGCCACCGTATCCCGGTGACGCCGGTGAGCATTTCGTCGCCGGGCGCCGCATCATCGCTCGTCTGCCTGTACAGAGTGCCCCGGTTCACATAGTATCGGCAGAGTACCTCGGTGCCGCTCGCACGCGCAACCAGTACCACTAGCTGCGCCGCAGTACTGGACTGCGCGGTCAACGTGCCCATCGAGCCGTTGACCACGACCGACTTCGCCGCCCGGATCACGCGAAGCGCGGGGCGGATGGCCAGGCGGGTCTCCGTCTGGATCTGGCTGTAGTCGCGGCCCTGCGACGCCTGGTAGTCACCGACCCTGAACAGCTGGAACGTGGCGACGACAATGAAGAGCATGATGCCGGCCACCGCCAGGAGTTCAACCAGCGAGGCGCCGCTCCTTCGCGATAGGCGACGCCGAGGCGCTCCGGCCATGTTATACGCCCCCGAAGCAGATCAGCGTCGACACGCGTGCGTAGCGCCGGCTTCCCGCGACATCCCAGACCTCCACGCGAAGCTCCTTCAGGTCCTCTTTGTCGGCCCGATTGTTGCGGTCGACAACGACCACTACACTTGAGCGCGCCTGGTACCGCCTCGAAGCGACAACGGTCGTAATGGCGCCGAACGTATCATAGAAGCGCACGACAGCCACCGGGTTCCCCGACCCGTCCAGGGCCGACGGGGTCAGGTTCGTGTACCCTACAGCCTTCATCCGCTCAACTTCCTGCACGCCCACCAGCGACGCGATCTCAGTGACGCGCTTGTTGGCCGGCGCACGGCTTACAAAGGACCAGGTGGCCACGCCGCCGGCGGCGACGATGGCGAGGATCATGGCCGCCGCCAGAAGCTCAACGTAGGTTGTGCCGGCCCGACGACCATGCCGACCGCTCTGATGCCTGGCATCCATGACGACACCTCACACGCCCAGGTGGGCGCCACTGACAACCGC
>CAJBBX010000122.1 GCA_903951425.1 uncultured Chthonomonas sp.
CTTCACTGCGTTCAGGATGACGGCAAAGGCGGCGCAGGGCGGCGAGTGAGCGGCTACATGGCCATGCCGGTGACGTCATCCTGAAGCCCCGCAGGGGCTGAAGGATCCCCCGAACGGACCCGGGAGCCCCGTTCGCCCGACAGGGCTGCCGCACGACTACGGGGGATCCTTCACTGTGTTCAGGATGACGGCAAAGGCGGCGCCGGGCGGCGAGTGAGCGGCTACATGGCCATGCCGGTGACGTCATCCTGAAGCCCCGCAGGGGCTGAAGGATCCCCCGAACGGACCCGGAAGCCCCATTCGCCCGACAGGGCTGCCGCTCGACTACGGGGGATCCTTCACTGCGTTCAGGATGACGGCGGGGGGCCGCCTCGCCCACGCCTACGGCCGGATCGGTATCGGCTCCGACAGCGGGCGGCGGCCCCGCAGCATCCGGACGCCCTCGCGGGTCAGACGCAGGTACCAGTCGCTGGGCATGCCCTCGAGCGTGTCGAAGTGGCCCTCGACAGGCGGCGTGTCGCTCACCTTGAAGATGGCTGTCCCTTCGTCCACCTCGTCGAACATGGCCAGGTAGACCGACCTCTGCTTCATGCGGGCCAGGGTGACGAACTGCTCCCAGTAGAACTCGCCCTTGCGCCGCTCGATGGTGGAGGCGCCGGGCGGCTGCCGCGTGAGGTTGTCCCAGCCGAAGCCGGGGTAGACGGTGGGAACCCAGGCGACGCCGGACCGGGCCAGCTCCTTGCGGTCCTCCTCCCACATCTGCGTGGAGGCGAGCTTGCGCTTCCGGTCGTCGAGGGTGTAGTTGCCGATGTTCCAGATGCAGTAGGCGTCGAAGCGGCGGACGGTGGTCTGCCACGCGGGGTCGTCGTGCCGCCGCCAGTCCCAGTCGCCGCCGCCTATGAGGTAGGCCTTGTAGGGGCCCTCCGCCTTGAAGAAGTCGATGAGGCGGTTGGCAAGCTCGGGGTTCATGAAGTTGGACCGATTGTTGCGGTAGAAGCCCCAGATGAGCGCCACGGGCAGACCCTTCTCGTGGACGTAGCGGGGATCGCGCGTGACGCCGGCGTCGACGGTGCGCTTCCAGTCGGCGGTCAGCACGTCGAAGGTGCGGTCGATGGGCACGGCGGCCACATCGTAGGCGATGGCCCAGACCCGCCCAGTGGCGGCCGACGCCTTGCGCACGTTCTCGGCCACCCTGGCGAAGGAGGCATGCTGGTTCTCCAGCGGGCCGCCCGGAAGGCCCACCACGAAACGCTGGAGCCAGGCGCCGTCGATCTCGTGCGTGCGCATCCAGTCGAAGTGGGTGCGGACTGTGGCGTAGTCTTCGGAGCTGAACAGCTCGGCCTGCTTGCCGTCGGGCATGGTGAAGCCGGGCGCCGGGTAGCGCTGCTTGGGGCCGTACTCGCGCATGTCGGGCCACATCTCGAAGGTGAGCGTCTCGGGCGCGATGCGGCGGGCGTCGCGGCTCCAGTGGACCCAGCCGATGTTCCAGGCGTCGCCGGGACAGCGGAACCAGCCCTGGTAGCCCGCCATGATCTTGCCCTGTACGGTGGAGGCGTCCACCCGCGACGGGGCTGCCGGCATGGCCACGGCGAGCAGGGCGATGAGGCTGAGCATGGTTCCCTCCCGGGTTCGGCGCTACGCGATGGGCCAGAGGTGCGACGGTTGCTCGGGGAAGAGCGCCTCCATCAGGGCGGGGGCCTCGTCTTCGTTGGACAGGTAGCAGTCGGCGTGGGCTCGGCGCAGCGCGTCCAGCGACCGGTAGCCGAAAAGGAGCTGCAGGAACGTGAGGTCGGGGAAGGCGGCCGTTCCGTCGTCCTCGCGCGCGGGCATCCAGGCCTCCGCGGTTGCCACGTGCCCGGCCTCGAAGGCCAACCGAACGCCGCTGCGGAAGAAGCTCAGCCTCAGCTCGCCGGTGTAGCCGACCATGGCCGAGCCCCGAAGCCGCTCCTCCAGCGTCGGCGCGACGCGGCGCAGGAAGGCGGGCAGGTCGGGCACGCGGAGGAACCACGAGTAGCCGCGGTCCTCGTGGCGCAGCGCGCCCCGGACGGTGGCGTACGCTGGGTGCGACGTGCCCAGCGACAACGCCACGCGGTCCGGCTCCTCGCCGGGCCTCGCCGTGGCGGCCCGCCCGCCATGGCCAAGGAAGCGCAGCACGCAGGGCGTCACGCGCCACCAGGGCTGGTCGGTGGCCAGTTCGTACGCGATGGCCCTCCGCGACTGGTCCCAGAGCGGCCCGATGTGCGCCACGAAGCCCACGCGGCGGCCGCCGGGCTCCGTGATCACGGCCAGCTCGGTGCGCATGAGGCTTTCGGGCGCCTGCCCGTCCAGGACGTACCGGAGCTCGCCGGGGTTGCGGCGGCAGCTGACCAGCCAGCGGCTTGCGCCCTCGTTTGCGGTCTTGGCGATGAACGGAAGGTCGGCGACGCGGGCCGGGAGTACGCGGTAGGGCTCCTCGGCGCCGTCCGGGAGGCGGGGGACGTCGGCGGCGGCGCCCGACCGATGTACGGCCAGCTCCAGGGCCGGCTCGTAGCCGAACTGGCGGTAGAAGTAGGGGATGCCCGAGATCGCCTGTACCAGCTCGCCGCGTTCGGCGCTGCGCCGGTGGACCTCGGCCATCTGCGCCCGGACGAGGCCGCGTCGGCGGTAGCCCGGCAGCGTGCCCACCAGCTCCGGCCGCCCCACGCCGAACTCCACGGACCCGTAGCGCCACGTCTGCGGGATGATGCAGAGCGACGAGACGATCTCGCCGGTGGCGCGGTCCTCGACCAGCACATAGTCGTCCAGCGTGAGCGTCGGGTGCGGCGTCGTCAGCAGGTCGCGGCACCATGCCCCGGCCCGAGCGCCGATGTCGGCGGGCCCGTCGCCCGTATGCACGGTGGCCTGGAACGCCACCAGCCGCTCCACGTCGGCGGGCGCAGGCCTCCGCAGCGTCAGTCCATCGCCCAGATCACGCACCAGGTTCGAGTTCAATGGGGCTCCTCCATGCGGCCGCGCCGGGGCGTCAAACGCACCTGCGTCGTAGGACAGCGATCCCGTGCGCGAGGGCATCCCATGAGCACTTGGAATCCACCCTGAACGATGTGGGGTTCCTGGGACAGGGTTGCGGGGGCTGATCGCCCCCATCGCCGCGTGCCGCACCGCATCGTACGCCGGCTAGGCCTGGAATGAACGGCCGGCTGAAGAGCCCTGCGTGACCGAGTGCGATTGCCCCCGTAAGCGCCAGGGTGCCTGCGGCGACCGCAGCGACGGAGTTCGGCAAGAAATGCGGACGGCGGGCGCACTGACGGAGCTGCTTCTGCGCGACGTGGCGCATCGAGTGGCCCTCCTCTACTATGCAGGTGGCGACATGGCGTGCCATGACCCTCGCGGTGGTGTGCGTTGCCCACGGCACGATTTTGCCCGCCAGTGTACCACGGCACCCGTGACGAGAACCCTCACGAGTATGCAGAGGCGCCGTCCCGGGCCGCAGACTTGCCGTGGTCTTGAGAGGTCCGTCGCTTCCGCGCCCGAGTTGTGCGCGGCTGCCAAAGGCGCGGCTGGTCCCGACGCGCGCTTGCGGTGCGCCTCAGGGCATCTTGTCTGCGGGCCTCGAACCGGAGGCTGACGTGGGCAGCGTATGTGTAACCGGGCATCGCACCCGCTCCCGCTCTGTCTGCTCGGTCGCCATGACTGAGCGGCTCTGTCGTTGGTGCAGCGCTGTGGAGCGGGCCGGCTCTTCGCTGGATGGTAACATAGTGGTTGGGGGCACAAGGCGATGGGAGAGATCATCTTCGTTGTTGAGGAGGCGCCTGAGGGCGGCTACACGGCGCGAGCGCTCGGCGAGTCGATCTTCACGGAAGCCGATACTATGCCGGAGTTGCGCGAGATGGTTCGGGACGCCGTGCGATGCCACTACCATCCTGGAAGCGGCCCGACGGCCATCCGTCTCCACCTCGTGAGACAGGAGGTCCTGGCCGCGTGAGGCTGCCGCGCGATCTCTCCGGCGAGGGGCTTGCACAGGCCCTGTCGAAGCTCGGGTACCGCGCGGACCACCAGACGGGAAGTCATCTCAGGCTGACGACTTCCAGCGAAGGCGAGCACCACGTGACAGTTCCTCGCCACGGCTTCCTGCGGATTGGCACACTGTCGGCGATCCTCGCCGATGTCGCCCTGCACTTCGGCAATGATCGTGAGGAGCTTCTCCGGCGTCTGGGGCTCTGATCCCGCGGCCCCGCCGAGCGCCACCCATCCAGAAGCGCTGGCACGAAGATGCCCGTGCGGGCCCGTCGCCCGTATGCACGGCGGCCTGGAACGCCACCAGCCGCTCCACGTCGGCGGGCGCAGGCCTCCGCAGCGTCAGTCCATCGCCCAGATCACGCACCAGGTTCGAGTTCAATGGGGCTCCTCCATGCGGCCGCGCCGCGCCACAGGGCGCATCATGCCGGCTCCTGTTACGGCGATGAACACGACCGAATGAGCCGGCACCGTCGCGGTCACCGAACCGTCAAGCGCCTTCACGTCGAGCGGACGCACGGCGTCCTCCTTCTGCCCCAGGAGCGCGCTGCTGTCCATGCTCGGCTGTGACAGCGCCAGAGCGTCGGCTCGGACCGCACGAAAGCCTTGAAGCTGCGCCCGGAGCGGGACGGATCGGTCCCAAGAGCCGTTCGCGATGACGAGGAAGATCGTCTTGCCGTCCGCGCTACGGGTCGCAAGCACAGGTGTCAACGGGCCCGGAGCGACGGCAGGCAGGCCGTTCTCTAGGCGGCCGGTGGCGGACTGGTACGGCGCACGTCCCGCCACCGGCAGTACCCACTCCCCGACGTAGCGGCTGAAGTAGTAGGTGAGCCAGTAGAGAAGGAAACGCTGATCCGGTGCCTGCTGCGACAAGAACGCGAACCCTGGCTGATCCTTGTTCACCAGCATCTGCCAGGAACTGGCTCCGCGCAGCATCGCCTCCCGGGTGTAGTAGATCAGCCGCACGGCGCGGTGGACGACGCCTACAATGTTGCCGTTGCGCACCACGAAGTCCGCGTCCTCCCCTCCCGGTCCATTGCTGATCATCCCCCACTCGGTGTCGAGTTGGTAGACGCTCTTGCCGGGGTTGTACGCGCGGATCAGCGCACCGATGCGAAGGGCGAGATTCAGCGTCTGGTAGTTCGCTGTGAGGACCAGATCCTCGAATCTCTCACGATGAGCGGCAGCAGACGAGTAGTAGTGCGGGGCCACGAAGTCGTAGCTGCCGGCCGCCTCGCGCAGCACCTGATTGCCCCAGGTAAGCGACCATGCCGAAACGTTGGCGCCGACCTGGGCATCTCGCTGCTCGCGCCGGATGGCCCTGGCGACCCCTTTGAGGTGGGCGATGTACGACTCCGGTGTCGGAAACGCCTGGCCGGTGGGGCTCCACGAGAGCTGCCAGAGAGAGCTATAGGGCTCATTGGACACCTCCCAGTACCGGAACCGATAGCCCTTGGCGCGGCTGTACCGAACTGCGTGCGCCCACATCTCCGGCGAGAGCGCCTTGTTGCCGAGAAGCTCGTCCAGCTCCAGGACCACCGTCTCCTGCGCCACACCGAACCGCCGGCACAGCTCCGCGATGCGGTCGAGCGCCCCCTCCATACCGAACGGCTCGAAGGCGACGCTGTAGAAGCGCGTCATGGGTAGGCGCAGGTCACGAATCGCCGCTTCCAGCCGCGGATCGAGCGTGTACTTCCCTGCCCGGTCGTAGGGCTGTCCTGTGTAGCCCGCGACGCAGTGGAACGACACGCCGCCGGCCATCCGCGTCGAAGGCCGCTCGCGCCGCGCCGCATCGACGGTGATGTCGAGGCTCGGCCCTGCGGTCAGGCGGTGGCGCAGGGGATCGTGGGCGATCGTGTTCAGATTGAGCAGGGGGCGCGGATCGCCCGACGGCTCCATCCTGACGGCCACGTCGTCCACGTAGAGCGTTCCCTCCTGGGCACGATTGCGCACCGCGTCGAAGGATAGGAGCAGGTATCGGCACTGATCGACGAAGAACTCGCGCCCGTCCCGAATGGAGAACGAGTGGGGCTGCCAGTCGGTGCCGACCTTCAGCTCGTACATGGCCGGTGCAGGCGCGTCGACGAACGGAGCAATGCTCGTGTACGCAGTGAAGCCGAAGGACGCCGTGACGGGCCGGTCTGCGCGAGCCCAGAACGTGACCGTGTAGCGCATGCCGGCTTGAGGCCGGATGGCGTGGGCCGGATCTGTTACGAGGTAGCCTGCACTGCCGCCGGGGTGATGGATGCGCAGGCAGGCGCTGCCACTGTGGGGATTCCCGGTGTGGCGCGTGTAGTTGCGCGGCTCCTTGGAGATCTCCGGCCCCCACATGGCCCAGCCGGGAGGCGCGCCGACCACCGCCGGCATCTCCAGATCACCGTTATACAGACGAAGGTCCTGAGGCGGCGCTGCCGACGCACGGAGCGTCGGCAGCAGCGCAGCCACCAGTACAGCAGCCCACCGACTTCCTTTGGACCGAGGACAGACGGACCCGCCGTAGGCCGCGACTGGTCGATACATGCACTGTCTCCTTGCCGAATAGCGGACCGTGCGCCATGTCCCGCGAGCATGCTCACGGTCCGCGTGAGTCCGACCATACCGATGCCGGCTCGCATCTGTTGCCAGGACCTAGCCTGCAAAGACGGACCGGCTCGCGATGCCCATGCCGCATGGGCCTGCAGTGGCTCCGGCGCTGCGCCGGTGGACCTCGGCCATCTGCGCCCGGACGAGGCCGCGTCGGCCGTAGCCCGGCAGGGCGCCCGCCAGTTCCGGCCGCCCCACGCCGAACTCCACGGACCCATAGCGCCACGTCTGCGGGATGATGCAGAGCGACGAGACGATCTCGCCGGTGGCGCGGTCCTCGACCAGCACATAGTCGTCCAGCGTGAGCGTCGGGTGCGGCTTGGTCAGCAGGTCGCGGCGCCAAGCCCCGGCCCGTGCGCCGATGTCGGCGGGCCCGTCGCCCGTATGCACGGTGGCCTGGAACGCCACCAGCCGCTCCACATCGGCGGGCCACGGGGAGGTTCGCCCCGAGCGGCGCGAACTCCTGCACGAGCGGCGGCCGTCCGGGCGTACACTTACAACCAACTCGCCACGGAGGCGCCGCCATGCCCGTCCGCCACGCCCTGCTGCTCGCCCTGCTGCTCGCCGCATCGCGCCTGCCCGCCCAGCAGGTCACCATCCACGTGGCGCCGGACGGCCGCGACGGATGGTCGGGCCGCCCGGCAAGGCCCAACGCCGCCCGCACCGACGGCCCGGTGGCCTCGCCGGAGCGCGCCCGCGACCTGCTCCGGAGCCTCCGCCTGGCGGGACGCCTGCCCGGCGGAGGGCGCATCCTGCTGCAGGGCGGCGACTACACGCTCGCCAGGCCGCTGGCGCTGACGGCCCGTGACTCCGGGGCTCCCGGCGCTCCCACGGTCATCGAGGGTCGCCGGGGCCAGGGCGTCGCCCTGCGCGGATCGGCGCCCGTGCGTGGTTGGCGTCGCGTGGGGCCGGGCCTCTACACCGCCCGGGCGCCCCGCGTCGCCGGCGGCGACTTCCGGTTCCGCGAGCTCCTCCTGCGCGGCCGTCGGCAGACCCTGGCCCGCTTCCCCAACTCCGCTCCCGAGGCCCCACTCACCGGCGGAATGCTCACCGTGGAGGAGACCGCCTCGGCGGACAAGAACAGCTTCCACTTCCGCCAGGGGCAGATCCCCTGGGCGCGCTGGGGCGCCTTCGAGCAGGCCGAGGTGAACCTCTACCCCTACCACTGCTGGGACCACAACATCATCCGCGTGGCCGCGGTGGACGCCGAGGCCTGCCTCGTCAAGCTCCGCTACCCCGTCGCGGGAACGATCCAGGTGGGCAACCGCTACTTCGTGCAGAACGTCCTGGGCGCCCTGGACGCGCCGGGCGAGTGGTTCTGCGACTGGCGGACGGGCCTCATCACCTTCCGCCCGCCCGACGACCGCAAGCCCGCCGACGGCGAGGTGACCGTGCCCATGCTGGAGAGCCTGGTCCAGCTCACGGGCTCGGCCGACGCGCCGGTCCACGACGTGCGGGTGGAGAACCTGCGCCTCATCGGCTCGCGGCAGGACGGCGTGGCGCTGCAGGGCGCCCGCGACTGCTCCGTGGTCCGGTGCAGCGTCAGCGGCGTGGGCGGCGTGGCGGTCAACGTGGGGCGCCTGCGCAACGCCATGCGCGGGGTGGGGCTACCCTGGCGGCGGGAGGCCCTGGGCGAGATGGTCCACTCCGGCGACCGGGCGCTCCTCTTCGGCCCGGCCTGCGACGGATGCCGGGTGGTGGGCTGCGACATCGACGACGTGGGAGGTGACGGCATCGCCCTGCGCGGCTCCGAGAACCGGGCCGACAACAACCACATCAGCCGCACCGGCCTCTACGACATGGTCAGCGCGGCGGTGACGGTCTGCGGCAGCGAGTCCATCGTCTCGCACAACACGATCCATGACATCCCGCGCGACGGCGTCTTCGTCAACGGCGGGCGCAACGTCGTGGAGTACAACGACATCCGCCGGGCCATGATGAACACCGCCGACAACGCGGCCATCGCCCTGCGCCAGCACAACGCCGACCTGGCCATGGCCTCGCTGGGCAACGTGATCCGCTACAACCGCATCACGGACGTCATCGGCTACGGCTCCACGCCCCACTGCACGCACCCCGGCGAGGGCTACGCGGCGCCCTTCTGCGGCTTCGGAATCTACCTCGACAGCTTCATCTCGGGCGTCACGGTCACCGGCAACCTGGTCGCCCGCTGCGGCGGACCCAACCTCTTCATCCAGTTCGGCGGCGGCAACAAGGTGGAGAACAACATCCTGGTGCAGGGCCCGGCCCGGCGCATCCAGTACGACTCGATGATCTTCTTCGGGACCTACATGTATGGCGACGCGGGCGCCAGGTACCGCTCCGGCGTGGGGCCGAACCTTTTCCGGAACAACATCCTCGTCGACCGCTCGCCCGAGGGGGTCCTCTACAAGGTGGGGCATTGGGACGCGGCCACGCGATCGGACCCGGCGCAGGCGGCCTTCGAGCGCAACCTGGTCTGGCGGCAGGGCCTGCCGGTGCGCGTGACCATGCACGCCTCCGAGGCCTGCGGCTCGTGGGCGCAGTGGACCGCCGCCGGGCGGGAGACCGGCAGCGTGGTGGCCGATCCGCTCTTTGTGGACGCCTCGCGCGACGACTACCACCTGAAGCCCGGCTCCCCGGCGAAGGCGCTGGGCATACGCGACGTCGGCGACGACCTGGCGCGGGCCGGGGTCTACCCTTCGCCGGAGCGCGCGACATGGCCCATCACCACCCGCCCGGCCGCGCCGGAGAAGCACCGGGTCTTCCGCTTCCCGCCGGCGGCGCAGGCGGTGGTGGACGGCTTCGAGACCACGCCGCTGGGCAACCGGCCCCGGCGCTGGCAAGTGATCGCCGACCCGCCGGCCTATGCCCAGGTCACCGCCGAGGCCGCGCACACCGGCGCCCGAAGCCTGCGCATCGCCGACGCCGCGGGCCAGAAGCAGCCCTGGCAGCCGCACCTCTACCTCTATCCCGCCGCCGCACAGGGCGCGTACCGGCTCTCGGCCGCCTACCGGCAGAGCGCCGCCGCGCCGTGCGAGTTCTACATGGAGATGCGCGATTGGGCCGGAGCGTTGCGCGTGGGTCCGACCTTCCGCGTGGACCGCGACGGCGTCGTCTGGGCTAACGGCCCCATGGGCGCGGGCGGCGTGCGCGTAGCGCAGGTGGAGCCGGGGCGCTGGTTCACCGCAACCATGGAACTGGTCCCGGCCGCCACAGGCGTTGCGCAATGGACTCTCGCGGTGAAGCCCGACGGCGGGCAGGCCGTGTCGCGCCGCTTCCCCGTGCCCGATGCGGCGTTCAAGTCGGTGACCTGGGCGGGCCTCTCCGCCACAGGCGACGGCCCCGGCGACCTCTGGATCGACGACGTGATGCTGGGCCCGTCCGCCGCGCTGGACCGTGCGGCCGCCTCGGTCCCCGCCCTCCTGCGCGCCAGGCCGGGCGCCGGTCCCGCCGCCGCTCCGTCCACCCGACCAGACGGGCTGGTGGCCGACTGGAGCATGGACAGCGCCGGACTGACCATCCCCGACGCCTCCGGCTCGGGCCTCCACGCCGACCAGGGCGGCGCCGAGCGGGCAGTTGGGACCTTCGGAGCGGCCCTCCGCACCGGCGCAGGCGGCACGGCCCTCTTCGGCGACGACCAGCAACTCCGGTTCGGCACGGGCAGCTTCACGCTGGAGCTATGGATGATGCCCGAGACACTGGCCATCGACGCGCCCGCCCCGCGCCGCCGGGTGCTGGAGAAGACCGCCTACCCGGCCTCGGGCTGGGTGCTGGACGTCTGGAACGACGGCCGCATCCGCATGGAGATGACCGACAGCGCGATGCACGACGGCACGGTGACCTCGTCGGCCGCCGTCAAGGCCGGGCAGTGGAACCATGTGGTGGTGAGAGTCGACCGCGCCGCGCGCCGGGCCTCCTTCACCATCAACGGCAAGGCCGAGCCAGCCATATCGCTGCCGGCGGCCTTCACGGGTAGCCTCGATGTTGAGGGTAAGGTGATGCAGACCGGCGAGTGGCAACCCTTCGTCGGCCTGCTGGCCGGCGTCCGCGTCTACCGAACCGCCCTGCCGGATGCCCGGGCCGCGGCCCGGTGGGAGGCCACGCGAGGCAAGTACCGCTCCACGGCCTTCCGCGTGCTGGAAGACGATTGACAAGCCGCCCAGCCGTCGGTTGGGTAGGCCCGCGCAGCCGTATGCGCGGACCGTATCGAAACCACGGCGCACTCGCGCGCGGAGGCCCGGAGACAGGGAGTGAGAGCTATGCAAGACCATCCGGAGCCGTTGCCCATCGTCTTCGAGATGCCCGTGACGGTGACCGACGAGCACATCGACGCGCCGGGCCACCACGTCAACAACGTGGTCTACCTGCAGTGGGTGCAGCAGGTGGCCATCGCGCACTGGAGCTCGGCGGCGCCGCGGGAGATGCAGGAGGCGGTGGTCTGGTTCGTCACGCGCCACGAGATCGACTACCTGCGGGAGGTCTTCCCGGGCGAGCGTCTGGTGGTCCGCACCCACGTGGGCCCGGCCAAGGGCGCCCGGTTCGACCGTCTGGTGGAGATCGTGCGCGAGGGCGGCGAGCCCGTCTGCCGTGCGCGGAGCACCTGGGCCGCCATCGACGTGAGGACCGGGCGCCCGACCCGCATCACGCCGGAGATGCGCGCGCCGTTCCTCAGGTAGCGGGCCTAAGGCGCGGCGGCGGCCGCGATACGTTCCAGGCGCTCGGCTAGCCAGACCTTGATCAGCGACTGGCGCGGAACGCCCAGGCGCCCGGCTTCCTTGTCCAGAGACTGGAGCATCCAGAGCGGGAAGTCAACGTTCACCCGCTTCTGCTCCTGGTTCACGCGCCGGGCCTTCGACAGGTCCAGTTCGGCGGTCACATCCTCGCCGTCGTCGAACCGGCGATCGAACTCACTGGCTTCCATACAACCGCACCTCCTCCGGCCGCGAGCGTCTTACCGAGATGATCCGTATGTGGTGACCCCGGTACGTAATGACACCTGACCCGTGCTTGCCCGCGATGCGACCGATCACCAGGTACCTGGGCTCACCAGATGCCCGGGAGGGTACCTCGGCCAGGCCCGGGTCGCTCCAGAGCAACTGGGCGGCAACGAAATCGATCCCATGCTTCGCCTGGTTGCCGGCGCTCTTGGCGACATCGAGCTCGAACTCCATGGTGTTTCTAGTATATCTGCCGTATACCTACACGGGTGCCTGACATGTCACGGCACGTTCCCTCGGTCGTCGGCGCTCTCTGACACCATCTGCGCGGCATCGGCGAACGCTCGCGGGCCTACGGGGCGGCGGCCGCGGCCTTCGTCTGGAAGCTCGCGGCGACCTTGCGGAACTCGGGCAGCGTCTCGGCGGCCTTGCCGGCCCCCGCCATGGCCTGGAGTATGAAGACGCCGCCGTTGTGCGGGGCGATGACCTGGTAGACGCGCAGTGCGGCGCCGGTCTTGACGTCGGCGGCCGAGGCCACGATCTCGTACGCAGCCAGGCCGCCGAGCTTGCCGCCCTTGCCTGACAGGATGCGGATGCCCTTGATCTGCGCCGTCTGGCGCAGGCGCCGCTCCGAGTAGCGCCCAAGGTCACCGATCAGGGCGGGGCTCACCGACATGGCTACCGCGCAGAGCGCCTCGCCCGGCGACCGCTGCGGGATGCGGCCCGACGCGGTGAGGAGCAGGGCATTGCCGACGCGACCCGCAACCTTCAGCTTCGCGGTCGGTCGCACGCTGAACGGCAGGGCCTCCAGCGGGTCGCCAGGCGGTGGCGCGGAGCACGAGGAGGAGAGAACGGCGCGCTCCACCGAGGCGGCGAGGTCGTCGCCTGCGGCCTCAGGGTAGGCGCCTACCACCAGCGCCGACCGCTTCTCGTCGCCGGCGATGAGCATCCACTTGTGGTAGGCCACCCCGTTCGCCGCCTGGCCGACGTGCAGGAGGGTTGCGTCGCTGCCGTCTACCCGGACGGTGCGCGTGGCCAGCAGCGTCATGCCTGCCGCGGCCAGCCGCTCCACCGTCATGCCCCTGGCGACCTCCTGAGACGGCGCGGGCATCTCGGTGACCATGATCGAGGCCTGCTTCTCGGCGCACTCCAGCCCGGGGAACCGTCTGGCCGTCGTAAACCCGGCCGGCGGCTCCAGCGTTACGCGAGTACCCTCAATGCGTACCCGCTCAGCCGTCGGAGCGGCCGGTGCAGCGGCGCAGAGCGCCCACAACATCACGAGACAAAGGTTCATGCTTCTTTCCAATCCGCGCCGCGCCTCCGTGCCGGGTCTGCTCCTGGTTCACGCGCCGGGCCATCGACAGGTCCAGCTCGGCTGTCACATCCTCGCCGTCGTCGAACCGGCGATCGAACTCACCGGCTTCCATACAACCGCACCTCGTTCACCGGCGGCCTCTCACGCCCTCCGCGCCTTCCGCCTCGCCAGGTCGAGGAATGCGGCCTTCTGCGCGCCATCGGCAAAGGCTCGCGTGGGAATCACTGTGTACATGCGCGTGCCGTAGACCAGCAGGATCACTTCGCGGCCTTCGATGACGCGGGTGTAGTGCGTCCAGGCGATCTGCGAGTCGATCGACGCCGTCTTGAAGTGGACGCTCTCCTCCGAGAAGGTCAGCCGGTAGGTCTCCCGGAACTTGGGGTTCCGCTTGAAGAACCAGCGCACCTGCAGCGGGCGCAGCGAGAGCAGGTTGAACCACTCGGCCACCGCTGCGGGGAACCAGATGAGGGTCCACCAGTGGAGCCCGGCGCCTGCTACGGTGTACACGCCGGTCCCCAACAAGATGAGGGCGACGACCTTGTCGATCTTCCAGTACGCCGCCGTCCGGTAGTCGAGCCGGTCGGCCTCGAGCTGATCCGCGAGGCGGTTGTCGAACTCCAGCTTGATCGGTTCCATGGTGAAGCCTCCAGATTGCCGGCGAGCCGTCCATCCCGACCCATTATGGTGTAAGTGCGCGGGACGGTACACTGCCGGGAGCACGCACCATGGAGACGATGACTATGACGCTTCTCGTGACCCGCAGGCTCCTGCTGAAGGCCGCCGCCCTTGCCGCCTGCGTCCTGTCGTTGCCCGCGACGGCGCAGGAGTACCGGACCGAGGCCGGCATCCTGTACCGGACTTCGGGCCGCGTGAACGCCTACGCCCGCGAGCGGTGCCGCCTCGATGTCTACCACCCCGTGGGCGCGTCGGGTTTCGCCACGGTGGTCTGGTTCCACGGCGGCGGGCTGACGGGCGGCGAGCGGGGCGTGCCCGAGGCGCTGAAGGGCAAGGGCGTCGCCGTCGTGGCCGCGGGCTACCGGCTGAGCCCGCGCGCCAAGTCGCCCGCCTACATCGAGGATGCAGCCGCGGCCGTGGCCTGGACCTTCAAGCACATCGGCGAGTACGGCGGTTCGGCTGAGCGCATCTTCGTCAGCGGGCACAGCGCGGGCGGCTACCTGACGGCGATGCTGGGGCTGGACAAGCGATGGCTCGCCGCCCAGCGGATCGATGCCGACCGCATCGCGGGCCTCATTCCCCTGAGCCCGCAGGCGATCACGCACTTCACCATCCGCGGTGAGCGCAAGATCAGCGACAAGCAGCCCATCATCGACCGGATGGCCCCGCTCTACCACGTCCGGAAGGAGGCGCCGCCGATCCTGATCGTCACAGGCGACCGGGAGAAGGAGATGCTGGGCCGCTACGAGGAGAACGCCTACTTGTGGCGCATGCTGAAGCTCGTGGGGCATCCCGACGTGCAGCTCCGGGAGCTGCCGGGCTACGACCACGGCGCCATGGCGCAGCCCGGCTTCCCCTTGTTGCTGGAGTTCATCGCGCAGCACGGGCGAGCCCTGCCGTAGCCGGGGCCGTTGACGGTCGTCCTGAAC
>CAJBBX010000123.1 GCA_903951425.1 uncultured Chthonomonas sp.
GGCGGGGACGAAGGGCTTCACCATGTAGGCATCCGCCCCCTGCTGCCACCCACGGGCCACATCGGCGTCCTCATCCCGCGCGGTCAGCATGACGACACGAATGGCGCACGTGGTGATGCTGGCCTTCAGGCTCCGCAGCACCTCGAAGCCGTCCATGTTCGGCATGGCGACATCCAGCACGATCAGATCGGGCCGCTCTTCAGCGACCTTCTGGAGCGCCTCCAGGCCATCACAGGCGACCGTGACCTCATAGCCCTCGCGCTCCAGCGCGGAGCGCAGCAGGACCGGGATGTGCTTCTCATCGTCTACAACAAGTACTCGCTTGCCCATGCTCACGCACCTGGCGACCGGCCAGATTGGCCGTTCGAGCCCATGCGGCGCACAACGAGGCTGACAACCACGCCGAGCGCGACGCCGATGGCGGCGAACAGGGCGAGGTTGGTCAGCAAGTTGCGAACCGTATCGAGGCCGAGCCGGTCTGTGATGCCATTATACATCCGCCAGAGAACGAGGTTGCCCGGGCCCGCCATGCCGGCAAGAAGCCCGAGCGTCAGACCCTTGCGCACGTTGCCGCGGCGAACGCCGAGCCAGGCGCCCAGGGCGGCTCCCAGGAGCGGCAGGACGATCGCCACAAGCACGAAAAGGCGCGTAGCCTGCTCCACCGTGACCAGTTCGCGCATGTCGTCCATGGCTTCAGGCGGTCCGGGAGCCGCGGGCCATGGCTATGACGCCCGTGCGCACCATTTCGCGGATGCCGTGCGGCGCCAGCAGGTCGCGGATTTTGTCGATCTTATCGGTCCCGCCCGTCACCTCAATGATGAAGGCCCGCTCGCCCATGTCGATGATCCGGGCGCGGAAGACCTCCACGATCTGCATGATCTCGGCGCGGTCGCGCGGCTCGGCGTTCACCTTGATGAGCGCCAACTCCCGCTCGACGGCGGCGAACTCGGTGTAGTCGACGACGCGCATCACCTCGATCAGCTTGTTGAGCTGCTTGGTGATCTGCTCCAGCACCAGTTCGTCGCCGCCGACGACGATGGTCATGCGGCTGACGTCGGGGTTCTCGGTGATGGAGACCGTGAGCGATTCGATGTTGTAGCCGCGCCGCGCGAAGAGGCCGGAGACCCTGGCGAGGACGCCCGGGTGGTTCTCGACGAGCACGGTGATGATGTGCTGCTGGCCCTGAACGGAGCTAGGGCCCGAGAGCGTGAGGGCCATGGTCAGTTCTCCTTCCGCGCGCCGCCGTGCCCGGCATCGACGATCTGGCTGAGCTTCTGGTCTTCCTCGTCGTAGGACCAGCCCTCCGGATCCGCGTTCGGCGCCGACCGGAGCTCCTCGAGCCGAGTGTGCATCCGCATCTCGTTCACGGTCTGCCCGCTCGGGATCATCGGGAAGACGTTCTCGGCGCCCGTCACCGAGCAGTCGATCACGACCGGCCGGTTCGTCTGCTCCAGCGCTGCCGAGAAGGCGGCCCGGAACTCCTCCAGCGTGGTCACCCGATAGCCGATGCAGTTGTATGCCTCGGCCAGCTTTACGAAGTCCGGCGACTGCTCCAGGTCCACGTGGCTGTACCGCTCATGGTAGAACATCTCCTGCCACTGCCGCACCATGCCCAGCGACCGGTTGTTCGAGATGCAGACGATGAGCGGCAGGCCGTAGATGGAGGCGGTCATCAGCTCCTGCGTACACATCTGGAAGGAGCCGTCGCCGGAGAGGCAGACGACACGCTCGTCAGGCCGCGCGAACTGCGCGCCGATGGCCGCGGGTAGCCCGTACCCCATGGTGCCCAGTCCGCCGGACGTGATCCACTGCCGTGGGGCGCGGGTCCGGAAGTACTGCGCCGCCCACATCTGGTGCTGGCCCACGTCGGTAGCCATGACGGCCTTCCACTCGGTCGCCTCGCCGATGTGCTCGATGATGGCCTCGGTGTAGAGCCCGCCGTCGCGCGGGTAGACCAGCGGGAACCTCTGGCGCCACTCCTCGATCTGCTCGTTCCACTCGCCCGCCGGTCGCGGCTCCACATGCTTAAGGAGAACCTGCAGCACCGTCTTCACGTCGCCGACGATGGGGATCTCGGGCTGGCGCACCTTGCCGATTTCGGCCGGGTCGATGTCGATGTGGATCACCCTGGCGCCGGGAGCGAAGCGGTCCACCTTCCCGGTGACGCGGTCGTCGAACCGGGCGCCGATGGCGATGAGCAGGTCGCAGTTATGTACCGCGTGGTTTGCGTAGGCGGTGCCGTGCATGCCCAGCATGCCCATGCAGAGCGGGTGGGCCTCGCTGATGGCGCCCTTGCCCAGCAGGGTGGTCGTCACCAGGATGTTGGTTCGCTCGGCGAGTTCGGTCACCTCGGCCTGCGCACCGGAGCTGATGGCGCCGCCGCCAACATAGAGTACCGGGCGCGCCGCCTGGGCGATGGCCGCGGCCGCCCGCTTGATCTGCACCTCGTGGCCGCGCGTGGTGGGCCTGTACGAGGGCATATCGACCTTCTGGGGGTACTGGTCGCCGCTCCATTCGATGCGCTGCTGACTCACGTCCAGCGGCATGTCCACGAGGACGGGGCCCGGCCGGCCGGTGCGCGCCACATGGAAGGCCTCGGCGAAGGTCCGGGGCAGGTCGGCAGCGTCCTTGACCAGGAAGTTGTGCTTCGTGACCGGAATGGTGATCCCGGTGATGTCGGCCTCCTGGAAGGCATCCTTGCCGATAGCTGTCGTGCGAACCTGGCCTGTGATGGCCACCATGGGGATCGAGTCCATGTAGGCGTTGGCGATGCCCGTCACGAGGTTGGTCGCGCCGGGCCCACTGGTCGCCAGGCAGACGCCGACCTTGCCGGTGGCCCTGGCGTAGCCGTCAGCCATGTGCGCGGCGCCTTGCTCATGCCGGACGAGGACATGCATGATGTCGTGGCAGTCGTATAGCGCGTCATAGATCGGCAGCACGCTGCCGCCGGGATAGCCGAAGACGTGCGCCACACCCTCGCGACGCAGGCACTCCAGCATGACTTGGGCGCCAGACAGGCTCATTTGTTGCTTCCTTCCGTTCGGGGGCGCTCCGGCGCGGTCCGAAAGACCCCTGAAAAAACGAAAAAACCCCTCATCCCAAGGGACGAGAGGTTCACTCACGCGGTACCACCCTTGTAGAGCCTGCGGGATCGGGGCGCCATTGGGCACACCCGAGCAAGCTCCACTCTTCGCGCTATAACGGGCGCTCCCGGACAGCCCTAGCGTCTGACGACGTTCAGGCGGCCGGCTCAGAGGTGAGATTCCGCGCATGTCCGCACCGTCTCGCACCGAGCGACGGCTCTCTGAAGCGGGTTTGAGCGCGTACTAGCCTCTTCACAGCCTCTGCAAATCCAGATTGGCATCAGTATGGCATCGTTTGTGTCCGCCGGTCAACACCCATGGCCGGCGCCACGGCCGCACAAGCACCACGGGGGGGGGCCGCGAAGGCGCCCCCCCCCCGTGATCGCTGTCATCCCGTAGAGGGTCAGTCAGCGTTTACTTCGGCCGGAGCCCCCACGACTTCCAGGTAGACCCGGCGCTTGTGCTTCATTGCGCTCGCCTTGGCCAGCACCCGCATCGCATTGGCGATCCGGCCCTGCTTGCCGATTGCCTTACCCAGGTCGCTAGGGGCGACATGTACCCGATAGGTCGTCGCTATCTCGCCTGGTTCCTCATCGACACGGACTTCTTCCGGCAGGTCCACCACAGCCTGCACTAAGTACTCGATGAACGCCTTCATCCTGCTCTCCTCCTACTGCGGTTGTTCGACGATGGCCAGTGGCACGGGTTCCTACTCAGCCGCTTCCTTCAGCTACTCACCTGTCCAGACGGGATCATCTCACTAACGGTTTCCCTGCCGGCCATCACCTGGGTGTGCCTGTCATTGAGCCTCAGGCGCATTCCAGTCCGACTGCTGCACCAGTCACTGGGTCGTTCAGCGTCCGGGCCGCAGATTCCTCCATGCACGCGAGGAGTTGCACTCCATTCTACCGATTATCGCACGAACCACCGCTCTCCCACGGCAATCCTGATATGGGAAGGCCGCAAACGAGCGAGAAGAGGCACCGGGAGCAGCACTGCCCGGCGATGCGGGCCGGCGGCCGGCATCCTCCGCCCATGGCAAACCGGTCAGGCGTGGCCCGATGCCCGCGCAGTTCTGTTGAGCCCGGCGGCGACTGGGACACGAAGCCCACAGCGCCGGAGCCATAGCGCCGCAGGTCGAACCATCCGGAGGTGAACGGCGCGCTGCACTGCGGGCAGTAGGGCAAGCCCGCGCCGACCTGGGAGCGGACCGACAGAAGCGGCAGCCCGGCGAGGTAATAGTCACGGCAGGAGCGGCACCGGCGCCCGGGCAACCTGGCTCCAGGAACGTGCCAGCCCGCTTGGCGGCCGGCGGCCATGGAGCCACGCGGCGCACACTCGAACCAGAGGCCCGGCGTGCGGCGCATCCAGAGCCGCCGGGCAGGCGGGACCAGCAAGCCGTATTCGGTCGCGGCGCCGCAAGTCGGGCACGCGGAAGGCTCGGCATTGGCAGCGGCGATCCGTGCGCCCACGACGACGGCCACGTCGGCGGGCACCATCGTCGCGGGGTCGCCGGGACACTGCACGGTGCTGCACCGGCCCGCGTTCCGAAGGCAACGGTCATGCACCACGGCCCAGCAGGCGCCGCAGAGGGCCACGGGATCGGAGAGCCCCATGGCGAGGCCGCAGTAGAGGCATGGACGCAGGCTGCTCTGCACGGGCTGTTCCTCGGCGGAGCTCAACGGTGCGGAGGACGCAGTCGCCTCCGACGCTCGACCGGCCCGCCGCGCCCCCGGAGGTGCGCGGCGAGCGCGATCAGAGGTCAGGCTACTTGCGAAGTCCGGCGGCCAGCGCCGTCAGCGTCGTGAACTGCGCTCCGGCGGCGCGGCCGGCCTTAATGGCGGCGCGAAGCGCATCGATGTTCTGGACCACATCGCTCAGCGTCAGCGCTACGACCTCCCGTGCGGCCAGGGCAGACTCGACGACCGGGCCGACCTTATCCCACCCGAGGTCCAGGTTGCCGCAGACGCCGTTGTGGGTGGCGAGGGGCACCATGAGCAGCGAGGCGTCGCCATGCGCGTTGATGTCGGTGTAAGAGGGATGGTATGGGTCGCGCTCGCCATCGGGCCAGCGCACGTCATGGATGTCCGTGGCGCCGGGGCACGCCGAGGCGTCGACCAGGATCCCGATGTCCTCGAGCGCGCGGACGTCGTCGGCCATGACGTCATGGTTGCTCGCCCTGAACGCGGTGGGCTTGATGTGGCACTGCTTCAGCACATCCTTGCCGAGGCGCAGGAGGTCGGCGCGGACCTTGGGATCGGCGATGTAGCCCTGGCCGTTCTGGAAGCTAACCGCCAGGCCAACCTCATGCCAGGCAGGGATACCGTGCAGGTATTCGGTATGGTACATGGTCACATTGGCCATGGGGCTCGCCTGGTTCACGGTGATGAGCCACGTCAGTGGAATCGTGAACTCCTCGGCTACGCGCACGATCTCGCGGGCATAGCACTTCCCGGCGCCGGCTGCAACGCAATCCACGCTAAGTACAACGGTCGGCATGTCTGTTCCCCTCCCGTCTTTGATGCCGCGGGCGCTCGGCGCGGACGCCGGCCCCCTTACGGGTACTGCCCTGCCGCAGGCCTACGCCTGCGCAAGTCACCAAGCCTAGTACTCGATCAGAGCCTCGAAGGTGCGCTCCGCCAGCGCGTCGCGCCCCTTGAGGAAGACGAGTTCGACCATGAAACAGAGGCCCACCACGCGGCCTCCCAGCCTCTCCACGAGCCGGGCGGCAGCGGCGGCCGTCCCTCCCGTGGCCAGCAGATCATCCACGATGAGCACGCGGCTGCCCTGGGCAAGGGCGTCCTCGTGCATCTCGATAGCCGCTGTGCCGTACTCCAGGGCGTACTCCTCGCGAATCGTTCGCCACGGCAGCTTGCCCGCCTTGCGGATGGGCGCGAACGGCAGGCCCATCTGCATGGCCAGGGGCGCGCCGAGGACGAAGCCCCGCGACTCGATCCCAGCGATGACATCCGGCCGGACCCCGGCGGCGAACGCCTCGAAGCGGTCCGTCACCTCCCGCATGGCGGCGGGACTGGCCAGGACCGGCGTAATGTCCTTGAACACGATGCCCGGCTTGGGAAAGTCCGGGACGTCACGGATCAGGCCCTCGGCCAGCAGCGGCATCACGATGCTCCTCCCTGCGCGGCAGCCCTGTCGGCAAGGCGGGCGAGGCCCGGACCGAAGGGCGGACGCACGACTCCCTGGTCGGTGATGATTGCGGCTATCAGCGCCGCGGGCGTCACATCGAAGGATGGGTTCCACGCCGGAACCCCCTCGGGCGCCAGGCGGACACCGGCGATGCAGGTGACCTCGGCGGGGTCGCGCTCCTCGATGGGGATGCCGTCGCCGGTGGGTAGCGCCATGTCGACCGTCGAGAGGGGCGCCGCGACGTAGAAGGGCACGCCATGGTGGTGCGCTGCCACAGCGGCCGCGTAGGTGCCGATCTTGTTGGCCGCGTCGCCGTTGGCGGCGATGCGGTCCGCGCCGACCACCACGCAGGCGATGCGGCCTTGCCGCATGAGGACGGCCGCCATGCTGTCCGTGATGGCCGTGACGGGGATGCCGTCGCGCTGCAACTCCCAGGTGGTGAGCCGCATGCCCTGCAGGCGCGGCCTCGTCTCGTCGGAGTAGACGTGGATCGCTTTGCCCATACCCACGGCTGCGCGGATGACGCCCAGCGCCGTGCCGTAGCCTACGGTGGCCAGCGCGCCCGCGTTGCAGTGGGTCAGCACCGAGCCCTGGTCGGGCAGCAGCTCAGCTCCGTAGCGGCCCATGGAGAGGTTGGCGGCCACATCCTCGGCCAGCATGGCCACGGCTACGGCCTCGGCCCGCGCGGCGCCGTCGGCGGCTGTCGGCGACGCGGCAACCACGGCGGCAATGCGGTCAACGGCCCACATCAGGTTCACAGCGGTGGGCCGGGCGGACCGCATCTCTGCAGCGGCGGCGGCCATGGCCTGCGCGAACTCGGCGGAAGGGAGGGAGATGTATCCGAGGGCCGCAAGGGCCATGCCCAACGCGGCGGTGCAGCCGATGGCCGGCGCGCCGCGGACGGTCATGTCGGCGATGGCGTCTCTGGCGGCCTGCCATGTGGTGAGGTCCACCATGGCGAGGCGGTCGGGCAGGGCGTTCTGATCGATCAACCGTAGGCGGCCCTCGACCCAGTCGACCGTGCGAGGGACCGCCGAGATGTCCGTCAGATCGGCTCCCATCAGACGCCTACCTTTGCGAACTGGAGCGACCTGTGGCACGGGCTCTCGAACCCCGGCGGGATCGCGCGTATGATGTCTAGGACGACGGCCTTGATCCGGTGCGCATTCCTGGAGAAGACAGCGTATATCTCCTCGGTGGTACACGGGTCCGCGAGGCCCTCGGCGAAGAGGCCGCTATCGTAGTCGGTGATGAGCGCAATGCCCAGGGGGGCGATCTCAAGCTCCAGCGCTAGCGCGACCTCGGGATACTGCGTCATGCCGATCGCTTCCCAGCCTTGCGACGAGAACCACTTGCTCTCCGCCTTTGTGGAGAACCTCGGCCCGTTGATCACCACGATGGTCCCGGTCTCATGCACTTCGATTCCATGGCCCTTGATAACGCCCGTGGCGATGCGGCGGAGATGCGGGCAGTAGGGGTCGGCCGCTGATACATGGTATACGTCCGGACCCTCGTGGAAGGTGTCCATGCGGCCGCGCGTGCGGTCGACGTACTGGTCCAGGACGACGAAGTGTTCGGGCTTCACGTGGGGCTGCAGGCTACCGGCAGCGCACGGGCTGATGAGGACCTTTACGCCGAGGCTCTTCAGCGCCCAGACGTTGGCCCGGTAGTTGATCCGGTGGGGCGGTATCGAATGCGATCGGCCATGCCTCGGCAGGAACGCCACCGTGCGGCCGTCGAGCTCTGCCAGGACGATGGCATCGCTCGGGTCGCCGTACGGCGTCTCCACCGCGACCTCGCGCGCGTCGTCGAGCAGGCTGTAGAACCCGCTGCCTCCCACCACCGCGATATCAGCCCTGGCGGCCGTCGTCATCCCGCTTCTCCCTGTCGGCGAGGCCCGCCAACGCGGTCTCCGCCGCGGCCTGCTCCGCCGACTTCTTGCTCTTCCCTACGCCGAACCCGGCCAGTTCACCGTGCAGATGCACCTCCACGCTGAACTCCCGCTGATGGTCCGGGCCCGTCACCTGAACGGTCGTGTACTGAGGCAGATTACCACCGGACGCCTGCATCCGCTCCTGCAGGCGCGTCTTGAAGTCCGGCAGTCCCATATCGGTGGCGTCGATGACCGGCGCCAGTGCCCGGCGCACAGCGGCGGCCGCAACCCTGGCGCCCCAATCGAGGTAGACCGCCCCCACGAGCGCCTCGAAGACGTCGCACAGGATGCTCGGCCTGGCGCGGCCGCCCGAGGCTGCCTCCACGGCGCTCAGCTGCACGCACCGGTCCAGCCCCAACCGCAACGCCGCCTGGGAGAGCGCGGCCTCGCTGACAAGGTAGCCCTTGCGCCGCGACAGCACGCCTTCCTGCGCCTCGGGCAGCGTACGGAACAGGTGGCTCGCCACAGCCAGTCCGACTACCGCGTCGCCCAGATACTCCAACCGCTCGTTGCTCACGGCCTGCTGCTCTGACGCCGCCGACCGATGCCGCAGTGCGGTGGCATAGAGCTCCGGTTGCCGTAGCGCGACACCCAGCCTCTCAGCCAGGTACGCCAACGCATCCTCGACGCCCAACGACGGCGCCGGAGCGTCTGTCATCGCAGGGCCTCCAGGGCGCCCGCAAGGCCGATGGCCACACCGATGACGAACAGGATCAGGATCAGGATGAAGCTGCCCAGCACCCACATGGCCCAGGCCCGCTGCACCGCCCGGAAGTGCTCGACACTGTCGAAACGGCGGTTCTGCCAGGCCCACTCGTTGCCGCGGGCGCCGAACCAGACGGCGAGACCGAGGTTCACGAGACCCAGGCCCGGAACCAGCCGCCCCGCCAGCCCGAACAACAGCGAGAACAGCGTGACGGGCGTCTTATGGTTCAGCCCCCATATCCAGCTGTACCAGAACGCGCCCCAGTTCCAACCGCCCTTGAGCTCCTGCGGCACGGCGCCGCGGGTGGCCGACGTGTTGGTGTCGTACTGGCCGCCGTAGCCGGCCGCCGGCGCATAGGTCCCGGGCAGGGCCGCCGCGGGGTCGAGGCGCATGCCGCGCGGAGTGCCGCACCGGGGGCAGGCCGTGTCCGCCACAGCCATCATGTACCCGCAGACGGCGCACTGGACAGTCTCGAGGCCTGCGGCCGCTGCCGGTGCGAAGGGCATTGGCGGAGGCCCCTCGCCGGGCAACGGCGGAGCCGGCTCCGAGTTCAGCGCCGCAGCGCAGAAGCCGCAGAAGACCGCGCCGTCGGGGTTCAACCCTCCGCATGCGGGGCAGTTCATGGCCGCGCTAGTTCACGGAGCCTATGACCAGGGTGGCGTTGTGGCCACCGAACCCGAAGGAGTTCGACATTGTGGTACGCACCTGCCGCTCGATGGGGTTGTTGGGCACGTAGTTGAGGTCGCACTCCGGGTCCGGCGTGGTGTAGTTGATGGTGGCCGGGATGATGCCGTGCTGCATGGTCAAGCTGCAGACCACGGCTTCGACGGCGCCCGCCGCACCCAGGAGGTGGCCCGTCATCGACTTGGTGGAGCTCACGGGTATGTCGTAGGCGCGGTCACCGAAGACGGTCTTGATGCCCAGCGTCTCGAGCTTGTCGTTGTGCTCGGTGGAGGTGCCGTGGGCGTTGATGTAGTCGATGGCATCAGGCTCAAGCCCTGCGGTGCTGAGGGCCATGCGCATGGACCGCGCCGCACCGCCTCCGTCCGGCGCCGGCGCCGTGATATGGTAGGCGTCGCCGGTCGCGCCGTAGCCCAGGATCTCGCCGTAGATGCACGCACCGCGCGCCACGGCATGCTCCAACTCCTCGAGGACCACGATGCCGGCGCCCTCGCCCATGACGAAGCCGTCGCGGTCGGCGTCGAAAGGCCTGCAAGCGCGCTGGGGATCGTCATTGCGCGACGAAAGAGCGCGGGCCGCGCAGAAGCCGCCCAGGCCCATGCGGCTGATGGGCGCCTCGGCGCCTCCTGCGACCATGACATCGGCGTCGCCGCGGACGATGATCTGCGCCGCGTCGCCGAGTGCATGGGTGCCTGTAGCGCACGCGGTGGTCACGCAGATGTTGGGCCCCTGCGCGCCGAGCATGATCGAGACCTGGCCGGCGGCCATGTCGGCGATCAGCATTGGGATGAAGAATGGGCTCACGCGGCTCGGTCCCTTAGCAAACAGGATCTCTAGCTGCTTCTCGATGGTCAGGATGCCGCCGATGCCGGAGCCGATGAGCACGCCCACGCGGGGCGCCTCCTCGGGCGGGATGGTCAGGTTCGCCTCGGCCACGGCGCCCCGCGTGGCGGCCACGGCCAGCTGGACGAAGCGGTCCATATGGCGCGCCTCTTTCCGGTCCATGAAGTCCTCGGGCCGGAAGTCGGGGATCTCCGCGGCGATGCGCGTGGGATAGTCCGAAGCGTCAAAAGCAGTGATGGGACCAACGCCCGAGCGGCCGGCGAGCAGGCTCTGCCACAGCTCATCCACTGTGAAGCCCAAGGCGGTGGCGACACCGCGACCGGTGATAACAACTCGTCGTTTCATAGCGTTGACCTCGGGTTGGATAGGGTTGCGGCTGGTCTAAGGCAAGCAGGGCCCGTTCGGTGGCCGGCCGAGCATGGCGGTAGCCAGGTCAGGGCCCTGTCGTCGGGTTGCAGGTGGGTCAGCCCTGCGCCTTGCCGTCGATGTACGAGACGGCGTCCTTCACGGTCTGGATCTTCTCGGCGTCCTCGTCCGGGATCTCGATCTCGAACTCGTCCTCGAGGCCCATGACCAGCTCCACGACGTCCAGCGAATCTGCGCCGAGATCGGCCACGAACGACGCCTCGCTGGTGACCTGCTCGTCCTTGGCGTCCAGATGCTCGAGAATCACCTTCTTAACTCGATCGAATGTAGACATGCTTTCCTCCAGTTAGTGTTCAGACTCACACGGCGGCCGTATCGACCGCTTCTCAGGCCCGGACCAACTACATGAACAGACCGCCATCAATGGACAGCACCTGGCCGGTCAC
>CAJBBX010000124.1 GCA_903951425.1 uncultured Chthonomonas sp.
AGGTGGCGTCACCGGCGAACTCGGCGGCAATCTCCCGCGTTCCGGCGCCCGTGCCCTCGGGAATGGCGTAGGGCAGGGCGATGTGGCCGGCGGCGTCGGTGGTTGCGGAGCCCAGCGCCACGCCGTCGATGGTCACCGTGAGCGCTCGGTCGGCCACGGGCCGCCCGGAGTTCCAGAGGTTGGCCGCAATGGTGACGCTATCACCGATCCTGCCGTTGACGTTGGGCAGGTCGATCGACGTAGGCGCCGTCGGGCCGTAGGGGTTCCGCGCCAGCACCAGGGCCGGCTCGGCGCCGCGGGTGACGTAACTGATCATCGACTGATCCGGCGAGAACTTGGCGTCGAGCACGCAGTGGTTCACATCGGCCGGGTCCTCCCACACGCGCAGCAACTCGCCGTCGGAGACCCGCCAGAAGAGGACGCCGCCCGTGGCAGTATTGCTGGCCGCATTGGTGCTGTAGCTGCCTCCGCCCGCCATCAGCACGGTCCCGTCGGTCATGAACGCCAGGCTGTTGGCCGCCAGCGTGGTGCCCGCAAGGGTCCGAACCACCGTGCCGTCCGCCACGCTCCACAGGCGCACATAAGGTCTGCTTGACAGGCCAGAGGCATACAGGCCGGCCCCGGTGGCCAGGAGAGTGTCATCGGGTGAGAAAAGGACGGCCATGGTGTGTTGCTCATAGCCGGAGGCGTTCGGTATCGGTATCAGCGTGTTGTCTGCCAACCGACAGAGCGTGAGGGCTCCGTAGTTGCCGACAGCCAGCAGATCACCCGAATTTGAGTAGGTGATGGACTCGGCGGACCCGTTACGCTCGAAATACCGATCCATCACCTTGTTCGTTGTGTCGTAGATGCCGA
This sequence comes from uncultured Chthonomonas sp., assembly GCA_903951425.1. Lineage (GTDB taxonomy): Bacteria > Armatimonadota > Chthonomonadetes > Chthonomonadales > CAJBBX01 > CAJBBX01. The sequence goes on from CAJBBX010000124.1 coordinate 856, forward strand.
TCGTGCGGTAATCCCATCCGTTGGGTGTTGGATTCACCTTAACTGGTGTTGCCCCCCCCATGCTATGTAGCGACCGTCCGGGCTTGTGGCCAACGACCATGCTTCTCCTGCAGGGATCTGCGTGTGGAAAGTCTCCTCGACCTGCCCGTCAGACATCCGGTAGTAGCCGACAAACCTGTTACTGGCGGTATTCATGCGACGACTGACCATCAGGTACTGCCCGCCGCCGGCAAAGGCCAGTGCCAACACCTCCTTCACCGCACTTGGTGCCGTAAGGGTATGCACCATGGCGCCATCTTCGGTGCGGTGGACGGTGACCAGGCTGTTCTCGTAGCCGGAGGCGAGGAGTGTGCCGTCCGGCGAAACCGCGTAAGCACACGGTTGGGCGGGCAGAGCCACCTTCCAGACGGTGTCGGGCCGGCTCTGCGCCAGTGCTGAGGATGCGACCGCCACGAGTAGGGCGAGCACCAAGGGGCGCAGGAGCCGCGGAAAGGCGCGACAGATCATTGCTGTGCTGCCCGCGGCGTCCATCACGCTCTGCAGTAGCCTCTGTAGCTCCGTCAACGTGGTATCTCCGGATCGGTGCAGAACCTGAGCCAGAGCCGCGCCATTGACAGCCCGGCTCGCCTGCGCCGTCTATATTATAGACGCAGCGGTCGCGCGCAATGTTGCTGCAGAACCGGCAATCTCTGGGGCCGTTCAGCGAGAATGGACTAGGACAGTATGCCGTGAGGTTTTGTGGCGGCATGTTGCGTAAGTGGTCGCGGTCTATGGCGCGGTGGCGGTGCGCAGGACTCGGGCACGGAGGCCGGAGCCACCAACCGCGGCGCGGAGGCCCGAGCCACCGAGTGCAGCGCGGCGGCGCCTCACCGACCCACCTTCATCAGCCATACCTCGCTGCAGAGGGTTCCCCAGCCGCCGGTGTTGCGCCACTGCTCCACGCTCACGCGGTCGCCGGCGGCTACGTCGGGGCTCTTGCGGAAGCTGAGGGTGAGGGCGCCGTCGGCGGTGGCCTGGGGCGGGATGTCGAAGGTGAACTGGTCGCTCATCCGCTCGGGTAGCTCGAGATCGACGGCCAAGGGCAGGCCGTCGGCGTAGAGGCTCTGGGACTTCTGGTTCATGCGCTGGGCGTAGCGCGGCTGGAACCAGGGGCGCACGAGGGTGACGGTGACGCGGTACCGCGCGGCCGGGTCGAGCCCCTCGTAGCGCAGCTCGAGACCTCGGGCGTCGTCCTGGGTCCCGCACATGGTCCGCTGGCTCGGGCGGTTGCCCTCGGCGAGCATTTCGGAGACGTAGGGCTGGCCGTGGTCATAGGGCGCGCCGTGCACCAGGTGCGGCGCCTCCTCGTAGCTGCCCAGGTTGTCGTAGAAACCGCCGGGGCCGGGGTCCTCGTAGTCGGCGATCTGGGCGAGCAACTCCCGCTTGGCCTCGGGAGCGGCGGCCAGAGCGCGCTCGAGCTGTCGCCGGAGCCAGCCCAGGCCCACGAAGTCGTGGTCCAGCGACCGCAGCCCCTCGGAGCGGACGCCGTAGAGGGCGTTGCTCTCCTCGCCCAGGCGCAGGGCCTCCTCGCGCAGGCGGCGCATGGCGGCGGTCTCGCGCCGGGCGGCCAGACGCGCAAGGCAGAGGCGGATCGCCTGGTTCGGGTCTCCGCCCTTGAGCGCCCGGGCGCACGCCTGCTCGATGCCCGCCTGCAGCGCCATCTGCTGCGCCACGGCGAGCTGGGTGCGGCGGTCGATGGCCGCCTTCTGGGCGTACTCGCGCCAGAGCCAGCTCTTGCCGCGCAGGAAGCCCGGCATGGCGCGCCCGGCGGCCCGCACCGCGTCGCGGTAGCGCCGCAACGAGGCCTTGCGCGGGAGCGGCGTGGCCGGGTCCCACTGCAGGTACTCCTCCATCGCGAAGAGGGCCCGGGCCATCTGCGGCGCGGCCTCGGGACCGAACCAGGCGCGGGCGTACTCATCGACGGCCTGCCGCGCCGTCATCTGCGGGTTCCAGAGGAGCCGCTGCCAGATCCACTGGTTCGCGTGGTCGTGTGTGCCGCTGGAGTGGGTGCAATCGCCGATGGAGTAGCGCATCGTCTCGCCGAACGCCCGATGCACCCAGCGCGGGCAGGCGAAGAAGGTGAGGCGGTCGTAGACCTGCGTCAGGTAGGGGTCGGGCATCCGCTCGTAGACGCCGTGGCCCCAGTGCGGCGGCTGGTTGCCCTCCTTGTCGGGCCGCGGATAGGCCTGCGCGAAGCCGTTCTGCGAGTAGCGCCAGTGGGTCAGCTCGGTGTAGAGGGCGAGGTCCTGCTGCGGCGGCAACTCGTGGAGGATCTCCTGCAGGTAGCGGCCCGGCGGCGCGAAGCCGGGGTAGCGGAAGAGGTCCATGCGATGGTTCTGGCGGTGGCCCGGCTGCCAGGACATGGCATCGGAGCCCGGCCCGCAGACGAAGGCCCGGAGCCACTTGCCGGGGTGTTCGCGCAGGTAGCGGAAGATGGCCAGGTCGTCCTCGTTGCTGAACTTCTGGTTCGTGACCATCACCTGCGCGTTGGGGTGGTAGCGGTGGACGATGGCCGCGTAGTCCTCGCAGAGCCGGATGAAGGCGAGGCCGTAGGGCTTGCAGCGGTCGCACTCGCAGCCGCCTCCGTCGCCGCCGGCGAAGCTGACATAGTCGAAGTGCGGCGCATTGCGGAAGCTCGCCTCCATGGCCCGGAGCAGCGCCTCGCGCGCCTCGGGAACGGAGGGGCAGAGGTAGCCCTCGCGGCCGATGGACTCTGCGGCGCGCCACTCGGGCGGACCCGAACCGGTGTTGGCCGATACGTGGACGATGGTCTTGAGGCCCAGCCCCTTGATGTAACGGTAGGTCGGGTCGCCCTCGGCGCTGGTGACCGGCACCTGCAGGGTGTTGGCTCCGGCCAGGGCGAAGTCGGCGATCTTGTGCTCCGTCTCCGCCTGCGTCCATGGGCGCACACCGGCCTTCTGCAGGGCCACGCCGCTCTGGCCGAACTGCGTGCCGCGCAGCTCGAACGCAGGCGCCGTGCGGAGGCTCAAGTGCGTCGGGAAGCGGACCCCGCACGCCGTGAAGTGGGCCCGCCGCAGGATCTCGCCGGCGGCGTAGACGGCGCCGCGCTCGTCCACGGCGGCCGCCAGGAGCCCCGGTGCGCCGTCGACCGGAGCAGTGCGGAGGAGGAAGCCCTCGGGACCGGGCGCCAGGCCGGTGAGCGGCGCGAGCCTCAGGTCGGCCATGAGACGCCGAACACCGCCATGGTTGGCCGGGATGCCGAGCAGGATGGTGAACTCGCCGGGAGCGGGCGCAGGCGCTGCCGTCTCAGCGGCCACTCGCACAGGCAGGCCCGCGGGCTCGGCCAGCCGCTGGGCCAGCAGCGCGGCTGCATTGCGCTCCACGGCGCAGGCCGCCGAACCGGTGACGATGCGGACCGAGCGGAACTCCGCGCCCTGCCCCACCGAGGCGTTTAGCGCGGCCACCGCGCCGGCCGCCCATAGCGCGCCCAGGCCCATCTCCACCTCCCCCGGCCACTCGGTCATTTGGCCTTTATCAGCTCCACGATCTCGCGCTTCCATGCGCCGTCCAGCCGACGCACGCCGCTGGCCGAGGCGGGCGTGTCCTGGTAGGCCCATATCCACCAGCCGGCCATGCCGTACTCGCGCACCTTCGCCAGGTGCCACGCCAGCGCATCCCTTCCGGTGCGGCCCGCAGGGCGCAGGATCGTCCCGGTCAGCTCATCCTCGTGCCCGACGGCCATCAGGTCGGTGGTGATGAGCCGCCGGGCGCTCCCCTTGCCCAGGATGCGCACGATCTCGCGCAGGTAGCTGAAGCCGTCCGGCGCCGGGTCGCAATAGGGATAGCTGCTCATCACCCAGAGGTCCGGCGGGCGCTTCAGGTCGTCCACGAGCCAGCGCTTCAGGTTCGCGAAGCCGCTCAGGCGCTCGGCGGGCGTCCGCTTCTCCCAGTAGCCGCCCTCAGCGAAGATGGGCAGGAGGATGGGCGCGGCCTTGGGCCTCTTGCCGGCGGCGCGGAAGGCCGGCCAGACGCGCTTGACGAACCGCTCGGTCCACTGCAGAATCTCGGGCCGCCCCTCGTCGCTCCATAGCACAGGCTCGGCGGCTCCCCAGTGGTAGTTGCCCATCATGCACCAGAAGGCGATGGCCTCGGGGTGGCGGGCCCGAGCCTCGACGGCCGCTATCACCTGTGCGTACCACGCAGCGGCCTCGTCCCATGGCCTCTCGTCGGCGGTGGGCCACCAGGGGCTGTCGGGCTTGCCGATGTGCCCGGCCGGGTCGACGCTGTAGGGTATCCATCGGTTGTCCACCAGGTCCAGCTCGGCCGAGAGGCCCGCCTCGTGGCAATCATCCACAAAGAGCGCCACGTTGTCGAGGAAGCCGAGGTTGGCCCAGGCCTCCAGCGGCTCGCCGGCGCGGTTGCCCCGTGCAGGCGTGCGCAGGGAATTGGGGATCATCACGAAGAGGTCCACCAGGTTGGCGCCCGTCTCGGCGCGGAACTCGCGAAGGGCGGCGCGGACGGCGGGACGGCAGGTTGCGTAGTGGAGCAGCCAGGGGAAGTTGGGATCGGCGTGCACCTGCGGGTTGAAGTGGACCCCGCGCCACCGCGCCCCGCCTGGCGCCGCCGCGCACGAGGCCGCCGCCGCGAGCAGCGCGGTGAGCAACGCCAGGCGCCTCACGGCCGGACCGCCTGCACGGCCGCCTCGGCACGCTCGCGGGGCCATCCGAACCAGCGCTCGAAGATGCGCCGGGTCTGCGGCGCACCCCAGTCGGCCAGGCGTTGCGCCACGGCGGCTGCGGCATCGTCCGGCCGGATGCGGGCAGCGTCGTTCAGCGTCTCCGGCAGCCACTCCTCCACCAGGCCCCAGATGTAGCCATAGGTGCCGCGCGTTCGGCCGGTGATCCCCACCTTGCAGATCTGGAACAGCGCCGATAGCGACTGCAACCCCGCCTCAAAAGCCGCCTTGTCTGACGCGCCGGCCAGGCCCGCCTCCTGCCGCAGGTCGCGGACCGGCAGCGGTCAACGCCAGACCGGCCAATCGAACCTTAGTCAGCATCACGACCTCCTCCGAACGATGATGGCGAACCGGCACAGACGACCAGCGCCGCGCGAGTATAGAGGACCGCGCCGGGAAGTGTCAACATCGGGCCCCGCGGCGCACCCGCCGTCGCGGGCCGCACCAAGCGCCCATCGTCAGCCCGGTCAGTGGGGTCAACACGGTCAAGCCCCAGCCGTCATCCTGACGCGAAGCGGAAGGACCCCCCGGCGTGAGCCACCGCACCTGCG
>CAJBBX010000125.1 GCA_903951425.1 uncultured Chthonomonas sp.
ATGGGTAAGCAGCGATTTGAGCGCAACAAGCCGCACGTGAACATCGGAACGATCGGTCACGTGGATCACGGCAAGACGACGCTGACGGCAGCGATCACCCGGTGCCTGGCATCGGCCGGCGGCGCCAAGTATGTGGCGTACGACGAGATCGACTCGGCTCCGGAAGAGAAGGCGCGTGGCGTCACGATCAACACGTACCACGCGGAGTACCAGACCGAGACCCGGCACTACGCTCACGTGGACTGCCCGGGCCACGCCGACTACATCAAGAACATGATCACCGGCGCCGCGCAGATGGATGGCGCGATCCTGGTGGTCTCCGCGGCTGACGGGCCTATGCCGCAGACCCGCGAGCACATCCTGCTGGCCCGCCAGGTGGGCGTTCCGTACATCGTGGTCTTCCTGAACAAGGCCGACCTCCTCGATGACCCGGAGCTGCTTGAGCTGGTCGAGCTTGAGGTGCGCGAGCTCCTCTCGAAGTATGAGTTCCCCGGTGACGACGTTCCGGTGATCGCCGGCTCCGCCACCCAGGCCTTGGAGAGCGAGAACGTTGAGCGAAGCGATCCTGCTAACGGCAAGATCTGGGAGCTCATGGACGCGGTGGACAGCTACATCACGACGCCGGAGCGCGCATCCGACAAGCCGTTCCTGATGAGCGTCGAGGACGTGTTCACGATCACCGGCCGCGGCACGGTTGCCACGGGCCGCGTGGAGCAGGGCGTTCTCAAGGCCATGGAGCCTGTGGAGATCGTCGGCCTGCATCCGACCCGGACCACGGTCGCCACGTCGCTGGAGCAGTTCCGCAAGGTCTGCGACTACATCTATGCGGGTGACAACGCGGGCGTCCTGCTCCGCGGCATCAGCCGGACCGATGTGGAGCGCGGCCAGGTTCTCTCCAAGCCGGGCGCGATCACGCCGCATACGAAGTTCCAGGCGGAGGTCTACGTCCTCTCCAAGGAGGAAGGTGGCCGGCACACCCCGTTCTTCACGGGCTATCGTCCGCAGTTCTACTTCCGCACGACCGACGTGACGGGCGAGATGCGGCTTCCGGACGGCGTTGAGATGGTGATGCCCGGTGACAACATCACGATCACGGGCGATCTCATCCAGCCCATCGCCATGAACGACGGCCTTCGGTTCGCCATCCGCGAGGGTGGACACACCGTGGGCGCCGGCGTCGTCACCAAGATTCTCGAGTAGCAGCAACAAACATCGGGGGCCCGTACAGGGCCCCCGGCATGGAGAGCGGATCATGGCATCTGCACGACGGGACAAGGTTCGCATCCGGCTTCGGGCGTTCGACCACCGCATTCTTGACCAGTCGGTCGAGAAGATTGTGGACACCGCTCGTCGCACCGGAGCGCGGATCAGCGGGCCCGTGCTTCTCCCAACGGAGAAGGCAATCGTGTGCGTTAACCGGGGAACGACCATTGACAAAGAGTCGATGGAGCACTTCGAGATGCGTACGCACCGGCGTCTGGTGGACATCCTTGAGCCTGGCGCGAAGACGATCGACGCGCTCATGCGCCTGGACCTGCCGAGCGGCGTCGACATCGAGATCAAGCTGTAAGCTGCGCATCTCGCGCACCGGGTCGACGCCGGACTCAACCGGCGGGTCCCGCTGCAACGGAGCGCTGCGGAAAAGGGAACGAGAGTGGTAGACACAATTCTGGGCAAGAAAATCGGCATGACCCAGATCTTCAATGAAGATGGGTCAGTCACGCCGGTTTCCGTGATCGAGGCAGGTCCCTGCACTGTCACGCAGCTCAAGAGTGTAGAGACGGATGGTTACACCGCCGTCCAGGTCGGCTTCGGTGAGATCCGACCCAAGCACGTAAACAAACCGATGTTGGGGCACATCAAGGGCGGCCTGGCGAACCCGAAGTACAAAGACGCCCAGCCGCGCAAGACCCTTCGCGAAGTACGCACCGACGATACCTCTGACCTCGAGATGGGTCAGGCCATCGGCATCACCGACGTGTTTCAGGTAGGCGACAAGATCAAGGTGAGCGGCACCTCCAAGGGCAAAGGCTTCGCCGGCGTTGTTAAGCGCTTCCACTTCCATGGCGGCGACCAGACGCACGGCTCGATGGTGCACCGTAAGCCGCAGTCCAGCGGCGCCACGGATGCCGCGCGGACGTTCAAGGGCACCCGAAAGCCGGGGCACATGGGCGCCGTGAAGACCACAGTGCGCGGCCTCACCATAGCGCGCATCGATGCGGACCGCAACCTGCTCATGGTCAAGGGAGCTGTTCCCGGCGCCAACGGCGGCTTGCTGACGATTACGAGGCTCTAGGAGGCGACAGCTATGCCGGATATCCCGCTTTACAAGACGACCGGAGAGCAAGTCGGCACTCTGTCGCTGCCTGAGTCAGTGTTCGCCGCGGAGCCCAGCATCCCGCTGATCCACCAGGCTGTCCAGACAGAGGAAGCGCGTGAGCGCCAAGGCACTTCGGACACCAAGACCCGCTCCGACGTGAGCGGCGGCGGCAGGAAGCCGTGGCGCCAGAAGGGCACCGGCCGCGCCCGTCAGGGCAGCACCCGGGCCCCGCACTGGACCAAGGGCGGCGTGGCCTGGGGGCCGCATCCGCGCAGCTACAGCAAGGCCTTCCCGACCAAGATGCGCCATGGCGCCCTCCGCAGCGCGTTGTCGATGCGGGTCGCGGCCGGCGAAGTGCTGTGTCTGGACGCGCTGACCGTGGACGCCGCCAAGACCCGCGTCGTGGTCGATGTGCTGGACCGGCTTCCGCTGAAGCGCGAAGTGACGACCAAGCACTACGAGGGCAAGGGCGAGTTGGTGCGCGGCACCGCTCAGCGTCCGGCCAAGGTGCTCGTCATAGTTCCTGACTATGACCCTGTGCTGCTCAAGTCCTGCCGGAACATTCCGTACGTCACCCTTCGCTATGCGCCGAACTTCTCGGTGCGCGACGTGATGAACGCCGGACGCATCGTGTTGGCCGAAGGCGCCGTCCCGAAGATCGAGGAGGTCCTCGCGCGATGAAGGATCCATTCCAGATAATCGAGCGCCCGTTGCTCACCGAAAAGAGCATGGACCAGAGCCACGACGGCAAGTACCACTTCGCCGTGGCCAAGGGCGCCAACAAGATCGAGATCCGGCAAGCCGTCGAGTCGATCTTCAACGTCAAGGTGACCAAGGTCAACACGCTGAACGTCCGCGGCAAGAGCCGGCGCGTCGGGCGCATGCCCGAGGGGCGCACCAGCGACTGGAAGAAGGCGATCGTCACGCTCGCCCCCGGCCAGACCATTACGATGTTCGAGGGACTGTAAGATGGCGCTTAGACAGTACAAACCGACCACGCCTTCGCGGCGGTTCCGGTCGGTGTCTACCTTCTCGGAGATCACCGAGACGACGCCCGAGCGCTCGCTGCTGCAGAGCCTTCGAAGCACCGGCGGCCGTAACGACCAGGGCAAGCTTACGGCGCGGCACCGCGGCGGCGGTAACAAGAGGCAGTACCGCTTGATCGACTTTAAGCGCGACAAGGTCACGGTGCCCGGCAAGATCGCCACTATTGAGTACGATCCGAACCGGACATCCCGCATCGCGCTCGTCCACTATGCCGATGGCGAAAAGCGCTACATTCTGGCCCCTGTGGGCATCAAGGTGGGCGACGCCGTCGTCTCGTCGGACACTGCGGACATCAAGCCTGGCAACTGCCTTCCGCTGCGCGCCATCCCGGTCGGCACGGTGATCCACAACGTTGAGCTGACGCCGGGCCGCGGCGGCCAGATGGTCCGCAGCGCCGGCGCCGGCGCCCAGCTGATGGCGAAGGAAGGCAAGTACGCCCAGGTGCGCTTGCCCTCCAGCGAAGTCCGGCGCGTACTGATCGAGTGCCGGGCCACCATCGGCCAGGTCGGCAACGTGGACCATGAGAACGAGTCCTGGGGCAAGGCGGGCAAGAGCCGATGGCTCGGCCAGCGGCCTCACGTCCGAGGCGTCACGATGAACCCACGGGACCATCCCCATGGTGGAGGCGAGGGCAAGTCCCCGGTTGGGCGCAAGAAGGGCCCTGCCACTCCGTGGGGTAAGCCGGCGTTGGGCTACAAGACCCGGCACAACAAGTCCACTGACAAGTACATCGTGCGCAAGCGCGGCGCCAAGTAAGCGCCCCAGGAGAAATAGATGGGCCGTTCACTGAAGAAGGGGCCGTATGCAGCCCCCAAGCTGCTCGCGAAGGTTGAGCAGATGAACGCCAAGGGCGAGAAGAAAGCAATCAAGACCTGGTCGCGCCGCTCGACCATCTTCCCGCTCTTCATCGGCCATACGTTTATGGTTCACGACGGTCGGAAGCACATTCCGGTCTTCGTCACCGAGAACATGGTGGGTCACAAGCTGGGCGAGTTCGCGATCACGCGGCTCTTCCGCGGTCACGCCGGCCAGCAGGTCGAGCGCCGCACCCAGATTCGGTAGCGAGTGGGGATAACACATGGGTAAGGACAAGAGCCCGTCGCGGTTCGGGCAGAACCAGTGCGGCGCTACCGCCAAGTTCGTCAGGGTGCCGCCTCGGAAGGCGCGGCTGGTGATGGACGCCGTCCGCGGCAAGTACGCCACTGAGGCGCTCGCGCTCCTGAAGTTCGTCCCGAACGAGGCCGCCAGGGAGATCGAGAACGTCCTTAAGTCTGCCGTGGCCAACGCCGAAAACGGTCGACCGTTGGACGCCGAGACCGGCAGGCAACTGCCGCCGCTCGTCACCGAGAACCTGCGCCTTGTGGACGTTCGCGTAGATGAGGGCCCGAGGATCAAGCGCATGCAGCCGCGCGCGCATGGCCGGGCGTACAGCATCCTCAAGCGCATGTGCCACATCTCGGTGATCCTAGAGGAAGTGGCGCCGAAGCCGAAGCCTGCGCGCGCCGCCGCTGCTACCCGGCGAGCCAGGGCTGCGGGTCGTCCCGCCGCCAGCACTCCGAAGCAGCCCGAAATGGCGCCGTCCCCTGCGGACCAGGCAGAGTAAAGGAGAAGAGCCTTGGGTCAGAAGGTACACCCCATCGGCTTCCGGATCGGCGTGATCCGCGACTGGGAGAGCAAGTGGTATCTCGACAAGGGATACGCCGCAGCGCTTCTGGAGGATCACACGATCCGCCAGCACCTGAAGAAGCGGCTTGAGGCGGCAGCATTGTCGCACGTCGAGATCGAGCGCCCGGGCGGCACCGTCAAGGTCACCGTTCATACCGCCAAGCCGGGTGTGATCATTGGGCGAGGCGGCAAGGGTGTTGACGACGTGCGCGCCGACCTCGAGAAGCTGACGAAGAAGCGCGTCCACGTCAACATTCAGGAGATCCGGCACCCGGACATCAACGCGCAGCTCGTGGCCGAGTCGATCGGGCAGCAGATCGCCCGTCGGATCGCCTACAAGCGCGCCATGCGGATGTCTATCGTGCGTGCCATGAAGCTCGGCGTTCGCGGCGTTCGCGTCCGGTGCTCAGGCCGCTTGGCGGGCTCGGAGATGGCACGGACTGAGTCGATGCGCGAGGGCAAGATTCCGCTCCATACCCTGCGCGCCGATATCGACTACGGCTTCTCCGAGGGCAAGACGACCTACGGCCACATCGGCATCAAGGTGTGGATCTACAAGGGCGACGTACTTCCGGGCGGCTCGCGGCCGACTGAGGCCGAGATCGTTCCCAGGGGCGCGGCGATGCGCGCGGAGCGCGGACCGCGCGGTGATCGGCG
>CAJBBX010000126.1 GCA_903951425.1 uncultured Chthonomonas sp.
CAACTACGAGGCATTCGGGCAGGTGGCGGGCTCCAGCGGCAGCAGCACGAACCCGTACATGTACGCGGGCGACTGGGGCTACCGCAACGACGGCGACGCAGGGCTGATGCACGTGGGCGCGCGGTACTACGACGCGCAGGTGGGCCGGTTCATCACGCGGGATACGGTGCTCAGCGAGCACCCGTATCTCTACTGCGAGCATGAGCCGGTGGGGTTCGTGGACCCGAGCGGGCATGAAGGCGTTTGGGACTGGATCAAACGCAAAGGAAGGGACGTCAGGTCATTTGCCGAGGACTGGTTCGACTGGGGTGGCGGCGATCTGCTCGGCTCAGTACCGACCATCGCGCCAGGCGTGATGATCGTGTCCGGACTCTGTGCGGTGCGAGACATTCACAAACACGGCTATGGTAATCGTGATCGCTTTAATCGTGATCGCAGACGACGAACATCATCATGGCTGGCCATGCGGCCTGACACTGCACGTCCGAACCTGGGCTGGAGCGGTGGCCAGAACGGCGACTGGAATCCTAACGACCCCGATGACCATCGCGGCCCTCGCGACATCCGATGACTGCCCTAGTCGGGCTGCTCGGGCGTCGCTCGGGCAGCCCGACTGCAATACGCCCGGCGGTTGCTAGCCCTCACTAGGTGCCGTTTGCGTGCCTTCCATGCTCAACCTAACAGGAGGTCTGCGCGTGCTCTCTCAAAGGTCGGGCCACTGGCTCGGGCTGGTTGGACTGCTACCGGTTGTGATCGGCGCGTGTGCACAGCGGCACGATCGCGAATCCGTGCGGTCGGGCGCCGTTAGGGATGTGCCTGTCGTCGCCAGAGCGTACCCAGACATCGCAGACCAGGTGCGTGTCTCGGTGGATGTGCCGCAGGTGGAGCAGGCCAGAGCGCTTGTTAGCGGTTCACCGCACCACGCCGGCCACCACTTGACCCTTGGATTGGCGTACTTCCGTGACAAGCGCTACCCCGATGCGGCGCGCTCCTTCAAGACTGGGCTACGCCTGGACCCGCGGTCCTGGCAGGGCTATCGCTACCTCGGCTACAGCCTCATGGGGTGTGGACGACTGGCCGATGCCGCTGTGGCATTTAACCGGATTCACCGCATGACCGTTGATAAAACTGTCAGAAGCAATGCATATCTCGAGCAAGCGAATTGCTACTGGGATATGCAACACTACGACCAAGCTGAAGCGTATTATAAACAAAGTTTGAGCATGAACTCTAAGCAAGGATTTGCAGATCTGTCCCTGGGCGTTCTTGAGGCCCAACGGGGCCACGCGCTCAGGGCCCGAACGCACTTCCTCAGGGCCTCCAGCACCCTTACCGACGTCAAGCTTCGGGCAAGTGCCTACGCACTGCTTGGTCGCCTCAATGACGAGCGTGGCGATCGGCGCGCAGCCGAAGTTGCGTACAAGCAGGCGCTCGAGCTCGATCCCGAAAACGCTACTGCGACGGCTGGTCTCGGTACTGCGCGCTGATGCCCGGGTCAGTTCGGGTGCTGCATGAATGCATGGCCGCCCCGATCAGCAGTTGGCGGGTGGCAGGCACCAAGTGGGAGCGCCTGGGGATCGCGTGCACCTGCGGCATGGCGCTGGAGAAGCAGGGCGGCTCGTACTCGCAAGCGTACAGCCAGGGCAACGGCCTGTTGAGGCGCGGCACGGAATACCCCATGTTCGATGGACATGGCTCGGAGCGGACGGTGACCAGCTCGAACCAGACGGTTACGGGTACCGCGAACTACGAGGCGTTTGGGCAGGTAGCGGGCTCCACCGGCAGCAGCGCCAGCCCGTACATGTACGCGGGAGACTGGGGCTACCGCAACGACGGCGACGCCGGCCTTATGCACGTGGGAGCGCGGTACTACGACGCCCAGGTGGGCCGGTTCATCACCCGCGACACGGTGCTGAGCGAGCACCCGTACCTCTACTGCGAGCATGAGCCGGTAGGGTTCGTGGACCCGAGTGGGCACTTTGCAGTCCTCCTGCTTGCGGCAATTGTCATCGTCGGAGCAGCTCTGATTGGGGGGTGCGGGCCCGCAGACCCAGACCCGAGCCCGGCACCGCCCGTCGTGCCGACGGAACCGAGATGGGGTATCGGCCCAGATTGGGTCGACTCCCCGTTCAACCCGAGGCTGCCCACCTACGAGCCGCCGCGTGGCTTCAATCGAACGTGGCCGGTTGAGCCGTGGCAGGGCTCAACGACGCCAGAGACCTACAAGGACCCCACCCTGCCGTTCACGGCTCCAAGCAGTGAGATCTCAAACGAGTACAAGTGGTACGGAGGTTCGACCAATGGGATTCACTAGCATTCCCGAGCCCGGGCGAGGTCCAGGGTCGACGGGCTGGGTCCTGTCTCCGCGACCACGCCTGCGCCCGCTGCAGCAGGCGCCCCGGGGCCGGCGCAACGTCCGGTTCGCCCGGGCGTGTTGCACGGCACTAACAGCGGCTCTGCTGGTATGGTCCGTCGCCTGCGCAGGCCAGGCGGCGGATACCGTAACGGCGAACTGGCGGGCAGAACTGGCAAGCTGCTTCGTGCGCGGCGTTTGCGTGGATCGGGATCGCGCCGAGCAGCTACTGATGAGCCTGGACCGCCTTGCGGCCTCCAGCGCCCTCAGCGGCCGGCCCAATGCGGTGGCTGAAGTGTGCCGTGCGCGGGTTGACGGTTGGAGGGCATACGGAGATCCTGCGCGCGCATCGGTTGCACTCGCATCCGCTGCCAACTGGGCAGTCAACGACCCGCGCCGGGTTGCCTTGCGGCACAGCACACCCCAAGGGTGGCTTGAGGAGCGACGGTGCGCCATTGAGGCCGGTCAGCACCACTGGCGATCGGCAGCCGGCAGCTTCGTTCGGTGGCGTGCTCCGTTCTACCGTGATGTTGTGGCGCCCGCGTGTCTGGTTCCCCTGGCCTGGGCGGCCCTATGGATGTTCGGTCGGCGGCGACGGAGCTCAAAGCCTTCCCCGCTGGCCTGGCTCTGCGCCGGCCTCTGCCTGGCGCCACTCTTCCTATCGCTCTTCGGGGACACCGCCATGCTCGCCGCGGGTCTGGCGGCCTCACGCAACCCGTTCGGGGCCCTGCTACGGCCCGATGTAGAGGAGACTGGCAGGCACCTGGCGGCACTGAGCTTCAGTCTGGCGATGCTCTGGGCGGGCTATCGAGTCACGAAGGTAGGCGGTCTGCCGGCCATCCCGCGTCCGCCAAGCGGCAGCCCATCTGGGGGCCAGCCGGCCGCAGATGGCGGGCTCCCGCTCCGGCTCGCGGCTGTGGTTGTCGGCGTGGCCATCGTCGCATGGCCGTGGTTCCGGCCCTCCCTGGCGTTAGGGGTCGTTGGAGGAATCTGGGAGTGGCCTCGTGTGGCACGGCTTGTCGAAGCCGGCCTGCTGTTTCCGATCGCCAGTCAGTACCTCCTGCAGTACTCCGTGTTACGGGTGATGCAGCGGTTCGGCGGAATGGCGTTTGCCGTGGTGTTCACGGCCATGCTGTCAGCAGGATTGGCCAGAGACAACGCAAATACAGCCACACATCTGCTGGCAGGCCTGGTCTACGCAGCGCAGTTCATCCGGTTCCGCTCGCTATCGGTACCGATTGCGACGCAGGCCGTGGTGACGCTGCTCTCGCAGTCCCGGTGACCTACCCATGGCGGCGGCGACGGTGGGGATGCGTCGGCCGGGGACAATCGATGCAGCGCGTGTCACGGCACGTGCAAACCATGGAGCCAACTGTATGAACAATGGGAAGATCGGCAGAGCGCCGCGAGTAGGGCCCAGGCTAATCCGGGTTGGCGCGATCCTCGGTATGGTCGGATCGCTATGGAGCCTACTCGCCGATCCGCAGCGGCCACTGCTTCCCCTTCTTGGAATCGTGTGGTTTGGCGCCTCTTGGGCGTATGCGAGGAAGGTACAGTGACGGTGTGCTCCGTGCGCTGCTGCACCACGGCTCCGAGCGCACCGTCACCAACTCCAGCCAGACCGTCACCGGCTCGGTGAACTTCGAAGCCTCCGGGCAGGTGGCAGGCTCCAGCGGCAGCAGCACCAACCCCTACATGTACGCAGGCGACTGGGGCTACCGCAACGACGGCGACGCCGGCCTCATGCACGTGGGCGCGCGGTACTACGACGCGCAGGTCGGGCGGTTCATCACCCGCGACACGGTGCTGAGCGAGCACCCGTATCTGTACTGCGAGCATGAGCCCGCCAACTTCGCCGATGACGACGGGTTCTCCAAGAAGAAGGTTCCGCCGCGACGCGGCGGAAAAGGCGGTAGTGGGGATCCGAAAGTACACAATATCAAGTACCCGAGCAAGGGCCGGGCAGAGCAGGGCGCACGCGACCGCGGGTATGGCAAGCCGATCCATCATCCACCGGCTGACGGGGCGCCTGGGCACTTCCACCCAACTGATCCGTTCGGTGTAAAGATAGACGACGGAACGCACCACATTTACCCGCGAATCGGAATGCCATCAATAGACTGGCCTACAGTCGGCATCATTGTGGGCGGTGCGGTCTTGGTCGGCGGCTTCATAGTCGTTACGGGCGGAGCTGGAGCCCCAGCTCTGGCGCTGATACTGTAGCCGGGCACGCCCTACCAGCTACTCGCTCTTGGTGCAGCGGCTAGCCAGTGCCAGGCTAGCCGCTGCCCTCTCGCAGGAGATTCTACATGCGCAGGAAACATACCTTGTGGGTCGGCATGCTGGAGGTGCTCGCCACGGAGCCGTGCATGGAACAGGGCATCGCCGGCGGCTTCCTGTGGGCGGCCACCATGGCTCGCGATCGCCCGCAGGCCACTCAGTTAGTGGCTGACGCAATCGCACGCCGCGGTTTGGTCGCGCGCAACCCCGCCGCGATGGCCGCGCCCCGGAGCTACAAGGGATGTGGGAGGCCCCACGTCACGCTTGCGGTTCTGTGCAGGAAGGCGCGGCTGTATAGACGACCCGTGCTGGGGGTGCTGCATTCATGGTAGATGCCAGTAATGACTAACCGAAAGGCTCCCCGAGGGCCGCGCTATGAGCCCGTGCCGGTGCGCTGCATCGACGCGCCGGCCGATGCAGTCCAACCTCTGCTAAGGGAGTTCATCCGCAGATACGTTTCGGCGGCGCGACGCGGACGCTGGGTCCATTGCCTTCTCGACGAACCGGTCAAGGCGGCAAGCTGGCTTCGCCACTTCGCGGCAGACCGCGCGGAAGGCTGGATTGAGGCCATGCCGTCCCGCGAGTCATTCCCGCAACGATTGATGGCGCGCCTGGGTGACATCCGCGGCGTGTACTTTGAGGGACCTGCGCTTGCAGTCTGGGCCAACCCTGGAGAAGCCGCAACGCTTGCGACTGAGAACGGTGCAGATGCGATCTGGTGCGCGGATTCGGGTGGCCTTGCCCTCGTCTTCTCGCACGACGACGGGCCGACTTGGCTGTGCAGAGCAGGCGGCGCAGCGTGTGCCCACGAATGACGGTCGCCGCCACCGGCAGCAGCACCAGCCCGTACATGTACGCGGGCGACTGGGGCTACCGCAACGACGGCGACGCCGGGCTCATGCACGTGGGCGCACGGTACTATGACGCGCAGGTGGGCAGGTTCATCACCCGCGACACGGTGCTGAGCGAGCATCCGTATTTGTACTGCGAGCATGAGCCGGTGGGGTTCGTGGACCCGAGCGGGCATGGCCCGCGGTTCTGGTGGTTCGTCCGGGGCCTGATCGTGCTGGTGGCGCAGTGGCGCGAGGGCGGGGAGCTTGAGCCCGATCCGGTCAGGCTTCTCCCGCCGCCACCTATCCCCAGAGTGGCCCCCCCCGCCTCCTTGGTGGAACGGCAACAGACTGAGACTACCCCCAGGCTTTCGTGTCGGCGGCGGAGGCGGTACGCTCGCAGTCGGCGCAGCTACGCTGTACGTTGGTTCCGAGATCGTTGCAGGGTACCGAGACCGGGTCGGCAGCTTCCTTGATACTGACGGTGATTGGGCAACCCACTAGCGCAGGCGAACGGCAGGCATTTCATCGCGTCAGCCCACGCGGGGGCTCGCAGAACGTCGGGTCAGGGGAGACAGGCGGATGGACTTCAGCGCCCTGCGGCGCATCTGGGACGGTCGAGATGCGTGGTTTGAACCTGTGCCCGATGAGTGGTACGACTTCGTGCGTCGCGCGGGCGCCGTGATGGCCCCATGGCTCGGCGTGGAGCTGCCAGGTCCGGTACCCCTATGCATCCGCGATGCGCGCACTAGCGGAGCGGTGCGGCATCGCGGTGCGGGAGGCTATACGCTCATGCTCAACGCAACACGGGACAATCCGAGCATGCTCCGTTACGGGTTGGCACGTGAGGCCTACCATTGGATCGGCTACGATCGCCCACATCTGCGTCAACTGCTCTGGGTTGATGAGCTGGTCGGCTTCGCCGTCGCGATCAGCGCCCTGCGCTCACTGGGTCATGGCGCAGTGGCCAATGACGTGGAACACGTCATGGTTCACGCCAACTGCAAACTCGCTGTGGCAGAGTTCCCCACAATCCGCAGGCGCCGCTGGCCGGCCTGCCTCAACCCGGTGGATGGCCTGCATGCTGGGGCCGCCGTGCTCGCGCTGCGACTTGGTGGAGTGGTTGGGATGGACCAGGTAGTCGCTATAGGTCGAGCCAGATCATGGGACGAGTGGCTCGAACCCATGCCGCCCGCGACCCAGGACGTCGTGCGGAGGATGCTGATGCTGGACAGAACCGGCTAACGGTGATGCAGGCATCGGTAACCGACCAGAGCGCGCAACCGCGACGTGTGACGCCATGAACCGGACGGCCACCTTCACCCTGAACAGCGACGAACTGACCGCGACCTCCGGCGGCTTCACCAACAGCTACTCCTACAACGCCAATGGTGAACAGACCGGTCGAACGCTGAGCGGAACGTCGCACACGCTGTCGTTCGACCACGACGGGCAACTCACGCAGATAACCCAGGGCCAAACCAGCACCGACTTCGCCTACGACGCCCTGGGCCGACGCTTCAGCCGGACTGCAGGCGGGACCACCACGGAGTTCCTCAACGGCGCGGGCGACATGGTCCTCGAGAAGCAGGGCGGAAGCTACACGCAAGCGTACAGCCAGGCTAACGGGCTGCTCCGCAGAGGCTCCGAGTACCCGCTGTTCGACGGCCACGGCTCCGAGCGCACCGTCACCAACTCCAGCCAGACCGTGACCGGCTCGGTGAACTTCGAAGCCTTCGGGCAGGTGGCAGGCACCACCGGCAGCAGCGCCAGCCCGTATATGTGCGCGGGCGACTGGGGCTACCGCAACGACGGCGACGCCGGCCTCATGCATGTGCGCGCGCGGTACTACGACGCGCAGGTGGGCCGGTTCATCACCCGCGACACGGTGCTGAGCGAGCACCCGTACCTCTACTGTGAGCATGAGCCGGTGGGGTTTGTGGACCCAAGCGGTGCGGATCCTGGGCCAGTGGGCGGATCGGGCCGTGGAGGGCGCTTACTCACGCGCCGCACTCTCGTGCCCCGGTGCGGTGCGGCCGTGGTCTCGGTACGACTGCCCGCCTGGCGGCGGGCAGTCACGCGACCGACGGCTGGGCTGGACGGGCAGTGACTTGGCCGCCGCCTGCGCGGGCCATGTCCAAACCACGGCGCACCCACGATCACCTTCCCGGCTCCGGCGCCTTCTTCTTCCATGTCCGCACGTAGTCGATGCTGAAGGTGCTGGGCAGGTCTTTGCCCAGGGGCAGGCCGAACCAGTCGGGCATGGTCTCGGAGTCGAAGTTCATCGTCAGGGGCTGATGCCAGTGGACGTTGGGCCCCTGGCGCACGAGGAGGCCGTCGAAGTAGAAGCGGAGGCTCGCCTCGTCCCACTCCAAGCCGTAGACGTGGTACTGATCCGCCAGGCCGAACGGGGCGTCCCAGACACCGCCCACCGAGAGGTGCTGCTTCACCTCGGGCGAGTGCATGACGTGGCAGGTCATGAAGAGCTTGCGGGCGAAGTTCGGCGCCCCGCCGCCGATCTCGAAGACGTCGATCTCAGTCCACCGCTCCGGCTCGCTGTAGTAGAACCAGAAGGCGCTGGACCCGTGCGACCTCATGGCCCTGGCCCGCACCTCGAAGTAGCCGTAGAGCACGCGCTCCTTGCTCTGCACCGCAGCCGAAGTCCAGGTGTGGTAGCCCTCGGCCTTCGGCATGTCGGCGGGTTCCTCCTTGCGCATGGAGAGGTGCATCTGCCCGCCCTTCACCTCCACGTTGCGCGGGGAGAACCACCCGGGCTGTCGGCCCTTCCAGGAGGGGTTGGGGTTGTTCCACCTGGCCGGATCTAGCTTGCCGGCTTTGAACTCGTCGGTGAGGGGCTTGTAGAGCTCCCATCGACCCATGTCGGCCTGGTCGGAGAGGGGCAGGCGGTGTGTGCGCCGCTTCACGGCCCGGGCCGGTAGGTCGGGCTTCAGGTCCTCCCAGGCGGGCGGGGCCGTCTGCGCCTGCGCGGCGGTGCTGTGTTCCATTGGAGCGCCTCCTAGAACGGCTATCAGCGCCAGTGCGATCGCGACTCTCATGGTTGGCTCATCCCTCCTGCGTGTTCCGTGAAGGTACCCCAGCGACGGTCGCCGGAGCGACCGGATACCGCGATTCGAGTCTCGGAATGGAACGCGCGCCGCGGCGGGCTCGTCAGACAGCGGGTTCCATTGACTGTGTTGACAGGAGGAAGCATATGTGCGCGTCCCTGGTCAGGCGTCTCATCCTGGCGCTCCTTGTTACGGCTGCGTCAAGCCTCCCGGCGTTGGCTGCCGATGACCCCTCGGCTCCGTCTGCGCCAGTCCGGCTCATCTTCGCACATCACTCCACCGGCGAGAACTGGCTATCCGACGGCGACGGGCGGCTCGGCATCGCGCTCAGGAACAACAACTACTTCGTCAGCGACACCAACTACGGCTGGGGCCCGGGCTCCATCGGCGACACGACCGATATCGGCCACTGGTGGCTCTGGTTTCGAAGTCCGTCGGCATCAACGGTTCTCGCGGCGCTCTACGCCGAAGAGGAGCAGCACTGCGGCTACAGCCGACTGGCTACGAACCCGGGCGGCGAAAACGAGATCATCATGTTCAAGTCCTGCTTCCCCAACTCCGGACTGCAGGGCAGTCCCTCAGACCCGGTGCCCGCGATCGGATCCAACCCGCTCAGGGGCGAGGCCTGCTGGTCGTCGAGCCATACCGTGGCGAACGCCAAGGGCATCTATATCGATCTGCTCAGCCACTTCGCCGCGCACCAGGAGAAGCTCTTCGTCGTCATTGCCGCGCCACCGCTCCAGGATGGTACGTGGGCGGCAAATGCCAGGGCCTTCAACCTGTGGCTCGTCAACGATTGGCTCGCGGCATACCCGCATAAGAACGTCTTCGTGTTCGACTTCTACAATGTGCTGACGACCAACGGGGGCAGCCCCTCCACCAATGACCTCGGAGCCTCGGGCGGCAACCATCACCGGTGGTGGAGCGGCGCCGTCCAGCACAAGACCGACGGAGACGACGACGCGAACCCCAACGTGCTCGAGTACCCTGCCGGCGATGACCACCCGAGCCAGGCCGGCAATCTCAAGGCCACAGCGGAGTTCGTGCCGCTGCTGAATGTCGCCTACCATCGGTGGAAGGACCCGGCCACCACAGAGACCTCCACCTATGTCGTTGATCGAACCGGCATCATCACAACCCAGGTTGCGCTCAAGGGCTACCTGAAACGGACGACCGACAACGCCTGGCTCGTGGGTAAGACGCTCTGGTTTCGGATCGACGGCGCCGATGTGGGGAGCGCGGCCACCGATGCGTTGGGCAACGCCATCCTGCCGTGGACCATCACCGCCGGGCCCGCATCCCGCACGATCCTCGTTGCGTTCAACGGTGATGCGGGCTACTCGCCGTCATCCGGGACCGCGGCCCTGACGGCCCAGACGGTCAACACCAAGCTCTTCGTGCCCGATAGGCCAGGCAAGCTTGCGACCTACGCCGTCCTGCGCGGACACCTGCTCCAGCTCGACAACACGCCTGTCGTGGGCAAGCCCATCTCGTTCAAGCTCGACGGCGCCGACCTCGGCAGTCTGCTGACCGATGCCACCGGCCGCGCACAGATGATCCTGAACCCGCTACCGGATGGGCCGGGAGTCGGTACGCGGGTGATCCGGTGCGACTGGGCCGGCGACGCCGGGTACCGCGCCTCGACGGGCTCGGCGGCGATGACCGTAACCGCTGCGACGGTCTACATCTGGGTCCTCTCTCGCTCGGTCAAGAGTGGCGGCCCCACCTACCTGCGAGCCTATGTCCGACGCCTCCTGGACTACCAGTGGCAGGCCGGTAAGTTAATCCGCTTCCGGCTGGACGGCACCGACCTCGGTTCATCGGCGACCGATGCCGCCGGCGTGGCGTCGCTCTACTACGTGGCGACCGCCTCGATCGCCACCCACACGCTGCGGATGGAGTTCGACGGGGATTCCTACCTGGCGGCCGGAGCCGGCGAGGGAACGCTCAACATCGTCCCCTGACGTTCGGCCAGTGCGTCGCGATGCCGGCGGCGGGCGCATAGCCGCCAGCATCGCCTCGACATGATCGGCGCCGGAACCGCCCGTTAAGCGTAGTGGGCATATGGCCGTACCAGATACGCCGCAATGGGGAGTGCGACACGCCGCGGAGCCGGGCGGGCCGAGGCCGGCCGTCACCGGGTAGTATCGTCTCGGCACGACGAGACCGACGCGCCGCAAGGAGGCGAAACCATGCCCGACCATCCCTTCCTCTTCGGAGCGCAGTACTACCGCGCGCCCACGCCTGAGCCCGAGTGCTGGGAGGCCGACCTGCGGCGCATGGCGGACCTGGGCTTCGCCGATGTGAAGTTCTGGGCGCAGTGGCGATGGTCCCACCGCAGGCCGGACCAGTTCCGGTTCGACGACCTCCACCGTCTGATGGAAGTGGCCCACGTCAACGGCCTCCGCGTGACGGTCAACACGATCTTTGATGTAGCGCCGATCTGGCTCTACGACGCCTACCCCGACGCCAAGCAGGTGACCTGTACCGGCGCGGTGGTGGAGCCCTATGCCGTGGGCCACCGTCAGATCGGCGGGCACCCTGGCCCCTGCTACAGCCACCCCGGCGCCCTCCGCGAGCGCATCCGCTTCATGCAGGCGGTGGTGAAGGCCCTCCGCGGCCATCCGGCGCTGGCCATGTGGGACGTCTGGAACGAGCCCGAGCAGTCGTTCCAGGCCCGGCGGCCCAGCATGTCAACGCTGGTCTGCTACTGCGCCCACTGCGCACGATCGTTCCGGCAGTGGCTGGCCGAGAAGTACCGCTCCATCGATGAGCTGAACCGCGTCTGGGGTCGCTGCTATGACACCTTTGGCCAGGCGGAGATGCCCCGCGAGACTTCCACGCTGGTCGACTTCGTGGACTGGCGCCTCTTCCATGTCGATGTCATGGCCGACGAGGCCCGCTGGCGCATCGAGATGGTGAAGGAGCTGGACCCCGAACGCACCGCCTACCTCCACGTAGTGCCCAACACGATGTCTGTTTTCAGCGCCGTCACCTGCGTCGACGACTTCGCCATGGCCGAGCCCTGCGACGTCTTCGCCGCCACCATGAACGGCAGCCCGGACTTCACCGTGCAGGTCGTCTCCGCCGCCCGCGGCAAGCAGGTCTACAACGTGGAGAGCCACGTCAACTTCGGCAGCATCCGCACGCACCAGCGCATCCTGGGGCTGGACGATCTGCGCCGCGACCTCCTGCCGCAGGTGGGTCTGGGCGTGCGCGGCTTCCTCTTCTGGCAGTACCGCGCCGAGACGCTGGGCGCCGAGGCCCCGGCCTGGGGCCTGGTCGCGACCGACGGCTCCGACCGTCCCGTCGCCCTGGCCGCCCGGGACTTCTGGGCCGCCTTGCGCCCGCATGCCGACGGCCTGCTCGCCTGTCCGCCGCCCGAGGCCGCCATCGGGGTCTGGAAGAGCCGCCGCAACGAGGTGTTCCACTTCGCAACCGACCAGTCGCTGGACCCGCTGGCCCAGGCGGTCTCGGCCTACGGGGACGCGCTCTACTGGCAGAGCCTCCCCTTCCGCTTCGTCTCCGAGGCCATGCTGGAAGCTGGCGACCTGGCCGGGCTGAAGCTGCTCATCCTGCCGCAGCCCACCTACCTGAGCCAGTCCGAGGCCGACGCGCTGGACCGGTGGGTCCGCGACGGCGGCGTCTTGCTTACCGAGCCGCACCTGGCGGCCTACAGCGCCACGTCCGGCCGCCATGCGCGGCGCCTGCCGGGCTGCGGCCTGGCCGAGCGCTGGGGAATCCGTGAGGCTGACACCACGGCCGCGCAGCACCTGCGCCTGCAGCAGTCTGCCGGCGGGGCGCTCGCAGGCGCCATGACCGACGATGAGCGCAAGGCCCTCCAGTATGCCGCCCCGGCGGGCGGTCGCTTCGTGCCGTTTCGCTTCGGCGACGGCGGCATGGCGTGGGGCGCCGATCGCTTCGCCTGCCTCGAGGGCGACGAACTGGCCGTCTGGGCGCGCTTCGCCGACGGCAGCCCGGCCATCGTCTCGCAGCAGGTGGACCAGGGCACGGCGCTCTACGCGGCCACCAACCTGGGCGCCGGCGCGCAGCACGACGCCGCTGGCCTCCGCTCCACTGTGGCCTGGGCGGCCATGGCGGCCGAGATCGGCCCCACCATGGACGCCGATCCCGATGCCGACGGCACCGTCCACGCCGACCTCCTCTGCCACGGCGGTCGCGCACGGTACGCCGTCCTCGTGAGTCGCGCCGACCGCCCGCAATCGGTTCGGATCCAGTCCCCGGCGCCGGCCCACGGCCTCTTCAGCGGCATGCAACTGGGGACCGGCCCCGCCACAGTGCAGCTACCGGCAGGCTTCGCCGACCTATTCGGGTTCCAGGGATGAGGCGGGACTTGGCGGCGCGGTCGGCGTGGGAACAACCCCGTCAGGGGCGGCCGCCAGAAGCGAGTGGCGCCGAAGCATAGGGGGCTTTTCATGTCCACCACGGCAATCGACTATGGAGCGCTGGCAGCCATCTGCATGGGCCACCACATTCGGCGGCTCGCGTTGTTCGGCTCGGCCCTGCGCGATGACCTCGGGCCTGACAGTGACATCGACCTCCTGGCCGAGTTCGCGCCAGGCCACACGCCGGGGCTCGCCTTCTTCGCCATTCAGGAGAAGTTTGCCGAGCTGATGGGGCGTCGCGTTGACCTCAACACTCCGGGCTTCCTGAGCCCGTACTTCCGGGCGGAAGTGCTGCAGATCGCCAGGGACCTGTATGTTGAGGCATGACCCGCACGTCACTCTCCTGCAAGGAAGTCTGCGATCCAGCAGGTCTGCGCCCATGGATCTCGGGATTGGTCTGTCTCATCGGTTCCGTTTGACTAGGCTCCCATGTCCAACACCATGACGCGGTGGCTGGTCTGGTGGTCGCACAGCGAGGCCTACTGGCTTGCGCTGCTGGTTCTCTTCGGTCTCATCGTCGTCGCCTCCAAGGCGCGCGATGCGGCGCTTCGACGCGAGGCTGTGGGCGACGTGACCGGCCGCCGGCGCGCCACGGCCCTGCGTTGGGCCGCAGGCCTGGCCATGGCGCCGGTTGCCTTCGCGTTCGCGGCGGGGCTGTTCCACTTCGGTTGCGCACGAGCCAAGGCCGCCGACACGACGTGCGTCTCGAACCTGAAGCAGATCTGCATTGGCCTCCTGATGTACTCTGAGGACTATGACGGGCGGTTTCCGCCGTCGGCGTCCTGGGGGCCGGTGTCGGGCCGTCACGTGGTCGGCGGCGGCGCGTCCCCGTGGCGGCTCCAGAACGCCGGCGTCTACCGCTGCCCCGAGGCGCCTCCCGGCATGGGCTACGGCTTCAACCGGGCGATGGGCGGAGTGGACCTGGCTAAGATAGACAGCCCTGCCGAGACCATCCTGCTCTTCGAGGCGAACGCCCACACCCTCTCGTTCGCCGGCGGGCCCGGCGACGTGGTCTGGACCCGGCACAGCGGGATGCCGAGGTTCGCCTTTGCCGACGGCCACGTCAAGTCCATGCGCCACCGCATGGTGGAGGCGCACATGTGGCGCCCGGCCGACGTTGCGCCTGCACGGACGAACACGCGTTAACACGGTGGCCCTGCCACGGCCCGATCTCAAGTCCGTGCCCGTCCGTGCCCGTCCGTGCTCGTCCGTGTGTGCGCCTACCTCCCAAGCGAGAAGCAGACGATCTCGAGGTTGCTCCGCATGTACAGCCGGTTTCCTACCAGCGCCGGGTGCGACCAGACTGCCACGTCCCCGTTGGGGTCTGTCGGGGCCAGGCCCTGCAGCAGCTGCGGCTTGTAGCCCTGCTCGGGCCGCCCTGGCAGGAGCGCCATGCGGCCGCCCAGGAAGGTGGCCAGCACGGTTGTCTTCCCCGCGATGAGGCTCGCGTGCTCCTGAAGGGGCGGCTCCTCGCCACGCCAGACGACGTGGAGGTCCCGCTCGGCGTCCAGGCAGAAGAGGCCCATATCGGTCGAGACCCAGATGTAGCCCGCGCAGGCCACGGGCGAGGCGGTGCCGGGGCGGGCGTCGGCGCAGACGGCCTCGGGCGTGGGCACGATGGTCCCGTCGACCGCGAACCTGTAGAGCCGCGTCCCGTTGTTTTCCGTGGCAACCAGCAGTCGTGCGCCCACGGGCAGCGGCGTCGGCACGTTGAAGTCGCCCGTCTCCGGCGGGACCAGGCGCCAGAGCCTCTTGCCGGTGCGGAGGTCCCACCCGCCCAGCGACGTCTTGTCGTGCCCGACGACCTGCCTGTGTCCGCCCAACGTTGCCAGGATCAGGTTGCCGTAGCCGGGCGAGTCTCCGGAGATCTTCCAGACCAGTGCGCCGGTCTCGGCCTTCAGGGCCACCAGCGATGCCGCCGGTCCACCCGCCTGCGCCACCACCAGCCCGTCGGCCACCAGTGGCGCGCCGCAGAAGCCCCAGGTGGGAGTGGCCGCACCGGAGAGGGCCCGGAGGCTCACGCGCCAGAGCCGCTTGCCCGTGTCTAGCCGCACCGCGTGGATGTCGCCGTAGGCCCCCAGCAGATAGGCCACGCCTTCGGCGAGCACCGGTGCGGCGCGGGGCGAGTTGGTGTAGTCCATCTTGCCCGGCGCGGGATGCTCCAGCCGCCAGATCGGCTTGCCCGTGGCCGCGTCCAGACAGACCCAGACATCGCGCAGGTGGTCGGCGGTCTTGTCGGAGAAGATGACCCGAGTGGCTGTTGCCGAGACGCCGCCCACGCCCTGAGACAGGCAGCGGCGGCGCCACACCACGCGCAACTGGGAGGTCAGCGTCGTCGGCACATCCGGCGAGAAGCCCAGACGACCGGACCCGCGCCAGTCGGTCCAGCCGGCCTGAGGCGGCGGCGCGGCGAGAGCACAGCGGGCCGCCGCCAGGGCCAGGAGGGCCGTCAGGCTGCGCGTCACGGTTGCGTGGGAGCCTGCTTGACCAGCCGCACGACGCTGTTGGAAGTATCCAGCATGTAGAGTTTGGTCCCGTCCTTCGTCACGCCCACGGTCACCTTCACGCAGCTCCCGTCGGCATCGGCCAGCTTGCCCGCGCGGCCCAGGAACTTGCCGTCCAGCGAGTACTTGTTGACCAGCATGGGCGACGACGCGGCGGCGTAGATGACCCCGTCCGGCGTGATCGTCAGGTTCTTCGGTTCGCAGCAGCCCTCGCCGAAGTAGTCGGGCTTCTTGGCGTCTTCGTGCTTGAAGGAGCTGATCTTCCGCCCTTCGCGGGAGTAGCGCGCGATGGTGAACGCGCTGTTCAGGGCCACGTAGACGCCGCCCTCCCGAGCGCAGATGTCGAGCTGGCCGCAGCAGCCGCTGAGGCCGGAGACGATGCGCAGCGGCTCCTTGAGGTCGAGCCCGAAGCGGATGATGGCGAAGCCCGAAGCCCCGCTGGCGCAGACGAAGATGTCCTCGCCCCAGTGGGTGATTGCGGTACAGGAGGCGTTGTTGGGCACCTTCCCGGAGCGAATCTCCTTGCCCGCTGCGTCCAGCACCGCGATGCGTCCCTGCCCGGCCACGAGGATCGACCCGTTGGCCATGCTGTCGATGCACTGCGGCGCGAAGGAGACACTATAGCGGCCCAGCAACTGGTCGTCCTGCGTGGCGCGGACGATGGACTTGTCGGCCTCGCCCGCAATCAGCAGGTTGCCGTCGGGGTCGAGGCAGAAGCCGCTGGGCTCCTTAACCTTGGTCGCCGCCGAGAGGCCCACGCTGCCCACCATCTTGTTGGGGTCGTTGACCTTGCGGGCGACCTTGATGACGATGGGCTCGCCCTCCTTCAGCGTCACCTCGGCGCTGCCCTGCTTGTAGTCCGACGAGTTGCCCCAGTAGCCCAGGTACTGCTTGGACGGAGCCGCCTCGATGCGGAACTTGCCCTCAGCGTCGGTGGTGACGGCGGGCATCGGTGCCCCTCCGCCGCTATCGGTCATGGGCATCCAGGTGATCTGCAGGCCCGCCGCCGGCTTGTCCTCGTCGTCCACGGCGGTCCCGGCCAGTACGGGTAGAGGCTTCAGGGTAAGCCGAAGGTCCGAACCCGATGCGGGCGGTTGGGCCTGAGTGCCGAGCTTGCGGTCCTTGGATGTGACCGTGATGCCGCCCTGCCCTTGCCGTCCTGGCAGGATGGCCACCGTGGCCGCGCCGTCGGCGCCGGTGGTTACGGGCCGTCCGCCTGCCGCAACGGTTGCGCCGGGGGCCGGCCGGCCGTCGGCGTCAAGCACCATGACGCGCACCTTGCGCAGCGGTCGAAGCTTAACGTTCAGCGTCACACCGCTCAGGTTGGCGGCTACCTTGAGCGCCTGCGGACCGCTGGTGGCGTACCAGGCTTCATCAAGCGTGAAGCTCTCGCCGGAGGTCTGTACCAGCGGTTGCCAATAGGGCGTGACGGTGGAGCCGCGAGGCGCCGTGAGGGTGAAGGCCCCCCGGGCGTCGGTCAGGGCCTGCTGGAAGTTGGGGCGATCTGCCCGCGAAGGGGTCGCCACCATGACGAAGAGGCGGTACCCGGGCACCGGCTTCCCGGTGGACAGGTCGCGAACAACGCCACGAACCGTGCAGTTACTAGGTCGTCTCTGCGCCGGTGCGGCTCCGGCAGTCGCCGCAAGGGCCAGCAGTGCGGCCGACGCCAGCGCGCCGACCCGGTAGCCATGAAGCCGAAGATGCATGCTGTCCTCCCACAGCGCCCGTTGCGCTGACTCTCAGTATACGCCGCATGCTCGGCTGCGGTTACGGGCGCCCGCTCCGGCCCGATCCGGCGGAAGGGGGGAGGTATAATGGGCCACAGGCAGCCCTCGAAGCGCGAGGCCCTGAAGACGGAACGCCACCTATGACCAAGCTCAGTTGCCACTGTGGCCAGCGCATCTTCCCGCGGGACGTGATGCAGCATGGCCTGTGTACCCGCCCCTATGGCCCGGCGTACGTCTACGTGCGTTTCCGTTGCTGCCGCTGCCGCCGGCTGGGCGAGCAGTTCGTCCGCGAGGAAGAGTGGACCGAGCAGATCCTGCGCGACGCAGTCTGCGAGGTTACCGCCGAGGAGCGCGAGCGCTTCCAGAGCATGGGCCCCATCACCGCCGAGGAGATGGCCAACTTCCATTACGCGCTGGGCCAACTCGACGCCATCCCCACCTTCAGCGACGAGAAGAAGTCCTAGAACCGCCTTGGCGGGGAGCGCCTCGAGCCGCTTCCTACGGCCCCGACGGAACCGCCGCGGCCTGCTCCAACCGGGCCAGACGCTCGTCGATGCGCTCCAGTGTGCCTGCCATGGCCTCATCGGCGCCGTGGTTGGCGAATGCGGCGTTGCCGGTCCACCAATCGAGCCCGATCTCGCGGGCCTTGTCCACCGAGCAGATAACCAGCCGTATCTGGATGGAGAGAAGCTCTACGTTGACGAGGTTCACGCGAATGTCGCCCGCAATGACGACGCCTTTGTCCAGTACTCGCTCCAGGATATCGGCCAGCGTGGCCGAGTTCGTCGCCTGCATGATCTGTCGGGATTGCATCGGCTGTTCACTGCCTTTCTATAGTAGGTGACCCAGCGGGCCGAGATCGATGTTCAGATCGCCGTCCGTGAGGCCGTAGGCCGCCTTGAGTTGGTCCAGCTGCTCGACCTGGCGCATGAGGGCCGTTCCCAGCTTCTCGATTTGGTCCGCCGTCAGGTCGCCGTCGTCGATGCGGCGGATGGCCTGCCGCTCGACCAGCTCCTGGAGCAGCTTGATGACCGTGAGTACGAGCTGCGCCACGCCGTTGGTGGCCCTGCCGCCCTCGGTGTCGTCCTTGACGGCGACGGCGGAGGAGACCGGACGGTGCGGCTGTGACGGCGCGGGTGCGCGCCGGGGCTCGGCGGCCGCTTCGGGGCTTGCCGGCTCCGTGGGCGACCCCCACATGGGCGGCGGAGCGGGCGGCGCTTCGACCGCGGCGGCGGGTGCGCCCGCCGATTGGAGGCCGGGCTTCCAGGTGGAGCCGCCGCCGGGCTCCTTGGCCGAGTTCATGAACTTGCCTGCCGAGGCGATGACCAACTGGAGCTGGACGTAAACCAGATCGACATCGGCCAGCGAGATGGCGGCGTCGCCTACAACCACCACGCCTGTGTTCAGGAGTGTGTCGACGGCCTCACACAGCGAGACCCGCTGCCCTCCTGCGAGGGAGGTCACCGCGCCTGCGGCCAGCGCGGCTCCCGGGTCTATTGCGGACATGTGACTTCTCCATTGGCCGGGAGTTCAGCGTGCGCACCGGATGCCGGACCGCCGTAGAGCGCCCGTCCCAACTCCAGCAACGGGCCGGAGCCGCGAAGCCCCGGCATCTGCGGGATGCGGGCCACATGCGTCTGGCCGAAGCGGCCGTCGATCTCCGCCAGGACCTCCTGCTCGCCGACGCGCTGTGCGCCGCACCGGGGGCACTCTGTGGCCGGAGTGCAGTGGTTCACCAGCAGGAGCGGCGCGTCGATCCCCAGCGACCGGGTCTCCTCGACAAGGTCGATGGTCTCTGCCAGAGCCATGCGCGTGGGAATGGCCACGGCGTAGATGGCGGCCTCCGCCGGATCATCCAGGGCGGCGCGGAGGCCCTTGAGGTCGCGGGAGAGGCGGATGAGCCGGTCTGCGAGGTCGGGGGCTCGGGTGGCGGCGTCGTACTTCAGCAGGATGCTCAGCGCGGCCTGGAGCCACTCCTGCATGACGGCGGGCATGCGGAGGAGGTGCAGTAGGTGCCCTGTGGGCGCGGTGTCCACCACGATGGTATCGAACCGCCCCGCCTCGGCGGTGGTCGTGATGCGGGTGATGGCCATCATTTCGTCGATCCCAGGCGGGCAGAGGTCGAGGAGCTTGTCCCAGGCCTCGGACTCGAACGCAATTGAGAAGGACGACGAGGCCGACCGCAGGGGCTTGAGCCCGCGTCGTACGTCGCGCCGCAGGGCGGCCAGTTCGTCGGCGGGGGAGAGCTGCATGGCGGAGAGCCGATCGATCACCGGCCCCGCCGCGTCGCCCACGGCCATGCCAAGGGCGTCGGCCAGCGAGTGCGCCGGGTCGGTGGAGAGGAGCAGCACGCTCCGCCGGGGCCTATCGGCCGCCAGATGGAGCGCCGTGGCGCAGGCCATGGTCGTCTTGCCGACGCCGCCCTTGCCCGCCAGGAAGATGAAGCGCTGGCAGCCGGGCGCCGGCGCGGGGTTCTCCACCACGGGTCGCACGAATGCCGCTGGGGCCGCCGCGTCTGCAGGTGGTGCGCCCAGGGCCAACGGCTTGACCTGCTCCCAGAGCCCATCAAGGATCGGCCTGCCGCGCGCCTCGCCGGCAAGGATCGGCAGCTCCCAGAGGTTCTGCGCCGCCAGTTGCTCGGCGTTGGCGCGGAGCACGGCCTCCTCGCTCTGCCGCTGCTCCAGGCAGACGGCGCACTCGGAGCCGTGCATGCGGTTGATGACTATGTCGGTCACCGGAATGCGCCGACGGCGTAGCTCGGCCACCAGCCGCAGGGTCTCTGCCATGGTGACCGGGTCGGCGTTGGCCACGGCTGCGAAGCGGCAGCCGGCCTTGGCGGTGAACGTTGAGCGCGCCAGGGCGCCCATGGCCTTGCCGCGGGCGATGAGGGCGTCCAGGAGGTCTGGCCTCGGCGCCGCGCCGAAGGCGCTGCGCATCTCGCGGTGCTTCTCCAGTAGCTTGTCCAGCGCGTCGGCCCACTGCACCAGCAGTTTCGGCGCGTCCAGCAGGCGCAGGGCGTGGCCCGTGGGCGCCAGGTCCACCACGATGCCGCGGTACTTGCGGCTCTGCACCCAGTGCGCGATGTGGACGACGGCCGCGAGCTCCTCTGGAGCGGGCACGGTGACGCCGACGATGCGGTGTGCGTCTTCGCCATCCATGAAGGTGCCCAGGGTGAGGATGCGCTCGATGGCGGCGCCGTAGCGCCTGCGAAGCACGTCGAGGGTCCGCTCGCCGGTGAATTCGACTACCGTAAGGTTCGGCGGCGGGGCGCTGCCGGCCAGGCTGTCCAGCACCGAGTGGGCCGGATCGACGGACATGAGGAGGAACCGCTCGTTGGGCTCGCGGGCGGCCAGGGTCAGGGCGGTTGCCACGGCGCACGTCGTCTTGCCTACACCACCCTTGCCGCCGAAAAGCCACAACCGCAGGCGAGGATCGGTGAGGAACGATGGCACAGCGGCCTGCTGTCCCGGTAAGCCTATCTGCGGGCTAGCGCCCATGGCATCTCCAGTTCTCTGCGTCCGTCCTGCGGCGCGGCTCGTCTAGGCTGGCTTTACGCCGCCGGGGTCGGGCTCGCCGTCGTCGTTCGGCTGCTCCTCATCCTCGTCGCCGTCGTCGTCCTCGTCTTCCTCATCGTCATCCTCGCCCTTGCCGAGGGCATCGTTGACGGCGTCCAATCGGTCCAGCAACTCGCCTTCGCGGACGTCGAACTCGGCCTCCTCAATGAGGCCGGCCTCAAGTTGCATGTGGAGGGTGCGGAGGGCGGCCATGATCCGGTCGGGCTCCGACGCCAGCTCCTCCTCGCCTGCCGCACGAATCTCCTTGAAGACCCAGAGCAGGGCCGAGAGCGGAGCCAGCAGGATATCGTCCACTAGAAGCATCGGTCCGCCCTCACTTGCCGCTCAGAAGTGCAGCTCCACATTGACGAAGTGGCTCGGGGCCCAGGGGCCGCTGATGCGGAAGCTGACGTTGTCGTCGTAGCCCTTGGCCGCCTCCATGGTGGCCTCCTCGAACGTGTCCACCTGGTCGAGGCGCACCAGGCAGTCCACGTTGGCGATCTCGGGCTCGGTACGGACGGGCGAGAGGATTACGCCGAAGCCGTAGCGCTTCATGATGCCCTCGACGCGCTGCTGGCAGGCGGTCCGCTCCTGGTCGAGGACGGCCTGGAATGCCCGGCCCACCTCGATCATGGCCTCCCGCGATGGCTCGCCGTCGCCGAAGACGCTGTCGCGCAGGGCCTTGAGCTCGGCGTGCGTCTGCACGAAGTAGGCGAAGATATCGGGCACGTCCCACGCGATGCGCAGGGACATCTCGGCGCGGCCGTCGAGGCGAACCACCTGCTCGTGCAGGGACTTCTGGCCCAGCGTGAGGGCCTTCTCCAGAGCGCCGACGGAGGGGGCGATGGTGCCGAATGCCGCCGGCACCACCGACCCGATCTCCATGAGCCTCCGCAGGACCAACTGATGCGCCTGCAGGTGGCGGCGCTCGGGTCGTACCCTGGGCAGAGGCATGGCGCTGATCACCGCGCCGAGGCGACCCACGGCGAGGCAGACGACCGGGAGGCCGTCGATCCCCACGAAGTCATAGGGGCCTTCCTGGTTGCCCGGCACCACGGCGTAGAGGTACTGCCGTTCGCGCGGCCCGTGGGAGGCGGTCTCTGCCTGCTGCTTCTTCATCAGTACGTGATCCCTTCAGTACCGGAGACGGAAGCCGCCCTCGGCGCGCTGCCGGACGGGCAGGGCGCGGCCGGGAATGACGCCCACGACGGCGCCCAGGGCTTCGGTAATACGCGCCTTCTCGGCATCGATCTCCGCGATCCGCTCGTCGATGATGGCGACCCTGGCCAGGGCGCTCTTCCGCTCCATGTCCTTGCGGAACCGTTCCATCTCGAGGCAGCTCAGCTTCATGTACGCCCGATGCGGCACGGCGGCCACCTCAACGCGGCCCGCCTGGGTCTTGATGTCCCTTAGCCCTTTGTGAACGTGGGGTGGAGTCATCGGTCTCTTCTCCTATCGTCGGCCGGCATGCTTGGCGATGATCTCGTCCAGCTGCTGCAGCGCGGGCGCCCGGTCGGTCTGGCGGCTACGCACCGTGCCCGGCCAGAGCACGTCCTTGCAGACGCGGGAGAGGTGCGGCTCGGCTAGGGGGCTCCTTCCGCCGATATGCGAGAGGACCTTGGCGATGGCGATACTGGCCCGGATGGTCGGCCAGGCGTTGCCCGGCGTGATGGCGCGCATCTCGCGGACGATGCCCACGATCACGGCGGCGTCGGCAGGCTCAAGGCAGCCCTTGGAGCCGGCGATCGCCGTCTCGGTGGCCTGGTCGTAGTCGTCCAGGTGGATCGTGATCAGGCGGTCCATGAGTGCGTCCTGCGCCTTGTGGACGCCGGCGTACTCCTCCGGGTTGGAGGTGAAGATCGCCCGGAAGTCCGGATGCACTTCCAGGTAGCCGTCACCAGAGACCCGGAGCCTGGGCAGGTTCAGCACGTTCTCTGAAAGGATGCTGAGCAGGACGTTGTTGGCCTCCGGCCGCGAGCGGTTGAATTCGTCGTAGACCAGGGTGTCGCCGGTCCGGCAGGCGGTGGTGAGCCGGTTGTCGACCCACATGGTCTTCATCTCTTCCTCGGTCTTCAGGACCGTATGGATGAAGTTGTCGACCAGGGTGCTCTTCTTGTACCCGGCGTCGTTGCCCACCAGGTCGGAGGTCCCGAACTCCTCGTCGCCGTGGACCAGGGTCACCGGCCGGCGGCGCAGGGCAGCCACATGCAGGGCAAGGGTGGTCTTGCCGGTTCCGGGAGGTCCGGCGAAATGGACGGCGTAGCCCACGTCCAGATAGGTCAGGGCGCGGTTGGCGATTTCCTGCACATAGGGCGTGTTGACGAAGTCCTCGCTCGACTCCAGCCAGACGTGGTCATCCTGCGGCTCTATGCGAACCGCCATGGACCTCTCAACGGCAGCGCCGGCTCTATCGCTCACGGCAATCTCTCCTTATTGGAACCCGTCTGGCTAACGGCTCGTTCCGCGCCCGCCACACTGCGGACACGAGATC
>CAJBBX010000127.1 GCA_903951425.1 uncultured Chthonomonas sp.
CCTGACCGGGCGAAGGTGCTTGAGTTCACCGAGAAACTCCGCGATGAGATGCCTTTTGTCCAGTACGCACCCATCGTGTTCTGCTCCGCGCTACACAGGTTCAGCGTCTCGCAAGTCGTCGATGTCGCCTTGGAGTGCGTTGATATGCACGCTATGCGCGTACCCACGGGCGAGCTGAACCGCATCATCCGGCACGCGGTGGAGGACCACCCGAGGCTGGAGCACGGGAAGCAGCTCAAGGTCTACTACGCTACCATGCCCCGGGTCAAGCCGCCCACCATGCTCATGTTCGTAAATGACCCCGACATGGTTCACTTCTCATACCTGCGCTATTTGGAGAACCGCATCCGCGCGGCCTACCGGTACGAGGGTACCCCGCTGATCCTGAGGGCCCGGCGGGCCGAGTCACGGCAGGACGCTGTGCGCAACTCCGGCGGCAAGGACACCGGCGACGACCGCTAGGCACGAGCCGCCCAGGCCACTACCATGACACCCGACCTTCCCGATCCGGCGACCGGACCTGCCTTCGCAGAACCGGCTCGGGCTGAGCGGCTCATGGTTGGCCTGGCAGGCGGCGGCGTAACGGATGACGACGTCGACGCCTTCCGGCCCGCGCTGCTTGCCGCGCTGGCCAAGGCGCCGGACCCCGACCGGGCGCTGACCAGCATCTGCCGCCTGCTTGAGGCGGTCACCAGCCGGATCACGCAGTTCCGCTACCTCGGCCAGCATCCGACGGCGCTGCCGATGCTCGCCCAGGTGCTCGGCACCAGCCAGTTCCTCGCCGACATTCTGGTGCGGAGCCCCGAGTACCTGGAGATCCTGACCAACTCCAACCTCATCGCTCAGGGCCGTTCCGCCGCCGGCATGCACGCGGCGTTGGGGCAGTTCACCGGCGTCGTCAGCCGCCCGCAGTTGCGCTTGGAGGCCATGCGGCGCTTCCGCCAGCGCGAGGTGCTGCGCATCGGGGCGCGGGATATCCTCGGCGCCGCAACCATGCCCGAGACCGCTCGCGAGTTCTCGCACCTGGCCGACGCCTGTGTGCAGCAGTGCCTGGAGATTGCCCAGCAGGAGCTTGAAGAGACCTTCGCCGTCGAGGACCGTGTTCCGCTCTGCGTCATCGGCATGGGCAAGCTGGGCGGCGAGGAGTTGAACTACTCAAGCGACATCGACCTGATGTTCGTCCACGCCGACCTGGACGCCGAGACTGCCCCGCGTGCGGCCCGGTACGCCACCCGGCTCGCAGAGCTGATCGTCTCGGGTCTTTCGAAGCGCATGGAGAACAGCCACCTGTTCCGCGTCGACATGCGGCTCAGGCCCGAGGGTCGCTTCGGCTCGCTGGTCCGATCGATCTCGTCATTCGCCCTCTACTACGAGAGTTGGGCCGAGCCATGGGAGAGGCAAGCTCTGCTCAAGGCGCGGACCATCGCCGGGGACGCCGAACTGGGCCGAGCGTTCATGCGCATGGCCGAGGCATTCGTCTATCGACGCAACGTGACCGAGGGGTTCATCGACGCCATCCGGGCCAACAAACGGCGCATCGAGCAGCAGGCCGCGGCGCAGGGACGCGCGCTCACCGACGTGAAGGTGGGGGTGGGCGGCATCCGCGACGTTGAGTTCTCGGTCCAGCTCTGCCAACTCGTGGCCGGGAGCCACAACCCCTGGTTGCGAACGCCCAACACGCTGGAGGCCCTCGCCAGGCTTCGGCACGCTGGCATCCTGCGGTTGGCCGAGGCCGACGACATGGCTGAGGACTACATCTTCCTGCGCAACGTCGAGCACCGCCTGCAGCTGCTCTACGAGCGGCAGACCCAGGCCCTGCCCACGGAGCCGGCGGAGATCGAGCTCCTGGCCCATAGGCTCGGGTTCTTGGATGGCCCGAGCTTTGAGAGCGAGTACGCCCGCCGGACAGCCCGGAACCATATGCACTTCGCGGCCATCTTTCTCGAGAACCGGGCGCCGATCCGGCAGGAGCCCGAGATCGCCCGGAGGCTGGTGCAAGGCCTGGAGGCCGGCGCCGACGCGGTCGGGTTGGAAGCATTGCTGGCCGAGACCGGCATCGTGGACCCGGCATCGGCCCTCCGCCACCTGCGCGACGCCGCAGTGGGTGGCAACTACGGCCTGGCATCACCTGCAACGCGCCAGGCCATGGGCGACCTGATGCCCCACCTGCTGGCCTGCTGCGGAGCCACGCCGGACCCCGACGCAGCGCTGGCCGCCACATTGGAGTTGGCCGAGGTCGCGCCGAACCCCGCGGAGATATACCGCTCACTGGAGCAGGCGCCCGAACTGCTTGAGCGCGTATGCCGGCTGGGTGCGGGCTCGCCGGAGATGGCCCGAGCCCTTGCTCGCAGGCCCGAGTGGCTCGATATGCTTGTCGACGAGAGTATGCTCGACGCCGAGCCCAAGCATTCGGACCTCTACGCATCCGAGCTATCGTCCCGCCTCCGGATCGATCGACCGGGCGCCGACCTTGGCGAGCGCTTCTGGCAGTCACTGGCCCTCTACATCCAGCGTGAACGCCTACGGACCGCCGCACGCGACCTCTGGGGCGACATCACCGCGGCCAAGGTGCGTCGCGAGCTCACAGCGCTGGCCGACGCCGTCCTCGGGGTGCTGCTGGAGCGCGCCTGCCGCCTGACGTCGGAGCAACCGCTGACCGACGACGCGAGGTCTGCGGTCCACGGCATGGCGGTCGTCGGCCAGGGCAAGCTGGGCGGCAGGGAGCTGAGCTACGGCTCAGACTGGGACGTGATCTTCATCATGCAAGATGCCGACGGCGGACCCAATACGCCGGAGTGGCGCGCCTGCAATGGCGTGGCCGAGGCGGTCCTCGCATCGGGCCAGGAGCTGCGGGTCCGCGGAGCGCCCGTGGAGATCGACGCGCGGCTACGCCCGGAAGGGCGTTTCGGCGCACTGGTCAGGCCTCTGGCCGACTACGCCGCCTACTACCGCGACACCGCACAGACGTGGGAGCGCCAGGCCCTGGTCAAGGCGCGCGCTTGCGCCGGGCACGCCGGTGTTGGACGCGCGTTCATGCGGGTCGTGGCTGAGCGCCTCTACTCCAACGGGTTATCGAACGAAGAGGCCGACGAGATTCGCCGCATGAAGCGCCGCATGGAGGCCGAGCGGCTCAGGCCAGAGATGCGCGACCGTGACCTGAAGCTGGGGCACGGCGGCATGTCCGATATCGAGTTCGCCGTTCAGCTCCTCCAGCTCCGCAGCGGCAGCGCCTGCCCGGCGGCCCGGGCGCCCGGCACGGTCGGCGCCCTACTGGCCCTGGCTCGCCACGGACACCTGCGGACGCCGGACGCCGCACGGCTGGCCGACAACTACCGCTCGCTGATGACCCTCCGGAACCGACTGGCCCTGCTCGGCGGCGGCGGACCCACCGACCTCCTACCGGAGAGCGCAGACGCCCTGCGCAAAGTGGCGATCGGCATGGGTTGCCCGGACCTTCCCGATACGCCGGCTGGACCACGGCTCCTAAACCGGATTCGCGACGAGATGCGAGAGACTCGGGCCATCATAGAGCGGATATTCTACCAGGACACTCGACAGGAGCTAAACGCCCCATGTTAACCGGATCCGCCGCCCTGCTTGGCGGCTACCTGCTGGGCTCCGTGCCCTTCGGCCTGCTGATTGCGCGATGGGTGGCGGGCATCGATGTCCGAGAGCACGGTAGCGGTAACATCGGCGCCACCAACGTCTACCGCGTCGTGGGCAAGCCCGCCGGTGTGGCCGTCTGGCTGCTGGACGTGGCGAAAGGCTGTGTGCCTCCTGTTGTAGCGCGGCTGCTGGAGCTCCCGGTGGGCTGGCAGGTGGCGGCCGGCATGGCAGCTGTACTGGGCCACTCCTGCTCCATCTTCCTGCGCTTCCGTGGCGGCAAGGGCGCAGCGACGGCATTCGGCGTCATGGTCGGGACCATGTGGCAGGTGGGGCTCGTCGCCATGGTGCTCTGGTTCCCGGTAGTTGGGCTCACCGGCTACGTCTCTGTCGGCACGCTGGTGGGTGCGGGTAGCATGGTCGGCTCATGTCCGTACTTCTATCCCGGCGACATGGCGCGCTTGGCATTCGCCATCGGCGGCGCAGCGCTGACGTTCTGGACGCACCGATCCAACATCCGCCGCCTGATGAACGGTACGGAGAACCGCTTCGGGCGTCGCAAGCGGGAGCAGGGCGAGGCGGAGTAGCCGCTCCCTCCGCCGCCGCCGAAATGCGCGAATGGCCGGCTCCGCGTGTTTCGGAGCCGGCCATTCGCGTGAGCCACCGCGACAGATGCGCGGTCTAGTACATGCCGCCGCCCATGCCGCCCATGCCGCCTGGGCCGCCGCCGCCGGGTGCGGGAGCAGGCTTGTCTTCCTTCTTCTCCGCAACCAGGCACTCGGTGGTCAGCACCATGGCGCCGATGGATGCCGCGTTCTGCAGAGCAGAGCGGGTGACCTTGGCGGGATCCACGATGCCGGCCTTGAGCATATCCTCGTACTCGCCGGTGACGGCGTTGTAGCCAATGTTGCCGTCGGCGTTCTTAACGTACTCGACGATGACCGAGCCCTCAACGCCGGCGTTGTCGGCGATGCAGCGCGTCGGCTCTTCGAGGGCGCGGCGGATGATGTTGACGCCGATCTTCACGTCGCCCTCGGTCACGAGCTTGTCGACCGCGGCGATGGCGCGGATGAGCGTCACGCCGCCGCCGGGTACGATGCCTTCCTCGACCGCTGCGCGAGTGGCGGAGAGGGCATCCTCAAAGCGATGCTTCTTCTCCTTCAGCTCGGTCTCGGTGGCGGCGCCGACCTTGATGACCGCCACGCCGCCGGAGAGCTTGGCCAGCCGCTCCTGCAGCTTCTCGCGATCGTAGTCGCTGTCGGTCTCCTCGATCTGGCGCTTGATCTGGCTGACGCGGCCCTGGATCGCTGCGCCGGCGCCCTTGCCTTCGACGATCGTGGTGTCGTCCTTGGTCACGGTGATGCGCTTGGCGCTGCCCAGCACGGTCAGGTCAACGTTCTCGAGCTTGATGCCGAGGTCCTCGGTGATGAACTTGCCATTGGTGAGGATCGCGATGTCCTCCATCATGGCCTTGCGGCGGTCACCGAAGCCGGGCGCCTTGACGGCGACGGCGTTGATGGTGCCGCGGATCTTGTTCAGGACCAGGGTGGCCAGGGCCTCGCCCTCGATGTCCTCAGCGATGATCACCAGCGGGCGGCCCATGCGAGCCACCTTCTCCAGGACGGGGATCAGATCGGCGATGGCGCTGATCTTCTTCTCGTAGAGGAGGATCATGGGCTCGTCGATGACAGCTTCCATGCGCTCGGTATCGGTGACGAAGTAGGGCGAGATGTAGCCCTTGTCGAACTGCATCCCCTCGACAAGCTCAAGGCTCGTCTGGGTGCCCTTGCTCTCCTCGACGGTGATGACGCCGTCCTTGCCGACCTTGTCCATGGCCTCAGCGATGAGCTCGCCGATGACGGCGTTCTTCGCGGAGTTGGTGGCGACCTGAACGATGGCGTCCTTGGCGTCCACAGGGGTGGCCACGGACTTGATGCACTCGACGGCGGCCTCGACGGCGAGGTCGATGCCCTTCTTGACCATCATGGGGTTGGCGCCGGCCGCGACGGTCTTCAGGCCCTCGCGGACGATGCTCTGGGCCAGGACGGTGGCGGTGGTGGTGCCGTCGCCGGCGACATCGTTGGTCTTCGAGGCGACTTCACGGGCCAGCTGGGCGCCCATGTTCTCGAACGGATCGTCGATCTCGACTTCCTTGGCGATGGTGACGCCATCGTCGACCAGCGACGGGGAGCCGTACTTCTTCTCAAGGACCACGAAGCGGCCGCGGGGGCCGAGGGTCACCTTGACGGCATCGGCGAGGATGTTGACGCCCTTCTCAAGCGAGCGGCGCGCATCCTCGTCGAACTTCAGAACCTTGGCTGCCATATAGCGATCTCCCTACTTGTCAAGAACCGCGAGGACATCGTCCTGGCGGAGGATCACGTACTCGTTGGCCCCGAGCTTGATCTCGGTGCCACCGTACTTGGCGTAGTAGACGACGTCGCCAACCGCAACTTCGACAGTCGCGGTCTTGCCGTTGTCCAGAAGCTTGCCCGGTCCCACGGCGATCACTTCGCCCTGCTGCGGCTTCTCTTTGGCGGTGTCCGGCAGAACGATGCCGCCGGCGGTCTTCTCTTCCGCTTCGGTCGGCTTTACGATCAGACGGTCACCCAGAGGTTTCAGCGCCATTGTCTTGCCTCCTGATGATGTGCGCTCGGCGTAGCCCGCGATGCGGGCACACCGATGTCGGCCCAGAGATTAGCACTCTTGGCACTCGACTGCTAACTGCGCGGATTATACACCGAACCGCGCCGGGGAATCAAGCATTCGGGCGCTCGTGCGCCGAAGCCGCGGCTCCGGCGCATGGGCCCGGTCAACCAAGGCGGAGCAGGGGCTGTCGTTGACACTCCAAATGCCGCAGGGGTAGACTGCTTCGCTTGGACTGCGTGAGAAGGCATCGAGGCGGATACGGGGCACAGCGGTCGCATGGGCCGTAGCCTTGTATCCGCATTATTATGAGATAGGTTGGCCGCTTCCTAGCCGGACGACCACCGGGGTGAGACATATGAAGGTCACCAGAGAGCAGTTGGATCCGTGTACCGTTAAGCTGAACATCGAGGCCGACGCCGCAGAGGTGAACGGCGCCTTTGATCGCGCATTCCGCCGCCTGGCGGAGCAGACGCGCGTTCCCGGCTTCCGCCCGGGCAAGGCTCCCCGCGCTGTGGTCGCCCAGTATGTGGATCAGGATGACGTCCGGCGGGCCGCGCGACAGTCGCTGGCGCAGAAGTGCATCCGAGAGGCGCTCAAGATCGAGCAGATCCAACCCTATGTCTCTCCGGAAGCCAACATTCCCGAACTCACCGAGGATGAGCCTGCGACGTTCGAGGCCATCGTGGCGCTGGCGCCCGTTGTCGAGTTGGGCGATCTGGAGGGCCTCTCGGTCTACAAGCCTATGGTCGAGGTGACCGACGCCGAGGTCGATGGTGGGGTTGAGCGCGTGCGCTCCGAGTACAGCCGGTTGGTGCCCGTGACCGACCGCGCCGTAGAGGCCACCGATGTGCTCACCGGCGACCTGGGCATCACCGTCGAGGGCGACGAAGAGCCCGCGCAGCCGCGCCGTTCACTCGTCCGCATGGGCAAGACGCTCCCCGGACTGGACGACGCTCTACTGGGACAGGCCATCGGCGAGGAGCGCCGCTTCACGCTCCGCTTCCCCGATGACTACCACGAGGAGGAGCGCGCGGGCAAGAACGCCGACTTCGTCTTCGTGCTGGACAAGATCAACGAGCCCGTGCTGCCGGAAGTCACCGATGAGTGGGTCGCCACCGTCAGCCCCTTCCAGAACGTGGCCGACTGGCGCGAGGGGGTCCGCGCCGACCTGATGCGGCAGGCCGCCGAGTTCAGCGAGGACATGTGCCAGCGCCGCGCCATCGAAGCGGTGATGGCCCGCTCGACGATCGAAGTGTCCAGCCTGCTCGTGCAGGACGAGGCGTATCACGATATGGCCCGCCTGCATCAGGCGCTGGAGCGCTCCGGCCAGACCTACGAGGCCTATCTGGAGCGCACCGGGCAGACCGAGGAGCAGCACTGGGCTCAGATGCAGGGCGTGGCTTACAACCGCATGCGGACGCGGCTCATGTTCCGGGCGCTGGCCACCAAGCTGGAACTGACCGTATCCGACGAGGAGATCAGCGGCGAACTGGCCGAAGCCCTCGCCAGCGCCGAACTGGACGACAAGACGGCGCGGCGCCTGAGCAAGAGCCAAGAGCAGCGCCGCCGCATCGGCGACGCCGTGGCGCAGCGCAAGCTGCACGAAGCCCTCTTCCGGGTTGTGGCCGTCACCGAGGTGCCCGCCGCCGAAGATCCGACCTACAACGCGCTTGCGGCGGCGGACGCTCCCGCAGCGCCGGAGGCGTAACATGGTCCATGAGATTGCCTCGGCCGGAGCGCCCATCCGCTCCGTCATCCCCATGGTGGTCGAGCAGAGCGCCCGCGGCGAACGTGCGTACGACCTCTACTCCCGGCTCCTGAAGGATCGCGTCATCTTCCTGGGCGACGCGCTCGACGACCACCTGGCCAACCTGATCATCGCCGAGCTGCTCTTCCTGGAGCGGGACGACCCCGACGGCGACATTGACGTTTACATCAACAGCCCCGGCGGCAGCGTATCGGCGGGCCTGGCGATCTACGATACGATGCAGATCGTCAAGTGCCAGATCGCCACGATCTGCGTGGGCATGGCCGCGAGCATGTCGGCCATCCTCCTTGCGGGCGGCACTCCCGGCAAGCGCTACGCCCTGCCACACTCCCGCGTCATGCTGCATCAGGTCAGCGGCGGGTACGAGGGCACGGTGACCGATGCGCGCATCCGCCTCGAAGAGATGAACAAGGCGCACGATACTCTCATGAGCATCCTGGCGACCCACACGGGGCACGACAAGGAAAAGCTCCGGACCGACTGCGACCGCGACTACTGGATGTCCGCCCAGGAAGCGCTGGAGTACGGTATTGTCGACCACGTCATGGAGAAGGGCTCCCGGTAGCCGTCTCCGGTTCCGCCAAGGAGCTTCGCCTCATTGAAGAGTTCAGAAGTCAACGATAAGCGCTGCGTCCTCTGTGGGAAGCGCCGCGAGCAGGTCCGGCTCATCGTCGGGTTGCTCGGGGGGGTCTGCCTCGACTGCGTCGCCATGTGCGACCGGATCATACGAGGCGAAGAGACACCCGGCGAAGTCGCGCCACCGGTTGCCGGCGTACCGAAGCCCAAGGACATCCACAAGGTTCTGGACCAGTACGTGATCGGGCAGGAGCGCGCAAAACGCGTCCTGGCTGTGGCAGTCTACAACCACTTCAAGCGCATCGCCGCGCCAAAGAGCGAGGTGGAGCTGCAGAAGTCCAACATCCTCCTCATCGGGCCCACGGGCTGCGGCAAGACGTTACTGGCTCAGACCCTCGCGCGGATTCTGCGTGTGCCGTTCGCCATCGCCGACGCCACCTCGCTGACCGAGGCCGGTTACGTCGGCGAGGACGTGGAGAACATCCTGCTCAAGCTGCTGCAAGCCGCCGACACAGGCTCGAGCTTGCAGGACACGGTCCGCGCGGCGCAGCAGGGCATCATCTACATCGATGAAATCGACAAAATCTCACGCAAGGCCGATAATCCGTCGATCACCCGCGACGTCTCGGGCGAGGGCGTCCAGCAGGCCCTGCTGAAGATCATCGAGGGTGCGGTCGTCAACGTCCCGCCGCAGGGCGGCCGCAAGCACCCGCAGCAGGAGTACGTACAGCTCGACACCAGCAACGTGCTCTTCATCTGCGGCGGCGCCTTCGAGGGCCTTGACCAGATCATCTCCCGACGCTTGAGCCATCGGGGCATGGGCTTCAGGGCGAAGCTGGAGAGCAAAGACCGCAAGCCGGCGGAGATCGGCGAGGCGCTGGCTCAGGTCATGCCCGAAGACCTGTTGAAGTACGGCCTGATCCCGGAGTTTATCGGCCGGATGCCCGTGGTCTCCACGCTGGACCCGCTCGACGAGGGCGACCTGGTGCGCATCCTCACCGAGCCCAAGAACGCACTCACCAAGCAGTTCTCTCGCTTCTTCGAGATGGACAACGTCCACCTGATCTTCGAGCCCGATGCGCTCACCGCAATCGCGGCCGAGGCCATGAAGCGCAGCACTGGCGCACGCGCCCTGCGGACCATCATCGAAGAGACGATGACGAACGTGATGTACGAGATCCCATCTCTTCAGAACGTGCACCAATGCACTGTGACCCGCGGCACCGTCGTGGACCGCGAGGAGCCGCGCATTGAGTACTCGGACGATGTACGGCAGGCCTCCTGAGCCGGCCGGACGCCTCCTGCTGAAGACGGCCGCCCCATAGGAGGCTCATCGCCATGTCCGACCCCGCGTCGCCGACCCCGAAGCCCGCACGAAAACCTCGGGCGCGCCGTGCCTCCTCGACCCGCCTGAAGCGCGACGAGGCAGTCCTGCCCCTGGTGCCCATTCGCGATCAGGTCTACTTCCCGCAGGGCGTCTT
Organism: uncultured Chthonomonas sp.; assembly: GCA_903951425.1. Lineage (GTDB taxonomy): Bacteria > Armatimonadota > Chthonomonadetes > Chthonomonadales > CAJBBX01 > CAJBBX01. The sequence continues at coordinate 10,078 of CAJBBX010000127.1, forward strand.
CTCCATCCTTGTCGGACGCGAGCGCTCCGTGCGAGCCGTCGAGGCGGCGATGGATGCGGACCGCCGACTTGTCCTGCTCGCTCAACGCGACCTCTCTGTCGAAGACCCGATGCCCGAAGACCTCTTCGCCATAGGCATCACCGCCTCCGTGATGCAGGTGCTTCGAGTTCCGGACGGAACCCTGCGCGTTGTGCTGGAGGGCGTGGACCGCGTCAACGTCCTGAGCGTCGATGACGGGATCACTGATTACACGCTGGCCATCGTGACCCAGGCGTACGAGCCGCCAACCTCGGGAACCGAGACGGAAGCCTGTATGCGTCTCGTTAAGGCGCAGTTCGAGACGCTGGTGCACGCGAGCCACCAGATCGCGCCCGAGGCCCTGCTGGCGGTCATGAACAGCACCGTAGCCGGCGAAGTGGCTGATACCATCGTCCCCTACCTTCGGCACACCGACATCGCCGTGCGCCAGGAGCTTCTGGAGACGTTGAGCCCCGACGAGCGCTTGCAGAAGCTGGCGGCCGTGCTTGCCCGCGAGACCGAAGTCGCCGAGCTACAGCGCGTCATCCGTGAGCGGGTCGAGCAGACCATGGGCGACAACCAGCGCGAGGTGATCCTCCGCGAGCAGCTCCGCGCGATCACCTCGGAGCTGGGTGAGGTCGATGACCATGCCGCCGAGATGGCGGAGTACAGCGAGAAGATCGCCAACGCGGGGCTACAGGGCGTTGCGCTCGAACGAGCCGAGAAGGAGTTGCAGCGCCTCTCGCGGATGCCCGGCCCCGTGCCCGAAGCGGCGATCATCAGGAACTACCTCGACTGGCTGGTTGGCCTGCCCTGGACGACGCGGACCGAGGACCAGATCAACCTCGTCGAAGCCGAGGGCGTGCTGGACGAGGACCACTACGGCCTCTCGAAGCCCAAGGAGCGCATCGTCGAGTTCCTTGCCGTGCGCCGGCTTGCCGGAGACGCCATGCGCGGACCCATCCTGTGCTTCGTGGGTCCTCCCGGCGTGGGGAAGACCTCCATCGGCAAGTCCATCGCCCGTGCGCTCGGACGCAAGTTCGTGCGCATCTCGCTGGGCGGCGTGCGCGACGAGGCGGAGATCCGCGGGCATCGGCGGACCTACATCGGCGCCATGCCCGGACGGATCCTGCAGGGCATCAAGCAGGCAGGGACGCGCAACCCCGTGTTCATGCTGGATGAGATCGACAAGCTGGGCATGGACTTCCGCGGCGATCCCTCCTCGGCGCTGCTTGAGGCGCTGGATCCCGAGCAGAACGGGGAGTTTAGCGACCATTACCTGGAGGTCCCCTTCAGCCTTCGCGACGTCATGTTCATCACCACCGCGAACTTGCTGGATCCCATCCCGGCGGCGCTGCGGGATCGAATGGAAGTGATCTCCTTCACCGGCTACACAGAGCAGGAGAAGCTGGCCATCGCCCGCGACTTCCTCGCCCCCAAGCAGCGCCGCGAGAACGGCCTGAAGCCCACGAAGCCCGTCATCACCGACGATGCGCTGCTGCAGATCATCCGCGAGTACACCCGGGAGGCAGGCGTCCGCGGCCTCGAGCGCGAGATCGGCTCCGTATGCCGCAAGGTGGCGCGCAAGGTCGCCGAAGGGAGCCGCGCACGCCTGCGCGTAGAGCCTGACGGTCTGTCGGCCATGCTGGGCAAGCCGAAGTTCCGGTACGGCGCCCTGGAGTCCGCGGATGAGGTCGGCGCGGCCACCGGCCTGGTCTGGACCGAGTTCGGCGGCGACACCATCACCATCGAAGTGACCGTGCTGCCGGCCAAGGACGGCCGCCTGACGCTCACCGGCCAACTCGGCGACGTGATGCGTGAGTCAGCCCAGGCGGCGCTCACCTACGTCAGGTCACGCTCGGCGGAACTGGCGCTCCCGGTAGACCTTGACCGCACCCGGGAGATTCACGTCCACGTGCCCGCCGGCGCCACGCCGAAGGACGGCCCGTCCGCCGGCGTGGCCATTGCCGTAGCCATCGCCAGTGCGCTGACGGGCAGGCCGCTACGGCGCGACATCGCCATGACCGGCGAGATCACCCTGCGCGGCAAGGTACTGCCCGTGGGCGGCATCAAGGAGAAGGTGCTGGGCGCCCACCGGGCCGGCATCAAGATCGTCGCGCTACCGCAGGAGAACCGGCGCGACCTCGACGACGTGCCCGCCGAGATCCGCGCCGAGATGAGCTTCGAGTTCGTGGAGGATGCGTGGCAGGCCATGTCACTCGTGCTCAGGCCTGCCGCGTCTCCCTAGCCGCCTCTGCGGCCCGCCAGAGCCCGCTGGTAGAGGTCCACGTAGTCAGACGCCGAACGCTGCCATGAGAAGTCGGCGTCCATGGCCTCGCGGACCAGGCGAGCCCAACCGGGCTTGTCCGCATAGGCGGCGCAGGCGCGGCTGACGGCATCGGCCAGGTGGGTGGGATCGCGGGGCCAGAAGACGAAGCCCGGACCCGAGCCGGGCCGGAGTTCGCCTTCGGCAACGGTGTCGCGGAGGCCGCCCGTGGCACGGACAATGGGCAGTGTGCCGTAGCGCATGGCAATGAGCTGCCCAAGACCGCAGGGCTCGAAGTGCGACGGCATCATGAACAGGTCGGACCCTGCATACACCCGCTGCCCAAACGCCGCATCATAGGCGAGGCGAACGTTCACGCGGCCGGGGTATCGCGCGGCGAGCTCGTACGCGAACAGCCGCTCGTAGTGTGGGTGGCCCTGGCCAAGGAGCGCGAACTGCACGGGCTCCGCCATGATGCGGTCGAACGCAGCCGCCAGCAGGTCGAACCCCTTCTGGTCGGCGATGCGCGTCACCATGCCGATGAGGCAGGCCTTCGGATCGATGCGCAGTCCGCACTCACGCTGCAGTTCGGCCTTGCAGATGGCCTTGCCGGACGGCTCCGCGGCGCAAAAGTTGGCCGGCAGCGCCGGATCGGTGGCGGGATCGAAGGCGCCCACGTCGATACCATTCACGATCCCACCGAAGCGGCCGGACGCTGCCAGATGCCTGTAGAGTCCCTCGAGACCGAAGCCAAACTCGGCGGTCTGCACCTCGGCCGCATACGTCGGGCTCACGGTGTTGCACTGGTCGCACAGCGCCGAGCCCGCCTTCAGGAAGTTCAGCCGATCGTAGTGCGAGGCGTACTCGGGACCGAACAGCCAGCCCGGAAGCCCTGCATGGTCCAGCACCTCCCGGCCGAACTCGCCCTGGTGCGCCACGTTATGGATCGTGTAGACACTGGCACAGCGCGCCCAGGGCCTAGCATCGGCGTGGGTCGAGCGCAGGTAGGCGGGCCCGAGGCCGGTGTGCCAGTCGTTGCAGTGCAAGATGTCCGGTTGCCAGTCGGGCTCCACCTTGGGCACGGCGTCCAACAGGGCGCGCGTGAAGACGATGTAGGGGTAGGCTCCGTCGGCATAGAGGCTGGCGCTGTCCACGGAGCCTCGGAAGTAGCCGCTCGAGTGGACAAGGTAGAGGGGAAATCCGGCGTCCGGCGCGACCCGGTAGAGCCGCAGCCACTCAGTCCATTGCGAGTGCATTTGCACAGGGAACCAGTCAGCTACCAGGCGCATCTCCACGTTTGGGTTCCGCTCAACGAACGGGTAGGAGGGCATGAAGACGCGCACGTCGTGCCCCAGGCTGATCAGGGCCTTGGGCAGGGCGCCGGCGACGTCAGCCAGGCCGCCAACCTTGGCTAGAGGAGCCACCTCGGCGGAGCATAACGCGATCTTGAGCGGCGTAGGCACAGGCAGACCTCCGTGGATGGGGGGGACAGGGTGCCGAGTGTATACCACACCCGGGGCCTCGGTGCGGTAGGTCCGGCCAGGCCCAAGGCTCGGCCAAGGTACAATCAGACCCGGGAGGAGGAGTAGGCAATGCGCCATTGGATGGTTCGCTACGTTTGCAGCGTATTGGCCCTCTGGGTCGTCTGCTCCGTGGGTATCGGCGTCTCGGCGCGTCCTGCCACAACGCTCCTCATGGCCGCGCTGGTGATCGGCCTCGCCAACAGCTTCGTCCGACCGATCCTGAAGCTGCTCACCGCCCCCCTCAACTGCATGACGTTCGGCCTATTCGGCTTCGCGCTCAATGCGTTCCTTTTCTTCGTGGTCCAGTTCGTCGTTCCGGGCTTCAAGGTTGAGAGCGCCGTTGCGGCGCTCTTCGGCTCACTGGCCATGGGCGCACTCAGTTCGCTGCTGAACTCGCTGTTGTCGGACAAGCCGCGGGCCGCATGACGCAGGCTCCCGGACCCGGTCGGTGGCTCCAGCCCGGCATCCGCGTGAAACGCTGGCTCCTGCTGGTTGCGGCAGGGGCCGGCCTCCTGTTGCTGGGCCTCTCGCTGGTTCGCCAAGCGCGGCCGCTCGATCTCCTCGCCATTGCGGGTCGAGTGTGGCAGCGGGTCGACGCGCGGTTCCCCGGACTGCTTGAGCCCGGCGGTTCAGGCCAGGTCGCCGGTTGGGCGCTGGTCTGCATCGGCGGGATTGCCTTGGCCATCGGCGCCCACAGGCTTGGTCACGCTGCAGCGGTCGCGCTGAAGCCGGGGATCGGCGCGGCCGGGCTGGCAGACTCCTTCTACCGAACGAGGGTCCTGGCCGAGGGACCGAGGATCGTGGTCATCGGCGGCGGCACCGGGCTCTCGACCATGCTCCGCGGACTCAAGCACTACAGCTCCAACATCACGGCAGTGGTGACGGTGACCGATGACGGCGGCAGCTCGGGCGTGCTGCAGCAGGAGCTGAGGATGCTCCCGCCAGGCGACATCCGTAACTGCCTGGTGGCCCTGGCCGACTCCGAAGGCCTCATGACCGAGTTGTTCCAGCACCGCTTCCGCGGCGGCGGTGCGGCAGCGGGGCTCCGCGAGCACGCATTCGGGAACCTGCTCATCGCCGCCTTGGCCGAGCTGAGCGGCGGCGACTTCGAGCGCGCCGTCCAGCTCACCAGCGAGGTGCTCAACATTCGCGGGCGCGTCCTGGCAAGCACCCTGAGCCACGTACACCTCGCAGCCGAGATGGATGATGGGAGTGTGCTGGAGGGCGAAACACGCATCGTTCACGCATCGCAGCGCATCCGCCGCATCAGCCTTGCGCCGGCGGGGGCTGCCGCGCCGGACGAGGTGGTGAGCGCGATCACGTCGGCGGACCTCATCGTTATCGGCCCCGGTTCCGTATTTACGAGCATCATTCCGAACCTCTTGGTTGCAGGGATTCCCGAAGCGCTGCAGCGCGCACGCTGCCGGAAAGTCTACGTCTGCAACGTGATGACACAGCCCGGCGAGACCGATGGGTTCTCCGCCTCTGACCATGTCCAGGCAATTCAGTCCCACCTGGCCAGGCCCGTTTTCGACAGCGTCTTCGTGAATGCAGGGCGGCCGACCCCGGAACTCGTCCAGAAGTATCGCCAGACCGGCTCCGTACCTGTAGAGCCCGATACCGACCGCGTACGGGCGCTCGGGTACAGACCCATCACCGGCGATTTCATGAGCCAGACCGACGTTGTCCGACACGACAACGGCCGCCTGGCGGAGGCGCTCATGCGCCTTGTGTCCTGACCGCTAGGAGGCCAGCAACGCAGATGGATGCAGCAACACTCAAGTTCCTGACTCGCATCGTAGACGCGCCCGGTCCGTCGGGGTATGAGCAGCCGGTCATGCGGGTCTTCCGCGACCACGTGGATCCATTCGCCGATAGCGTAGAGACTGACGTCATGGGTAGCGTCGCCGCGTCGCGGAACCTCAGCGGCTCCCCGAGGATCATGCTCGCGGGCCACGCGGACGAGATCGGGTTCCAGGTGCGCAACATTTCCGACACGGGCATGCTCTACTTCGGCATGATCGGCGGCCATGACAACGCCATCATCGTGGGCCAGCGCGTCAATGTTCACACGACATCCGGCCCGGTGCCCGGCGTCATCGGCCGCAAGGCGATCCACCTGCTTGAGGGCGACGAGCGCGAGAAGGCGCCGAAGGGTTCCAGCCTCTGGATCGACATCGGCGTCGGCACCAAGGAAGCCGCGGCGGCCCTCGTGAGCATCGGCGACTGCGTGACCTACGCGGAGACGATGGTCCAGATGCAGGGCACCTGCTACGCGGCGCGGAGCTTCGACAACAAGATGGGCGCCTTCGTCGTGGCCGAGGCGCTTCGGCGGATCGACGCGGCCAAGCTGCAGGGCTGTGTCACCGCCGTGGCCACGGTGCAGGAAGAGATCGGCCTCCGCGGGGCGAGGACCAGTGCCTATGGCATCAACCCGGACGTGGCGCTTGCCGTTGATGTCTGCCACGCCATGGACTTCCCTGGCGCCGACAAGAACACCGTGGGCGACATCAAGCTCGGAGCAGGGCCTGTTATCGCCCGCGGCGCCAACATCAACCCGAAGGTCCACTCGCTACTCGTACAGGTTGCCCAGGCGCGGGGCATTCCCTACCAGGTGAAAGCCGTTCCGGGCGGGACCGGAACCGACGCCAACGCCATCCAGGTGAACCGGGCCGGCGTTGCTACGGGCCTCGTATCGGCGCCGGTGCGCTACATGCATACGCCGGGTGAGGTGATGGACATCGCGGATATCGACGCCGCCGCCAACCTCGTGGCCGCGTTCTGCGAGGCCGTGACAGCGGATGTTGACTGGCGTCCCCTCTGAACAGCGGGAGCCCCGACGTGCCCTGCCAGATATCACTAGAGAAGCTGAGCAAGACCTACCGCGTCACCGAGAGGGCAGCCGGTGCGGCCGCGGCCTTTCGCAGCCTGTACCACCGCACCTACAAGGAAGTCCATGCAGTTCGCGACATCTCGTTCACGCTGGACGAGGGCGAGGTCGTGGGCTTCCTTGGTCCCAACGGCGCAGGCAAGACCACCACGCTGAAGATGCTCGCCGGCCTGCTGCACCCATCGGCAGGCACGGCACAGGTACTGGGGCACACGCCATGGCGGCGTGAACACGCCTACCTTCGGCAGATCAGCCTCGTCATGGGCAACCGGAACCAGCTACTCTGGGACATCCCGGCCATGGACTCGTTCCTGGTGAATCAGGCTGTGTACCGCATCCCGGAGGCCGAGTTCCGCAGTACGGTAGATGAGCTGGTCGAATTGCTCGACCTGAGCGAACTGCTCCGAAAGCCCGTGCGGAACCTCTCGCTGGGCGAGAGGATGAAGTGCGAACTAGCTGCCTCACTCCTCCATCGCCCCCGTGTGCTCTTCCTCGACGAGCCCACCCTGGGCGTGGACCTGACCATGCAGGGCCGCATCCGTGCATTCGTCGCCGAGCACAACCGGCGCACCGGCGCCACCGTGCTGCTCACAAGCCACTATATGGCTGACGTGACGGCGCTCTGTAAGCGGGTCATTGTGATCCACCACGGCACGATGCTGTTCGACGGCGGCCTGGACGACCTCGCGCAGCGCATCGCACCCTACAAGCTCGTCAAGATCGATGTGGAGAGCCCAGAGGCCGCGGCCCGAGCGGCGGCATTCGGCAACGTCGTCGAGGTGGATGGCGTCCGGATCACGCTACAGACGCCCAAGGCCGAGGCGGCAGCCACGGTGGGTCGGCTGCTGGCGGAGTTGCCGGTGGTAGACCTGACCGTCGAGGATCCGCCCATCGAGCAGGTGATCGGCCAGGTCTTCGCCGCTGAGGCCGGCGAGACGCCCCAGGCATGCTGACCTACTGGTGGCAGGTCTACCGCGCCAACCTGCGGGCCTCGTGGGCCATGATGGCCCAGTACCGCATGGTCGTGCTGATTTGGGCGCTCTGGGGCTTTGTGGGTCCGCTGGTCTCGCTGGCGGTCTGGTCCGCTACCGCGTCGGCGCACGGCGGTCCCGTGGGCCAGGGGGGCGCCAGCTTCACGACCTCCGACTTCGCCGCCTACTTCCTGCTCTTCATGATTTACGGCCACATCACCATGTCCTGGGACGTGTTCGAGTTCGCCTACCGGGTTCGGACCGGTAGCCTCTCGCCCAAGCTGCTTCGTCCGCTGCACCCGATCCACGAGGACGCGGCGTCCAACATAGGGTTCAAGCTCTTCACCACTACGCTGCTCATCCCGATCTGGGCGGCCATCTACCTGATGCTCCGGCCCAGCCCGCCCACATCGTACTGGTGGATCCCGGCCTCGCTACCGTCGCTGGCCCTGGCGGCCGTCATGCGCTACGTCTTGCAGTACGTGCTGGCGATCCTCTCCTTCTGGACCACGCGCATCGACGCCGTGAACCAGCTCTACTTCACACTGGACAGCTTCCTCTCCGGCCGCGTGGCGCCGTTGGCGCTACTCCCCGGGGGCCTGGCCGCAGCTGCGCAGGCCACGCCGTTCCGCTACATGGGCTCATTCCCGGTGGAAGTCGCGCTCGGTAAGCTGACGCCGCATCAGGTGCTGACCGGCATGGCCGTCCAGGTCGCCTGGCTTGTGGCGGTCCTGCTCCTGCTCCACTGGACATGGCGGGCAGGGGTGCGCCAGTACTCCGCGGCCGGCGCCTAAGACGGGCGTGTGCCATAATCAGCCATAGCCTTCGGGCACCCAAACCAGACCCCAGGAGACGACCCCTTTGCCCAGTCCGTCCACGCGCCTGAGCCAAATTCCGCCCTACCTGTTCGGACAGATCGCCGCACTCAAGGCCAGAGCGGTCGCCGAAGGCCGCGACCTTGTGGACCTCGGCATCGGAGATCCCGACCAGCCCACGCCTGAGCCGATCGTCGAGGCGCTCTACTCGGCGGCCAGGAACCCCGAGACACACCGCTACGACGAGTCGCCGCTGGGCGAGGTCGGGTTCATCGAGGCGGTCACGCGCTGGTTCGGCAACCGGTTCGGCGTCGAGATCGATCCCCGCTCCGAGGCGCTAATGCTGATCGGCTCCAAGGAGGGCCTGGCGCACCTGGCCTGGACCTACATCGACGCGGGCGACGTCTCGCTGGCGCCGGACCCGGCCTACACGGTCTACCGCGTGAACACGCTCATGGCCGGCGGCGAGGTCTGCTCCATGCCCCTCCTGCGCGAGCGCGGTTTTGTGCCCGACCTGACGGCGATCCCCACAGACGCCGCCCGCCGCGCCAAGCTCATGTGGCTGAACTACCCGAACAACCCCACCGGCGCCACGGCGACGCTGCAGTTCTTCCGTGAGGCGGTGGACTTTTGCCGCCAGTACGACATCGTGCTCGTGAACGACGCGGCCTACTCCGAGGTCACGTTTGACGGCTACCAGGCGCCCTCCGTCCTGCAGGTCGAAGGCGCGAAGGAGCTGGCGGTCGAGTTCCACTCCTTCTCCAAGATGTTCAACATGACCGGATGGCGCATGGGCGTGGCGCTGGGCTGCAAGGATGTGATCTCGGCGCTCAATAGGATGAAGTCGAACATCGATAGCAAGCAGTTCCCAGCTGTCTCCCGCGCCGCCGCGTACGCCATCGAGAACGTGAGCAACGGGCCATTCCTCGAGGTCATCCGGGAGCGCCGCGACGTGCTGGTGGACGGCCTGGCCTCACTGGGCTGGGACGTGGAGCGCCCCAAGGCCACCTTTTACGTATGGGCGCCCATCCCCGGCGGTGGATCCAGTATTGGGTTCGCGTCTCGGCTTCTCGAGGAGGCCGGCGTTCTGGCCATTCCCGGCGTGGGCTACGGGGCCCATGGCGAGGGGTACATCCGGATGTCGTTGACCGTCATCGGCGACCAGCACGGTGATCGGGCCCGCGAAGCCGTGCGGCGCATCAAGGCCGCCGGTATTGGGGTGAGGGCTTAGCGTCTCCGCCCCCGGCGGCGATAGGGCATTTGCGCCGGGGGCAGGAGGCCCGTAACCATGGCACGACAATCACAGGAGACAGACGGCGATAGCGAGAAGGCGCTCCTCGTCTGCGTCGAGAACGACGCGACGATCGAGCCCTACGCGGTTCAGGAGCTGATAGCGCTCGCAGATACAGCAGGCGCCCGTGTGCTCGAGGTCTTCCACCAGCATCGCCGCGAGCCAGACCCGGCCTTCTACATCGGGCGAGGCAAGGCCGAGGAGATTCGCGACGCGGAGACCGGCGCAGAGTTGATGATCGTCGATACCGAGTTGTCGCCGACCCAGCAGCGCAACCTGCAAGAGACCACGAACCTCCGGGTCATCGACCGGACACAGCTCATCCTCGATATCTTCGGGCAGAGGGCCCGAACCCGTGAGGGCAAGCTGCAGGTGGAGCTGGCCCAGCAGATGTACCTGCTCCCCCGCCTGATGAACGTCTACACCAAGTTTGAGAGGCAGCAGGGAGGCATCGGAGTACGCGGGGGCGCAGGCGAGACCAAGCTGGAGACCGACCGGCGAAAGGTCCGGGACCACATAGGCGACCTGGAAGAAGAGATCGCGGAGGTACGTAGCCAACGCCGCCAGCAACGGAACCAGCGCGGTAGCCTGCCCTTCCCCACCGCTGCACTGGTGGGCTACACGAGCGCCGGCAAGTCCACGCTTCTGAACCGCCTGACGGGCGCCGACGTTATGGCAGACGCAAAGCTCTTCGCCACGCTGGATCCCACAACGCGCCGGGTGAGCCTGCCCGAAGGCTGGGCCATTCTGCTCACGGACACAGTGGGCTTCATCCGCAACCTGCCCCACGGATTGGTCGCCGCGTTCCGGGCCACGATGGAGGAGGTTGTAGAGGCGGACTTCCTCATCCACGTGGTGGACGCGGCGCACCCTGAGGCCGCCGTGCAGGAGCGATCAGTCCTGTCCGTCCTGGACGAACTGGGCGCGGCCGACAAGGCCATGATCACGGTGCTGAACAAGGCCGACGTGGCGCCTGACCGGTTTGCCCTGACCGAGCGCGTCGCCGCCACGGACAACGCCTGCACGCTCTCCGCCAAGACCGGCGAAGGAATGCAAGACCTGATTGACCGGATCGCGCACACGCTCCGGTCGCTGCTTGTGCCCGTGCGGGCGCTCCTGCCCTACGACAAACCGAACCTGCTGGCCCAGTGCTACCAGTCCGGCCGCGTACTGGCGCTGGACTACCGGCCGGAAGGGATCGCGCTACGGGCCGAACTCACTCGGGACCTAGCCGGCCGGTTGGCGCCCTACGCGACGACGATCGAGGCCGAGGCTCCGGTCGAGGGATGAGACCGGGCCGGGCAGGGCAATCTGCCCGGCCCCGTTCCGCTGCTACTCGATGGGTGCAGTAGGATCGAGGAAGTTGGTGATCTTCGACTTCTTCATGATCCCGGACACTGTCGCCTGCGCCTTGCTCCGCATGTAGTTCTGCCAGGCCTGGTCACGCTCTGCCGACGGGATATCCCTGCCCTGGCGATCGACCCTGATGAGGTGCCAGCCGAACTGGCTCCGAACCGGAGCGCCCACCTTGCCTACCTCCTGGGTGAAAGCGGCCTTCTCGAACTCCGCGTCCATCTGGCCCCGGACGAAGACATCGAGCTTGCCCTCCTTGAACTTGGTTCCGTCATCCGATAGCTCCGTGGCCGACTTCTCAAAGGTCTTCTTGCCGGCGGCGATATCGGCTGCGATGGCATCGATCTTGACCTTGGCTTCGGCGAAGAGCTTCTCCATATCCGGCGGCGGCGGCGCAGGCTGGCCGGCCTGCGGCACCGTGGGCGGCGGCGGGCTCACACGGATGAGGATGTGTCGGGCGTCCACATAGTCGGACGCGCCCAGCTTGTGCCCCATCTTGGCCTCCAGCTCCTTCCGGACCATTCCCTCCAGGCAGAGCGACGTGTCGACCCCGCGCCGGATCGTCTGACTGCGGTAGCCGAGGGTGGCCAGCACCTTGGCATCACTCATTCCCGTGAGGTTGAGTTGCTTGCGGGCGGTATCGACGGCCTTGACGAAGGCGGCAGTCGCCTCCGCGGGCTTCGCGACAACACCTGCGGCCTTGGCCGCCTGTCGGATGGCAGTCTCGCGTATCCAGTTCTGGACGGCGTCCTTAACGACCGCGGACTTGTCCGCAAAGAGCGCCGCCTCTACGCCCGCCCGGGTCACGGTCATGGTTTGGCGCGACCCACGACCGGCAAGCTGCTTCAGGATGACAGATCCGACGGCTGCAGCTACCGGGCGAGCCCGGTCGGCGTAGCGCTCGTCCAGCGCCGAGATCCGAGCGACCTGGTCAGCGATCAGCTGCCCCGCGATGGCGCCGCGGGTGACGCGCTCGCCGTTAACGACCGCGACCACATCAGGCGCCGGCGGCTTGGGTGTGGAGGCGGTCTTGGCCTGCCCAAGGGCGGCGGCGGCCGACGCCAGCGCCGCAAGGGCCAGCGCCGCATGGACGGTCCCGTGTCGTCTAGACATAGGTGGTGGTTCTCCTTTCAGGGCCGCTCGCGCGGCACATCATCATCTGGTTCAGCCGGCGCACCGCCGTGGTGCCGGCGTTGGTGTTCCATCTCGGCCTCGAACGGCTCGGCGTGCAGCACCACTTCGGTGCCGGGCAGCAGGGCGCGGATTCGATCCTCAAGCTCCTCAATGGCCTGGTGGGCATCGACCAGGCTCAGGTGGTCATCAAGCATCACATGGCAGTCGATATGCCTGGATGATCCCGACTTGCGGGTGCGGAGCTTGTGGAAGCCCAGCACCTGCGCCTCGGCCTCGAGGACGCCGCGGACGATGTCCGTCTCCGCGGTCGGCAGGCCGGAGTCGAGCAACGGCGCCATGGCGCCCGCAAAGAGGCGCCATGCGGCGGAGACGATCAATAGGGCAACAAGTATGGCAACGATCGGGTCAAGGACGTGCAGGCCCGTCCAGCGAACCAGCGCCAGGCCCACCAGAACGCCCACCGAAGTCAGGACGTCAGTACGCAGGTGCTCGGCGTCGGCGTGAAGGGCCATCGAGTCCGTGCGCTTGGCGACCGCATACAGCCGTCGCGACACGAGCACATTCACTACTACGGAGACTGCCATGACGGCCATGCCCGGCCCGGTTGCGAAATCCTCCGTGCCTCGGGCCAGCTTGCTGACGGCCTCATAGATGATCCAGGCCGCGGCGCCGAAGATCAGGGCCGCCTCAGCCATGCCTGAGAGGCTCTCCACCTTCCCGTGACCATAGGGGTGTCCGTCGTCGGCGGGCCTGTCCGATATGCGGACGGAGACCAGGGCGATGACACTGGCCACCAGGTCATTAGCCGAGTGCGCGGCCTCCGACAGCACGCTGACGGAGCCGGTCGTCAGGCCGACAAGGAGCTTCAGAAGCGTCAGCGTGGTATTCGACACGACCGACAACTGAGCCGCCCCGACCTTGCCGGCTGACGGTCGAGCCGCGAGGATCGTCATCTTCGTGCCCTCGTCCCCGGCCCGGTCGGAGCCACTGGGCGGCGCAGTGCGACCAGGTTCCGGACGATGCCGGAGCCGGGCAGCGTCGCCGGAACAACAGCCTCCAACTCCAAGCTGCTCCGGGCGATCACCGGTCCGGCCTCGCGCATCTCGCCCTCAATGTCGGCGCCCTTGTACGCGACGGCTCGACCGCCGGGCTTGATGTAGGGCGCCAGCCACGGCACCAGACGGGCCATGGGAGCCACTGCCCTCGCCACCACCAGGTCCGACCTGTAAACCAGTTCACCGATGCGCTCCTCGGCGCGGCCATGCACGGTGCGGATGCCGCTCAAACCCAGTTTGCCGCAGGCATCCCCTGCAAAGCGCAGCTTCTTGAGCGTGCTGTCCACCAGTACCACGCGGAGGTGCGGCCACATGATCTTCAGGGGGATGCCGGGAAAGCCCGCGCCGCAGCCCAGGTCCATCACTGTTCGCACCCGGCGCATGTCTACGGCCTGGCAGATCAGGAGCGAGTCAAGGCAATGCAATTCGACATACCCGCTCACGGGCACACGGGTCAGGTTCATGACCGCGTTGGCTTCGTAGAGCAGGTCCCGGAGGAGGATCAAGCGGGTGAGCGCCTCGGGCGTTAGTGGGAGGCCCAGGCCGTCACAGCCTTCGGCCAGCCGCGCAGCATCGGCGGCGAGGTCGTCCGTGGTTGACATCAGTCGGCCGATCCGCCCATAATCAGCGTGCTCGGGGTGTAGCGCAGCCTGGTAGCGCACTCGCTTTGGGAGCGAGTGGTCGCCGGTTCGAATCCGGCCACCCCGATACTCCTTGTCACGCACCCTCCACTCGCCCGCCATCCGTAGCTCACGGCTTGGGCTCCGCGTTGAACCGGTTCATCGCCATCTCGAAGCCGTCGCGCAGGGCGACCTCCACGGCATCAGCCGCCCACAGCACGGCATCGTTCACCAGCAGGCGTTCAGTCGAAGTGTACCTGCCGAGCACATGGTCGGTGAGTTCCTGCATTCCGCCGCCGCCAACGCCGATGCGCACACGAGGGTGCCCTTGTGAACCCAAGTGCTGCGCCACCGACTTCAGGCCATTGTGGCCGCCGGCTGAGCCCTGTAGGCGCAACCGCACCTTCCCGACCGGCAAGGCGACATCATCGCTCACTACGATGACATGCCCCGGCTCCACGCGGTACATATGTGCTACGGCAGACACGGCCTCACCGGACATGTTCATGTACGTCTGCGGCTTGACGAGGATCACGCGCACCGCGCCGAAGCGGTACTCGCCCAACAACGCCCGGAACTGCCGTCGCCCGACGGCCACCTGTTGCCGCCGGGCCAGTTCATCCACCACCTCGAAACCCACATTGTGCCGCGTTCCGCGGTACCGGTCACCGGGATTGCCCAGGCCGACGACCAGCCGGAACTGGACCGATTCGCTCACTTGCAGCCCTCCCGGAGACGCGCAGATTATACCTACGCCGGAGCGGCGCCGCCGAGGACGATCAGCTGAGTGGGTAGCGCCGGCGGAAGATCGATGCCGCAAGCCAGAGGGCGCACAACGCGCCGATGGTGGGCGGGCTCGTAGGCAAGTCGGTAAGAACGGCGCCGACGTAGCCAGCAACCGTGGCCACCAGGGCAACGGTCACAGAGACGACAAACGCCGCCCCCATACGGCGCACGAGCTTCAGCGCGGTGGCGGCCGGGAATACCAGATAGGCGAAGACCGCGACCAGCCCGGCCTTGCTAATCGCCACAGAGATCACCACCGCCAGTGTGGTGAAGAAGAGAAGCTCCCACCTGCGCACACGGAAGCCTTGCGTGGCAGCCATCTCGGGGTCGAAGCTAACGAAGAGGATCTGACGGTGGAAGAGGATGTGGACCAAGGCCACGAGCGCAAAGACGGTCGCCATATGGACAAGGTCGGAAGGCGAGACCGCGATGATGTTGCCGTCCAGCAGTTCGCGGACATCATCCAAGCCCTTCGGGCTCCGGACAATGAAGACAAGGCTCAGCGCAGACGCCGCGAGATAGGTCATACCGATTGGCGTATCGCCGGGCGCCGCGCCGCCTGTAGCCGGCCTGGCAAGGAGCGCTGCGCCAATGACCGTGATGACCATTGAGACCGCCAGCGGATCGCGAACCAGATGCTCGAGCGCCACCCCGACGTGAGGCAGCGGCCCACTCACGTGCATCAGCCGGTGGGCGACCCCTGCCAGCAAGGGACCGATCAGGAATGCGAGGGCGATGCCGGCGCCGGCCACCTGGGCCAATGCAGCGCCCACGAAGACGATGCGCCGAAGGACTACATAGACGCCGAGGAACGAGCAGGCTGCCGCCGCCGCCATTCCGGCTATCAGGCCCGTGGCGTTGAGGCGCAGGCTGTCGAGCACATCGAGCAGCGTCATTGGCGTGTTTCCTCCGCCTGGGCCGACGGCATCACGACCTTCCGGCGGCCCAGCCGGGCGACCTGGACATCCATGGCGTAGAGGGCCGCAAGGACAGGCTCCGTTACCATCTCCTCGACGGCCCCGACACGGATGCGCCCTTCCCCCACCAGCACGACGTTCTCAACGTGGTTGACCACCGTGTTCAGCAGGTGGCTGACCATCACCACGGTGAGGCCGTGCTCACGCCTCAAGTGGTCGATGAGAAGCATCATCGAGTGCTCGGCAGGCAGATCCATGCCGTTGGTCGGCTCATCCATCAGCAGCAGTGACGGACTACCTGCAAGGGCTCGGGCGAGCAGCACACGCTGCTTCTGGCCGCCGGAGAGCGAACGGAAGGGCCGCTCCGACTGGTCGGCCAGGCCGACATGCGCCAGCGCCTCCATCCCAGCCTCGCGCTCGGGCTTCCCGAGGCGGTGCAGGGCCCCTACGCGGCGGTAGAGGCCCATCATCACGATGTCGAGCACCGTCAGCGGATATTCTGGGTCAACGGTGTCGCGCTGGGGCACGTAGCCCACGGTAACGCCGGCGAAGCGAGTGACCTCGCCGGCGATGGGTCTGAGCAGGCCGAGGACCGACCGGAGCAGCGTGGTCTTGCCGCTGCCGTTCGGTCCGACGATCCCGACATGGTCGCCCTGCCGGATATCAAGGTCGACCCCTGTGAGCACCGACCTGCCGGCATAGCCGAGAGAAGCCGATCGGATTTGAACCAGCACGCCGGGCATCTCGCCGTTGGCTTCCACGGGCTACCGGGCCGCGCTGACGAGGCGCTGAACGATGGTGTCGAACATCGCTACGTAGTCGCCGGCCTGTGGGTCCGCTCCAACAGCTACGGGCACGAAAGCCGCTGTGGCGCCGCACTGGCCCGCCAGGAGGTCCGGCCATCGCTTGGATCGGAAGGACTCGCACAGGATGACCTTGACCCCGGCCCGCTTAATGGATTGCCCTAGGGCGCCCACATGGCCGGGTGACGGCTCGACGCCCGGCTTCGGCTCAAGAACGCCGAACTCGCGGAGCCCGAACCGAGCCAGGAAGTAGGCCCAGCTCTTATGGAAGGGCACCACATCGCGGCTGGGGAGGCCCTTGAGCGCAGTCGACCAACGCTGCAGGCCAGCCTTCACGCGCTCCCCGAACTGCAAGAACCGCGAGTGGTAGTAGGCCTGTCCGGCCGGGTCCACCCGGATCAGCGCCGCCGCGATGTTGCCGGCTGCGAGGATGCCCTGCGCGGGGTCCAAGAGGTAGTGCGGATTGCCCTCCGGATGCAAGTCGCCCATTGACGGGTCTATCCTTCCGGTTGGGACATCAAGCGCCCTCAGGCCGCGGGAGCAGTCGGCGTAGCCCTTGCCGTCCGGCTGGACCGACGCGTTCCCGGCGCGATCCAAAAGGGCGTCGGCCCACATGTCGAGGCCCATGCCGATGCGAGCAAACACGTCGGCTCGCGAGAGCTTGACGATCATGCTCGGCCGGGCCACCACGTGATGCGGGTCGTCCGACGGGCGCGCAAGCGACTCCACGGAGGCCCTGTCACCCGCCACCTGCTTGGCGATGTCGGCCAGGTTCGTGTCAACGGCGATGACACGGAGTTCGGCAGCCGCGGCGCTCACGGAGAGCGACGCGACCGCACCGGCGATCAGCAGTGCTGCTAGCATTCTCATGGCGCCCTCCGCCTACTGCAGAGGATGCGAGTGGGAACCCGCACCCCAGACGAACTGCAACGTCAGCTCCGTCAAGCCCCGACGTGCCGGTAGCAGCGCATCGGTAGTCCTGTCGCCGTGCGCGAGTTGCAGCCGCCAGAGCGAACTCTCCGTCATGCGGTTGGACCAGATGAGCGAGAGCAGGCGCTCGCCTCCCTCCAGGGGCCACGGAAGGCGGCTGTCGTCGTACCGCAGGCCGAACTCACGGTACTGGTCGGGCGCGTAGAGGGCCGAGACATAGGCGCCGGAGCGAGTATGCGGGAGGCGAGAGCCGGCGTCCTTGCGCGTATGCCACAGCGCTTCGCCCTGGAGTTGCCAACGGCCGAAGGCGCCGCGCATCTGCTTCAGGGTCACGTCGGCGCCGATGAGCCGCACCGAGTCGCCGCTGTCGGCCTTACCCGCCACCGCGCTCGAGCCGACCTCGAGTTCCGTGCTCGGGTTCAGCGCCTTGGAGAGCCAAAGCCGACCCATGGGAACCGTGCCGGTGGCTCCAAAGCCGAGCGGCAGCGTAGTACCGGTCACGTCGGGTCGACTGGCCTCGGCGTCCGATGCGCCAATCTGCACCGCGCCCACTTCCAGATTGGCGAAGAGGGACGGTACCGGCAGAAGCCAGTTCAGCGCCACGCCGTTGCCGGCGAGGCCGTCGGGATCGGCCAGGTAGCGTAGCGCACCGGGCGTCTCGGCGTAGGGCGCCGCATGCGGGTGGATAGGGTTCAGCTTGCCGAACGGCAATCGGCGCTTGCCCAGCGTGCCGCCGAGCCCAGGCACTCCGAGCTTGGTGAACGTGACATAGCCCTCCTCCAGGCCCATGCCGAAGTCCCCCTCCTCGCCGGCGGCCAGCGTGGAGCGGAACAGCACGCCATCGGCCACGCGCTGCTGCAACGCGAGCTCAAGCTCCGAAATCCGGAACTGGTTCCGAGAGGGCTCGCCCTTGGCAGTGAGCATCCGGCCGAGGTTGTTGCCGAAGACGGCGATATCAGGCAACGCAGACGCCGAACCGGACTGAGCGGCCTTCCGCGCCGGCCCGGGCAAGACGACCGCCGGCACCGGCGGACCATCGGTTGTCTGGCCCGTGTCGGCGCCGGAACCGGCCTCGAGCTTGGCCAGGCGCTCCTGTAGTTCGCGGATCGTCTCGGCCTGCTTGGTCACGATGGCCTTGAGCTGATCCAGATCGGTAGAGCCGCTAGCCTGCGCCGCTACGGGATCGGCAGGCGCAGCAATGGCAAGGCACAGGGCGATGTACGCCCATATGGTTCGCATCAGGACTTCCTCTCATCATGGGTAACCGCCGCACTGAGTTGCGCTGACGCGCAGCCATCGCGGCGAAACTACACTATCGCGCAGTGAGAGGAGGTGACTGGAGGTGCACGCGAGCCGTGGAGGCCCAGGGGCGCTGACTGAGCGCAGACTGAGTACGAGGGGACCTTGGCGACGCCCATCTCTGCGGCGGGCTGGAGCGGCCTTGACGGAACAGCGGCGGAAGTCCCGCCTACGGACGACCACGCGCAGACGACGCACGAATGGCCCGCCTGCCGTGAAAAGCTCCAGGAGGCATGATCGCAACCGTGTCGATGGACCAACGGGGCGCCGTACGCAAACCAGAGCCATGCCGCGAGAGCAAGGAGGGTCAAGGCACGCAGATGCCGATGTCTGGTGATCGCTAGGGTCATGGATGTTTCGTGCCGCAAGGGTGGGCATGTGCGCACCCATCAGGCTCAGTATACGCCGCTGCGGCGCGATTGTCTCCGCGTAGCCTTGCAGCCGCGATGATGCTGTGCCAGAATCATCGCTATGCTAAGCGACCGCACCGGCCTCAGCCGGTTGCGGCTCCAATGGAGGGTATGTGCTGTCTCTCTACGTCAGGCGCATCGCGTGGGCCTTCTTGGCCGTCGGCATCGCAGCATCGGCCTGGTTGGGCCTTCAGCGTCACCGCACCGAGGCGCGGAATCGGCGGGTGGAGATATGTATCGACCTGATCCAGGTCCGCACCCTTTCAGCCACGCAAGGCGTCTCGACCGCGGCGCTCCTCAGACGCTTTGAGGCCCGGGGCGTCTCCTCCGTGGGTGTCAGTGAGCTCACGGTGTCGGAGATGTGCCAGGCAGGGCTCGTTCGCCTTACGTCCACCGGCGCCGCCTCCATGCTGCTCTGCTCGAGCCGCGAAGTGGCCGAGCAAGTGGCGTCCGCGCTGGAGGACCGCGGCCTGACCGACCTGGCCACCGAGGGCCCGATGCCTGACTGTCCGGTCGCTCTGGTTCGGTACGAACCAGTCGCTCCCGGCGACAGTGGCGAACCGGTCACCGTGGCAGCCTTCACGATCGACGCCGAAACACTGCTCAGCATGGGCGCCGGCCTATCACAGCAGGACTGCGCAGCGGTCCAGCGCGCCGGGCTACGCGTCGTGGCGCGCCTGGGGAGCTTCGCCGGAGCCGACCTCGCTTCTATGGCGGCCTCGCTCCGATCAGCCCGATCGTTGGGCGCCGACAGCGTCATCTTCACGGGCACCGAGGTGATGGGCTTCCGCACAGGAGTGACGGACGCGGCCGAGGCGCTGAAGCGGAGCGGGCTGACCTGGGGCCAGGTTGAATTCGGTAAGCAGAAGGGTGACGAGCGGCTGGCCGAGTTGATGGACGGCCGGTTCGTCCGCGTCCACAGCATTGCCGAAGCCGAGCTTGCGCAAATCGCGCCGTCAGAGGCTGTCGAGCGCTTCGTGCGCGCCGCACGCGAACGCAACATCCGGCTCTGCTACGTGCGCCTCCCCTTCCTCACCGGCCCGGACCCCATCGGCGAGAACCTCGCCATG
Organism: uncultured Chthonomonas sp.; assembly: GCA_903951425.1. Lineage (GTDB taxonomy): Bacteria > Armatimonadota > Chthonomonadetes > Chthonomonadales > CAJBBX01 > CAJBBX01. The sequence continues at coordinate 30,229 of CAJBBX010000127.1, forward strand.
GTCGGCGGTATCAGCGGCGGCCTGCGCAAGCGTGGTGAGATGGCAACCGGTCCGGCGAGGCTTTTGGGCAAGCCGGCAGCCCCGGCAGCCATACGCGCACTGGCCGGCCTGGGCGCGGGCGCAGCCGTCGTCCTGGTTACGCTTGCCCTGCTTGGTGAGGCGAGCCTTCCGGTCGTCGTCGGCTTGGTCCTGGTGGCGATGGCCATTGCCGCAGGCGGCGTGGCGGGCCACATGGGCGCCAAGGCGGCGGCCCTGATCGCGGCCATCGCCTGTCCCACCCTTGCCGGACTGAGGCTGCTGCCGGGATGCAGCGCCGCTACCGAAACCAAGACCTCGCCCCCCATCACCGCGGGCCTGAAGGGCCTGCTGGGCGGCACGGCACTGTCGGCGGCGGGCGGGCTCCTCGTGGTGGGCCTGCTATGCGATCGCGACTTCATGCTCCATACGGAGCAGTTTGCCGGCATCAAGCTGGCCCACGCACTCCCCGTGCTGCTCGTGGCCCTTGCCGCTATGACCGGCCTTCCCGGGCCCGGCGAGAGCCTGCGCGCCGCCTTCCCGGCGATGAGGGGGCGTGTATCCGACTTCCTATCCAGTCCGCTCCGCGTGGGCATGGTCGGCGGCGCCCTGGTCGCGCTGATCGCGCTGGCGTTCGCCGTGGCGCGGACCGGCAACGAGCCCGGCGTCGGCGTCTCAGGCCTGGAGCTGCGGTTCCGGTCGATCCTCGACGCGTTCTTGGTTGTGCGCCCGCGGACGAAGGAGTTCCTGATCGGCCACCCGTTGGTGTTCCTTGGAGTGGCGCTGGCGGCTGCGGGCCGCCGCACCTGGGCTCCGGCGCTGACCATCGTGGGAATGCTGGGCCTGGTCTCGATCACCAACACGTTCTGCCATATCCACACGCCGGTCCACCTGTCGGTGGCCCGCGTGGCGATCGGGCTTGTGCTGGGCGGCGCCATCGGCTGCATCGTGTGGGCGTTCCTCTCACGCCGTGTGACCGCCGGCCCGGCAGGCAGCGCCCCGACCGCATGAGCCTCCGCGGGTTGCTCTGCGGCTACTACGGATGCGGCAACCTGGGCGACGAGGCCGTCCTGGGCGGGATCGTCAACTCGTGGGCGCAGCAGTTCGGCGACTCGAACGGGCTCGTCGCCCTCTCGGGTGCGCCGGCGTCCACGGAAACATCACATGGCATCCGCGCCGTACCAAGGATGGACGTTCGAGCGGTGCGGGCGGCCATAGCTGAGACGGATGTGGCGGTCTCCGGTGGCGGCAGCCTATTCCAGGACGCCACAAGCGTCCGGTCGCTGCTCTACTACGCTGGCTACCTCTGGTTGGCCCGGCGGATGGGCAGGCCGGCAGTGATCTACGCGCAGGGCGTGGGGCCGCTGCGTCGGCCGTTGTCGCGCACAATCACCGCGGCCGCGTTTCGAACCGCGGCGCTGGTGACGGTTCGCGACGTTGAGTCGGCGGAACTGGTGCGACGGATCGGCGGCGCGGCGGCGCGCCTGGAGGTGACCGCCGACCCGGCCTTCGCCCTGCCGGAGCGCCCGCAGACGGAACCCAGCGGCGGACTGGCCGTCCTGGCGTTGCGGACGTGGGGTTCGGTTCGGACACCGGCGGACGCGGCCGAGTCGGTGCGGGCGGTGCGGGCCGAGGGTCTGCACCGCGTGGCGTTGCTGGCCATGCATGCCGGCGAGGATGAAACACTGGCTCGCGAGGCTGCGGCTCTGGCCGGTGATGGGTGCTTCGTAGCCCAAGTGCCCGACGTCGGCTCGGCGCTCGGCCTGGTGCGTTGCGCCGATCTCGTGGTGGCCATGCGCCTCCACGCACTGGTGTTCGCGGTGATGTCGGCTACCCCGGTGGTAGCCCTTTCGTACGACCCAAAGGTGAAGTCCTTCATGAGTTCGGCGAGGCTCTCGGCCTACTGCACTGAGGAGTTCGACAGCGCTCGCGTGCAGGCCCTCTGCAAGTCGGCGCTGGTAGCCGCGCCGGAGATCCGAAGGCTGCAGATCGCCCGTAGCGTCGAACTTCGGCGTGACGCTCTGCGGACGGCGGCCCTGGTGGCCGAGGTCGTCGCTCGATGAACGGCCGACCCCTCCGCGCTCTGATGCTAACTCTCCTCGTAGCGGCCGCCGTCCAAGTACCGGGTCAGGAAGCCACCGTGAAGGCGGAGAGCGCATGGGATATCATGCGGCGCATCCGCACGCTGACGCCGGCCGAGATCAAGCAGCAGCGGGCCGAGCAGGCCAAGGCAGGCGCCAAGAAGCCAACAAAGCCAAAGCGCGGCAAGACCCCGTTCGAGGCAGATAAGCCCAAGAAGGCCGACCGCCTGCTGGGCGCCCTCCGAAGCCAGTTGCAGAAGATCGGCGAGCAGACCAAGTCCGAAGTGCGCCTACAAGGCTCGCACAACCTCGGCTTCCACATGGAGCAGGTCAACGGTAGCCGCGACGCCTACGATAGCTCCCAGTACCTCGGCCGGCGCGCCTTGGGCGGCGGCTACACGAGCACAGACCTCGCAGTACGCGGTAAGCTTTTCGGCGTCCTAAACTTCGAGACGCACTACAGCGACTACATGTACGGCAGTCCGTACGACAACCGCCTCTCGCTCGATTACGTCACCCGCGACTACAAGGTGAACGCGGGCGACATCCAGGCGGGCCTGACCGGCAACTCGCTGATCGGCTTCTCCAAATCGCTGAAGGGCATCCAGGTCACGGCCAACCTTGCACGCAACGTGCGTCTCACGTCGCTGGTGAGCAAGTCCAAGGCACAGACCCGCACGGTAACCCTGAACGGCGCCAACCGGTCCGGTCCCTACTACGTCTTTGCCGGCCAGATCGTGGACGGAAGCGAGCGGATACGCGTCAACAACCGCGAACTGGTTAAGGGTACGGATTACACGCTGGATCCCTACACCGGCGAGCTCAACTTTCTGAACGGGCTGATCGTGCACGAACTCGATACGATCGCGGTCACGTTCGAGGTCTACAACTACGGCCAGAGCGGCGGCGCCATCATGGGTTGGCGTGCGGACTACGGCGGCGCGACAGGGCCCAAGGTCGGTTTCAGTATGCTGTCGCAGGTGTCGGGCTCGAACAAGGGCGTCATCAGCCGGACGGAGCAGTTCTACGGCTACAACAGCGCAGCCACTCCCTACACGCTGGAACTGCCCGTCGACGTGACACTGGTTTACGATGCCGCGGGCAAGCTGACAGGATGCACCCCCAAGTACCCGATGACCGTCACCGTGGGCACGCTTCCGCAGGTCTACGGCACGGACTTCGTCGTTGATCCCCTGCTGCCCAACCGCGTCTACTTCCAGTTGCCTATTCCCAGCACGCAGATTATCCGGATCACCTATACGCCGGTCACCTCCACCGAGACGCAGGGCGATCGGCAGGTCATGGGCTTCGACGCACAGATGGCCATGGGCAAGTCGGGCACCATCACGGCGGAGATGGCCTCCAGCAAGCTCTCCCTCTCGTCCGGCCCGTCCAGCGGAACCGCGGTACAGATCCGCGGCGAGAACCGCCTCGCCGGTGAGAAGCTGCGGCTCAACTGGGTCTACAAGAACATCTCGCCCGCCTTCACGGCAGTGGAGAGCCCGGGGTTCAACCGCAACGAGCGCGGCATCCAGACCGATATCGCCTACACGCCGTCCAAGCGCGTGAGTATCACGGCGAACTACCAGCGGTCGCGCAGGCCGCAGTACTCGTACTCCACGTCGAGTACGGGCGGCCTGGCCGCCTCCACCGGGATGGATGACTACAACCAGAACGGCATCACAGGCAAGTGGGAGCTCGGAAAGGGAAGCCTCAGCGTCAGCCACAACTCGATGAACACCACCTACAGTGGCGGAACAGGCAGCAGCGTCATGCAATCGGACACTTTGGCCTACACGACCAATACCGGGCCATGGGGAGTTGACCTGTCGCTAGGCCGCAATGTCAACCGCTCTTCCGGCTCCTACTCGTCCAGCGTGGGCGCCACGGCCACGAGCTACAACACTGACGCGTTGACCTCTCGCCTGGGCGTGCGATGGAAGCCCGGCGAGCGCTACTCGGTCGATGCACAGATATCCGACAGCATCATGAAGAGCGGCACCGGCGGCAGCAACAACGCGCTGGACCTGCAACTCACCGGGCGTATTGTCCCGATGAAGGCCCTGCAGCTGACGCTGAACCTCCAGAAGCAGGACAGCGGCGGCTACTCGATCTTCAACAGCACGACGGGATCAGCGACCAGCGCCCCCGGCCTGACGGGCCAGTTGCAGTCCTACTACACCGGCGGCACCTATGGCGGAGGCGGCTTCAACACCGGGCTCGGCGGATCTGGCAACTACAGCGGCGGCTTCAACTCGGGGTACTACGGCATGGGCAGCGGCTCCTTCGGCGGCAACTCCCGAATGATGGGTCTGACGGTGAGCTACCAGCCCGCGGGCGCCCTGTCGCTGGAGGCCCAGATACGCACCAGCGCCAGCGCCGGCGACTACATGTACAACAGCAAGCGCAACGACCTTTCTATGAGCGCCACGTACAACGCCGGCGAGCGGCTCTCGCTCAGCAGCGGCCTGATGCTGCAGAAGGTCACCTACCTGGGAACCGAGGGCGGCAGCAACAACATGGGCGTCTTCATGAATGCCCGCGGCAAGCCATGGGGCAAGCTGATCACCGATCTGAGCCTCTCGATCCAGAACACCACCAGCACGGCCACCACGGACGCGACGGGGACCGGAGGCTACACCGGCGGCTACGGGACCTACTTCGGCTCCGGCGGCACCAACCTGGCCTCCGTGCGGACCCGACTGGAGTACCCGGTCTGGCACGCCACCAACGTCTTCGCCGAATACGAGCACTCCAACAGCACCGGCTACCTGGCTGCGCTCGCCCGCCGCTTCAATATGGGACTGGTGTTCGACATGGGCCGCCAGCTCCGGCTCCAGGTGGGCATGAGGCACCAGCAATCGATCAGCCACGACACATCCACCAGCGGGAACTACAGCTACTCCGTCAGTTCCTTTGACGCTGACCTCGGCCTTAACTTCTAGCCCACCGGCCAGATCGCGGGACGCCGTATGCTGACGAGGGTGCGCCACGTCTCATCTCCCACCTGCGAGATCGCCACACCCAACCTGCCCGACGAGTGGATGTAGCGCCCGCCCCCCATGGCGATCGCCACGTGCGTGATGGACCTGCCGGGCGCCGGCTGCGCGGGTCCAAAGAAGAGCAGGTCGCCGGCCATGGGCCAATCGAGGGGCCGGTCGAGCAGGAGCGGAGACGCGGCCTGCAGGTCGGCATCGCGTGGCAGCAATGCGCCGCAGAGGCCGAACACAAGCTGGACGAAGCCTGAGCAATCCAAGCCGAACGCGCTGGACCCGCCCCAAAGGTACGGGATCCCCAAGAACCCCCGAGCCACAGCGAGGACTGCCGACGGCGTTGGCACTGCATCAGAGATCACCTGCAGTCCGGATGCGGCCAGCCGCGCTGTGGAGCCGTCAGCCAAGCGCGTAGTATCACCATCCTCCACCAGGCTCCCTGCCGAGAGCAGATAGGGCGCGGCGGCAGTTCGCCCTGACGCGCTCATCACGCGTAGCAGGGGCTTCCGAACCACCCTCACGCGCTCCGGCGCCGGATACACTTCTTCAGGGCCGAGCGGGCGCAGAGCAGCGCCATGCACCCATCCCTCGTACTGGTCGGCCGTGCGGACGCGGAGGTAGGTGTCCCGGGCCCCCAGCACCCGCACGGTATGTCCATGCAGCGCCTGGCTCACCCGTTCCGATCGGTCTGACGGTTCCGCGCGCATGGAGAGCACGTTGCTCGTCACGACCGCCCGTCTTCCGATGTCCATGGTTCGCTCCTCCTCCCGACTGCGGCCCGACGCATTGGCCGAAGGTAGAATAGTGCATTCCCGATCGCCGCCACACACCAATGGGGGTTCGCACGTGTTCGTCGCTCGATATACCCGCAGAACCAGGTTGCCCGTCGCCGCCGCGGCCGTTCTGGTCGGCCTGGCCACCATAGCGTCCCTCGGCGGCTGCCGGCGAAGCAACGCGCCCGAGCCGGTCAACCTCGTGGTTTGGGGCCTGCAGTACGGCGCCGAGAGCAAGGGGCTCGAGGCCCGCGTTAAGGGGTTTGAGACCCGCAACCCGGGAATCAAGGTCACGGTCCTCTCCATGGGCGCCGGCCAGATGAACCCGCAGAAGCTGATGACAGCCATCGTTGGCCGCGTTCCGCCTGACGTGATCCACCAGGATCGGTTCACCATCGGCGATTGGGCCTCGCGGGATACGTTCGGCAGCTTGGATGACCTGATAGCCCGCGACCAGAACCAGCCTGACGGCATTCGCGAGTCAGACTACTACCACGCCTGTTGGGCTGAGGCAGTCTACAAGGGCAGAATCTACGCCGTCCCATCCGGCACCGACGACCGCGCGCTCTACTACAACCGCTCCCTGCTGCGCGACGCCGGACTGGACCCCGACAAACCGCCGAGAACCTGGTCGGAGTTGAGGGACTTCGCCAAGAAGCTGACCAAAGAGGCGCCGGGCGGCTCCTTCGACCGGATCGGCTTCATCCCGAACTACGGCAACTCGTTCCTCTACCTCTACAGCTGGCAGAACGGCGGCGAATTCATGGGCCCCGACGGGCGCAAGTGCACCATGAACAACCCCGAGAGCGTGGCCTCGCTGGACTACATGGTGAGCGTCTACGATGCCCTCGGCGGCGTGACGCGGATCGACTCCTATGCCTCCGGCTTCCAGGCGCAGGAGCTTGACCCGTTCCTCACCGGCAAGGTCGCCATGAAGGTGGACGGCAACTGGGTGCTGGAGAGCATCGGCCGCTATCGCCCGGATCTGGACTTCGCCGTGGCTCCGGCGCCGGTGCCCGACGACCGGCTGGCGCAGACCGAAGGCGGCAAGCCCGGCCGTTTCGCGGGGCAGGACCCGTTCCTTACCTGGTCCGGCGGCTTCAGCTACGCCATCCCCCGCGGCGCCGCGCACCGCGAAGAGGCCTGGCGGTTCATCAAGTGGATGTGCAGCCCCGAGGCCGCGCTCATTGATTCCGCGGCCCAGAAGCAGTACTGCCTGTCGAAGTCACGCCCGTACATCCCCACCATCTCCGCCAACAAGCGAGTGAACGAGGCGGTGATGGCGGCCTTCGCGCCGACTTCGGAGCGGTACCGCAAGCCGCTGAAGCTCTTCATGGATATGATGCCCTACGCCAAGTTCCGTCCCGTGACGTTCGTCGGGCAGCGGCTCTGGGATGAACATGTCCGCGCCTTCGACCAAGCCACACACCACAAAGAGACCAAGCTGACGGCGCAGGCCGCCATGGACGAGGCGACCCGGGTCGTGCAGTCCGAGTTGGACCGCGCCCACAGCCGCGACCGGTTCCCACTCCTCGGCTCCACAGCGCCCATTGTGGTGGGATCGCTGATCGTGCTGGCGCTACTGGCCGCGGTGTTTGTCGGCGTTCGCCAGGTCAGCGGCATGGGCAGGGTGGTCCGCTCGGAGGCGTGGGCGGGCTACCTCTTCGCCGCTCCGTGGATCCTGGGGTTCCTTGCGCTGACGGCCGGCCCCATCGTCGCGTCGATGTTCCTCAGCTTCTGCGACTACGACGTGCTCCACGCGCCGCGCTACGTGGGCTTTCAGAACTACATCGACCTCTTCACCACCGACAGCTACTACCTGAAGACATCTCTCTACAACGTGGGCTACCTGGCCCTCATCGGCATTCCGCTGGGCATGGCCACAGGGCTGGCCATCGCCATGCTGCTTAACTCCAAAGTGGGCGGCATGAGCATCTACCGAACTTGCTTCTACCTGCCCTCCATCGTGCCTGTGGTGGCCAGCGCAGTGCTCTGGGCGTGGGTGCTGAACGGCGACCCGAACCGAGGTCTGCTGAACGCTGCGTGGAAGGCGACCCTGACCCCGTGGTTCGGATGGACGCCGCCCGGCTGGTTCGGCGCCGCCGAGTGGGCCAAGCCCGGGCTCATCGTGCAGGGCCTCTGGGGAGCCGGCGGAGGCATGATCCTCTGGCTTGCCGGGCTGCAGGGCATCCCGCAGCACCTGTACGAGGCGGCCGACCTGGACGGCGCGGGCCCGCTGGTGAAGTTCCGCCACGTCACGCTACCCATGCTCTCGCCCTACGTCTTCTTCAACCTCATCATGGGGACCATCGGCGCCCTGCAGGAGTTCGACCGAGTCTACGTCCTCAGCGGGCAAGGCGCGGGCGGAAGTTCCGTGGGCCCCGTCGACAGCCTGCTGGTGCCGGTGATGTACCTCTTCAACAACGCGTTCAAGTACTTCAAGATGGGGTATGCATCCGCCCTGGCGTGGGTGCTGTTCACCATCATTCTGGCCCTGACTCTGGTGCAGCTCAAGTCCGCGCCGCGGTGGGTCCACTATGAGGCGGAGAAGAAATGAGGCCCCTAACGGCTCAGATGCGGCGCAGGGCGGTGCGTGAGATCAGGCGCAAGGCCATCCTCCACCTGCTTTTGGTGGCGGGCTCGCTGGTCTTCCTGGTCCCCTTCGCGTGGCTTGTGGTGACCTCCCTCAAGGAGGACGAGGACATGAGCCAGTTCCCGCCGGTCTGGATCCCGCGGCAACAGGTCATGGTGCGGATCGACGGCAAGGAAGCCGGGCTGGCAGAGGCTACCTACGCAGGCAAGAAGGTGAAGGCGGCCGTGATCCAGGAGCGCGACACCGGTGAGCGCATCCTGAAGGTCCTCGAGCCCGGCGAGCTGAAGGGCACGGTGTTCGAGGCGCCACGGTCCGCGGTGACCAAGATCAAGCAGTTCGCGCCGGTCTGGAGCAACTATCCCGACGCCCTGGCCTTCCTGCCGCCGGAGACCAACAACGGGCTCGTCTACGTGATGAACACTCTGGTCCTCTGCGCGCTGACCATCGTGGGCACGCTGCTCTCGTCTTCGCTTGTGGCGTTCAGCTTCGCCAGGCTAAAGTGGCCGGGCCGTGACCCGCTCTTCATGGTGCTGCTGGCCACGATGATGCTTCCTGGCGCGGTCACGATGATGCCTGTCTTCCTGATCTTCCGAGCGCTGGGATGGATCGATACGCTGAAGCCGCTCTGGGCCCCCGCGTTCCTTGGCTCGGCGTTCAACGTGTTCCTGCTGCGCCAGTTCTTCCTGACGATCCCGAATGATCTGGAGGACGCGGCAAAGATCGACGGCTGTTCCTACTTCGGCATCTACTGGCGCATCATGCTCCCGCTGATCAAGCCGGCCATGGCCGCGCTGACCATCATGACCTTCATGGGTTCCTGGAACAACTTCATGGGGCCGCTCATCTACATCAGCTCGCCGCTGAAGATGCCGCTGGCCTACGCGCTGCAGCTCTTCCAGACGGCGCATGGAGGCGAGCCCGGCCTTCTGATGGCCGCCTCGACCATGATGATGCTGCCCGTGCTGCTGCTCTTCTTCACGACCCAGCGGTACTTCATCCAGGGCGTGACGCTGACAGGCATCAAGGGATGAAACGCCGGCAGTTCAACATGCCGCTGGCCAAGGCGGCGGTCATGTCTGTGCTGGCGGGCGTGCTGGGCCTGATGAGCGGCGCCTCGGGCATCTCGAGCCAGATCGCCGCTGATCCGCTGATCGGCTTCATGCTGGGCTTCACGCCTGAGCGGCGCGCCGGAACCGCGCTACTGGCGGCGGTTGTTGCGGCGGTCGCCGCGGTTGGTGGAGCCATGGCCACGAGCCAGGCTTCGGTCTCTGTGGAGCTCATCGCGCTGCTTACCGCATCGGCCTTTGTCGGTGTGTTCCTGGGCGGTACGGTACGACAGCGCTTCCCATCGCCCGTTGTGCCGCGCATAGCGAACTCGCTCTGCGCGTTTCTGGCGATCTACGTCATGTCGCAGGGATGGAGCTCGAAGCTGGGCGGACCGGTTGCGCTTCCGTTCGACTGGGCCGGCACCACCGCTGGCATCGCCCTCTTTGGCGCGCTTGTCGGCGCCGTCAGCGCGGCTACGGCCGTGCCCATCGGCATCCTGCTCGTGCCCGCCTGCGTGCTGCTGATGGGGCTCAGGCCCGGCACCGCCCTCCTGGCTTCGCTACTCGTAGCCGTGGCGGCCGCAGTGCTGCCACTGCTGGCCTATGCCGTCCGTGGAGCTATCGATCGCACCATCGGCATGGCCATGAGCGTGGGCGCGGCCCTCGGCGGCGGCGTGGCAGGGGCCCTTGTGGGTATGGCATCCCTTCGCGGTGAGGGGGCTGCAGTGCTCCTCTCGTACGGCTTTGTGGCGGTCCTCGTCTGCGCTTGGAGCGCATCGAAAGCACCTTAGGTCAGGGAGGGTCTCCAACCATGCGGTTCGGCTTCGTAAAGAGCATCCTGCAACGCGTCGATACGCTCATCACGGGTCGGGGCCGCATCGATGAGGAGCTGTTCGAGGACCTCGAGGCTCTGCTTCTGCAGGCAGACGTAAACGTGGCGACTACCACGGCCGCCCTGGATGCCCTGCGGACGGAGGTTCGCGAGTCGCGCATCGCATCGCAGGACGACGTGCGGGCTACGCTACGCGGCGCCCTGACCCAGGTGATGGAGCGGTCTTCTCGGCAGGGCTTACCGCTGGTCCAGGCGGACACGAAGCCGAACCTCTACCTGGTCGTGGGGGTGAACGGCGTCGGCAAGACCACAACCATCGCCAAGATCGCCAAGCGCATCCGGGCAGAGGGCCGGTCCGTCATGATGGCTGCCGCAGACACCTTTCGGGCGGCAGCCATCGACCAGCTCGAGATCTGGGCCGACCGCGTGGGCGCATCGGTACTGAAGCACCGGGAAGGGTCCGACCCCTCCGCCGTGGTCTTCGATTCCATCCGCGCCGCACGGAACCGAGGTATCGACACCGTGATCGCCGACACTGCGGGGCGGCTCCACACGAAGGACAACCTGATGGAGGAGCTCCGCAAGGTCGTGCGAGTGGCCGAGCGCGAGTTGGGGCGGCCACCGGACGAGACGCTGCTGGTGCTGGACGCCACCACCGGCCAGAACGGGCTGAACCAGGCGAAGCAGTTCCGCGACGCCGTGGGCATCACCGGGATCGTGCTGACGAAGCTGGACGGCACCGCACGCGGCGGCATCGTGCTCACCATCGCAGACGAGGTCGGCGTCCCAATCCGCCTCGTGGGAACTGGCGAAAAGTCGGAGGACCTGGAGGACTTCGAGGCCGGAGCCTTCATCGAAGCCCTCCTACGGTAGCTGTCCTATGGCACGACCGCGATGGCCTCAATCTCCACGTCAGCGCACATAGGCAGGCGGCAGACCTGAATGCAGCTCCTCGCCGGGCGCACCTCGCCGAAGTGCTGCTTGTAGACGGCATTCATGCGGGCGAACTGGTCCAGATCCGTGAGGAAGACTGTGGTCTTCACCACGTGGGACAGGTCCGCCCCGGCCTCTTTCAGCACGGCCGCGACGTTGGCGAGGCACTGGCGCACGCGGTCCTCGAACTCACCCGCCACGAGCTGCTTCGTTGCCGGGTCCAGCGGAACCTGGCCCGAGACGAAGACCATCGCCCCAACCTGCACGCCCGGCGTGTAGGGGGCTTCCGCCACCTTCGCGCCGGTCCATAGCGCCTTCTTCATCGGTTACTCCTCCTTGGTCCGTCTACGGATTGGGTCCGATCCGGAATGCCCGTGTCTCCCCCGCCTTGAGCTTCACTGTGAACTTGGTAGCCTTCCCTACCATGCTTGTCCGCACGACCTCACGCGAGACAAGGTCGTGCGCCGCAAGCGCCGTGACCTTGCCTGCGCCGAGGCCGTCGCGCTCAAAGCGAATGGCGCCGCCCACCTCGGCGTCAGATATGTTGGTGACCGTGAGGCAGTCGGCGCCGTACCGCTCGAGCCAGACTGCAGGCGGCGTGGCGGTTGCCCCCGTGATGGGACGCCATCCCGCTGCGGAGAGCTTCTTGATGGCAGGCATGTAGCGGACGAATAGGTCGCGGTCGCGGTTGTGCCACTGCGGCTGGGTCCAGTAGTTTCGCGACGATGCGTCCACGCTGAACATGCTGGGGAACACGGCATAGAACATGCAGCGTTGGATGTACCGCTCCACTTCGGTGCGGCCGAACTTCTCGAAGTCCGTGTTCTGGAGCAGCAGGTACGGCTTCGTACCGCTGAGTACACGACGCAGGCTGAAGACATCGTGCGTGTCGGGCCGCCACTCGCCGCCGGGCAGCCAGTTGGTCTCGGTGCCCATGACATCAAGCCACGGCGAGAAGCAGTGGATGCGCCAAGGAGTGGCATTGGCCATTAGAAGCTTGCCCATGGACCGAAGTCGGCCGCTGAGCCAACGCGTCATCTCGGCCACGTTGAACCAGGTGGGCGCCACCGGTTCCAGGCTGTCCGACGCGAAGGTCGGAGGAGACGCAAGCGCGGCGAGCCCACGATCCGAGTAGTCCAGCACGTCAGCCCAGCCCTCGAGCGAATCGAGGTACTCGCCATCCAACGAACCGGAAGCGTAGATCGGCCGAAGGACGTCATCGCCGAATGCCATCTGCGCGCGGCTGAGCTCGCCGGCCGGGGCCTTGAGTGCCGGGTTGGGGTTCAGAGCCCAGACGCCGCCGTTGGTCCATGGCGCGTCAATGAAGTCAACGTGCGGCCGTCCGTCGGCATCAAGACAGCCGCTGTTGAGGGTCGCCTGGGCCATAAGGCGTTGTTCGCCCGTGGCCTCGCGCGCCTGGCGCCGGACCTCGGCGTGACCGGCATCGAGCGTGCGCGGCATGGTCTTGGGCATGGCCATCCAGTAGGTCATCGGCTCGGTGTAGCGGAAGCTGAGGACGCCGAGCTTGTCGTCAGTCTCCAGGCTATCGTCGCCCTCGTGGTAGGCGAAGCCGAAGTCGGCGCCCCGCTCCACGTTGGCAGGCGGCACGAAGGGGATCCAGAGGCCCTCGGCCTTGGCGCGGCGCTCAAGGGCTGCTGGATCGTGCCTGGCGTACTCCGCCACGACGGAGCGGAAGCCCCACCGGCCGTCGGCGTCGAACGCGAGGGCCGTGACAGATGCAGTGGCGCGCCCTTCCTTGTCCAGGCTGCGAACGGCGCGACGGCTCAGGGCCACATCGAACGACGCGTAGAGCAGCCGTGAAGCCCCGTTGAAGCCGAAACGGACCACGCGCGGCCCCAGCGACGCCGGCACACCGAGTGCTGCTATCCGCTTGCCGCACCGCACGGCGCCGAACGGATAGATCGACATCTGCCCTGCCGCACCCAGATTGGTGCGCGTCACGTTGCATGCGTCGCTGTTAGGACCAACGGGGCGGCTCACCCGAAGATCGTTGAGCCAGATGCAGGGCCCACCCTCCACGCGCCTGACGTAGGTGAGCGTCAGGGCACGGTCGCGGCCCGTGGTGTCGACCACGCGAAGACTCCGGGCAGCACCCAAGCGGGGCTTCACCGAAACGCCGACAAACCGCACACCCAGCGTAGCCTCCGTCGCCCGGTTAGCCGGAAGCAGCTTGCCTCCCGCCGCAACGTCGCGCACGAACCAACCCGATGCGGCGCCAACACGAAGATCCGGTGGCGCCAGCGGCTGCGAGTCGAAGAAGTCCGCGCGATCGGGGGTCTTGAAGGTGAATGCGTCGAACCACGCCGTGCCCGTATGGTTTCGGAACAGGGCATGGATGTGAACCTGCGCAATGGGCTTGGCAGGGATCACCGTGACCTGCCGCTGTTGCCAGTCGTGGGAGCCGACCGCAAGCGGGGCGGTCTGGCCCCAGAGCGGAGTACCGTCCGTGTAGGTGATATCGATATAGATCGCGTAATCGTTATCGGCATGGCCGGATACGTTTTCGCAGCGGCTCCAGCCGGTGACCACCACGGGCCGCGGCGCGCGCTGGTTCAGTTCCGCCGTGAAGGTGGCTCCGTGCGCTTCGCTAGGCCGGGGGGCCACGCATCGGATGGAGGCGGCGCCCTCCTTGGGCTGGTCCCGATCCATCTCATATCCCGCTCCGAACGGCGCCCAGCCGACACACCGGGGGCCGTCGTGCTGCTCGAAGCCCAGGACGGCCGGCGTCGGCGCAGTCTGCGCGAACGACCGCCCGCCAAGAGAGATGGCCAGCATCGCGAGACCCAGGACGCGAAGCATCAGGACGCGCTCGCCAGATGCCTGGTGCCGGGAGCGGTGATTGGCGATCCCGCCGCGCACTGCGGGCAGGCGCTGGGGTCGAAGGCAGCCACCTTGACGCAGAGCGCCGACCGCGTGGGCGCACCGAACGTGAGCTCACCGCCCGTGCGATCGGCAAGGACACCGACACCGGCGAGCACAGCTCCATGACGCTGCAGGACGCCCAGACACTCGCGAATCGAGCCGCCGGTGGTCAGGATGTCATCCACTACGAGCACCCGCGCACCGGGCGCGAGAACCTGACCGCGCCGAAGCCGCCGTTCGTCGCCCTCGCGCTCGGCGTAACGAGCCTCCACGCCCAGGTGAAGCGCCACGGCATAGGCGAGGATGATGCCCGCGGTCGTGGGCCCGAGCACCACGTCGACGCGATCATCCGCGAAGCCGGCTGCCAGGTCGGCGGCCAGCAGGTCCAGCGTACGCGGGTCCTCGAACAGGCGGAACTTCTCCACATACTGGTCGCTGTGCAAGCCGCTGGATAGCTTGAAGTGCCCCGTCAGCAGGGCGCCTGCGCGGGCGAATAGGGCCAGGGCCTCTTGGTTGTCCATCGTGCGGTTCTCCTCTCTCAGTCGCGGCGCCAGTAGGCGCAGCAGCGCGCGCAGATCGGGAGGTCGCCCTCCATGCTCAGTCTTCGGCGGTGCGCGGTGAAGCCCGGTCCGTTCCATATCTCCCGGAAGCCCTGCTGGGTGATGTTGCCGCACACCATGCCGAAGCAGGGCGAGACATCACCGTTGGGCAGTACGTCGGTGTTGAGCCAGGCACATGCGGCTCGACTCCGCTTCACGAAGCGTTCCGGCTCGGCGTAGTAGAGCCCGATCTCGCGCTCAGTCATGCTCGGTTGGAACAGGACGGGCATCTGGGGCGATGCCTGCCGTACCACGCTGATGGCCTTAAGCAATCGATCAGTGTCCAGCGCAGGCGCCGGTGCGACGCCATCTGGATCCGGCAACCGGTGCTCGGTCCCCCACTTCCGGTTGTGCTCTGACACCATGGCGGGCGTCATCTGCCAGAGGTGCTGAAAGCTCAGGGCATCGGCCCCGAGTTCCTCCGCGACTCCCAACAGGTCGCCCAGCCGGTCATAGTTGTCCGGCGTGATGGCGCAACTCAGCACGATCGTCGGTCGCAGAACATGCGAAGCGCGCTTCACCCGCTGGATGGCCGCAACGCCCTCGGCCATGCGCTCGAAGGCCCTGTCGTGGCCCCGCACACGGTTGTGCACCTCGGCCGCGCCGTCCACCGAGACGACCAGTATGTCCATCGGGCACCGCATGACCGCTTCCGCCAGCGACGCCAGCATCGTGCCGTTGGTCGTCACGCCGGTCAGCAACCTGCGCGATCGGCAGTGCGCCACCAGTTCAGCAAAGTCGGGCCAGAGCGTCGGCTCGCCGCCGGTAAGCCAGATGTATGGCCGCCACGGCGCAACGTCGTCGACCAGGCCCTTCCAGACCTCGACATGCAACGAGCCACGCGGGCTGGACTGCACCGACCCGTCCGCAACGAACGAGCACATCCGGCACCGCAGGTTGCATGCCAGCGTCGGCTTCAGCGTGATGCCAAGCGGCGGCCGGCTATGCCCGATGCGCGAGAGTTGCTCTGCCGCCAGGCCCAGCAAGCGCGGCCGACTGCCCAGGTACCAGGCCACAAGCTCGGGATGACCCACGGCCAACCGAGCCCAGGCGACTGCAGCGGCGCGCGTCACCCGGCCTTGAGCCCTCGATGCAGCACCTCAGTAGTCCACAGGCCGCAGGTAGTAGTCATTGATACTCGTAGTTGAGAGCATGGCGCTGGTCGGAAGGTGGCGCTTCCAGTGGGTGGAACTGAGGCGTCCCACGACCAGGCCGACCTCCGAGGCAGGGAAACCGATCTCAATGAGCTTGTCCGGCGTGTAGCCGCGGAGCAGATAGTAGAGGATCCGGTCGGCCCGAGCATAGGAGATGCCGAAGTCGCCCTCATCCGTCTGACCCACCACCAGATCTGCGGAAGCGGGCTTCTGCACGATGACCTCTGGCACACCGACCGCCGAGGCAAGCTGCCATACCTGTGTCTTGTAGAGGTCGCCCAGAGGATTCACCGGCGGCGAATCGTCGGCATGCCAGGTGAAGTAGCCGAAGAGCCGCTCCGTCTTGTTGCCAGTGCCGACCGGTAGCGCGGAGAGCTTGGCGCTCTGGTCAAACAGGACCACCATCCGCGTGCGGGCCATCACATTGCCGCGACGCCGCCCGTCGGCGTCGGGCTCAAGGCTCAGGTATCCGTCAACCGCTCCCGTGATCTCCACGGTACTCATGGGCATGCCGAGGGCTTCGGCCACCATGGAGGCATGGTCAAGGCTGTCCTGGCTACTGGTGCAATAGGGCATGCGGACGCCGAAGACGTTCTCGGCGCCGAGGGCCAGGGCGCAAAGGTAGGCAGTGAGCGACGAATCGACGCCGCCGGAGAGGCCCACAACGGCCCGCATGAAGCCGCGCCGCCGGACGACCTCGTCTCGCAGGAACTCCACCAGCCAGTCGACGGCCAGTTCGGCGTTGAGCGCCAGTGGGGCCGCATCCTCGGGGTCGAACGGCTTGGCGGCAACCACTGGCAGCTTGAGGTCGAGTGCGCTCACAGGTTGCCTCCAAGCAGTTCGTGCGGACCGCGCACCAGGCGGTCCAGCATGAGGCTCAGGTCGCCGAGGTTCGACTCGAGGTCCATGAGGAGCGGCGTCCCGGCCCGTGCGGCGGCCAGGAGGTCGAGATCGACCGAGCCCGACACGAGGCACTCGCCCGAAACGGGCCCGCGCACTACCTCGGCGCCCCACGGATCGACGATCCGCGACGAGCCGGTGAAGCCCTTGCCGCCCTCGAAACCGACCAGCCCGGCGTAGACAACGAAGATGTTATGCTCCTCGGCGATGCCCGGTAGGAGCCGATCCCATCGCTGCAGGTTGCCCGTAGTGGCTCCTTCGAAACCCCGCCCAGGCGATGCGCTGAGAATGTACAGGGAGAGCGCACCTTGCAGGGCGGCCACCGAGCTGGAGACCGAGTGCCACGCGTCCTCGCAGATCAGCATGGCGGCCGGTCCAAGGCGCGTCGGGAAGGCCGCGATCGTCCGGCCGCGGGCCACGAACCGCTTCTCATCAAAAACGCCGTAGGTCGGCAGGAAGAACTTCCGGTGTACGTGGACGATGCGGGCCGGCTCCGGGCACTCAACCCCGCTCAGCGTTGCGTAGAGCGCCGAGTTGTAGTAGCGCCCCTCCGCGGCCTCGTAAAAGCCGACCACCACATCAAGCACGGCATCGGCCGAGAAACAGCCTCGGAAGCGGCCCAGCAGGTCGGAAAAGAGCTCCTGGGCGGTGCGCGAGGACTCGCGGACGCCCCCCTCGAGGAAGTACCCGCTCATGGCCGTCTCTGGCAGCACCACTACGTCGGGCCGAGGCTCGAGATGCGCCGCCTGCTCAAAGGCGCCGGCCACGCGGGCCAGATTGTGCTGGTAGTCCGCCTTCTTAGGCTTGATCTGCGCCACCGCCACGGTATAGGACACGCCACTAGCTCCTCTAGCCGGCCCGATGCACCTCGGGCGGCTGAACCAAGCGCTTGCGCCGCCCACCGGGGCGGCGTGGTCGTCGTGCAAGTATACCGCCGGGCCCGACGCCGCGCCGCCCGATACCGACGGCCGATGGGTCTGGTACACTTCCGCCATGGTCGTTCTGCGGGCATCGCACCGCACTTCCGAGTGGTCGCCTCGGGCCGATCACCTGCGTGCGCCGGCGGTCTCCTTGCGCGTCGCGGGCACACTGGCCGCTGCCGACTCGTAGCGCCTCTTGAAGGCGATCAGCGGGTCGGTCCCCACAGCATCGTGCACGGGGGCCTGCCGTTCGACCAGCACTGCTGTACACATCTGGCGCGGCTGAGGTACGCAGAGAATATGCTGCGCCCGGCTCAGGCGCCACCCCAGGGCGGAGGCACAACGGTGAAGTTAGGCATCCCAAGAGAGGTGTACCCGGGCGAGCGACGCGTCGCCATGGCTCCCGCCGCGGTAGCCGCGGCGAAGAAGGCGGGCTTTGAGATCCTGGTCGAAACCGGGGCAGGATCGGCGGCCGGCTTCCCGGACGCCGACTACAGCGCAGCCGGTTGCGCCATCGTCGGCTCCAGGGCCGAGGTCTTTGCGCAGGCCGACGCGGTGGCCATGGTCAGGTCACTGGGCGCTGACCCGGCGGCATGGGCCTTTGA
Source organism: uncultured Chthonomonas sp. (assembly GCA_903951425.1). GTDB lineage: Bacteria > Armatimonadota > Chthonomonadetes > Chthonomonadales > CAJBBX01 > CAJBBX01. The sequence continues at coordinate 48,556 of CAJBBX010000127.1, forward strand.
CGCCGCCTTAGTGCGCCCCGGGCAGACGCTGGTGGGGCACCTCGAGCCCCTGAGCGAAGCCGCGACTGCCGCCATGGCGGCGCCGTCCGGCGTCCGGGCGTTCGCACTGGAGCTGCTGCCGCGCATCACCCGCGCGCAGACCATGGACGTGCTATCCTCGCAGGCCAGCCTCGCAGGCTACAAGGCCGTGCTGATTGCGGCGAACCATCTGCCCAAGCTCTTCCCCATGATGATGACCGCCGCAGGCACGATCACGCCGAGCAAGGTCTTCGTGGTGGGAGCGGGCGTGGCGGGTTTGCAGGCCATCGCCACCGCCAAACGGCTCGGCGCTGTCGTGACCGCCTATGACGTTCGTGCGGCCGTGAAGGAGCAGGTCGAGAGCCTGGGCGCCAAGTTCCTCGAGCTACCCATCGAGACCGCCGATGGCCAGGGCGGGTACGCCAAGGCCATGGACGAGGCCTTCTACCGACGCCAGGCGGAGCTGATGGCGGGCGTCGTGGCCGACATGGACGTGGTGGTGACCACCGCCGCCATCCCTGGGCGCACCGCGCCCGTGCTGATCTCGCGGGAGATGGTGCTGGCCATGCGGCCGGGCTCCGTCATCGTGGACCTTGCTGCGGAGCGCGGCGGCAACTGCGAGGCCACGGTGGCCGGGCAGAGCGTGGAGTGCGGCGGCGCCACCGTGATCGGCCCGTTGAACGTGCCCGCTTCCCTTCCCTTCCACAGCAGCCAGCTCTACGCCCGCAACGTAGTGGCGTTCCTCACACACATCAAGGGCCTGAGCACCGAGAGCTTTGGCGGCGATGAGATCGCGCAGGGCACCCTCGTCATCGATCAGGGCGAGGTCGTACACCCCCTCGTGCGGGAGCGGCTGGGGCTTGAGCCTCGCGCCGCCGCCGCACAGGCATAGGAGACGGAGCACTTCATGGAAACCAGTTCGCTCGTTTCGAACCTATACGTCTTCGTACTCGCCACCTTCCTTGGCTTCGAGGTTATCCGCCGCGTTTCGCCGCTACTGCACACGCCCCTGATGTCGCTCACCAACGCCATCTCGGCCATCAGCCTCGTGGGCTCGCTGGTGATCCTGGGCAAGCAGGGCGGCGAGATCAACCTCTTCTCCATCCTCGGAGCGCTGGCTGTGACGGCCTCCATGATCAACGTGGTCAGCGGCTTCCTCATCACCGACCGGATGCTTAAGATGTTCAAGTCACGTCAGAGCGGCAAGACCGAGGGCGGGCCCCGATGAGCAACCCGATCCTGACGCAGACCTCCTACCTCATCGCCGCCGCGCTCTTCATCCTCGCGCTGAAGTGGCTCAACGCACCCAAGACGGCCCGGAAGGGCGTCTGGGCCGGCGAGGTCGGCATGGCGGCGGCCATCGTCGGCACACTGCTCCTCCCCGAGATCAAGGCGTTCCACTGGATCGTCCTGACCCTCCTGGTCGGCGCCGGCATCGGCATCCCGATCGCGCTACTCATGCCCATGACCGCGGTGCCGCAGCGGACCGCGTTGTCCCACTGCTTCGGCGGATTGGCCGCGGGCCTCGTGGGCACCGCCGAGTACTACCTCGCACGATCACAGCACGGCGGACACCTGGACCACTTCACCAGCGGCGTGCTGGCGCTGGAGGTGCTGCTGGGCTACCTGACCTTCACGGGCAGCCTCATGGCGTTCGGCAAGTTGCAGGGCATCCTTCCAAGCCGACCGATCACATACAAGGGCCAGAACTTCGTCAATCTGGGCATCCTTGCGCTCGCCGGCCTCATCGGCATAGCCCTGGCCATCGATCCGACGCAGTCCGGGCTGGCCGGCGGGATAGTGGGTCAACTCATGTTCCCGCTACTGATCCTTCTGGCGCTGCTTTTCGGCATCTTCCTGATCATCCCCATCGGCGGCGCCGATATGCCGACGGTCATCTCGTTGCTCAACTCCTACGCGGGCCTCTCGGCCTCGGCGATGGGCTTCGTGCTTGACAACAAGCTGCTGATCATCGCAGGCGCGCTGGACGGCTCCAGCGGCTTCATCCTCTCGGTCATCATGTGCAAGGCCATGAACCGCTCGTTCACCAACGTGCTGTTCGGCGCCTTCGGCCAGGTCCAAACGGCCGTGGCCGGCAAGGTCGAGGCCAAGCCGGTCCGCAGCGCCCAGCCGGACGAGGCCGCTGCCATCCTGGGCATGGCCCAGAGCGTGGTCATCATCCCAGGCTACGGCATGGCGGTGGCACAGGCACAGCATAAGGTCCGCGACCTCTGCGACCAGCTGACCAAGCGCGGCGTCGACGTGCGCTTTGGCATCCATCCGGTGGCAGGGCGCATGCCGGGCCATATGAACGTCCTCTTGGCCGAGGCAGACATCCCTTACGAGCGGCTGCTAGAGATGGACGAGATCAACCCGGATATGCCGCAGGTTGATGTCGCGCTCGTGATCGGCGCGAACGACGTGACCAATCCCGCCGCGCGGCATGACAAGTCGAGCCCGATCTTCGGCATGCCGATCATCGATGTGGACAAGGCCCGCACGGTCATGGTCATTAAGCGAGGCATGTCGGCCGGGTTCGCCGGGATCGAGAACGAACTGTACCACATGGAGAAGACCCTGATGCTCTTCGGCGACGCGAAGCAGTACGTCGGCGAGATGGTCAAGGAGCTGGCATCAGGCGACTGATGGCGCCTTCGTCCTATCGGAGGCCGGCTCGCACCCTTGCGGCGCTGGCCTCCGTCCTCCTCCTATCCGGTTGCGCCAGGCCGATTAACCGGCACGCCGAACGCCTCATCCGGGAGCAGTTGGACGGCTACATTGGTCCGGCTGCCGCCTGGACAGTGCGAGTGGATGGCGCACCCCTCAACACACTGCGGGGAAGCCTGTCGCAGGTGGCGATCCACGGGACCTCTGTGGCGCTCCGCGGCGCCATCGAACTGGCAGACCTCGAGGTGACGCTGAGCCGGCTGCAAATCGATATCGGCCGGCGGCAGGTCCGCTCGATAGGCGGCGCGGGCTTCAGCGCCACCATCGCCGAGGCAGCCATCGACCGGTACTTGAAGCAGGATGCCGGCGCGGCCCCCGACTACCGTGTGCGAGTGCTCAGGCTCCGGCAGGGCAAGCTGATCCTCTACGGGCAGAAGCGGTGGCTCGGCAGGTGGTGGAACTTCTCGGTCAGCGCTGTACCCCACCTCGTCTCGCCCACCCGGCTGGCATACGATCCCGACAAGATGACTGTGATCGGCATGAGGCTGCCCATTCCACGCGCGATCCTGCGCCGATTCGCCCGTCGGCTTTCGTCAGGGCTCGACTTCAGCGCGCTCCCCTTCCCCGTCCGCATAACCGATGTGAGCGTGGACGAGGCGTCCGTATCGATCACCGGCAACGTTGAAGTGACCGACGGCCTGCGGGATCAGCTGGACAAGATGGCCCCGTTGGTTGCTCCTAAGAGCCTACGCTAGCTGCGACAGACCGTCTCCGCCGGGGGGAGCGGCGGAGCGGCCAGCTTAGCTTCAACCCATCAACGGCGCCGCCTCTACTCCATCCTGCCTCAGGCAGTCCCACCGACCGATGAGGGATCGGCGCTACATTGGCGAGAGATCTTCCCGCAGAACCTGCCAACGGTGCGGCGATGCTGCGCCAGTAAGCCTTATAATTGGCCTGCAACCGGCAAGCACGACTGTGGCTAGCTAGCGTGGTAGTCGAACAGCCGAGACTGTCAGCAGCTTCCCGGTTCTCATCTGTTCGGCACGCCGGAGGCGGCCCGAGCCCCGCTACGAACGCCTGACACGTGCGTGACCAAGCCTGTGTGGAGGGGTCATGATGCGTACCATTTCGTCTCTGTCCACAATGCTGGTACTGGCCTTGCTCGCGATGGCGGCGCAGGTTCGAGCTGATACCGACGCAGCGTGGGCCTGGGGCCATAGTTGCGCAGGTGAGTTCGGCGACGGGTCCAACGGCAGCTGGGCGGTGTCTCCCCAGCAGGTTCCGGGCCTGCAGCGCACCCGATCGGTCGGCGCCGGCCTGTTCCACTGCTTTGCCGCCCAAGGCGCCAACGCCTGCCCGACCGCAATAGACCAGACGGTGAACGCCGCGCCCAGGGCGGGCCAGAACATAAGTCTCACCAGCACTGACCATGACAGTGGTGGCCTCACCCACCCCTTCATGTTGGGGCCATCCAACAGAACACCGATTGGCATGCCTCCGAACGTGACGTACCCCTGCACCGGTGACTTTGGCGGTGCCGACACGTTTGAGTTCACTGTCGACGACGGACGGGCCACTAGCACGCCGGCTACCGTGAGCCAGCCTGCGTCAAAGGCCAACAAGGTGGACCGGAGCGACGTGGGACCCAGTCGTGTCCTCCTGCGCGGCTACCCATACCGCAAAGCCGACAACAGCGGGATCGTCGCGAGGCCACTGGCGGCGAGTATCGCCGGCACCGACGTGGGCGGTGCCGCCACCGGCACGGTCGGTGTCTCAGCGCTGACCTGGGTGATCGATCGGGGAGCAGCTACCAGCACCCTTGGTGTGGCAACCGCCGGGAGCGCGGCTTTTGAGCCTTCGTCACCGGCTACCGTTCTGACTGTGGCCACGCACGATACCGCGCTCTTGCCCCCAGCCGATCGGGCGACATGGCTCAGCCAGTGAGCCCGCTCGGCTATCTCCGCCGGGCTTCGCGTGCACTTCACTCTGTGGGCAGAAGCTTGGCGTTTGCGGACGACAGAACCGTGGTCGGTGCGGCTCTCGCCGACCCACAGGACCGCGCGAGGAGAGAGCGCCTACCTGCGCCGCTTGTCGGACTACGTCTGGTGGTCCGGCAAGAGCGTGAGGTTCTCGCTCGACGGAACCAATCTGGGCACCGGAGTGACCGACGCCAACGGCATGGCAGCCTATCTCTACACCGCGCCGACAGCAATGACGACCGGCAACCACGACATGCTGGGCGAGTTCGCAGGAGATTCGCACTACCTGCCGAATGCCGGTACCGCTGTGCTGACGGTAACGCCGTAGGCCATGAGCCCGCCGGTCGGGCAGCAGGAGTTGATATACGTTCGTTCCGATGGGAGGAAACACCACATGCGCAACGCTGCACGTGTGATCTGGACCGCAAGTCTTTGGCGCTACGCCGCCGTCGTTTGTCTTCTCGGGGCAGCATCTCACGCCCACGCACAGACGGGTCTCACGCTGCCGTTCGACGGCAGCCTGACCGGAACCCGGGGCCAAACGCCCTCGAGCACCTCGGGCGTTACATTTGCCGCAGGCAAGGTGAACCAGGCCGCGGCATTCGATTCGAGTGACGTGCTGGAGTACCCGTCGGCGACGAACATCGATTCGCAGGAGGGCACGCTGGAGTTCTGGTACAAGCCCAACTGGAACCCTGGGACGGGCCGCGGCTACGCGTTCTGCGTGTGGGGTGGCGGCGGCGGCATGGTATTCGTCGTTGATGGTGGACCGAATCTCCGAGCGATCTTCAACAGGTGGGGCGCGGAGGTCGGGGTTATCGCAAACGTGAGCGGATGGCATACCGGGGAGTGGCACCACATCGCCTTCACCTGGAGCAGCTCGCAGCTCCTGCTGCGCCTCTACCTCGACGGTGCGCTGAAGGATCAATGGCATCTCAGCGCGCCGCTGCCGAGCATATCGGGCGACCCTCTTCGGATCGGTTCGGAGGCTGGCGGATCGGACGCCGACGGCCTGATGGACGAAGTCAGCATCTCGACCCGAGCCAAGACTTCCGGCGAGGTCCTGGATTCCTATCTCCGGACGGTGGGAATCACCGGCTTGAGGTTCAATCCCGAGAACCTGACGCTGTGGAAGACGTGGTGGCGCAAGCCGCGGCTGTTTGCAGAGACGCCTGCGGGATCGGTGGAGCTTCCGCACGACGCCTACCCGCTGACGTCGTCGGACCCATCAGTCGGCGCGATTCGTTCCGATAACGACATACTCGCCGCCAATGTCGGCACGTGCGACATCTCGGCGACGTTCGGCGGGCTCACCGCGACGATGCACCTAACGGTCCCAACGCCGGCCCTTCCGGAACAGGACGAGCCTATAGACCCGGTGCTGTCAACGCCAATGGCCGGCCACATATGGGAGGTGCCGGTCGTCATCGTGCGGTTCATACCGACGGCTGACGGTGTGCACGTGGACCCGGACCATATCGGGCCCGATGGAAGCTGGGTGACCGTGGAGATGGCCCGCGGGTGGATCGACAAGTTCGAGATACGGACCAAGAACGGGCTGGAGCTGCGCAGTCGGTTCCGTGCTCACAGTCGGCCCGAGGCCCGACCGTCGCTGGGCTACCGCGTACTCAAGATCATCACGTTCTACGAGCCTATGCCTCCCTACATGGACTTCCAGCCGGACGCGTCGTCGCATCAACCCGACTACGACCAGATTCTCCGCCGCATCAACGCGGAGCACTGGGTGACGGAGCACAATGCAAAGGAGTTCTGGATCTGGGGCTACCACGCGGGAGGCATCTACCCTGTCGAGTCCGACGACGGGAGACATCTCCAATAGCTTCCGGCTGAACGACCTGCCGGTGTTCGACCGCACCTACACACTCTACGGCTACAACTTCATGCGGACCCAGACCGAGGCTCTGCACAACCACGGCCACCAGATCGAGGCCATCCTGTCGCATGTGGCCTCGCGGCAGGATGGCGTTACCGACCTCTTCTGGGTGAACTTCTGCGGCTTCGTCCCGGGGGTGGGCATGGGCACTGGCCGGGGCGGCACGTGCCACCATCCGACGAACACCAACCTGGACTATGACTATCTTAACGAGGCTCTCGTGCTGAGCGACTGCGAAGACTGGACGCCCGACTACTCCGGCGAAAAGAAGACGGTCAATATGCACCGCTGGAGGGATCTGGTGTTCGAGTGGCCCGGCGATCCCGGCTTCAATGATCCATCGCTGTGGTCCACGCGGGCCGAGACCCAGTATCTCATCTACTGGTGGCAGAACATGCCGGGCTGGGACAACGGCATCCGGTACGGCGCATCCGAGGAGATGACCAACTGGTGGAAGTTCACCGGCGACTGGGACGGGAGCATCGCGCGACTGGCTGCGGAGGGAGGGCTGCACGGACCCAAGCAGGCGTCACTTTCGAGCATTGTGGTGGACCCGGCCTCCGGTACGCCGGGGGCCTCGTCGGATCTGTGCGCCGTTCTGCTGCGGCGGTCCAATGGCTCAGGCGTGGCCCTAAAGGCTGTGCAGTTCGCTATCGACGGAACGGCTGTGGGCACGGGCAATACATCCGCCTCGGGCCGGGCGGTGCTGCCCTACGTCGTGGGCAGCCTCGGAGCGGGCGCACACGAGGTGCTGGCCCAGTTCGCAGGAGACGGTGATCTTGCGGCTGCGTCGGGCGCCGCGACACTGACGGTGAGCAAGGCGGGGACCTCCGTTCAGACTGCCGACTGCGCCGGTGTCGTGGCGGAGTGGCTCGTCCTCCGTGCAGCAGACCTGTCGCGGAATACCGACAACGCGATGCTTGCCGGACAGACGATCACGTTCAAGGTGGATGGCTCGACGGTGGGAACAGGCTTGACGGACGCCGGCGGCGACGCCACCTTCACGTGGACCGTCTCGGACGGGCCCGTCACACGGACGGTCCGGGTCGAGTATGCCGGCGACGGATCGTACAACCCGTGCAGCGCCGAGGCAACGCTGATCGTGGACACGAACAACACGCGGACCGCCACAAAGCTCTACACCGTTGATCGGTTGGCCGTTGGCGCGGACCCGGTGGCACTGCGCGGCTTCCTGTACAGAAAGAGCGACAGCGCCGGCCTCTCCGGCAAGACCCTCTCGTTCAAGATAGCCGGAACGGACGTGGGCACAGCCGGTACGGCCGTGGGAGGGGCTGCGACGTTCACGTGGATCGCTACCGCCGATCCAGATAGCCGACAGATCATGGTTGTGTTCTATGGCGATGAGACGTTCGGTCCGGCGCTGGCCACTGCCAACCTCACGGTACGAACCTACGATACCAAAGTCCTGGCACCGGGGCGGTCCGGCGAGATCGCCGAGAGCATCGTGCTGAAGGCCTATCTCTATCGCGTTCCAGGCAGCTCGCCCGTGCCGGGTAAGCGGCTCGATCTGACCGTTGACGGAACTACCGTGGGCTCGGCCACCACCAACCCCCAGGGCCGAGCGCTGATCACGTGGACTGTGCCGGACGCGCTTGCACCGGGCAGCCACGTCTTTGCAGGGGTCTGGCCGGGCGATGCCGGATACAGGGCGTCCTCGTCGACCGGCACACTGATGGTCGATAAGGGCGTGAGCTACCTCTGGCTGGCCTCCCGCTCCATCGCCCGCGGCGGCAGCGCCTACCTGCGGGCCTACTTGCGCCGCCTGCCGGACTACGTCTGGCTACCCGGCAGAACGGTGCAGTTCACGCTGGACGGCGTCGTGCTCGGCACCGGCGTAACGGACAGCAGCGGCATGGCGCCATACCTCTACACGGCTCCCGCGGGAATGGCGACCGGCGCACATCCGATGGAGGCCGAGTTCGCGGGCGACAGCACGTACCTGGAGAACGGGTCAGTCGCCACGCTTACGGTGCTGTGATGCAGGCGAACCACCTGGCGACTGGTTACGCTACGCCAATGCGTGCATTGCGCATGTTCGGTCCGCCAGTATGGGGCACGGTCAGTCTCGTGCGATGTTGGAAGTCGCGGGCGCAAAGGCTCGAGTTCTGTCATGGGGGCACCCCTACAGGCTCTGCCCTGATGCCTATCGCGCCGTCAGTAGATCCCACGTCTGCGCCCCAGACGCACAGATCGGTCTAGGTCACTGGAGCCGCCACCGTAGGGGGCTCCAGTGCCAGTTCAAGCACGGCGGCTGCGTCCTCCACGAAGTGGAAGTCCACAGCATCGCGCACCTCGGTGGGCACATCCTCCAGATAGTTCTTGCGGTTGCGCTTGGGCAGGAGGATGGTCCGAATGCCTGCCCGATGCGATGCCAGGACCTTCTCCTTCACGCCGCCGATAGACAGCACCTTGCCGCTGAGCGTGATCTCGCCCGTCATCGCCAGGCGGCTGCGTACCAGACGACCGGTCATCAGCGATGCCAGCGCCGTGGCGATGGTGATGCCCGCCGAGGGGCCGTCCTTGGGCGTGGCGCCGGCGGGCACATGGATGTGGATATCGTGGTCATCGGCGAAGGCCGGGTCCACGCCGATCTGGCTCGATCTGGAGCGCACGTAGGTGAGCGCGGCCTGGGCCGACTCCCGCATCACGTCGCCCAACTGCCCCGTGAGGACCAACGTGCCGGGACGGCCATTGGTCTTCATGGCGGCCGCCTCGATGAAGATGATGTCACCGCCCACGGGCGTCCAGACCATGCCGACCGCGACCCCCGGCCTGCGCTGCCGTTCGTCCAGCTCCTCACGCTCGAACCGCGGTGCGCCGAGGTACTCGGTCACCTGAGCCAGCCCCACAGAGAGCGGCTTTTGGCGCCCCTCGGCGAACGACCGCGTGGCCTTGCGGCAGACCGAGGCGATCTCGCGCTCCAGGTTGCGCACGCCGGCCTCGCGCGTGTGACCGCGGATCACCGAGACGACGGCAGGAGCCGTGAACTTGAGCCTGCCCTTCATGCCGTGCTCGCCGATCTGCTTCGGGATGAGGTGCCGCCGGGCGATGGCGACCTTCTCCTCCTCGGTGTAGCCGGCCAGCTCGATCACCTCCATCCGGTCACGCAGCGGCGGCAGGATTGTATCGAGCATGTTGGCCGTGGTGATGAAGAGCACACGAGAGAGGTCGAACGGCACCTCGAGGTAGTGGTCGCGGAATGTGCTGTTCTGCTCTGGGTCCAGCACCTCCAACAAGGCCGACGAGGGATCGCCCCGGAAGTCGGCGGTCACCTTGTCGATCTCGTCCAACATGAAGAGTGGATTGTTGGAGCTTGCGCGGCGAATGCCCTGGATAATCTGGCCCGGGAGCGCGCCGATGTAGGTGCGACGATGCCCGCGGATCTCCGCCTCGTCGCGCACGCCGCCCAGGGAGATGCGAACGAACTCGCGGCCCAGCGCCCGCGCTATGCTCTTGCCCAGCGATGTCTTGCCGACACCGGGAGGTCCTGCCAGGCACAGAATGGGCTGCCGGATGGGTCCATCACCCTTGAACTTCCGCACGGCCAGAAACTCCAGGATCCGGTCCTTGACCTTCTCAAGGCCTGTATGGTCCTGATCAAGCACGGCCTTCACCTGGGCGATCTCAAGGTTGTCTGTCGTTGCCTTGTTCCAGGGGAGCGCCACGAGCCAGTCCACGTACGTACGAGACACGGTGTACTCCGGCGCCGCCGAGGGGATGCGCTGAAGCCGCTCCAGCTCGCGGTCGGCTTCCTTGCGCGCCTCTTCGGGCATGCCCGAGGCCTCGATCTTCTCCCGGAGCTCGTCGATCTCGCGCGTGTGCTCGTCGCCCTCGCCCAGCTCGCGCTGGATGGCCTTCATCTGCTCACGGAGGTAGTACTCGCGCTGTGTCTTGCCCAACTCGCTGGCCACCTGGGAGTGGAGCTTGCTGCCTAGTTCCAGCACTTCCACCTCGCGGGCAAGGAGGCCCATCGCCGCCTGCATCCGTTCGCGGACAGGGATCGTGGCGAGGACACGCTGGCGGTCATCCGGCGTGAGGCGGGGCATATGCGCGGTGACCAGGTCGGCCAGGACGCGGGGGTCCTGAACGCCTCCGGCGAATGCCTGGAGCTCGTCCGCCATATCGGGCGAGAGCGAGACGGCCTTCTGGAAGAGCGCCGAGATCGAGCGCTTCAGTGCCTCTACCTCCAGCGTCTGGTCTGCCGGAACATCCGGCTCCTCAAGTCGCCGAACCCGCACGCGGAGGTAGGGCTCCGTCTGCACGGCCTCCAGCAACTCGATGCGCGCTATGCCCTGGACGATCAGGCGTATGCCGTCCGGCAGTTGGCCCATCATGCGAATGGCGACGGCGCAACCGATCCGCTGGACGTCATCGAGGCCTGGTTCCTCGACAGCCGGGTCGAGCAGGGCCGAGACGGCGATGACCCGGTTGCCGCCCACAACCGACTCGTTGACGAGGCGCACCGAGCTGTCGCGACCGACGCCGAGGGGCGTGACCAGGACTGGGAACATGACGAACTCGCGTAGCGGCAAGAGGTTGAGTTCCTCCGGGATGCTAATCCTCCCGTCCGTGTCTACCCGTCCTCCGTCCTCCGGCTCGCTGATGGTAACGGTGTGGTTTTGGTCTTCCATGGTTGCCCTATGCCCTGCGTCGCGGCGTCCCGCTCATTCGACCTCGACCTCGGTGGCCGTCCTCTGCCTCGGCTGTCCCTTGGGTATGTGTACGAGCAGCATCCCGTCGCGGTACTTGGCCGTCACCGCGTCGCGGTCGACGCGGACGCCGGTCGGCAACGGTATCTGACGCTCGAACGGACCGAAGTAAATCTCCAGTTGGTAGCACCGGATGCGGTGTTCGCGCTCCTCTGGGTCCTCGTAGCGGGTGCCCGAAACCGTGAGGTAGCGGTCATCCGACGAGAGGGCTACGGTCAGGGCGTCCGGCTTCACGCCGGGCACCTCCACCTTCACGATCACGCTTGTGGGCGTCTCGTGGACGTCGGCCCGCGGTTGCCAGTACTTCTCCGGCTGGGGTACTCCCGCGAAGAAGCCTCGGAGCGCCTCGTCGGCGATCCGCTGCATCTCGCGCTCCATCACGCGGACGACTTCCGCATCTCTGTTCATTGCGCTGCTCTTCCCGATACTGTGCTTGGTCTCGGTGAGTCTACCACGCGCCGCCCGGACGGCCGGAGCGCACCGCCCGGCTGTGGCCGCCTGTGCCATAATAGCCCATGAGGGGCTCCGCGAGGCCCGTGGATTCGTCCCTCTTGCTATACAAGGAACACCACGGCCACTCCGTTGTGACCGCGAAGGGACGCCCCATGCGATTGTGCCGAGCCCTCGTGCTGCTGCTGGTCACCGCCCTGGCGGCCCAATTCGCAGCGGGGCAGACGCCGCCCAGGTCCGCCGTCCTCTGCTACACCGCACACGACGACGACTACCTTTATCTGGCGGCGACAGTCCGAAAGCCAACCCTGCAGGGGGACCGCTCCGCGCCGTTCACCGATGTGCTGAAAGACGACTGCCTGGCCCTCTACGCCTCCTCGGCCGACGGGAAGACGCAGGTCATGATGGCCGTCAGCGTGGCCGGCGGCGCACAGATGTATCGCGGCTCTAGCGCCGCGGGACTCGGCGGCTTCGATGACTTCCGGGCGATGCCGGACGGTGCGCGCATTCCTTTCCGCTATTACGTGACCCATGCGGGCGACATGAACCGTGCGGGCGGCGGCGAATCCTACACGGTGGAAATGGCGCTCCCGTGGATCGAGATTGGCGGCCCGCCGGCGGCCAACGCGCGCATCACGGTAAACGTGGCCGCCATGAGCGCCGCCGGCGATACGACATCCCTACTGAGCCTTGCGCCCAAGGTTCAGAGCCCGGCTGACGCCTGGAGGATCGACCTCTGGACCGACCTGCTGCTCACGCCAGCCGCCCCACAGGCGGCTGGGTCGAGGCGCGTCTGCCCCAAGGTCGGTAAGCGGGCGCCCAACATGGACGGCGTCATTGACAAGGACGAGTGGGCTACGGCGTCCGAGATCACCATGGTCGAGCGTGAGGGTGGCGGCGCAACCATTGTGGCGCCCTCGCTCATCGCGGCTCGAACGGGAGCCGCGCCGAAGGCCGTCGCCGCACCTGCGCCCGCTGCCAACCCCGTGCCGGGCGCACCCAGTCTCGCCGATGCCGCTGCGCTGAAGCTCCCAAAGATGGTCTGGACCGTCTACCTGGTCGACTGGCAGTGCGACTCACGCAAGGGGCTTCCGCTTCGCTCCACACGGGCGGCATCCGGAGCTACCCTGGCCACAACGCACCCGCTCGACGGCGAGGGACCGTGGCTCAGTTCGGACAGCGTGGAGATGCACCGCCGAGACATGGTTCGGATGCGCGACTCGGGCATCGACGGATTGGCCGTGCGCCTCCCGCTGGCGGACACCGATGCGCGCCGCCTGGCGTTGCGCGGCGCGCTGGCCCTGGGCGCCGCACAGCGATGGCTTGCCGGCAGGCGCGAACCTGTGATCCCGGCGGCTCCGCTTATCGATTTCGGCTCCGGGGCCGCCGTAGACCTGGCCGACACCGCGCAACAGGCGCGCGTCGTGGGGTTGGTGCACGCTTTTGCGCTACGGGTGCCCAGGTTCGGGCGAGCCCATGTGCCCGTTGCCGGCGCACCAACCGGAAGCGTTCTTCCCATCTTCGTTGTGGGCGGGGTCGCGCCGGGTTCCCTGACCAAAGCTGCCGCCCAGGCGATCCGCGAGGCGGTCTGGCGCGCCACAGGGTGCGACAGCGTGCTCTGCGCCGCTCCCGACGCCGGCGACGGCGCCACGGTGCTATTGCCCTCGCCTGACGGAGGCACAGCCCCGGGGCCATCCTCCGTCGCCCGCATGAGGCCCGAGGCCCTGGGCGAGGCAGGGATCGACGCCTTCCGCACCGCTTGGCGCAACCAGGCCCGCGCCAAGGCCAACTGGATCATCCTGGAGAGCTGGAACGACTTCGAGGCAGGCACGGCCGTTGCGCCGACCCTGGAGTTCGGCGCTGCCCTGCTCGACGCCACCGCCGCCTGGGCAAGGGCCTGGCACGTTCCCCAGGGCCTTCGCGCCGAGGCCCTCCTCACCAATGCCCCGGCCACACTGGGCGCAGGAGCGCTGGCGCTCTTCGATGTCACCCTTCGCAACTCCGGTACGGTGGCGATCACGGCAGCTAGCCATCTCCTCGCCACGCGCTGGATCGGCCCCAACGGCCAGGCCTCAGGTGCGACGGAAACGTCCCCGATCCCGGCCGATACGGACCCGTTCCAGACCAGGCCCCAGCGCCTCGCAGTGCGCGCGCCAGCCGCCGCCGGCGAGTGGCGCCTGGAGGTGGCGTTGCAGCAGTCCGCAGCCGCGGCGACGCCGGTGCTGGTGGCCTCACTGCCCGTCACCGTCACGGCCGATAAGGCCCTGCGCCCGACCATGCTCTGGACGGACCTGCCTGCGGTGCTCGAGGCAGGAGCCGCCTACGATGTCCGGGCGGTCCTGCGCAACGACGGCCCCGATGCATGGCCGGCCGGCACAATGGTTCGGGCACGCATGGGTGTTGACGGTTCCGGCGGCCGCACCGACGGAGGGCTTGCTGATGCCTGTGTCGCCCTGCCCGCTCCGGTGCCTGCGGGCGCAGCGACGGAAGTAAAGGTGCTGCTGGGGACGGTGACCCCGACGGGGCGCGCGGTCACCACAGATGACGGCATGGCCGCACAGTGCCCGATCGTCTGGTGGGAGGTCGGCGCCGGCCAGGCCGCCACAGCCACGGTTGACGCCGATGCGGTGGGCATCATCGACGCGGACGTGGGCGCGGTCTTCATGAACGACTACACGCCCGACCAGCTGCCTGCTGCCAAGCGCCTGATGGTGCCCATCGGGGTGCGCAATGCCGGCGCCCAGACGTGGCGGCGTGATGCGGTGCGCCTGGGCTGCCACTGGTACTATCAGGATGGCGTGGAGGCCCTCTGGGAGGGCGAGACGACGGCGCTACCGCAGGATCTGGCTCCCGGCGAGCAGTTGCCGGACCTGCTGGCAGCCGTCACCGCGCCGCCCAACGACGGCTCGTACTGGCTCGTGTGGGACATGAAGGTCGGCGACACATGGCAGTCCACCCTCCCGTCCGCACGGCCCTACGACATCCGCGTACACCCGGTCACGGTGATTATGGGCCAGCTATGGATGGCTGAGTTGCCGTGTGGGCCACCGTCGCCTGCGAGCAGGAAGCGCCCCTCGAAGCCGACGCGGCCCATGGAGTTGGTCTGCCCGCCCTTCGCCGGCCCTGCCGCCGTCGCCGACACGCTCTGGCTGCCCGTAGCCGGCACTGGCCTCGGTTCGTCGCGATCCATAGCCTTCCGCTGGCCCGGAGCCGCGCCCGGCATGGGCGACGGGGTGCCGTTCGCCGGCCAACGCGTGGCGTTCGCCAACGCCGCCCAGTCGCCCGCAGGGGCCGCAGTACATCTTCTGGCGTCAGCTACCAAGCCGGGCCTCATGGCCACGATCACGCTGGTCTTCTCCGACAAGTCGGAACAGCTGATCTCGTTCCCCGTTGGCGACGGCACAAACCCGGAAGGTGGAAGCGCTGCGGTCTCGTTCATCGGCCCAGCCGCGGGTAGTCTGGGCAAAGCGAACGACAAACGGTTCGCGTTCTACCGATACCGGTTCAACCTGACGGATGGCAAGAAGCTGGCCGCCGTAGTCCTCTCAAAGACCGACGGGGCCCTCCTCTACGCCATCACCGTCCAGAAGAAGTAGCGGGAGCCGGATCGGGCAGGAGGATGGTCGGTTGCGGCGCGGGCGGCTCTGACGGCGGGGCCGCCGGCGCATGGCGCAGGGCGTCCTGCACATCGGCGCTGCCCGGCATGGCGAAGAGGCGCACCCGGAACTCAAGCTGGGAACCGGCCATCAGCGTGGCGACGCCGGGAGCCGACGCCCACTCGAACGCGATGGGCACATAGTCCAGGCCCGGCACTGCGGGTACCACAGTCGGCAGCCACTGGGCCGGAGCGGACGCCGTATCCACCGCGACGCCGGTGGTGATCTCACCCCATCGCACCGCGCCCACGCCGCCTCGTACGCCGGCCACAGGCTGCAGGGTCTCCGACACCGCAGAGCCGAAGGAGCGGTCGCCTGCGCAATATGGAGCCAAGCGAACGGCGCGGCAGTGCACCCGCTTCAATGGTGAGAGCCGCAACCCAACCTCGGCCGCCGTTCTCCCGGACCTGAGGGTAATGGTGGCCGTAGCCCGCCACCGCAGCCCCACGGATCCTGCAACGCTGAGGACGACGCTGTCCGGTGCGGCGGAGACGGATACCTCGTCCACCTTCAGCACTTCCCACCAGGGCTCCTGGCCCGGCTCGGCGCTGAGGACCGACGCCAGCGGCGCCACGGCGCCCGCGCGCCGCCAGCCCGACTTCGTGCGACAAGCCACGAGCAGCAACGGTACGCCCGCCACCGTGGTCTCAACCGAGACGCGCAGGTTGGCCGTCTCGGCGTAGGCGCGCTTGCCGCGTACCCGGCCCCCTGGGGCTGTGGGTACCCGTTGCGCCTCGGGGCCGGGATCTGCCTCGAGATGATGCACGGGCTGAACCACGTACGCCGGCAGGGCGCCGTCCTGCTTCGATACCGCGCCCAGGACCAGCGCGCTATCCGACCTGGAGGGCGTCATCGAGCAGCGCACCGCGTGCCACGCGCCTGGCTCCAGTTCCGGAATGGCCGGGCGCGTGTCCCCGCCCGCGTATTCGAGGCCGTTGGCGGCGAAGAGCTCCACGCGATTGGCAACCGACCTTACGGTTCCGTCGTTCATGAGTACCGCCACCGCACCAAACAGGTTGTCGGCTGACACGTAGGCCGTCGAGGAGCCCGCGTAGATAAGCTTCGGCGGCTGAGCCTGCTGCGCGGCCGCGACAGGCGGCGGCGTAGCCTGCATCATGGCTACCAGTACGAATGCCAGCGCCAGACTACTCATCGCTGCACCGGCTGTCTGGAGCCTCGTAGCGCTCGCGGTATGCCCGGGAAAACGCAGGCAGGCGGTCCTGCGCGATCGCGGTCCGGATGGCCTGCATCAGGCACGAGTAGAACCAAAGGTTGTGCAGGGTCACCAGCGTCGGCCCCAGCATCTCCTTGGCCGAAAAGAGATGCCGCACATAGGCCCGCGTATGGCGCGCACAGACGGGGCAAGGGCACTCGCCGTCCAGGGGGCCAAAGTCGGTGCGGAAGCGCGCGTTGCGCAGGTTGATGGAGCCTTGTGGTGTGTACGCCTGCGCGTTTCGTGCGTTCCGCGTGGGCAGCACGCAGTCGAACATATCTACACCGCGCTCGACTGCATCCAGTATATCGATGGGCGTGCCCACGCCCATCAGGTAGCGAGGCTTCTCCGAAGGCAACAGGTCGGTCACCCACTCCACGCACTCACGCCGCTGCCCAGCCTCCTCGCCCACCGCCAGGCCGCCGATGGCATACCCGGGGAAGCCCAGGTCTACCAAGTCGCCGGCGGACTCGGCCCGCAGGCCGCGGTAGACCGAGCCCTGGACAATGGCGAAGAGCGCCTGCTCCCAACCGCCCGTCGCCCGTCCGCCCTGCGCCGTATGGTCGGCCAGGGCCCGCGCTGCCCAGCGCGTCGTGCGATGCATCGAGTCGCGGGCGTAGTCAGGCGGGCACGGGAACGGCGGGCACTCATCCAGCACCATAGCGATGTCCGGACCCAGGTTGCGCTCTATGGCAGCGACGCTCTCCGGCGTGAAGTGGTGCATGCTGCCGTCGATGTGCGACTGGAACCGGACGCCCTCCTCCGTAATCTTGCGGAGGCCCGCCAGGCTGAAGACCTGGAAGCCGCCGCTATCGGTCAGCATGGCGCCTTGCCACCCTGAGAAGCGATGGAGCCCGCCCGCCTGGGCCACAAGCTCGTCGCCAGGCCGCAGATGCAGGTGGTAGGCGTTACCGAGGATCAGGTTGAAGCCGGCCGCACGGACGTCATCAGGCAGGGCGCCCTTTACGGTGCCCTGCGTGCCCACCGGCATGAAGACGGGCGTCTCGACCTGGCCGTGGGGCAGCGTGAGCAGACCCGTTCGCGCCCTGGTTGTGCCGCAACGGCTCCGAAGCTGGAACTCTATGGGGGACCTCAATGCACCGGGAGTTGATCGAAAGGCCGGCCAACCGGGGCGATCCCGATGGCCGGCCTCAATCGTATGGCGCCCTCGACAGGACTCGAACCTGTGCACCCGGCTCCGGAGGCCGGTACTCTATCCGCTGAGCTACGAGGGCAACTCAGAGTATTATAGCGGCAGTGGCGACGCGGAGTCAAATGGCTGTTGCTGAGGCCTACTCCTTCACGATGCGCAGGCCCAACTCTGCCAGTTGCGCCGCATCGACCTCGCTAGGAGCGCCCATCATTGGGTCAGAGCCGCCACCGAGCTTGGGGAAGGCCATGACCTCGCGGATGTTCTCGGTATCCGTCAGGAGCATGATCAACCGGTCGATGCCCGGGGCGATGCCTCCATGCGGCGGGGCGCCGAACTCGAAAGCCTCCAGCATGTGCGCGAACCGATCCTGCTGCGTGGCCTCATCGATCCCCAGGAGCCCGAAGACCTGCGCCTGGATATCCCGCCGATGAATTCGGATGGAGCCGGAAGCCCACTCGACGCCGTTGCAGACGATATCGTAGCACTGGGCGCGGACGCGGCCCGGGTCCTCGAGTAAGAACGGCAGGTCCTCCGGATGCGGCATGGTGAACGGGTGGTGGCTGGCGTCCCAGCGCGCCTCGTCCTCGTTCCACTCCACCAGCGGAAAGTCGGTTACCCAGCAGAAGTAGAGCACATTCGGGTCGGCGAGCTTCAGGCGCGCGCCGATCTCGGTCCGCATCCTACCCAGAACCTGGGCGACGATCTTCGGACGGTCGGCGGCGAAGAGGATCAGGTCGCCCGGCTCCGCCTGTGCAGCGGCGAGGACGGACGCCAACTCGTCGGCTGTCAGGTGCTTCACCACCGGGCCGCGAGCCGATAGGGCGGCGCCGTCCGCCGGGCCATCGACCTGCAGGTATGCCAAGCCCTTGGCGCCGTTGTCGCGTGCCATCGATCCCAGCGTATCGATCTCCTTGCGGGAGAGCGACGCGCCGCCAGGGTAGCGCAGGGCCTTCACCTGGCCGCCACCGTCCAACGTCGACCGGAACACGCTGAACGCGCAACCGCCCAGGAGTTCGCCCAGGTCGACCAGTTCCAGTCCGAACCGAAGATCGGGCTTGTCGGACCCGTACAGCGCCATCGCCTGGTCGTACGTGAGCCGGGTAAAGGGCTTGGATCCCAGCTTCTTGGTGGAGAGGCCTTCCACCAGCTCGATCGTGAGGTCTTCTGTCAGCCGCAGGATGTCCTCCTGCGTGACGAACGACATCTCGACGTCTAGCTGGGTGAACTCGGGCTGCCGGTCGGCTCGTTGGGCCTCGTCACGGAAACAGCGCGCCACCTGGAAGTAGCGCTCACAGCCGGCGACCATCAGCAGCTGCTTGTACTGCTGCGGAGACTGCGGAAGGGCGTAAAAGTGACCGGGCTCCAAGCGGTAAGGCACCAGGTAGTCACGGGCGCCCTCGGGCGTCGACTTGGTGAAGATGGGGGTCTCGATCTCGAGGAAACCCCTCGCCCCAAGGTGCCTCCGCATCAGGGCCACGACCTCATGCCGCAGCTTTAGCGTCTGGTACATGGAAGGGCGGCGAAGGTCGAGGTAGCGGTACTTCACGCGTAGCTCTTCGTTCACCAAAGCCATATGCGCTTCGTCGCTGAGCTGGAACGGGAGCGGCTGCCGGCAGGTATTGAGCACCTGCAGGCCGACGATATTCACCTCCACGTCGCCGGTGTCGAGCTTGGGGTTCTCCATGCCGTCAGCCCGGCGACGCACCTCGCCGGTGACGCTGATAACGAACTCAGGCTTCACGCCGGCGGCGGCAACGACGGCCTCGACACCCGACGCCACGTCGGCGCGAAGCTGCACGAGGCCCGTGCGGTCGCGCAGGTCGATGAAGACAAGGTCGCCATGGTTGCGAACGCTGTGCGCCCAGCCGTTGAGCACCACGCTCGTGCCGACGTGCTCCGCCCGAAGTGCGCCACAGTCTGCCGTTCGCTGCCAGCTCTCCAAAATCGCCTCCCCTTCTGGTGCCCTACTTCGCCAATCGCTCAACGAGGTCCGCCAGCGGCGCCTCACACTGCGGCGCACCGCCCTGCAGGTCCTTCAGTGAGCAGGCTCCGCGCGACAACTCATCTTCGCCCAAGATCACCGCCCAGCGTGCTCCCAGCCGCGACGCCTGCCGCATCTGCGCCTTCATGGAGCGCGCGGCGTAGTCGGCGTCACAGGCAATGCCTGCCCTGCGAAGATCCAGCAGAAGCTGCGCTGCGCGGGCGCGCTCGGCAGGGCCGAGCGCCACCACGAACGCCACCGGCGCCTCGTCGTCCACAGGCAGTTCGACGCCTGCCGCCTCCAGCGCGATCAGGCAACGCTCGGTGCCGATCCCGAAGCCGATGCCCGGCGTGGCAGGGCCTCCACACTCTTCGACCAGGCCGTCGTACCGACCGCCGCCGCCGATGGCGTTCATGGCCCCGAGGCCGCGGGAGACGATCTCAAAGGCCGTGCGCGTGTAGTAGTCAAACCCTCGCACCAGATGCGGGTCCAGGCTGAACGGAACCTCCAGCGCCCGAAGGAGGTCGCAGAGGGTCGCGAAGTGCGCCGCACACCCTTCGCACAGGGCATCCACGAGGCGGGGCGCGTCCTCGAGGGCCTGACGATCTTGCGGCTCCTTGCTGTCGAGCATCCGGAGCGGGTTGGTGGCGAACCGGGTGCGGTTGTCGGCGCTCATCTGGTCCAACAGCGGACGCGCGAAGTCCAGCAACTGCTGGCGGTACGCAGGGCGACAGGCCGGGCAACCGACCGAGTTGATCCGCAGTTCGGTGTCGGTGATGCCGAGGCGCCGGTAGAACTCCACTGCCAGCGAGATCACCTCGGCGTCAACGAGGGGCTCGGACGAACCCAGGACCTCGACGCCGGTCTGCTGGTGCTCGCGGTAGCGGCCCTTCTGCCCACGCTCGTAGCGATAGACCCGAGCTATGTAGTAGAGCTTGGTGAGCGATCCCTCGGACGCCAAGCCGTTCTCAAGGTAGGCGCGGATCACCGGGGCGGTCCCCTCAGGGCGCAAGGTCACGCCGGCGCCGCCGCGCGTCTCGAAGCTGAACATCTCCTTGGCGACGATGTCGGTCCCTTCCCCGATGCTGCGCGTGAAGAGCTCCGTGCTCTCCATGACCGGGGTTCGGATCTCGCGGTAGCCGTAGAGGCGGCAGACGTCCTGAAAGACGCGCTCAACGGCACGCCATCGCGCGGAATGCAGCCAGGCCTTGTCCGGCCGCGCAACGGGCAGGACGTCGTTCATGTACTTGGGGGCGTTGTACTTCACGCGGGTTCGCCTCACCTTCAGAAGCTGAAGGAGGATTGTACCGGGATTAAGCGGGGGCGGTCAAACCGAGCGCGCCGGAGGTAGGCTACGGGATGCCGCAGAGGCGCTTGTACAGGCCCATCACGCGGGCGACATACCGCTGGGTTTCGCGGTATGGCGGGACCCCGCCGTACTTGCGGACGGCGCCGGACCCCGCATTGTAGGCGGCCAGCGTGAGGGCCACCTGTCTGGGCGTGATCTGACCGTCGGGAACTCCCGACTCCTTGTAAATCTGCAACTTCATCTTCAGGATGTTCATCGATACCCGAACGTTCTGCATCGGATCGTATGGATTCGAGAGGCCGAAAGCGCGCGAGTTGAACGGCATGAGCTGTCCCAGGCCCTGCGCGCCTGCCCGCGACTTGGCGTTTGGGTTGAAGCCCGACTCGCAGATGATCAGCGCCACGGCCAGGCGCGGATCGACGCGGTGCCGCTCGGCGAAATAGAGCAGGCTCACGGTGATCTGGTCCACCTGTTGCCGAGGCAGGCGCGGGTTCCAGCCGGCGATGAAGCCGGCGTAGGCCGTGTAGATGCCCTGTCCTACGGGGCTAAGGTACTTGCGGGCCAACTCGCTTAGCTCACCTGGGGCGGGCGGAGGCATCGGTGGCGTGGCATGCCGGACCGATCGCCCGGCTGCAGCCGTCATAGACCGGGATGCCAGGGCCTGCCGGCGAGCGGCCTCGCGCTGTTCCCATGCCCGCTCCTGCGCAGTCACTTCGGCGTCAGAAGCCACAGCGATGGGCTGCAACGGGGCTACATTGCCGATAGCGCCGTCGACTACGCGAGCAAGAACCCGTACCCTCTGGCTCCCGGCGGCCGAGACAAGCGGATCACCGCCGGGCGGGGCCTCCATCAGCAGCGAGGCGCCCTGCTCGGGCACGAGGAGGAACTTCACGGCCTGACCTGAGGAGACCACGCCGCAGATGGCCCCACGAAGCTCAAGAACCGTGTCACGGTGGTTGCCCGGATGCGCGGCCACGTCGCCGGCGGTGAGGGCGCGGTTGCAGGCTGTCTCGCGACGAAGGCGAAGGTACTCTGCCACGTCCAACGAACGGGCCGGAAGTGCAGCTACCGCGAGGATGAGGGCGGCAACTGACGCCGGAGCGCGGCGGAGACGCGTTCGGCGACCGATTTCGGATATCGTGGCGGCCTGGCCGTTTGCTCTCATAGGGTGGGTTGGCGACGGCGGCTCAGCGCACATGCGCCACAGCCGCAAACGCGGGTTCGCCCGGCTTGCCGCCGAACGCCCCGCGCTTGCTTGCCAGTGATGTGGCGGAGAGACCGGGATTCGAACCCGGGGTAAGGGCTTAACACCCCTACAACCGCTTAGCAGGCGGCCGCTTTCGACCACTCAGCCATCTCTCCGCGCACCTTCATTTTATCAC